>DFOW01000014.1:54232-66183 GCA_002376885.1 Patescibacteria group bacterium UBA3531 | reverse complement strand
CGGTGGATCATGTGGTTTAATTCGTCAATAAGCGAAGAACCTTACCCAGACTAGACATCTAGACGACGACCTTTCGAAAGATAGGTTTTCTTCGGACGGCTAGACAGGTGATGCATGGCTGTCGTCAGTTCGTGACTTGAGTTGTTCCCTTAAGTGGGGTAACGAACGCAACCCTTGCCGCGTGTTACAAGTGTCACGCGGGACTACTCCTTTTTTGGGAGAGGAAGCGAGGATGACGCCAAGTCAGCATGTCCCTTGATGTCTGGGGCGACACACATGATACAATGGCTACTACAACGGGTCGCGACGAGGAAACTCTGAGCCAATCCTTTAAAGGTAGCCCAAGTTCGGATAGAGGTCTGAAACTCGACCTCTTGAAGTTGGAATCGCTAGTAATCGCAGGTCAGCCACACTGCGG
This sequence comes from Patescibacteria group bacterium UBA3531, assembly GCA_002376885.1. Lineage (GTDB taxonomy): Bacteria > Patescibacteriota > Minisyncoccia > Phycocordibacterales > UBA3531 > UBA3531. The sequence continues at coordinate 65,765 of DFOW01000014.1, read as the reverse complement.
TGAATACGTTCTCGAGCCTTGTACTCACCGCCCGTCAAGCCAAGGGAGCCGGGAGTGCCCGAAGCCTGTACTTGTTATGGGTTACGGTAAACTCGGTAACAAGGGTTAAGTCGTAACAAGGCACGGCTAGCGGAAGCTGGTCGTGGATTATATCCAAAAAGAACCTCTTTGCATTGCAAAGGGTTACTAGGTCGGTCTTGCTTGCAAGATCATCGGTGATAGCTCTAGTACCATAACAGTGAGCTCTTCGTCCGGAGGGAAGTAAAACCTCCGGTAGAACAGAACAAAAGAAAAAATACTACTTCCACCCAAATAACAAAAACCCCACAGCGTGGGGTTTTTGAATTTTTAAATTATTGATAAAATCTAGGTATGCAAACCAGTTTGTTCAGTTACTTGTTTTTGGTAGTGGTTACGGTGATGCTTCTTGGTGGGGCGTCTTTGGTTGCGCATGCGCAAACTCTCACGGTCACCTCGCCCAACGGAGGAGAAACCTTTACCAGAAACAAAAGACACGCTGTTACATGGGACTCATCTCCTGATATTACAAGTGTCTCTATTGGCTATAAGCCTTATACGGGGGGAGAGCTTGTTTGGATTGCTAGAAACATGCCAAACACAGGGCAATTTGATTGGGACATTAGGACAACAGATCTAAGGACACAATACATTGTACGGGTTTTTGGTACTGGTCAGGGGGTTACTGTGTCTGATGACTCAGATTCATATTTTACGTTGAGTACGTCAATTTCTTCCGTAGAGCCAAAATTAACGTCACCCGTGGATGGGGTAACTGTTAATCCAGGAGATGCTCTTCCTTTACGATGGAGTGTAGGGGAGGGGACCATGGGTATTTGGAGGGTGTCGCTTGAACCAGTGGACGGAGGTGATGAAATTATTTTATATGGTGGGGCAACACCAAATTCACAAGCACGTTTGTTTGGTGGTTTATGGACCTTCTTTACAACTGATCCATTTCAAAGTTTTCTTGTTCCTGGAGTATATGATTTAAAGATTTGGGCGACAGAAAACGGTACTATAGATTATGGAGTAACAGACAAAAAGAGGATTACATTTACAGGGGGTGACTCCGAAACCACACCATCTTCTTCTGAGCCAGAAAAAAATCAAGAAAATGATAATGTTTTAATGCCTGAAATAGTTCTTGATCCAGCCCCTGTTGTTGTGAAAAAATTTGAAAGAACTCTTAGGATTGGTTCAAGTGGTGATGATGTAAAACGTTTGCAGGAAGCATTGTCTGGTGATGGGGATGTGTACCCAGAAAAAATTACAAGTGGTTATTACGGAGATTTAACAGTAAAGGCGGTACAAAGGTTTCAATGTAAATATAGTGTGGTGTGTGGAGGGTCTCAAGACACGACAGGATACGGACGAGTTGGTCCGCAAACACGTATAAAACTAAACGAGATCTATGGGGGGGTGACTCCTGTCACGCAAGGATCTGGGTCTAGTGGTCTTTCATTAGGCCAAATTGATTCGATAATAAATCTCCTGCGTGCATTTGGAGCCAGTCAGGAAACAATAGATAACGTTCGATCAGTATTTTAAATAAAGATCACAAAAAAGCCCCTAAATAGGGGCTTTTTTGTATTGACAAAATAATTTAAATATGATATATTGGAGGCCGAGTTTTACCTCCCCCTGGAGACGAACGTCGTGAATCGGATCATCGCTCTTTCCATCCTGTGTGTACTGCTTGCCGCCTGCGAGCCGCCTCCGTCGCCCGAGAACCCTATCGTCGAAACGTCTGCCGACACCCCGTGTGTTGGAGTCGTCGTCGGCATGGATCTCAAGGGCGAGGTGACGGTCCCGTGCGAGGGTGAGTGGCAGGACGCACATCTCGATCCATCCTTCCGGAAGCGACACGTCGCTCCGCGGTGGATGGTCGAAGCAGGATCGTTCTAAGTCGTCCCTCATGGGCGCAACGGGGTAGCCTCTTGCAGGTTGCCTACAAGGGCCCGCACACATGCGGGCCCTTTTCCATTTTTGACGATTGAATCATTTATTGAACTAAAGTATAATATCTACTGTAGATATTATTTTATGAACTCAAAACTACGACAAAAAGCGATAGATTTAAGAGTCAAAAAAGAACTGAGCTATTCAGAAATTAAGAGACAGCTTGGGGTCTCAAAAAGCACCTTAAGCTATTGGCTTAAAGAGTATCCGCTCAGTGAGAGAAAAATTAAAGAATTACGTAAAAAAGGTTGGGAGAAAGGAGAGGTGTCTCGAGAAAGGTTTCGCAATACGATGCGAAGAAAACAGGAGGCAGTAGACAAAAAAATACTTAAAAAATATCTTGCACAATTTAAGAGAATCAATAACGATTCTTATTTCATTGCAGGGCTAATGCTTTATTTGGGGGAGGGTGATAAAAAAAACAGGGCTCGAATTGGTCTTGCAAACACAGATCCATTTATCATCATTTTTTTTATTGAATGGTTGCAACGTTTTTTAAAAACCCCAAAAGAAAAAATTAGAATCCAGCTTCATTTGTATGAAGCCATGAATATTAAAAAAGAGACGCGGTACTGGCAGAAAGTTACGAAGATTCCTTTGGGCCAATTTTACAAGATACAAGTACGTAAACGTAAAAAAAATAGTTTTTCGTACGAGGGTTCACAAAGTCATGGTACTTGTAGTATATTTGTCAGCAGCACTGAAAAAAAGCGTGAGATAATGATGGCAATAAAAGCTTTCTCATTAAGGTGTTAAGGGTGTTGCGAGTGTAGCTCAGGTGGTTAGAGCGCGTCGCTGATAACGACGAGGTCCCAAGTTCGAGTCTTGGCACTCGCACTAATTATTAAGAACATAGTCAATTAGTGCAGCTAATAGGTCTTTTATGTTCGTTCGAGTCCTACCAGCTGCACCGAGTAGGACGACTTTTCGTCGCCTAGGGAGCCGAGACAGTTCTTGTCTCGGCTCCCACGCGGGCTTTTTTATTATTCGTTTACAAATCAATTGCTAAGGGTTATATATTTGGTACACTTTCTGCATATGGAAAATCACGTAAAAACAACACCTAAGGACTTCTTTTTGTACTTGGGAACCATGATTGCACTCTATGTGAGTGTGATTAGTCTTTTGGCACTCTTGTTTCAGTATATAAATGTATTGTTGCCGGACGCCCTTGATTATCGATTTGCATTCCAAGGGTATTCTGCAGGAATCAGAATTGCGATTGCGTCACTCATTGTTATCTTCCCACTCTACTTAATTTTAAGCAGATGGCTTAACAAAGATCTTGCACGACACCCTGAAAAAGAAAATCTTTGGATTAGAAAATGGTTAATCTACATTACGCTCTTTATCGGAAGCATTGCTATTTTGATTGACCTTATTGTCCTTATCAATACCTTCTTGGGAGGAGAGCTCACCGGACGATTTTTATGGAAGGTGCTCGCTATTCTTGTGGTGGTGGGTGATGTGTTTATTTATTACTACCTTGACCTGAAGGGACGTTGGCAAGAAAAAGTAAAACAAGCAAATATGATTGCTTGGGTAAATGGAATTGTGGTACTTGCCATCATTGTTGCTGGATTCTTTATTATCGGATCACCAGCCGATCAAAGACTGTACCGATTTGATGAGCAAAAAGTACAAGATCTTATTGGTATTCAGTCACAGGTTGTAATCTTTTGGCAAGACAAAGACAGACTACCAAACGATCTCGATGAAACAAAAGACCCTATTAAAAGTTTTGCTATTCCAACCGACCCGCAAACAGGAGAAGATTATAAGTACAATACACTTGGCCCACTCACATTTGAATTGTGTGCCACCTTCAATAAAGAAAGCAGGGACCAGTTGCGATCACAAGCACGACCATACTTCTTTGATGAATTCTTCTTCGACGAGTCATGGGAACACGGAGAAGGGGAGACCTGTTTTGAACGAACTATTGACCCTGACCGGTTTCAAGAAAGAGATCTTCGTTTCTAAATCTTTTGTCTATAAAAAAGTTCCGACCCCGGTCATCTAAGACTCGGGGTCGGTTGAAGATGGCTTCCTCTGCTCACGCAGGCGATCGAAGTAGTCTCGAATCTCCTGCTTGATCGCGTCGAGCTCTTCACACTCACGCAAAAGGGGGCAGTTCGCTTCTGCCTCCCTGAGACGCCTGTCGAACTGATCCAGGGTGTCGAGCACTTCCCCCTCGGTACTGCCTCGGTTGTCGTAGGGGGAGACTGTCGCCCCCGCACCGATCGCAGCAAAGAGAGCAATCGCGATGATGAGAAGAGGGAACACAACTCGATAGATCTTCATGAGATCCTCCGTGGCTAATCTTTGCTAATTATGATAGATTATATTGACTATGTCAACAGGTTACAAGACTTACTTTAAGGATAAAAACATAACTATGATGGGCCTTGGCCTTCTTGGGAGGGGTTTGAACGTGGCAAAGTTTTTAGCACAAAATGGTGCCACTGTTTTGGTGACCGACTTAAAGTCAAAAAAAGAGCTTGCCTCTACTCTCAAACAATTAAAGAAATACAAAACTATACGGTATGTTCTTGGGAAACACGACAAAAAAGATTTTAAAAACAAGGATCTTATTATAAAAGCGGCTGGCGTACCACTTGATTCGCCCTATATAAATGAGGCACACAAGAACAAAATTCCTGTTGAAATGGATGCGTCGCTGTTTGCAAAGCTTGCTCCCGAGGGGGTGACTATCATCGGAATTACCGGAACAAAAGGTAAATCAATGACCACGCAACTTATATATGAAATTCTAAAACAAGCAAAAAAACGAGTGTATTTAGGGGGGAATGTAAGAGGAGTGGCAACATTACCACTTTTAAAAAAGGTAAAAAAAGGAGATTTTGTTGTGCTTGAACTCGATTCATGGCAATTACAAGGTTTTGGAGAGTCACGTGTAAGTCCGCACATTGCAGTCTTTACCAACTTTATGCGAGACCATTTAAATTATTACAAAGGTAATATGAGACGCTATTTTGCTGACAAGGCAAATATTTATAAATACCAAACAAAAGGTGACGTGCTCGTGTGTGGTACTTCTGTTGCAAAGAAGATAAAAACAAAAAGTAAAAAAATAATTGTTTCAAAAAATAAACTTCCAAAAACATGGAAGGTTTTAGAAGGAGATCATTATAGAGAAAACATTGCTTATGCGATTGCGGTAGCAAACGTTTTAAAAATTAAACAATCAGCTATTAAAAAGGCAGTTGAGAGCTTTAAGGGGGTCCCTGGGCGCTTGGAATTTGTTAAAAACGTTGAGGGTGTTAACTATTACAACGACACAACGGCAACCATGCCAGAGGCGGTGATAGGTGCCCTTAAAACCTTCCCTAAAAAGAAAACGATTTTAATAGCAGGAGGTGCTGACAAAAAACTAGAATACAAAGATCTTGCAAAAGTTATAAAAACTCACGCAAAGACCCTTATTCTTTTTGAAGGGGAAGCAACAAAAAAACTCAAAAAAGAATTAAAGAAAATAAACATCCCAACGTTTGAGGTAAGTAGTATGAAAGACGCCGTTGCCTGCGCGTATGCACACGCAGAAAGGGGAGACACAGTACTGCTTTCTCCGGGCGCAGCAAGTTTTGGACTATTTAAAAATGAATTTGATCGAGGGGATCAATTTATGAAAAGAGTAAAGAGTCTTTGAGGCTAAGGGATTGCAGGAACTTGAGGAACGTTTGAAGTTGCTCCCGTTAGGGTTTGAAGGATTCGAACAAATCCCCAAATAGAGACAATTACAAATATCGCAATAATTCCAAACACCATAAGATTCCGCCCATCTCTTCGTTTGTCTTCGCTATCACCTGAGCCAATGTAAAGGATGACTCCCCAAACAAATACAACCACCGCAAGTCCCACAAGAAGTGGAAGGAGTAGAGCAAATAATCCTCGCAATTGAACAAGGATGTTTCCAAAATAGCCAAGGTTTTGTGCAGAGACAATAAGGGGAATAGAGAGCCATAAAAGGGCAGATAGTGCCCAGGCCGATGCTTGTATTGCAAAACGGTTCATTACTCTAGTTTTACAATAAATATCATAAAGAGACAAGGTTACTTGAGGGCGGGTGGGGAAAGACGTTTTAGAGTACAATAGTGAAACTATGAAAAAGTTTTTTGGCTACTATATTCTCCCTATGCTTTTCAAAATTCAAAAAGCCAGTTGGTTTTTTACGCGTCCTCGTACACATGGGTCTAAAACAGTACTAACACACAAAGGCAAGGTTCTTTTGGTCCGTCATACCTATGGTCGCGCGCGATGGACATTCCCAGGAGGAGGAATTAAAAGAAAAGAAGATCCAAAAGATGCTGCCAAGAGAGAAGCAATGGAGGAGGTAAATATAAATACACCCAACTTAATATTTGTTGGAGATTTTTATGTTCAAGATGGATATAAACACGTACATTTAAATGTTTTTACACAGGAAGTGGAGTCCGACTACTTTAAAAAAGATGACATTGAGATAAAAGAAGCAAAATGGTTTGATAGTGAGAGTGTTCCAGAACTTGGTCCAAACGCTACAAAGGTTTACCAAACATACAAACAATGGAAGACATCAAGTTAGAACAATTTAACAATATTCATTTTATTGGGATTGGTGGGATTGGAATTTCTGCAATTGCACGAATGCTTCTTTTGCTTGGTAAAAATGTCTCGGGTTCTGATTCAGGAAGGTCTCCTGTGACTGAAAAGTTAGAACGAGAGGGAGCCGCCGTGTACGAAGGTCACGACGCAAGAAACCTAAAAGACGATACAGATCTTGTGGTATACACCATCGCAATAGCAAAAGATAATCCAGAACTTCTTGAAGCACAAAAAAGAGGGGTAACATTACTAACATATCCGGAAGCGCTAGGACTTTTAACAAGTGCAAAAAAAACGATTGCCGTTGCCGGTACGCACGGAAAAACAACAACAACTGCCATGATCGCAGAAGTTTTAATGGGTCAAAATATGGACCCAACCGTTGTGGTGGGAAGTTTTTTAAACAATCAAAAAGAAAACTTTATTGGAGGAGCAAGTAACCTTATGGTGGTTGAGGCCTGCGAATACTGCGATTCTTTCCTCAATCTTCATCCTTTTATTGGTGTTATTACCAATATAGACAGTGATCATTTGGATTATTTTGGAAGTTTAGAGAATATTCAAAAATCATTCAGAAAATTTGCAGAACGTATTCCAAATGATGGCTATTTAGTGTGTAATCCTAACGATGAAAATGTGAAGCCAATACTGGAAGGTCTTTCATCCACAATTATTGATTATTCGGAAATGGGCGAAGATATAGAGCTTTCGGTTCCTGGTAAACACAATATTAAAAATGCACAGGCAGCACTCTCTGCCTCAATGCTTGTTGGGGTGACTCAAGAGAAAGGGAAGGCAAACATTAAAACATTTAAAGGAACCTGGCGAAGGCAAGAATTTAAAGGAGAGACTAAAAAGGGCGCTCTTATTTATGATGACTATGCACATCATCCACAAGAAGTTGCTGCGGTTATTGAAGCTTTTAAGAGTTTGTATCCAGACAAAAAAGTAAGTTTAGTGTTTCAGCCACACTTATATTCAAGAACAAAACTACTGTTTGATGATTTTGTAAAAGAATTATCTAATGCAGACGGCGTTATGCTTGCTCCTATTTATGCAGCCCGTGAAAAGAAAGACGACACAATTTCTAGCAAAATGATAGAAGAGGAAATAAACAAAAAAGAACACAAAGCAATTTATGTTGAGACCCCCGATGAAATGGTAGAAAAATTAAAGGAGTGGTCAGACGATGACGATGTGGTTATTACGGTTGGGGCAGGAGACATTTATAAAGTGGGGGAGCGTTTACTAGAGAATTGAGTGTGTTAAGGTAGCGTGATATGGCAACACTATACGTAGTAGGGACACCGATAGGGAATTTAGATGACATTACCCTAAGAGGGCTGGCAATATTAAAGTCAGCCGATTTAGTATTGTGCGAAGACACACGCGTGACTAAAAAATTGCTTGATCATTATGGTATTGAGGTTCCAACCATGAGTTATCATTCTCAAAGTGGTTTGGCAAAGCTTGATAAGATTATTGAAAATCTTGAAGAGGGGAAGAATGTGGCGCTTGTTTCTGACGCGGGAACGCCAACCATAAGTGACCCAGGGAGTGTTCTTATTTCAACAGTTAAAAAAACGCTGCCGCAGGTTCAGGTAGTAAGTATTCCGGGTCCAAGTGCTGTTACTGCGGCGCTTTCTATCGCAGGAGTCCCAGCATCAGACTTCTTATTTTTAGGATTTTTGCCCCACAAAAAGGGAAGAGAAACTCTCTTTGGTGAAATAAAAGAATCAAAACGAACTGTTGTATTTTACGAAAGCCCTCATAGGATTATAAAAACACTTACCTCACTCGATGAGCATATGGGAGAGAGAACGGTTCACCTTGCTCGTGAACTTACAAAAATCCATGAAGAAGTGCTCTCGGGGAAACCTGAAAAGCTTCTTCAGACGCTCGAAACCCTTCCAGAGAAGGCGCGTGGAGAGTTTGTGGTTGTGGTTGACCCTGTCAAATAATTTGTTTTCAAATTAGGGTCAAAAGCCCTATTTGACCGGGTTGAAGGAGCTCATTAAATAGGCTACAATTTTTGCATATGAAGACACCTTCAGTTATTTTTGTACTCGGGCTTTTAGTGGTTATTTTGGCCTTTTTTGATTTTCCCCTCCCGCATTTTTTTGATAAATGGCTCCTTGTTTTAATTGGGGCACTTATTGCTTTCTTTGCATACACGCTTTTAAACGGAAAAAACGAAACACAGGCAGACGTTAATGAAGTAAGTCCAGAGAATGAAAAGCCAATCGTTTAAAACCATCATTGTACTCCTTGTGATAGCGGGCGCACTTGGCGCTTTCTTTTTTGTGTATGCAAATACAAATGACCGTGCCATCCTTAACTATTCCCAAAATTCACAAGGCGCGGCAACAACTACAAAAGAAGTTTTTGTGCCAACGCATATTGATACTCCAGAGAATGTTCGGGCAATTTACATGACAAGTTGGGTTGCAGGAACAACCGACTTCAGACAAGACCTTGTTGATTTAGTAGAAGAAACAGAACTAAACTCCATTATTATCGATATTAAAGATTACAGTGGGAAGATAGCGTTTCCTATCGAAGGCCCTCTTATAGAAGAGTATGGAATGATAGAAAACAGAGTTCCTGATATTAAAGAATTTATTGAAGAGCTCCACAAAAAAGGAATCTATGTAATTGGACGAGTAACGGTATTCCAAGACCCATACCTTGCACAATTACGACCAGATTTGGCAGTTCAAAAAGCAAGCGACAAAAGCGTATGGAAAGACCGAAAAGGACTCTCATTTACTGACCCAGGGAACAAAGAAGTATGGGATTACCATATTGCTATTGCAGAAGGTTCTTACAATCTTGGATTTGATGAAATTAATTTTGATTACATTCGGTTTCCATCAGATGGAGACATGACTGATATTTATTATCCAAAAAGTGAGGAAGTAATTTTGGCTGACCCAGATTTTGGAAAAGCAGAAGTAGTAGAAGGATTCTTTAGATATCTTGATAGGAATCTTGACGATCGTATTGTAACGTCGGCCGACATCTTTGGAATGACAACTACGAACTACGACGACCTAAACATTGGACAAGTGCTTGAGAGAGCACTCCCACACTTTGATTACATTGCACCAATGGTATACCCGTCTCACTACCCAAAAAACTTTATTGGTCTATCTAACCCAGCAGCACACCCCTATGAAGTTATTAAGTATTCTATGGACCGTGCACACGAGCGAACCCTTCTTGCAAGTACTACTCCAGCACAATTACGGCCATGGTATCAAGATTTTGATTTAGGGGCAGATTATACAGCAGAGCTTGTACGGGCACAGATTACTGCTGGATACGATGCAGGAGTGGATTCATGGATGCTGTGGGCCCCCTCAAATCGCTACACCAAAGGGGCCCTCAAGCCATACTATGTTGAGCCGGTAAAAGAAAGAGAGACTGGAACCACAACGACACCGTAATGTTGGTTAACGCAAGCGCTCTTTAGCGTTACAATTAAAACAATGGATGATAATACAATCACCTATTTTGCCGAAACTGACCATAGAAAATCAGAAAGATTCGGCATAAAAGCAAAAGATCGTTCTCGCCACATTTATGTCATTGGAAAGACAGGGATGGGTAAAACGACGCTTCTTGAGAACTTAGCGCTTCAAGACCTTCAAAATGGAGAAGGCATGGCATTTATTGACCCTCATGGAAGCGCAGCAGAGGCGCTCCTTGATTATGTTCCAGAGCATAGAATCAAAGACGTCGTGTACTTTTCTCCTCACGACTTGGACAACCCTATTTCATTTAATGTGATGGAAGATGTGGGGAAAGATAAACGACACTTGGTGTCAAACGGACTTTTGGCTGCATTTGAAAAAATTTGGCCGGATGTGTGGAGTGCGCGGATGGAATACATTTTAGGAAATATTATTTTGGCACTTCTTGAATATCCTGGATCCACTCTTCTTGGAGTAAACCGAATGCTTTCTGACAAAGACTATCGAAAAAAGGTTGTCGATAATATTAGCGACCCAACCGTAAAAAGTTTTTGGGTCGATGAATATGCAAAGTATACAGATAGATACACACAAGAGGCTGGTCCTGCAATCCAAAACAAAATTGGGCAATTTACTTCAAACCCTCTTATCAGGAACATTGTAGGGCAACCAACGTCTACTTTTGACTTTCGACAACTTATGGATGAAAAAAAGATTTTTATAGCTAACCTTTCAAAGGGGCGGGTAGGGGAGATTAACTCAAACTTGTTGGGGGGAATGCTCATTACAAAAGCTTACTTGGCAGGTATGAGTCGTGCCGATGCAACTCCTGATGAAATGAGACGGTTGCCTGCGTTTCAGTTTTATGTGGACGAATTCCAATCGTTTGCCAATAAAACGTTTGCCAATATTTTGTCTGAGTCGCGAAAGTACAAACTCAATTTAGTTTTGGCGCATCAATACATTGCACAAATGCCAGAAGAGGTTCGTGATGCGATTTTTGGAAACGTTGGTACACTCATTAGTTTTCGAGTTGGATCCTTTGATGGAGAAGTTTTGGAAAAAGAATTTGAACCAACCTTTATGGCACAAGATATTGTTAATTTAGGGTTTGCACAAATTTATCTTCGTCTCATGATTGATGGAGTGAATTCGCAGCCGTTTTCAGCCCGGACACTTGCACCCCTTAAACCAAATCACCCCTCGTTTAAGGAGGAAGTAATTGAAACCTCTAAAAAACAATTTGCTCGTCCACGAGAAATTGTCGAAAAAGAGATTTTGGAATGGTATCAAACAGCGCCAGGAGGGGGCGATGATGGTGGTTACACAGAACGAGAGGGCCCATCAAAAACAAGTGGAGCTGCAAAAAAACGAAAGAAAAGAGAGCGTGCAAGAACTGGAATAGCAACAGTGGAAGAAAAACCAACAAGTATTGAAGAGGCCGTTTCTTTAAAAACGCTTAAAAAACAACC
>DFOW01000014.1:0-53855 GCA_002376885.1 Patescibacteria group bacterium UBA3531 | reverse complement strand
GCCTTAAGAAAAGCACTTGAAGAGGCAACAAAACAAATGCCCGATACACAAAAAGAAGAGACAGCACAAAAGGTGTCAGATAATCCGCCGCAACCAAAAAAACAAGAAGCTCCCAAACAACAAAAAGAAGTAGTACAAAATCAAACGGTTACCGAAATCCCCGAAGACGAGCTCAAAAATATGCTTCGGGTAGACGAATAATGGGGGCCACCTGGTTATAAACAATATGGAGAAGAAAAAGATTCTGATTTTTTCGCTTATGTACTTTCCGTGGGTGGGGGGTGCTGAGGTTGCAGTAAAACAAATTACTGACAGAGTTTCTGAAGATGAATTTGAATTTCATATGATTACGCTTGGAGCCGACTCTAAACTTCCTTTAACCGAGAAGATGGGAGCTATTATGGTTCATAGGATTGGTTGGTTTAAAAAAGTGTCTCCGACAACGAGTGATTACTACAGACTCCCCTTAAAGCTCAACAAATGGATTTTTCAGTTTGGTGCATTTTTTTATGCATTAAAGTTACATAAACAAAATAAGTTCGATGGTGTATGGGCGATTATGGCACAAAGCACAGGTGTTCCAGCAACTCTTTTTAAGTTACGCCACTCATCTGTTCCATTTATTCTAACGCTTCAAGAAGGGCTCGCGGCGCGTGCAATGAAAAAAAAGATGTTGCCTGTCTATCCTTTATATAAGCTTTCTTTTAAAAAGGCTGACGTTATCCAATCAATTTCAAAGTATTTGGATGATTTTGGTAAAAGTATGGGGTTTCGTGGTGAGTCTCGAATTATCCCGAATGGTGTTGATGGTGAACTTTTTAGAAAAGAAACACCGGTAGAGGTTAAAGACAACCTAAGAAGAGTACATAGTATTAAAAAAGATGATATTGTACTTCTTCATAATGGAAGACTTGCTATTAAAAACGGAGTTGAAGATCTTATAAAAGCACTCCCTTTGTGTGGGTCTCACGTCAAACTTCTTCTAGTGGGGGATGGACCGCTTAAAGAAGAATTACAAAACCTAGCCAAGGGAATAAAAGTTGCTGACCGCGTAATATTTATTGGGCAAAAATCATATGAACAGCTTCCTCATTATCTTTCGATTGCTCATATTTTTATTCGACCAAGCTTGTCTGAAGGGTTTGGAAATGTGTTTGTTGAGGCAATGGCAGCGCGCGTTCCTGTGATCGGGACACGCGTTGGAGGGATACGAGACTTTCTTTTTGAGGGTGAAACAGGGTGGGTTTGTAACTCAAAAGATCCAAAAAGCATTGCCCAAAAAGTGCATTATATTGTGAATCCAGCGAATAAAAACGAGGTGGAGGGGGTGCTTTTAAATGCAGAGAAAATGGTGCATGATAAGTATGAGTGGCCGATTATTGCAGGTGAGATTGAGCGATTATTTAAGGATTATATAGGACATGTTAGCAGATCATGAGTGTCATACGACACTGGTAACAAAATACTTTTTTTCAGGCGCCTTGGGCGCCGTTACTAACATCATAACTCTCTATATTTTGGAGGGAGTTATTGGTTGGTTTTATTTGTATGCGGTTGTGCCAGCGTATGTTTCTGGGTTTTTGGTGGCGTTTCTTTTCCATAAATATTGGACGTACAAGGATTACAACCATGGGAGGTTTCCAAAACAATTAACCTTCTATACCATGGTTGCAACCTTCAATCTTTTTTTGAATGTTCCTCTTATGTATTTTGCCGTAGACATTCTTGGTGGTGGAGTTATTGTCTCCCAAATCATCATTGTAATTTTGCTCGGCATAATCGGTTATATCGTTAATACCCGACATACATTTAAGGAACGACATGACGACTAAAAACCTTTCGATACTCATTGCAACAGGGCTTTACCCGCCTGACATTGGAGGCCCCGCTAATCACACCATTCTCTTAGAAAAAGAACTACCAAAGAGGGGGTGGAAGGTTCGTACGGCAAGCTTTAGATTTTTTAGAAAGTTTCCGCGAATTGTTCGACACTCTCTTTATTTTGACTTTCTTTTTTTAAAAGCATTTGGTAGCCGTATTGTGTATGCACAAGATACGGTGAGTGTTGGTTTCCCGGCTCTTCTTGTTTCAAAACTATTACGAAAAAAGTTTGTAGTCCGCGTGCCAGGTGATTATGCATGGGAACAGGCACGAGCCCGACACGGTGTCTTAGACTCTTTGGAAGATTTTCAAACAAAACGTTATGGTTTTTTTGTCGAATTCTTAAGAAGTATTCAAAGAAGGGTTGTACAAGGAGCAGACCTTGTCATTGTCCCAAGTGATTATATGAAAGGTATTGTCTCAGGGTGGGGAGTGGAGCCACAAACTGTTTACAGCAGCATAGATATGCCTCTCTCATATGAATTACCTAAAAAAAGACCAGAAGGTTTTTTGATAGTTTCTGCGGGACGTCGTGTTCCTTGGAAAGGGTTTGAAGCGCTTGAATCTGTCGTTCAAAAAGAGAAGGACTGGCACCTTTTTATTGCTTCTGATTTATCTAAAAAAGAAGCCCTTGGCTGGATTAAAACAGCAGATGTGTTTGTTTTGAACTCAACATACGAAGGGCTCTCGCATGTATTGATCGAAACCATGTCACTTGACACTCCTATTATTACCACCAATATTGGTGGTAATCCGGAATTAATTGAAGACGGCATAAACGGTATTTTAATACCTTCAAATGACGATAAGGCTCTGTACCAAGCTATAAAAAATGTTTATGAAGATTCGGATGTGGCCGAAAGACGCGCACAAGAAGCACAAAAAAAATCTTCTCATTTTTCAGTTGATTTTTCCATGAACAGATTAGAGGAACTTTTACAAAAATTATGAATGTTCTTGTTATTACAGGAGATAAACGATTTAAAGAAGGAAGCTCTCGCTTCGAGCTTCAAAGGAGTGCGGTAGATTCCCTAGTAGCGCTTTTTTGGGGGAGAGGGGTACTTTTCCCGTCTATTCCAAATAAGAATTTTGATGTAGTAACTGTACAAGATCCTTTTTGGCGAGGCTTGTTTGGGGTGTATGTTGCTTCGTGTATCGGTGCTCGACTTAATGTGCAGGTCCATACCGATTTAAGTGCACACTCTTTTTATAGAAAATTACTTGCTCGAATTGTACTAAGAAAAGCAAATAGTGTTCGTGTTGTCTCAGAAAGAATAAAAAAACAAGTGGAAGAGACAGGTGTAAAGAGTCGAATTCATGTATTGCCTGTTTATATGGACACGGATGTGTTTAAGTCTGTTGAGCGGGTTTCGCACGATGGAAAAAATATTCTCTGGATTGGTCGGCTAGAAAAAGAAAAAGATCCAGAAATGGCAATTACTGTTTTTAAAAAAATATATAAAAAAGAATCTTTGGCGCGTCTTGTAATCCTTGGAGAGGGAAACTTGAGGAGAGAACTAGAAAAGAAGGCGCAAGGATTACCGATTGAATTTCCTGGCTGGTCTGATACAAAAAGTTATCTTGCACGTGCCGATGTAGTTATCTCTACCTCACCTTATGAAGGGTTTGGCGCAAGTATTGTTGAGGCGCTCCTTGCTGGTGTGCCGGTGGTCTCTCTTGATATTGGTATTGCAAAAGAAGCTGGTGCAATAATAGCCACTCCCCAAAAGCTTGCAGAAATAGTCCTAGATATATTAAAAAGGGACGAGCAGGGGACGTTAAAGCTTGCTCTTCCCAATAAGGAGGAGTGGGTGTCGAGGTGGAAGGAATCTTTATGAAGCTTTTAATTGTCACACAAACAGTCGATAAAAATGACCCCATTCTAGGGTTTTTTCATAGATGGATAGAGGAATTTTCAAAACATTTTGAAAAGATAACGGTCATTTGTTTACAGAAAGGAAGTTACGAATTGCCTAATGTAGAAGTGTTTTCTCTTGGAAAAGAGGAGGGCGCGGGCACATGGGAGCGTGTTAAAAGATTTAGACGATATACAAAAGAGCACAGCAAAGACTATGATGCGGTGTTTGTGCACATGAATCCCGAATATATTCTTTTGAGGGGGTGGTTTTGGAAGAGAAACAATAAAAAAACATTTCTTTGGTATACCCACAAAAATGTTGATCTTAAATTAAAAATAGCGGAAAAGTTGGTAGACACAATTTTTACAGCATCAAAAGAAAGCTTTAGGCTTCCTTCTAAAAAAGTTTTAGTTACTGAGCACGGCATCGATACGGACTTTTTTGTGCCAGGAAATAAAGAGAGAATCATTCCACTTATAACAACAGGAAGAATTGACCCTGTTAAAAACCTTGAGGTTGCTATACGGGCAGTCAGTTCTCAAGAAAATAGTAATAAGACCCCTTTGGTTATTGTTGGGAAGGGAAGTAATGAGTATATGAAAGGTCTTATGGAGCTCGACCCTTTGGGAAGGGTAAGTTTTAAACGTCCAGTTTCGCACCGTGTTTTGGTAAACGATTATTTACAGCAAGCACAAGTTTTTGTTCATGCAAGCGAAACAGGGAGCCTTGATAAGGCGGTGCTTGAGGCAATGAGTTGCGGGGTGATTCCTATTACAAGTAGTGAAGCATTTACTGGTTTACTTAATGATCACAAAGATCTTTTACTTTTTAAAAAGGGTGATGAAGTACAATTGGCACACAACATAAATATGGTTCTTAATTTGAGTGACCAAAAAAAAGATGCCCTTACCAAACAGTTAAGAGAAAAGGTAGTTAAACTACATAGCTTATCAGCACTTATTCCACGCCTCACAAAAAAAATACAATCATGAAACTTTATTACATAGCGCACGCTCGTATTCCAACCGAAAAAGCACACGGAGTGCACATAATGAAAATGTGTGAGGCTTTTGCCGGAGAAGGTAATGACGTGACCCTCCTTGTTCCTAAAAGAAAAAATGAGATTACAGAAAACCCATTTGCTTATTATGGGGTGGAGGAGAAGTTTGCCATAAAATATGTCCCCATGCTTGATCTTGTGGGGAACCCTCTCTTTTATTGGATTTCGCAACTTTCATTCTCTCTCTCGCTTTTATTTCAAAAAATAGAGGATGGAGATAATGTAGCAGTGTTTTCTCGCGATATTTTTTCTGCCTTTCTTCTTTCTTTTCGCAACCGGCGCGTATTTTTTGACATACATGGGTTCCCAGAGCAGTCAGTATGGTTTTGGAAATATGTCTTGGGAAGAATGAAAGGAGTAGTGCTTACCAATAAACAAAAATTAGAGAGAGCAAAAACAATCTTAAAGATCCCGGAAGATAAATTACTTGTTCATCCAAACGGGTACGACCCAAAACTTTTTGATATTAAAAAGAATAAAGATGAGCTAAGGAAAGAGCTTGGTTTGCCCGATGGAACAATTGCTATGTATACAGGGCATTTATATTCATGGAAGGGGGCCACCGTTTTTGCCGAATCTGCTCGCTTTTTGCCAAACGTTTCTTTTATCTTTGTAGGAGGAACAAGTCCTAAAATAAAGGCTTTTAAGAACAAGTATCAGGATTCCAATATTCATTTTCTAGGTCACAAACCATTTCATGAGGTTCCTAAGTATCTTAAGGCTGCAGATGTTTTGGTCCTTCCTAACTCTGGAAAAAGTTTTGGGAGACGCACAACACACTCTCTTTACGACACTTCTCCTATAAAAATGTTTGAGTATATGGCAAGTGGTGTGCCTATTGTTGCCTCAAGACTGCCTTCAATAGAGGAAGTTTTGAATGAGAAAAATGCTATTTTGGTAGAACCTGACAATTCTAAAAATCTTGCAGCTGGTATAGAAAGGGTGCTAGACTACCCAAGCCGTGCCACACAAGCCATAAAGGACGTAGAAGGTTTTACGTGGCAAAATCGAGCGCGCACCATACTTTTGTTTATTTCAAAACGTTCATGAGCTTAAAGAATAAAAAGATATTAATTACAGGTGGAGCAGGATTTCTTGGCTCTAACTTAACTCGGGAACTTTTAAAAAAGGGAGCGCACGTCGTTATTGCAGACAATATGTCCAGGCGTGGAGTTGAACACAACTTCCTTGCTCTTAAAAAGAAATACCCAAAATTAAAAAATCATCAAGTAGAAATTAATGACATTGCCTCTGTCATTGTTAAAGAAAAACCTGATCTTATTTACCACTTCGCTGCACAGGTTGCAGTAACCACAAGTGTTGAAAGTCCGGTGAGTGATTTTCGTATTAATGCAGAGGGTACGTTTACTGTTGCTCGTACTGCTGGAGAATATAATATTCCCGTTATTTATTCTTCTACTAATAAAGTATATGGCGACAATGTAAACCGAGTTCCTATTCGTGAAATGAAAACACGATACGATTTTTCTGGAAAACTTGCCCGGAAGGGGATTGGCGCGGACTTTTCTATTGATGCACCACACCATACACCTTATGGATGTTCAAAACTTGCAGGAGAACTATATGTTCGCGAATATGGGGGAGTGGTAAATCGTTGTTCGTGTATGTATGGACCGCATCAATATGGAATTATTGATCAGGGGTGGGTTTCATACTTCATTATCCAAAAACTTCTTGGCAAACCACTCACACTTTTTGGAGATGGTAAGCAAGTTCGGGACTTGTTGCATGCAGACGACGTCATAAGACTCTTTATTCTTCAGGGGGAACATCTTCTTAGCAAAAAGAAACCAAATATTAGAGGAGAGGTTTTTGCTGTTGGAGGAGGGTATAAAAACACTGTTTCGCTCCTTGAGCTCTGTGACCTCCTTGATATAAAGCCAAAATTTGGTCCTTGGAGGCCTTCTGACCAAAAAGTCTTTTATTGCGATACCTCGAAAGCACAAAAATTGCTTGGATGGACCCCAAAGATTGGTTACAAAAAAGGAGTTGAAGAGCTTCTTACATGGACAAAAAACCATATTGAAAAGTAATTCCTAGGAACTTGAAAATTGGAATTGTTTTACATCCTTATGATGAAGATAAACCAGCAGGGCTTGCACGGACTATTTATGAATGGACAAAAGCGCTTTTGGAGACAGATACAGAAAACTCATATGTCATTTTTGTAAAAAAGAAACCTCGCAAACAACCAGAATTCTCTGGTTCACATTGGAAACTTGAAGAGCTGGGAGGGGGAATGTTATGGCTTGATAATTTAAAAAATAAAACACCGTGCGACGTTTATCTTTTTAACACTCCCGTACTTCCATTATTTTTTAGACCAAAAAAGAGTGTAGTTCTTGCTCTTGATTTTGCTTACTACTATTTGGCACCCAAAACAATTAAGGGGCAGATGGTTAAGTGGATCACATTTATTTATCACGGACTCTCTCTTAAGAGGGCAGATAAGGTAGTGGCGATTTCTCAAGCAACAAAGGAAGATACCATAAAACTATTTGGAACTCCTGAAGAGAAGATTGATGTGTCGTACTTAGGTTTCAAAAAAATATGTGAGTCACAAGAGATTTCGGTAGAGGCACCTACTCCTTTCTTTTTCTTTGCTGGCATCATTAAAGAGAGAAAAAATGTGTTTAATATCGTTAAGGGCTTTGAACACTTTAGCAAAGAACAAGAAGGGTACTACTTACTGATAGGAGGGAATCCAAGTGGTGTGTATTATGAAACTCTTAAAAAATATATTGAGAAACATGATCTTGAAGAAAACATTATCTTTCTTGGGCACTTAAACGATGGCCAATTGAGTTATCTTTATAAACGAGCTCTTGCTTTTGTCTTCCCAACTCTTATTGAAGGGTTTGGTATGCCCGTTGTTGAGGCTATGGATTGTGGTGTTCCGGTTATTACTTCAAACGTTTCATCTCTTAAAGAAGTAGGAGCAAATGGATCTGCTTTACTTGTTGATCCTTACGATCCTGAAGCGATTGCTCGTGCCATGGGTCAGGTTGCTCGTGACCAGAATTTGCGGGGGAGCCTTATTAAAAAAGGAGCTCTCCAGGTAAAAAACTTTTCTTGGGAGAAGGCGGCTCGTGAAATGCTCGTCGTTTTAAACGAAGTGCATACCAAATAGGGCCTGACCTTGATTGACACTTTTTGACCTGTTTGTTAGTTTTAATAGGTAAGAGTTATCTATTAAAACGTGTCTAAAAAACCAAAACAAATACCTGAAATTCGTGAAAACGCTGTTTATACCACAGTAGAAACACGAGAACTTTTAAAGATAAGTGAAAGCACCATTAAGCGTCTTCTAAAAAAGGGTATTTTGCGCGCCAATAAAGTGGGTGGGCAATATCGTATTCTTGGTAAGGAAATCCTTAGACTTATTTCTCCAGAAGTAGAAAAGAAGGCGGGCAAGGCGTACATGAAGGTAAAAAAGCGAGCGGTAAAAACCATAAATAGGTGGTAGTTAGATTTTCCAGTTATGAGCGTAAAGCACTCTCTTATCCGTTCGTACTATAACGTCACTCGACCGTTCAGAAAATTATATTGGTTTTTGTTAAGGCCTGAACGAACCGGAGTAAAATGTGTCCTTGAATATGGAGATGAAATTCTTTTGGTTCGTCTTGCTTATGCTCACAAAAAATGGACGGTCCCAGGTGGGGCCCCTGAAAAAGGCGAGACCCTTGAAGAGACAGCACGACGTGAAATAAAAGAAGAAGTGGGTATCAAAGATATTCGTTCAATACGCAGTTTGGGTAGTTATTTTAGAGATGTCGAACATAAGCAAGACACTCTCCATTGTTTTCTTGTTGCAGTTGGAACGAAAGACTTTTCTGTTGATGGACTTGAGGTTGCTGAAGCAGGGTGGTTTAAAAAAGATACGCTTCCAGAGGATCTTGGTTCACAGGTAAAGGTAGTATTGCAGAAATATTTTGACCATAAGGAAAATTAAAATATGCCCACTATTTTTATTACAATTTCTCGTGGGGCACTCATACGAAATTTTTTTCAAACAGGAGTCATAAAAAAAATTCTTGATGAAGGGATTCGTATTGTTGTAATTACTGAATATGCAAATCATCCTATTTTTGAAATGTTTGCACATAAAAATCTAATTATTGAAGAATACAAACCTGATCGTGCTCGATTAAGAGGAATACTTACTGAACTAAAAAAAGGAGCAGTTTTTAACCATACTGTTCGTATCCGATTTAAATACAGAATTACTGGTAGGGTGCCGTCACGAGTCTTATACTACGTACGCTTGATAACCCTCCTGCCTCTTTCATATATTCCAGGAATACGGGGGATTGTTCGATGGGTTGACGGCCTTGTTAATCCCGGACGGGCGAATGATGAATTGTTTGAGCATTATAAACCACGTTTGGTATTCTCTACTGCTTCGATGGGATATGAAGGTATTCTTAGGGGCGCAAAACGCCATGGTATAAAAACGGTCGACATGCCAAAAAGTTGGGATGTCCTCTCTAAAATGTTATTTGGTTTTAAGGCAGACCACTTGCTTGTATGGAATCCTTTTATGAAGAAACAGGCAATCAAATATCAAAATTACACATCTGATGAAATTACTGTCACAGGAATTCCCCAATTTGATTTCTACTCACAAAAAGAACGTCTTGTAAGTAGAGAAGCATTTTGTGAGAAATTTGGTTTTGATCCAAACAAAAAGATAATCTTGTATGGTTCAACAGGGGGGAACTGTTGCAAAGAAGATGATTATCTAGAACTCATTCACTCACATATTGAAAAGGGAGACCTTTCTAATGTTCAGATGCTTGTTCGTCCACATATTGGATACAAAAATGATTTGAAGCGTTTTGACTCGGTTGGTCATTATAAGGAGATTGTTCTTGATGATACGGCGCGTTTGGATGATTCATTTCGGGATAGATGGGACGTATCAGAAGAATATATAAACACTCTCTTTAATTCTCTCTACCATGCGGATCTTTGTATTAACATTGCATCAACAATAACGCTTGATGCTCTTGCTTGCGATACTCCTGTAATTAATATCAATTTTGATACAAAAAAAGTAAATCCACATTTCTCAACAAGACGACTCTTTTTATCAGACTATATTGAAGCTATAAGAAAAACAGAGGCCACACGAATAGTAGAGAAAAAGGAATACTTTATTGATGCTATTAACGATATTCTTTCCAATGGTCAGAGCGAGAGCGAAAAGGTTGGTATGCAAAAAATTACAGAGCATCTCATGTACAAAAATGATGGTCGGTCAGCAGAGAGGATTAAAGACGCACTCATTGGCTTGGTGGAGTAGACCGGTGTGCTATGATGGCAACATTCTATGATTGATCAGATGAAAAAAATATTGAGAAGAAATAAATTTATTGTATGGGCGTATTATTACGTTAAGAAAGTAATAGTATTTCCTCTTCGTTTTACTTCTCTTGCTCCTATCGCAAATACTACCTTCCCACTTAAGGATCTTTTTAACCCTAAAAAAACAAGTATTTTTAAAGTGATTGCCCCGTATACTCTTGTTGGCAACAAGGGGCTAACCAATGTCTATAATTTGGCAATCGATGTTGAAGAGAAAAAGATCCCAGGGAACTTTGTTGAGTGCGGAGTGTGGAAGGGAGGGTGTGCTGCTGTAATGGCAAGTATTACGGATCGTTATAAAAGTGGACGAACAACATGGTATTTTGATTCGTTTGAGGGTATGCCTCCACCAACAGAAGAAGACGCCAGAGGAGAGGGGAAGAAAGGAGATGTTGAATCTATTACGGGCGACATTCTCAAGACATCAGTTCACGATGTTGAGGAGGTTGTCTTTGAAAAGTTGAATCTTCCTCGTGATAAAAACATTATTGTTAAAGGGTGGTTCCAAGACACCCTTCCTAAAAGAAAAAAAGAAATAGGAAAGATTGCTCTTCTTCGTCTTGATGGAGATTGGTACGAATCTACAAAGGTGTGTCTTGAAGAGTTGTACGATCAAGTTGAGTTGGGGGGTTACATAATTATCGACGACTATGGAGCATGGGAAGGGTGTCGTCGTGCTGTTCATGAATTTAGGGACACTTATGGCGTGGAAATGAATCTTAAATTTATTGGTACCCACGACCCTAAAGCGTTCTCGACCAAACCACCTGCTTACTTCAAAAAAACAAGTGAGCGTAAAATCTAATTACTTATGTGTGCCATTATTGGTTTACTTGGGGCAATTCCTGAAAAGACGTCTATTATAAAGGCCCGTGACACCATGGAACATCGTGGTCCAGACGATGCGGGTCTTTACTATGAACCAGAAAATAATATCGCTTTAGGGCACCGACGGCTTTCGATTATCGATCTTTCAAAAAAAAGTGCTCAGCCGTTTGTGAGTGCTGATGGACGATTTGTTATTACCTATAACGGAGAACTCTACAATTATAAAGAGATAAAAAAAGAGCTTTCAAAAGATTTTTCATTTACAACAGAAAGCGATACAGAAGTACTTTTGAATGCCTATATAAAATGGGGGGCAAAATGTCTCGATAAGTTTAATGGCATGTTTGCCTTTGCAATTTGGGACAAGGAGACAGAAGAACTTTTTTTGGTGCGCGACAGATTCGGAATAAAACCTCTCTTTTATTTCCAAAACACAGATACTTTCTACTTTGCTTCCGAAGTAAAAGGAATACTTTCTTTTGGTATCCCTAAAAAGCTCAATAAACGTGCTCTTATAGACTACTTGTCATATAGGTACCCTCTAGGAGGAGAAACTTTTTTTGAAGGAATTTATGCGCTTTTGCCGGGGCACTCTATGGTCTTAAAGAAGGGGCAGAAACCTGTTGTTGCCCCTTATTGGAAGCTCTCTACCGAAAGAAAGATTGATCCAGGAAAAAAAGAGGCACTTGCTGTGGCAAAGAAATTGCTTGAGACCGCGGTTCGTTACCGAATGATTAGTGATGTTTCTGTCGGTGCTTATTTGAGTGGGGGGCTTGATTCAAGTGTCATTGTGGGACTTATGTCAAAGTTTTCTGATAAGCAGATAAAAACATTCTCGGCTGGATTTCGTGAAGATGAATTTAACGAGCTTCCTTATGCACGAGAAGTTTCAAAAATTTTTAATACTGATCATCATGAAATAGTTTTTGAAAGAGAAGGTTACTTCGATGCTCTCCGTGATGTTGTTGCCCAAAAAGACGCACCGCTTTTGTCTCCCAACGAGGTTCCTTGGTCTCTTCTTTCAAAAAAGCTAAAAGAAGATATAACGGTTGTTTTGTCAGGGGGTGGTGCAGATGAGCTTTTTGCTGGGTATGGAAGAATTTTTAGAGATGCCGAGAATTACCAAAAAAGTCACAAGACACTCAAAGAACACTTTTTTGCAAACTATCCGTATATACCAAACGAGCTAACCAAACGTCTTGTAAAAAAAGAATTTTACTCTGATGAAGTGAGCAATAAGTATTTTGATATTTTTAATGAACTAAAACATTTAGAACCGTCTGATCAGTATCTTTATATTTTTCAAAATATGCATTTATTGGGAACATTGTCGCATTTGGATAATGTAACGATGTCTTACTCTGTAGAGGGTAGGGTTCCGTTTGTGGACCATAGACTTGTAGAGTATGTTTCCTCGCTTCCGCTTGATTACAAAATGAGATGGAAATCTGACGACGCAAAAGAAAAAGCAAAAAATCTTCCGGTAAACGAAGTGAGTGGTATTTTGGACACACCAAAATACTTATTAAAAGAAATTGCAAAAGAGATGCTTCCACCTGAACTTATTGAGCGAAAAAAGATGGGATTTCCTGTTCCTCTTGATCGTTGGTTGCGTGGGGAATCAAAGACTCTTGCAGAAAAATTGCTTTTAGCCGAGGACTCAAGAACAAAAGAAATATTTAATGAAGAAGAGGTAAGGGGTGTTTGTGATGGCGACTCAGGTCTTCATATTTGGATGCTTATCAATATAGAGATCTTTATGAGGCAACATGATATGACGGTATAGTTTTATGAAGAAAAAGAAACCGACAATCGTTATTTTAGCAGCTGGGGAAGGGAAAAGACTAAGGCCCCACACTAGTACCATACCCAAAACGCTCCTTGATGTTGGGAAGTGTTCTTTACTTGAGCATATTCTCAATAATATTGAGTCAAAACAGGTGTCAAATGTAATTATTGTTATTGGATACCAAGGCCAAAAAATAAAAAGAAAGCTTAAAGGTAAGTATAAAAATCTGAAAATAGAATACGTAGAAAACTCTCACTATAGGGGGTCTGATAATCTTTACTCAGTTCTTTGCGCTCGTAAAAAGATTGATTCAGATGTCGTGTTTGTAAATGGCGACACTATTTTTCATAAGAAGGTTTTCGCAAAAATACTTTCTTCAAACAAAGCAAACTGTATAGCAGTAGATTTTGAGAGACCGATAGATGGGGATGCTATGAGGGTTCATGGGGATAGTTCTGGGAAGCTTGTTGAGATTGGGAAGAGGATTTCAAAAAAGACACACGGAGATGCTTCTGGAATATATAAACTATCCAAAAAGGCGGCGGGGCGATATTTTGAACTAGCAGAAAAATATTTTTCTAAAGGTCCTCGAAGAGGAGGGTTTGTTGTGCCTCTTCGTACCATGAAAAAAGAATTTTCTCTTTGGCTTATTCCAGTAGAAAAGAAACATGTCATTGAGATTGATACAGAAAAAGATCTTAACAATGCTCAAGAAAAGATTAAGGCCTTTCGTTAAACATGATTATTAAAAATTACAAAGATCATAAAAATTCTCCAGTAAAAAAAGATCTTCTTGATGTGGTAGAGATTGCAATTCAAGAAGTAGTTTCTAAGGGTATTTTTGCCCGGTCTGTTTCTTGCAGAGAGAATACTCTCACGGTGAACAATAAAGAATACGACATTTCAGACCGACGTATTTTTATTATTGGAGGTGGAAAAGCGGCGTATACTATGGCAGAAGAGATAGAGGATATTTTGGGGCCAGAGCGTATCGAAGATGGACTTGTGGTAGTAAATGAGGAAAAAAAAGATCTCAAAAAAATAAAGGTGCACAAAGGAGATCACCCCATTCCAACAGAAAAAAGTATGAAAGGGGTCGATGCTACTTTGGCTTTAAAAGAGAAACACCAAATAGATCAAAATGATCTCATTATTGCTCTTGTGTCGGGGGGTGGTTCAGCCCTTTTATGTAAACCAGAAGAAAGCATTCCTCTTGAGGACAAAAAAAAGATGTTTGATCTTTTTATCAAGGCTGGGATACCAGGATACGAAAGCACTATTATAAAAACCAAGCTCTCAAAAACAAAAGGTGGCGCCCTGGCACAACACTTCTATCCGACCCCTATCATCTCTCTTATTATCTCAGACGATAATGGCGAGTCAGGAGATGAAATGACAGCGTCCGGTCCGTTTACGGAACATTCTTCTACCTTCGAAGATGCGCTGGGAGTTATTGATAAATACAATTTACGAGAAAAAACTCCGATTAGTATCTTGTCTTTCTTAGAAAATAATCATGGAGAGGTAAAAAACTCTTGTGCTCACGTTGATCAACATGTACTTTCTTCAAATGCCATTATGTTAGATGGCTTGAAGAAAAAACTAAACGAGAAAGAAAAAATTGTTGTTGCGCAAGGCAATCTTAAAAATGAGGCAAGTGAAGAAGCGTACAGAATTTGCAAAGAAGTGTTTGAAGGCTCGAACAGCAAGCCACGACTCTATCTTTATGGGGGAGAGACAATCGTTAATTTGCCAGAGGATCACGGAAAGGGAGGAAGGTGTCAAGAATTTATTGCGGCCTCATTAGATTATCTTGAGAAACACACACCACAAACTGATTTTGGAATAGTGTGCATTGGGACGGATGGAGTAGATTTTATAAAAGAGAGCGCTGGGGGAATCATAGATAATATCTCCCTTGAGCTTCTTCAAGAAAAGAACCTTAAACCAGCAGATTATTTAAAGAAGCATAACACCTACGAACTCCTCTCTCTGCTTGGTGCTCATGTTGTGATGAGGGGAACAGGAACAAATGTAGGGGATCTTGTTATTATCTACAAGGGTGGCCTGGAGGGCTAATTGCTAATCCTTTGCATTTTCGCTCCATTTCCCCTAAAATAATGTGGTACTTTTTGACACTTTTTGAACCTTTTGAGATTATAGTATATATATGAGTTTGAAGGGGAAAATAGCTATTGTAACAGGCGGCTCTCGAGGCATAGGACGAGCTATTTCCGTGCGTCTGGCGAAAGAGGGGGCACGAGTGGTGGTTAACTATTCTGACCATGCCGATAAGGAATTTAAGGGGGCTGCCCAAGAGACAGTTTCTCTTATTGAAAAGACTGGAGGAGAAGCCACTGCCTTTTCTGCTGATGTTTCCAAAAAAGAAGAAGTAGAGAAGCTCATTGCCTTTACTGTGAAAGAGTTTGGTCATGTAGATATTCTTGTGGCGAATGCTGGAATTTGTCCTTTTGAAGAATTCTTGAAAATAGATGAAGAGCTCCTAGACCGTGTTCTTGGTGTTAACTTCAAAGGAGCCTTTTTTGCTGCACAGGGTGCTGCACAGAATATGGTAGAAAAGAAAATCCCAGGAAGGCTTATTTTTATAAGTTCAGTGAGTTCAATTTTTGGAGGAGAGCTTCAAAGTCACTATTGCCCTACAAAAGGGGCTATTAACCAGCTTATGAAGTCTATTGCAATCGCTCTTGGAAAATATGGAATCACTGCTAATGCAGTTCTTCCAGGAACAGTCCTTACCGATATTAACCGAAAGGAACTAACAGAAGATAAAGAGCTTTTAGATTATTTTGTTAAAAGAACACCAACTGGTCGTTTGGCAGAACCAAAAGATATTGCGAGCGCGGTTGCCTTTTTTGCTCGTGATGACGCCTCTTCAATCACGGGAACGACCCTTATTGTGGATGGGGGAATGTCGGTGAATCTACAATAGACCATGAAGAAAACGACTAAGTTTGGGTTTTGTGCACCTATCTTTGCCCACCCGGGGGTTTTGTTTTTTAGAACACCTGGGTATAGGAAATTAGATTGGAAGACTCTTAAAGAGTCAGCGCAAAAGGCAGAAAAGTTAGGGTATGATTCTCTTTTTATTGCTGATCATCTTTTTTTGGGTCATGAAGGAGAAATTTGGGAAAGTGTCTCAACCATGAGCGCCCTTGCAGCGCTTACAAAAAAAATTGAAATTGTTCCAATACACCTTTGCGACAGCTTTAGACATCCAAGTGTTTTGGCAAAAACATTGGCAACACTCTCTCACATATCTAATGGAAGAGTAACTCTTTTTTATGATTATGGTTGGCGCAAGGAAGAGTTTGATCAATATGGCCTGGATTTTATGACCGATGAGAAACGGATCGAAAAAATGGGGGAAGGACTTGAAGTTATTAAGGGTCTTACCACTCAAGATAGGTTTTCGTTTTCTGGGGAGTATTATTCTGTTAGCGATGCAGTTTGTACGCCAAAACCGGTTAAAGATATCCCTATATGGTTAGGTGAAGCAAATCAACCAAAAATGGTTGAGCAAATTGTAAAGTATGCAGATGTGTTTAATTCGACTCCGTGCACTCTGGATGCTTTTGAAAAAAAGTTGGAGACGGTCAAAGCTGAATGCAAAAAACAAGGAAGAGATTTTGAAGATCTTGAGATTTCTTACGAGACACAAGTTCTTATCCGAGAAACCGATGAAGAGCTCAAAGAAGCTATTCGAGAGCTTAAATCATTAGAAAAAGATAATACGTCATTTGACGAAGATAAATTGGAGGAGGTCAAAAAAGAAAACCCAGGACTTTCTGATGGATCGCTTGAAAGTCTCAAAAAAGAGTTTTTTATTGGAACCCCCGAAGAAGTAAAAGAAAAAGTCCAAGCCTTTAAGGAGAAAGGAGTGTCACACTTTATGCTCTGGTTTATGGATTATCCGGATGCAAAAAGTATGGAAATTTTTGCAAATGATGTAATGCCTTACGTTCGATAATTATGAAATATTCATACTCAGATGTTTTAGAAAGCAGGAAGAGCTCGCATGAAGCGCAGGGTAAGTTTATGGCAGACAATTACGTCATTATGAGCAAAATTTCAAAAACACTTTCCTCTGTTCCTGCTTGGATTTTTTTGAATCTCGGCATCAAGCCAAACACTATAACACTTGTGAGTATTGTGTTTGTCGTCCTTTCAAGCATCTTTTTTGTATTTGGGCATGTTTTGTATGCAATAATCTCATATCTTATTTTTGCATTACTTGACTCGGTAGACGGAGATATGGCTCGAGTTCTTGGTCCAAGTAAATACGGAGGAACCCTAGACTCATTTGGTGCCGACTTTTTATATGCGTTGATTCCTTCAACCATGGGATTTTATTTATTCAAAGAGGGAGTCGCTGTTTCTGTATTTACTCCTGAATATATTCTTCTTGTGGGGGTTTTGGTTTCAGTAACTCTTCTTTTGTACAGGATTATTACTACAAAAACTATTAGTTTTCTAAGATCTTTGGAGAAAACAGAAGAGAAAAGAGCTGATGCGTCTGGGTCTTCTGATGCATTCCCTAGTCCTTTATTTTGTTTAGTAAAGCTCTATCGAAACGATGTTTTTAGAAACAATTTTTTTGCAGAACCCGGACTTATTCTATGGCCAACCATTTTTTTTGCTGTAGGGAGACCTGATATGGTAGCGATTTATCTAGTATTATTTTTTGTTTACAACCTAGGGTATTTATTAACTACCTTCATTAAGACATACAGAATTTTTCGGACTCATGGATAAAAAAAACCAAAAAACAATTTTTATTGTAATTTCTCAAACCATTCTGATCCGTAATATTTTGCGGTCAGGTGGATATAACTTACTCAAACAAAAGGGGTACAAGCTTGTTATTTTTATCAATAGTAAAAAGATACCAAACTATATAAAAGAAGAGTTTAATGGTTCTGACACAACCCTGGTTTCTCTTTATGATCTCCGTGTTTCAAGGCCCCATCGTGTCTTTATAAAATTCACACACTTCCTCCTTTGGACGAAAACCACCAAGCGATACTTTAGATACAGCAAACATTTTGTTGATCGCTCTCGTTTTATTGCTTATTTATATCTTTCCTTTATGAGAGTGGTGAGTCTTTTGGGATTCCTAAAACCATTGTCACGATGGGTAGAAAAAACCTTCTTTAAGGAAGTTAACAAAGAAGTAGAACGTTACTTTGACGAATACAATCCTGATCTTGTGTTTGGTACTTCTATTACCTCAAAGATGGATAATGTGTTTCTTAAAGCAGGGAAGCGCAGAGAGATAAAAACGGTTGCTATGCCTAAAAGTTGGGACACAGTTACTAAAATGTATTACCGATTTATCCCAGATCATTTTATTGTTCAAAACGAAGAATTAAAAAAACGACTCATTACTCTTCAGGATGTGAAAGAAAAACAAATCACTGTGGTGGGGTTCCCTCAATTTGATTGGTATAAAAAAGAAGACATTATTCGTACACGTGAAGAGCATTTTAAGAAATTCGGACTTGATCCACAAAAACCCCTTATCTTTTTTGGTTCACAAGGTTCATGGTATGACAAAGACTATAAAATTGCTGACATTATTTATGATTGGGTTAAAAACGACGAATTGGTAAAACCTACCCAAATTCTTTTCAGGCCACACTTTTCAAACGTAAAAAATAATCCCTACATGAAATATAAGGGAATGAAAAATGCAGCGTACGATGATAGCTATCATATATCTGAAGAATTTCGTGATAATTGGGATCCATCAGTAGAAGAAACCATTGATTTTGCAAATACGGTTGCCCATGCAAATGTGGTGGTAATTATACTTTCCACCCTTGCACTTGACGCTGCGTGTAGAGATAAGCCGGCAATAAACATTGTGTTTGGTTCGAAGTACAGAAAGGGAAAAGATATTACGCCCTATATGAAGTACTCAAATCATTATGAGTGGGTTCTTGATACAAAAGCTACATACGTTGCACACAATAAGGAGGAACTCAAAAAATATCTGAACAATGCTCTTACGAGTCCGCAAGAAAAAGCAAAAGAACGCGAAATGTTGAGAAACAAGCTTTGTTATAAAGTAGATGGAAAATCCTCAGAGAGGATGGTTGAAACAATCGATGCTATTGTAAGGGGCACAACATAAAAAACATGAAAATTTCTATTTTAAAAATTGAAGATAAGGTGAAGGAGTTTTATCACAAATTCCATAAAAAAGAGGGGAGCGATGAAATAGCAGCACCGGCAACACTTCAAAAATTATTAAACATTATACGGCGTGAATCAGTTCATTCTATTTTAGAATTTGGTGCTGGTATTGGCACTATTACAAAATTTCTCCTAGACAATACCAGTGCCCACGTCACAGCCTATGAACACAATCCTTTTTGTATACAGAAGATGAAAGAAAATACAAATAATGATCCTCGTCTCACACTTATTACTAACCCCAAAGAGGTTGTTTCTGGTGAATACGATCTTGTGGTGATAGATGGAGGAGATATTGAAACTATTGGAAACGTACTACAGGGCATAAGCCCAAAACATGTGGTGTTTGAGGGTTATCGATGGGATGCTCAAAGGATTGTTTTAAACAGTGTAAAAGGAAAACGTAGTATTAGTTATGAAAAACTTGTGGATCCTGATGGTGGGAAAGGAGGATATGTAATGCATTTAGGCGAAGGTAGAGGGGGGTATACGAGTGCTCGGATTAGCCTCTTTAATGAATTACGAAGAAAAAGAGGCTTTTATAAACTTGTTCGATCTTCCCTTAAAAAACTCATACGCAAGCACAAAAAAGGAAATTAAATTCCTAGCTCTTATAATCCATTCTTATGAATCTTAAAACTATTACCTCAATATTAAATGATATTAAAAGTGGATTTTCTGGCTATAAAAGATCCATGGCTTTTCTTGCTCTTTTAGCAATAGTGGCGGGTCTTCTTGAAGGTATTGGTATAGGAATATTAATTCCACTTTTCTCGATTGTTACAGAAGGATCAGCAGAAACGGATATCGTGTCTCGAACCATGCAGTCGGCTTTTAGCTATGTCGGACTAGAGCTTTCAGTGCTCTCCCTTATCATCACTATAGTTATCCTCTTTACTCTCAAGGCCCTGATTCTTTATTTTAGTAATATAAAAAAAATTGACATTGTAACTCGCTATGAAAAAGATCAGCGTGAAATTCTTTACAAAACAGCACTTGATGCAAGGTGGGGCTATTTACTTAAACAGAAATTAGGGTTTCTTGAAAAGGCAATTAGTGTAGACACGCGATTTGCAAGTAGTCTTTTACTGCAAATTGCAGCGCTTGCAATGGGAGTTGGAAGCATTCTGGCATACGCTCCTGTTGCTCTAGCTATTTCTCTGGAGATGACTATTACTGCAGCTGTAGTAGGAGCGTTTATATTTTTATTTTTCATTGGGTATACACGTAATATTCATCGCGCAGCACAAGAGACTACTACTAAAAATAGGGAACTTTCTCATTATGTGAATCAAAGTGTGCTTGGCATGAAGTCTGCTAAGATTTTTGGAGTACAGAATGAGCTCTTAGAAGAAGGAAAAACCTTTTTTAGGAAGCTCAAAGAATATAGAGATGAGATTTTTATCAAAAAGAGTTTATCTGGTATTGTTATTCAACCTCTAGGGATTTTCTTCATTCTTGTCGTTTTTTGGTTCTCATACAAACTTCCTGGATTTAATATAGCTACGTTTGTGGTGGTTATGTACCTTATCCAAAGAATTTTTAATTACATCATACAGATTGTTACTAATACTAATAAGATTGCTGAGGCACGACCCTATTTACAAAATATGCTTCGTCATCAAGAGAGTGCAAAAAAAGAACGAGAAGATAATACAACAAAAAATGATGCTCATTTTGAAGAAAAAATTGAGTTTAATAATGTCACTTTTTCATACGATGACCATTTGCCCGTGTTAAAGAGTGTCAATCTTTCTGTTAAGAAGGGAGAAATGGTTGGGATTATCGGGCCATCTGGTTCAGGGAAGACGACGTTTGTAGACATTATTGCGCGACTCTTTGAGCCTCAAGAGGGGAGCATTTTAGTTGATGGGAATAATATAAATACTTTTACGCTTTCATCGTGGAGAGATCTTGTTGGGTATGTTTCTCAAGACATGTTCCTTTTTAATGGTTCAGTAAAAGAGAACATTCGTTTTTATGATGAAAATATTACCGATAAGGATATAGAAGAAGAACTTAAACGTGGGAATATTTACAGGTTTATTCATGACTTGCCACAAGGTCTTGATACCATCGTGGGTGAACGAGGACAAGCGCTTTCTGTTGGTCAAAGGCAAAGAATAATGATTGCACGCGCAC
This sequence comes from Patescibacteria group bacterium UBA3531, assembly GCA_002376885.1. GTDB lineage: Bacteria > Patescibacteriota > Minisyncoccia > Phycocordibacterales > UBA3531 > UBA3531. The sequence continues at coordinate 32,692 of DFOW01000014.1, read as the reverse complement.
TTGTACGGAAGCCAAAGATTCTCATTTTAGATGAGGCGACAAGTGCACTTGATAGAGAGTCTGAACAAGAAATAAAACGTATTATCGAAAACCTAAAGGGCGAAATAACTATTTTTGTTATTGCTCACAGACTTTCAACAATAGCAAACTGCGATCGTCTTGTAGTAATTGAAAATGGGTCGATAAAAGAAGAGGGAAGTACCAAAGAGCTTTTATCACAAAAAGATTCGTACTTTTATAAGGTTCATAATATACGAGAGTAACTATGAAAGTATTTTTACTTAGTTTTAACAATAAGGTTCAAATTGAAGCAGCTCGTATTCTCAAAGACAAGGGAGTAGATATTGTGTATTGGACCGGCGCTCGCAGTGAGTTTGATCGGGTCAAAAAAGAGCGTGCAAAATTCCCTAACACTATTTTTCACAACACATATGATGCCGCTCGAGGAGAGGCTCCCCAGGATGTTGATACGACTAACTTTGAAGTCCCAATCTCTCTCATAAGAGAAATGCATGACATAGAATCTATTGTTTTAACAATGATGAATGCAATTGATTTTACCAATGTTCCTCTTAATAAAAAAAAGCATTTATATTACGAATATGTAACGTATTGGTATAACGTCCTTAAACAATACAAACCCGATGCGCTATTGTATCCAGATATTCCTCACATGGCTCATAATTATGTTATTTTTGCTCTTGCAAAAAGGATGGGAATAAAAACAATAATGTATACCGATGCCAGAAGGGTTCCTGATAGACTTCTCTTCTTTGAAGATTTTCATAACTATAAAGAACTGGAAGAATCGTATAAAGAAGCACAAAAACATAACGTTCGCTTAGGGGACTTGGCCCCAGACATTCAGGCTTTTTATAAAAACCAAACAGATTCTTCAAAAGACTCTACTCCACCAATGACTCAAAAATCTTTTTTTGAAACAAGAAAGAAAGATACACAAATCATCCCAGCATTTTCTTCTTTACTAAAAAACATTCGAAAAGGAACTGTGGGTGTAATTACAAAAAAATATCTAAAAAACTTAAAGGATACAAAACAAATGGCAAGTTTAGAAAAACTTGAAATGAGTGGTTTTGCCCAAAGAAGAATGTTCCAGAAGTGGGAGAAATTAAGAAAGGTATTTATTGATGAGTATAAGTCATTACAAAAAAAACCAGATCTTTCTTTAAATTATGTATATGTGCCTCTTCATGTTCAGCCTGAGCGATCTACTAGCGCAGAAGGTAGAGGTATTTATCATGATCAACAGTTGATGATAAAGGTTCTCTCTCAAGCTCTTCCAAAAGGTTGGAAAATTTATGTTAAAGAACATATTCCTCAATGGCTTGCCATCCGTGCTCATCTTGGGCGCTACCCTGGTTACTATGAAAGTATCGCTGGTCTTCCTAATGTTGAAATTATCCCTGCTGAGTCACAGACATTCTCTCTTATTGAAAATGCAAAAGCGGTAGCGACTGTTACTGGTAGTGCTGCTTGGGAGGCATTACTACGTGGCGTACCGGCCCTTATTTTTGGTGATATCTTCTTTTCTTTGTGTGATGGTGCCTACAAGATTGAGACAGAAAAGGATGCCAAGGTGGCTCTAGAAGATATAGAAAATGGAAAAACACCAGATAGTCAAAAAATGCTTCAATTTTTATATGCTATTCAAGAGAGTACCGTGATTGGTCATGATAAACATAAATTTAATAAAACACGAGAAATAGACGACAAAGAAAACGCTTCTATCATTGCTTCGGGGTATTACGACATGTTGACGCGTACATAATTATGAAAAAAGAAAAGCCAACAATTGATATAACAAATAAAACGGTGCTTTTAACAGGAAGCACGGGATATTTTGGTCAATCTATGGCTTGCGCAATACTTGATAATGGTGGTGATGTTATTCTTCTTGCGCGAGATAAAAGTAAGTTGGACAAGCAAAGGGAAGAACTTTCAAAAAAATATGGCAAAACAATTCCTAGTTATTGTGTTGATTTTTACGATACTAAAAAGCTCAAGGAAACACTTCTTGAGATTTCTCAAAAACACTCAGTTGATGCTCTTGTAAATAATGCATACGATTTGAGCGAAAAAACGGGGTTCAATACAAAAAAAGGAACACTTGAGACAATTGGAGAAGAAGAATGGACAAATGCTTTTCAGTCTGGGCTTTATGCTGCCTTTTTAACGATTCAAGTTATTGGAGAGAATATGAAGAAAAACGGGGGATCAATTATCAACATAAGTTCAATGTATGGAAGCGTATCTCCTGACCCGGGTCTTTATGAAGGAAAAGAATTTTTGAACCCACCAACATATAGTGTTATGAAAGCAGGAGTTCTTGCCCTAACGCGGTATGTGGCATCGTTTTGGGCTCCTTATGGTATTCGATGCAACGCTATTTCTCCAGGAAGTTTCCCCAATACACAAACAAACAGTACCAATAGTGTTTCATCAAAAGATACCTTCTTGGAGAGACTAGAAGACAAAACAGTGCTGGGAAAGGTAGGGGAGCCAACAGATTTAACCGGAGCACTCCTCTTTTTGATTTCAGATGCGTCGAGCTATATGACAGGAAATACTATTGCCGTAGATGGCGGATGGACAACACTATGAACAAGATAGGAATCATGCAGGGGCGATTAAGCCCACAGATAGGTGACAAAATACAGGAATTTCCTTGGGATACATGGAAAGAAGAATTTTCTACTGCAAAAGAGCTTGGTTTTGACAGTATTGAATTTATTGTTGATGGATCAAAAGATTATAAAGAAAACCCATTATGGAATACACCAGAAAGAATCACTGATGTCATTAAAGAAACGGGGGTACAGATCAATTATGTGTGTGCAGACTACTTTATGGAACATCCTTTCTTTCGGGTAAGTAATGAGGAAAAAAAGAAGAGCGAGAACATCTTAAAAGAACTTATAGTAATTTGTGCAAACCTCGATATAAAAGGGATAGAAATTCCTCTCGTTGATAATTCAAAAATTGAAACTGATGAAGAAATGGATCAATTGGTAGAGGTCTTAAAAAGGATTATTCCTGATATTGAAAAACACAACATTCAAATAGGTCTGGAAACTTCTCTTGATGCAAAAATGTTCAAAAAACTCCTTGATACAATCAATCACCCTCTCATCACAGCAAATTATGACAGCGGAAACAGTTCGTCGCTTGGATATGATGTAAAAGAAGAAATTGACTCATATGGAGAGAAAATTAGTAATATTCATATAAAAGATAGAGTACTGCATGGAGGGACGGTTTCTTTGGGAACCGGCGATGCAGATTTCAATCGTATGTTCGAATCCCTTCGTGATACATCTTATAAGGGTGATTTTATTCTCCAGGCAGCACGTGCAGAAGATGGAAATGAGATTGAGAATGCAAAAAAGAATTTGGACTTTGTAAAAAAACTCATTAATACCTATCTTGTATGAACCTTGAACTCCGCGACAAAAGAGTTGTTATAACAGGGGCCGCTAAAGGTATTGGATATGCCACTGCTAAGCTTTTTTTGGAAGAAGGAGCACATGTTGTTTTTAGTGCCCGTAAAGAGGGTCAAGGAAATGAGGCGCTTGAAGAACTAAAGAATGTGAATCGTGATAGTAACGTCTTCCTCTATTCAGGTGATCTTACTGATAAAAAAGAGATTACAAACTGCATGTCTTTTGCGAAAGAAAAGCTTGGAGGAATCGATATTCTTGTTACTAATATTGGATCTGGTAAACCAGAAGGGGACCCTTCATCAAAAGAAGAAAAAGAGAGGATGTTTACCATCAATTTTGAAAGTGCCAAAAAGGCTGTTCAAGAAGCAGGTTCACTTATGGAGCATAATGGAAGTGTTGTTGTTGTCTCGTCTATTGCCGGGCGAGAACCAATTGGGGCACCTCCCGCTTACGAAGAAGCAAAAAAAGCATTACTTGATTTTGTAAAAGGCGAATCTGTTTCTTTTGCCAAACGTGGCATTAGGATAAATTCAGTTGCGCCAGGAAATGTAAAGTTTAAAGATGGAAGGTGGGAAGAAATACTCAAGAATGATCCAACCGTCGAAGCAAAAGTATTACAAAAGGTTCCTATGCAACGTTTTGGTGAACCAAAAGAAATAGCTTCTATTATTGTTTTTTTGGCTTCATCTTGTTCTTCATTTGTTACAGGAGCGTGTTGGGTTGTTGATGGGGGTCAATCAAAAAAAATATGAGTACCAAGACACAAGACATTTTTAACATAAAAGATCGAGTCGTGGTTATTACGGGGGGAGCCGGGCTTTTGGGAATAAAGCACGCAGAGGCGGTTATTGAAATAGGTGGTGTCCCTATTTTGCTTGATATACATCAAAAATCCCTTGATGGAGCATTAGAAAAATTAGAAGGCAAGGCATTCGGTATTGTTACTGATGTTACAAATAAAGAATCTGTTCAAAGCGCTCTTGATGACATTCTTAAAAAACACGCACGTATAGATGTCTTGATAAATAATGCTGCAAACGATCCCAAGGTAACAGGCAAAGGGGATTCTCTTTCTCGTTTTGAAACGTTTCCTGAAGATGAATGGAACAATGACATTTCTGTTGGACTCACGGGTGCGTTTGTTTGCAGTCAGGTGTTTGGTAATTATATGGCACAAAACAAAAGGGGAGTTATTGTAAACATTTCTTCTGATTTAGGTATTGTAGCGCCTGATCAAAAAATTTATCGAAAAGAGGGTGAGACCTTTGAATCACAAAATACTAAACCAGTAACGTATTCAGTAGTTAAGCATGGAATTATTGGATTAACAAAATATCTCGCAAGCTATTGGGGCGAGAAGGGAATCCGTGTGAATGCGATTGCTCCTGGTGGCGTGTATGCGGATCAACCAAATGACTTTGTGGAACGGCTTACAAAACGGATTCCGTTGGGTCGAATGGCACACAAGGATGAATATAAGGGGATCATTCAGCTTTTAATTTCAGACGCATCCCAATACATAACAGGAACAACTATCAGCATCGATGGAGGAAGAACGATTCGCTAACTCTATGAAAAACAAAAAAGATAAACATATGAATATTGTCGCAATCATACCCGCTCGGGGTGAGTCAAAGCGAATTCCTCGTAAAAACGTTTTGCCTTTTGCTGGTATTCCGCTTATCGCTCATAGTATTTTACATGCGTCTGGTGCTCGCCTTGTAGATAGAGTGTACGTAACCACTGACGATGAAGAAATTAAAAAGGTTGCAGAACACTATGGGGCATCAGTAATAGATCGCCCAAAAGAATTTTCAGGCGATAGATCAACGAGTGAAGATGCTCTTAAGCACGCACTTGGAGTAATAAAAGAAAATGATTCCATTAATCCTGATTATGTAGTGTTTTTGCAATGTACCTCTCCCTTAAGAGAGGACGATGATATTGATAACGCTATTGAGAAAATTAGAAATGGTAAGGCCGACTCACTTTTTTCTGTTTGCAGAAACCATGGCCTTATTTGGGCGAAAAAGGGCGACAATCTTACTGCCCTAAACTATGATTCTCAAAACAGAAAAATGGAACAAGACATGGATGAACAGTACCGAGAGAATGGATCTATTTATATTTTTAAACCAGACGTACTAGAGAAGCATAATAATCGATTTGCTCCTAACAACACTATTTACGAAATGTCGTTTGTGAACTCTTTCCAGGTTGATACTGAAGACGATGTGAAGATTGTAAACCTTCTTTTAGGGTCCAGAAAACCGATAATAAAAAAAGAGGTTCCAGAAAACATAGGGCTCATTGTTTTTGACTTTGATGGTGTTATGACCGATAACAAAGTAAAAGTTGATGAGAAAGGAGAGGAGAGTGTTGTGTGCAACAGGGGAGACGGGCTTGGCATTGATGCGATTAGAAAGGCGGGGATTCCTATGATTATACTTTCTACTGAAACAAACGAAGTTGTTGCCCATCGCGCTAAAAAATTGAATTTAGAATGTCACCAGGGGATTGGAAATAAAAAAGAATATTTAGAGAAATATTTAAAGGAAAAAATGATCGATCCAAAGAGGGTTGTTTATGTTGGTAATGATGTGAATGATGTTCCTTCTTTTGATGTGGTTGGGTATGTAATTGCCCCGCGTGACTCTCATAGAGAGGTTTTAGATAAGGCAGACATTATACTTTCAAAAAATGGAGGCGAGGGTGTGGTAAGAGAACTAAGTGATCTACTTCTAAAAAAGTATGAATAATACGAACTTGACAAAACAAAAAAATAATTGGTATCCTTACGTTGGTTTTAGTTCACTTACGTGGAGGACTCCGACGAAGATGCGAGAAGTTCAAATCGGTAACCGCATGGTCGGAGACGACCATCCGGTGTACGTTGTGGCCGAGATCGGCATCAACCACAATGGCGATGTGAGTGTCGCCAAGCGTCTCATCGACGCGGCGGTTGCGGCTGGCTGCAACGCGGTCAAGTTCCAGAAGCGCGACATCGACGTGGTGTACACCGCCGAGGAGCTCGAAAGGCCCAGGGAGAACCCGTTCGGTCCTACGAACGGTGACCTCAAGCGAGGGCTCGAGTTCGGGAACGAGGAGTACCAGGAGATCGATTCCTACTGCAAGCAGCACGGAATCGAGTGGTTCGCTTCGTGCTGGGACGAGGGGAGCGTCGACTTCATCGATCAGTTCGAGCCGCCGTGCTACAAGATCGCTTCGGCGTCCTTGACGGACACCAGGCTCCTGGAGCACACGGTGTCGAAGGGGCGGCCGATCATCCTCTCGACGGGGATGAGCACGGAGAAGGAGATCGACCGAGCCATCACGATCCTCTCGGACGGTGTGGGACTCGTGGTTCTTCACACCATCTCGACCTACCCGGCCAAGAACGACGAGCTCAACCTCGGGGCAATCCGGACGCTCAGGGAGCGATACTGGAACCTTCCGGTGGGGTACAGCGGTCACGAAGTCGGCCTCGCGCCGTCTCTCATGGCAGCTGTTCTCGGTGCCTGCATGATCGAGCGTCATGTCACGCTGGATCGTTCCATGTTCGGTACCGACCAGAGCGCGAGCATCGAGCCGCAGGGGCTCACTCGTCTCGTTCGGGACATCCGGATGTGGGAGACCGTCCGCGGCGACGGCAAGATCCGGCTCTACGAGAGCGAGATCCCGGTCAAGGAGAAGCTTCGCAGGAAGTAAGAGAAGGGGCGGCGTCACGACGTGACGTTCGCCCCTTCATCATTTCTAAATATGAACAATACGTTTGATACAAAATGGGAAAAGATAGAAGGAACAAAGAAAGGTTCTGATGAAAAACGTCTTTTTGTTGATGTTGGAGAGACACCAAAAACTCAAAGGCAATTAAATTTATACTATTACTTTCTTTTTACAAAAAGGATCCTAAAAGAGGCAAAAGCAAAAAAGGTTCTTGAAGTTGGATGTGGGCGGGGAACTTTGTCGTTGTATCTTTCAAAATATCTTGGTCTAGAAACAGAGTTATTGGACGACCAGGAAGATGCAATACGAATTGCAAAAACTGCATACGATGAGTTTGGTCAAAAAGGAGTATTCCACACAAAGAATGTTTTGAGTACGGCGCTACCGAGTGATTCTTACGATGGTCTTGTTTCCATAGGGCTTGCTGAGCATTTTGAAGACCCAACCCCTCTTTTTAAAGAGCAGTATCGTTTGCTTAAACAAGGTGGGGTAATGGTTTCTTTAAATATCCCCAAAAAGAGATCTATTCAAGAATTAAATCTTGTAATGAGATGGTTTAAAAAAATGTTGGGAGGATATAAAGAAGAGTTACGAAAAGATTATTATAGAAATGAATTGACAGCAGAAGAATATAAAGAGAGCGCACAAAAGGCTGGTTTTAAAAACATTAGTATTGTGCACGTGTGTCCGTTTCCTATTTTTGTGCCCGTCTCTATATCGAGCGACAAGATGATAACACGAATATACAAACTTATTTTGTTTATAAAGAATGTATTTCAAAAATATCCCTTTAAAACCAATCGATTTATTGCGCAAGCCCACTTCTTGGTTGCCTATAAATAATTATGAAAGAAATTACTATTCCACAATCTAATAAATCCATAGGAGGAGATGAGGTTTTTATAATTGCAGAAATAGGAAAAAACTTTATTCAAACACAAGAAGAAAAGACAGTTTCTGAATACCTGGACAATGCAAAAAAATTGGTTGATGCAGCAGTGGATGCAGGATGTGATGCGGTTAAATTTCAAACACATATTGTTTTAGATGAGCAAGCAAATATCGATATTGTGTCACCACACTTTAAGGGGAGTGACCGCTATAGTTGGGTGGCCCGTAACACAAATATAACCCCACGAGAAGGCTTCTGGGAGCCTCTTAAGGAGTATTGTGACCAAAAAGGCATAATTTTCTTCTCTACTCCTATGAGTAGAGGTGCCGCGCAAAAAGTTGATGACTTGGTTTCTTTATGGAAGGTGGGATCAGGGGACGTCCAAGATTATATTCTTATGGACTATATAAGCGACACAGGAAAGCCAATCATCATTTCAACAGGAATGGTGAGTATTGACGAATTGCATAAAATATTGGAAGATTATAAATCTGCAAGGTCGCCATTTATTGTTCTTTACTGTATTAGTAAATATCCGTGTCCCAAAGAAGAGTTTAATCTAGCAACGATACAATATCTTGCTGAAAAGTATCCAAACACCCCAATTGGGTTTTCAGATCATTCCATTGGCGACGAAGCTGCACTTGTAGCCGTAAAAGTGGGCGCTCGTGTTATAGAAAAGCATTTTTCATTTAGCCGAGAGTTATGGGGGTCAGACCACAAAGTTTCTATGACTCCGCGTGAAATGAAGGAAATGGTTTTGAAAATTAGAAATGGTCACTTTAAAGATATTGATGAAACGCCGTATCTGGGAGAGGACACAAAAGAATTTGAAGGGGCAACAAATCAATTTCGTCCGTACTTTAATAAGACACTTGTTGCAGGAAAAGATATCAAAAAAGGAGAAGTTCTCACAAAAGAGATGATATTTGCGATGAGACCAAAAATGTATCTAGACGGAACCCCTTCAGATCGCGTTAAGGATATTGTCGGAAAAAAAGTTACGAAGGATATAAAACAATACGAACCTATAAAAAATGAACATTTAGAATAATGCCAGCTATAAAAAAGAAAAAAAGAAAAATTTGTTTTGTCATAACTTCCAAGATTCACTATGGAAGGAGTAAGACTATTCTTGAAGCTCTTAAAAAAAGAGCTGATATTGAGCTTCAAATTGTAGTGGGAGGATCTGCTATTTTACCCAACTATGGAGACGTTCTTTCTCTTATGGAACGTGACGGGTTTTCTTGGAACGAAAAAATAACTATGTCTCTTGAGGGGGGAGACCCAGTAGCTATGGCAAAAACCACAGGTATTGGAATTGTAGAATTTACTACCGCTTTTGATAATTTGCGACCTGATGTGGTGGTGGTACGAGGGGATAGGTTTGAGATCTTGGCAGCAACAGTCGCGGCCGCATACTTAAATATTCCCGTAGCTCACATAGAAGGAGGAGACATTACTGGCAGTATCGATGAAAGTGTTCGCCATGCAATCACAAAATTAGCGCATGTCCATTTTGTAACAAACGACGAGTCAAAAAATCGAGTCCTAAAGATGGGGGAAAACCCAAAATACATCTTCAATTACGGCGCCCCAGAACTTGATTTTGTTGCACAAAACTCATTTACAGTAACAAATGATTACATCAATAAGATTGGCGTAGGAGACCTTGTTGATATCGAAAAGCCCTATGTCATGGTAATGCAACATCCGGTAACTACAGAGTTTGGTAATAATAGAAAGCATATTGAAGAGACGCTTCATGCAATACATGAATTAGGAATTCCAGCTCTTTGGTTTTGGCCTAATATTGATGCAGGAACTGATGAAATATCAAAGGGAATTCGCGTATTTCGAGAGAGAAAAAAGCCAGAAAACATTCGCTTTATAAAATATGTTTCTCCAGAAGAGTTTATTGGACTTCTTAAAAAGACGATTTGCTTGGTAGGTAACTCATCTGCAGGAATAAAAGAATGCTCTCTTTTGGGTACTCCTGCTGTAAATGTTGGAATCAGACAACAAGGGAGAATGCGTGGAAACAATATTCTTGATGTTCCTCATAAAAAAGAAGACATTAAAAAAGCAATCGAAAAACAAATCAAGAATGGAAAATATAAACAGCAAAAAAGTTATTACAAAAAGGGAACTGGCGAGAAGATTGCTGAACGACTAGCTAAAATGTCACTTTATCAACAAAAGAGATTCCATGAGTAATTTACGTGTGTTAGGTGTTGTTACGGCACGTGGAGGGTCAAAAGGTATTCCACGGAAGAATGTTAGGGACTTATGTGGGAGACCGCTTATTTGTCATACCATAGACACAGCAAACAAAAGCAAGCTCTTAAGCCGTTCAATTATTTCAACTGACGATACAGAAATTGCAGAAATTGCAAAAAAGTGCGGAGGGGAAGTACCGTTTATGCGCCCAAAAGAACTTGCTCAAGACGAGAGTACTTCGATTGAGGTAATTCAAAATGTCATAGAAACACTCAAAAAAGAGGGCGAAAAATATGATTATGTAATGATCCTTCAACCTACCTCGCCCCTGCGGACAGCAGAAGATATTGATGGATGTATTGCTGTCGCGCAAAAAACAAATGCGGATTCTGTAATGAGCATGAAAGAAGCAGATGACTTTTCTGCAAAGAAAATGAAAAAAATTGTTGACGGAAAAATTGAACCATATTTTGAGGATGAAGGAAAAGAGAGTTCTAGAAGGCAAGATTTGGAAAAGGCATATAAAAGAAATTGTGCAATCTATCTCACAAAAACAAATCTTATTTTGAAGGGAGATCTATTTGGTAATAATTCTCAGGCGTATATCATGCCAGAAGAGAGATCAGTAGACATAAACCAACCAGTCGATTTTGAACTTGCAGAGTTTTGGTTGAAGAAGAACAAAGAGAAGAATGAAAAAATATAAAATCCTCAATACCATAGGAGAAGCTTTTGCAGATGAAGGAAAGAAGATCCTTGAGAGCTTTGCAGAAGTAGATTATAAAATTCCAGATCAAAAAGAATTAGATGACACGATCCATAACTATGACGCGTGTGTTGTTGGCTTAGGGGTAACCTTTCACGAAGACACTCTAAAAAAAGCAAAAAATTTAAAAGCTATTGCAACAGCGACAACAGGACTCGATCATATCGATGTTTCGTGGGCAGAAAAAAATAATATAAATGTTGTTAGTTTGCGTGGCGAACGTGAATTTCTAGATACTCTTACTGCAACATCTGAGCTTGCCTGGGGTCTTTTAATTGGTCTTATGCGCCGTATCCCATGGGCATTTGCGCGGGTTTTAGAGCATGAATGGAATAGAGAGGATTTCCGTGTTCCAAGTAGGTTATACGGCAAAACTCTTGGAATTGTTGGCATGGGGCGTCTCGGCACCCACATGGCTCGTTATGCTCGTGCGTTTGGTATGAACGTTGTTTTTTATGATCCCCATGTTGAGGCTCCCGTTGTCGATGAGTGTAAAAAAGTGTCGCTTGAGGCGCTTGCTAGAGAAAGCGATGTCATATCTATTAACGTACACCTTACTGACGAAACAGAAGGGCTTATAGACAAAAGATTGTTTGGCATGATGAAACCAAACATTGTAATCATTAATACATCTCGAGGAAGGGTTGTCGATGAAAAAGAGTTGCTTAGAGCGATCAAAGACAAACGTATTGCAGGGTATGCAACAGATGTCTTAGGGGGAGAGCTTAATTTTAAAGAAAAAGCAGAGCATGCGCTTATTAGTTATGCAAAAGAAAATGACAATATTTTAATAGTTCCTCATATTGGAGGGCTGACAAATGACTCACGAAAAGAAACAGACATTTTTATTGCGCGCAAGTTAAAAAAATACCTTGAAGAATAAATATCCAAATTTTTTAATAGTTGGGATGGAAAGAAGCGGAACACACTGGGTGGCGGCACTTTTAAATAGCCACCCACAAATAGCGTGTTTTCCGTCACAGTATTGGTATCCAGAAGAAGGGAGAAATAAGATTGGATCAGTTCATTTTTTTGATACGCTTGCAAGTCTTGAAGGGAACACCTATAAAAATACAAGAGATTTTAACGATTTTTCTTTTAAATACAATAATGTTTTTTCAGATCTTGTTCCTCTAAAAGAATCTCTTTCTCAAAAAGAGCTACTGGAGAAGTTTATAGAACGCTACAGTGCTTACTGTGAAAAACAAAAAGGAACGAAAGATATTGTAGGAGAGTCATCAACGGGGTATGTGTTCGTACTTCCTTTTATGGACCGTCTTTACCCAAACTTAAAAAAAATATGTATTGTAAGAGACCCAAAAGACAGGATTGTATCGTGGCACTTTAATCAGGTTAGAAAAGGAAGAAAAAAAGAAACGGACCAGATCACAGAAGAATTTGCTTTTTCATATTTAAATGAAAGGATCATTCCAGAATACGAACACCTCCTTAGCTATGATGGAGATATGCTTGTCCTCTCTTACGAAGGTCTCCATGACAACCCTCAAAAAAATGTTAAAAAGATGCTTGTGTATTTAGGGAAAACCGCTTCTGATAAAGATATAGAAAACATGATTCAAGGAGGAGCTTTTAAGAGACAAACCGAAAAAGAAGAAGGGTATAGAAAAGAAAAAGATGGGCAAGACTATACGAGTGGCTTAAGAAAGGGTATCGCTGGCGATTGGAAAAACTACATAGAAACACCCCTTGCCGAAGAGATAGATCAAGCCATGGAAGGACTTAGTCAGAAAGTATTTGAAAAATATAATATGGAAAGGTAATCTTGAAGCTATGTCAAAGAATAAAGACTTACTTTCTTTTCGTTTCGATTTTGAGGGGCTCTCGGAGTGCCCTCTTTGTGGAGGAGAAGTTATGATCCCTAATGGTCGGGTGGAGTGGCTTACGATGGATTTTTGGTATGTTGCATGCCCCCAATGTGGTCTTAAGTATATGAATCCACGACCAACACAAGAGTCTTACAAAACATTCTATAAAGATTATTTTTGGCAACAAAAGGTGAGAAACATTGGTTTCTTTCAAAAAGGTCAAATGTGGGACCTTGATGGTTATACCTGGGATACCGACAAAAAAACAGATAAGGAAAAAGGGAAAGACAATAAACAAAAAAAACTAAAAGCACTAAGGTTTGAACCTGTTTCAAGCGCTCTTTTGAAATACAAAAAACTTAAAAAAGGAAGCGATATTTTAGAAGTGGGTACTAGTTTCCCCGTTACACTCAATGAACTTCACAAACAGTACGGCGTGAAAACCTATGCCATAGAACCCTCAGAAGAAGCTCGTCTAGAAATAAAAAAACATAAATACATCTCGCTTATCGGCAGGTATGCAGAGGATCTTGAGAAGCTTTCTCAAAAAAAGCAGAAGTTTGATGCGATTATTTTCTCCCACTCTCTTGAGAATACAGTAATACCTTTTGATATTATGGCGTGGGCAAAAAAATCCCTTAAAAAGGGTGGCATTATTTATGTTCAGTGTTCAAACTTAATTACTTATGATCAAATGAATCCCTACCATCCTTATATTTTTTCGAGTGCACCTTTTTCTCTTCTTGCAAAAAAGCTAAAGATGAAATTAAAACAACTTTCGTCTCCTAAAGATAGAATGCTAACCGTTATCTTTGAAAAATAGAATGGAGCTTCTTATTGTTACGTATCATTACATCCTTCCTGAAGATACCTATGAAAAAGGTATTTATCCGGTTTCAAAAGAGCGTTTTTCTTCACATCTTGAAACACTTTCTAAAACCCATACATTTATAAGTGAAAAGGATCTTATTGATGCAATAGAGAATGGTAAAAAACTCCCTGAAAAGGCATGCCTTATTTCATTTGATGATGGACTGAGATGTCAGTTTGAAAACGCTGTTCCGGTCTTGGAAGAGAAAAATATACCAGCAGTGTTTTTTGTCTCTACTCGTCCCTACACAGACAAAAAAGCCGCTGTTGTGCACAAGGTTCATTATTTGCTTGCACATGTAGAAGCGACTGATCTTCTTGAAGGGCTTTCGGATGCATATAAAAAAATCACCAAAGAAGATATTAATTGGTCTTTGGTTAATAAAGATAAAATAAAACGTTGGTATATTTACGACGATGAAGAGACGGCTGTTTTTAAATATCTCCTAAACCACTTCCTTCCTTCTAATATTGCAGAAGACATTACAGAAGATTTATTTGCAACCTTTTATTCTGCTCATGAGGAGGATTTTTGCAAAGAGCTTTATTTTTTGCCTGAGCAAATAGAGTCCATAAAGAAAAACAAACTTTTTTCTATTGGGTTGCACTCACATTCTCATCTTGATATTTCAAAGCACTCAACAGACGATGTCGTGGGTGATTTTAGAAAAAATAAAGAAGTTTTAACGAATACATTTAGACTCGAAGACCTCAAGGGCCTTTCATACCCTTATGGTATTACTGATAAAGATGGGGAAGACCAAAAAATAAAAAAAGTCGCAGACGAACTTTCTCTTGTGTATGGAGTTACTACTGAAAAAGGTATTAATACGGACCTTAAAGAGAGACTCACTCTAAAACGTTTTAATCCAAATGATATCCAGGTCTTAGAGTAATAGGCTTTTTATTTCATCCAAATTTTTGTCGCGTGCATTTGAGTGGGGGATATTCTGTTTTTCTAACACTTCCTCTAGGGTGTTAGTATTTTTAATTGTATTGTCTAACCATTTCTCCCATCTTTCTTTTGTATAAAATGTTTCTCTAGGCATGTGTCCGCGCTCTTCTAGTTGTTTTTTTATAGTTTCTTTTGGTGTATTTATGATAAGAACATGATCAGAGGGGGGTATACTTTTAATATACGAATAAATAGATTTTTCTTCTGTTTGTTCATCAAAAATTCCCAACACATTGTGAGTTAGTCCTTCATCGATAATTGTTTTGTCTAATTTTTTTGCCTTCTCGTAGCGAGCATTGTGGTGCAAATAAATGTTCATAAATTTGTAATAAAACATAGAAACAGAGGAGCTGTGTTTTGTTACAAGAAACAATGTCTTTATACAAAAAAGCGGATATTTAAAAAAGAATATAATATTGAGCCATAAAAGCTCATGCTTGCTAGATACACGCACTTTTTTGTAAGGAGTTGTTTCTTCGAGAGTTCGAGCAAGAGTACTTTTCCCAGATCCTGGTGGTCCCACTAGTTCAATAATCATGGCTTTTTAAAAGAGACACAATATGATTCAGTAACAACACTTGTGAGTGGATTTAAAGGAAGACGCCCCACAAGAGCAAAGACAAATTTATTTAGAGCAGGAAATCCAATAAGGGGTACATGAACAGTTGCTGGGGTAATGCGTCTTACAATCAATTCCTCTTTTTTTAGGAGTTTTTTTAAAGAGGTTGATCTGATTTGGTTTTGATGAAGTTTGGAAAGTTTTTTTCTTCTGAAAAAAAGCCGTACAGGATCTGGGTTTTTTGTAATGATTACGCCGTGTCCATTCTTTTTTAAAAGGGAAGACAGTTTTTTTACGAGCCTGCTTTTGTCTTCAATGTATTCAATAGCGCGCGATGAGAAAATAAAGTCGTAAAGGGTAGAGAATTGCGCTTCAAGAAAGCCAGAATGAACAAGACTAACAGAAGCATCCTGAGGCATATTTTTTTGCGCAAGGGCTAACATCTCTTTTGAGACATCAACAAGTGTATACGTTGTTTCCTTGTCTTTGTTAAAAAATAGTTTGGTCCACGTGCCTGGCCCAGGTCCAACCTCAAGATATGATCGGCATGAAGGAATATTTTTAAGATGTCTTAAGATGGTTGTTTTTGTCATTGCATACTCTGCTTCTTTTGCCTTGTCTGAAAACCAGCGAGCGTGTTCATACTCTTTTTTATACTTCTTTTTTATTTGCTCGTCGTAGAGGGACGCAACGTCTTCTGATTTCATGATTTTTCGATTATACCGGTTTGGCTCAAAAAATCCATGAAGAGAGCTTTACTTGAGAAAGGATTGCAAGATGGTATAGTAGTTGAATATGAAAGCAATGGAGACAGCCCTTAGGGGGGTAATCATGACAGGGATCTTTGTGATTCCGTTTGTCGCACTATTGGTTGTCCAAACCTACTTCTTCCCATTCATTACGGGTAAAAACTTTGCGTTTCGGTTCCTTGCCGAAATCATCTTTTTTTCATGGCTTTTATTAGTTCTCTTTCATAAAGAATATAGACCTAAAAAAACATGGATCCTTGTATCGTACGTATCTTTTGTTGGGGTTTTGATTCTTTCGACAATATTTAGTCTCGATCCTTTTAAAAGCTTTTGGAGTAACTTTGAGCGCATGGAGGGCTTGGTAACACATCTCCACCTTTTTGGATATTTTCTTGTTTTGATATCAGTTTTGAAGAGTGAGAAGACATGGACACGACTGTTTAATACCTCAATTGGGGTGAGTGTTTTGGTGAGTCTGTATGCGCTCGGACAACTGTTTGGATGGGTCAGACTGTTTCAAAGTTCTAATCGATTAGAATCAACGCTCGGGAACTCAGCGTATCTTGCTGCATACTTACTTTTCCATATCTTTTTGATTACTTATTTGTTGGCTCGGGGGACAGTAAAAAACATTTATCTAAAAATTGTTTATGGAGTGATACTTATTTTTGAAGTTGGAATTTTGCTCCTTACTGAAACTCGTGGGGCCATGATAGGTTTGCTTGCTGGAGTAGGTATAATTGCTTTTTTGAATGTTGTTTGGGGGACACCAAAAGCAAAGAAATATGCAGCCATCTTTTTATCTGTTCTTGTTGTTTTGGGAGGAGTATTTTTTATCTCAAGAGATTCATCGTTTGTTCAAGACCAAAGAGTGCTTAGGCGTCTTTCGCAAATCTCATTAGCTGACCAGGGTGTTCAGGCACGATTCACCATTTGGAATATGGGGTTGAAAGGCGCAGTCGAACGACCAGTATTAGGGTGGGGGCTTGAAAACTTCTCTATCGTCTTTAATAAATACTATGAAGCATCATTGTATGACCAAGAACCATGGTTTGATAGGGCTCATAATGTTTTTCTTGATTGGTTAACAAGCGCCGGTATTCTTGGTTTACTTGCATATCTTGCACTCTTTGCTTCAAGTGTCTATTATCTTTTGTTCAATAAAATCCAGAGGGTATCTTTTTTTGCTCGTTCAGTTCTGGTAGGACTTTTGGGAGCATACTTTGTCCAGAACATCTTTGTTTTTGACAATATAACAAGCTATATTCTTTTCTTCACGTTTTTGGCTTACGTACACCATCTCTACCAGGATTCTGTATGGGAGAAAATGAAAGAGAAACTAGATTCCTTGAAAGAGATATTTAAAAAAGGAAACACCCAAGCTCTTAAGTGGATCGCTGTTCCTCTTATCATCCTTCTTTTTGTTGGAACTTTTTACACAACAGTTATAGAACCTGGAGGTGTAGCACGAGATCTTATTGTTGTCTTGTCGTCGGAGGGTCAAAGCCAGGACCTAGAAGAGAATTTGGAACATTTTGTTGAAATTTTTGAAAGAGACACATTTGGGAACAGGGAAGGAAGAGAACAATTTTTGCGGCTTTCTGTTGCGGTGAGTCAGATTCCTGAAATAGAAGAATCACTTCGAGTTTCATATTTAGATACCGCAAGTAATCAGGCCGTGCTTCATATACAAAAACATCAATTTGATACACGCATGAGATTGTTTCTTGGATCATTTTTTAACATCTTTTCGCGACACGATTTAGCACTTGTGTATTTAGAAGAGGCGCAAGCGCTCTCTCCAAACAAACAACAAATTTATGCTGAACGCGCAGTAGCGCATCTTGGAATGGGAGATCAACAAACAGCACTCAAAGTTCTTGCTGAAGCATATGAACTCGAAAAAGAGAACCGAGATATTGTGCTACCATATGCACAACTTCTTCTTCGGACAGGCGACGCATCTCGTGCTCAAGAAATTCTTATAGAACGATTCGGGGAAGAGGAGGCAGCACGACTTCTTTCTCCATCCGAAAACCCTTGACACAAAACCTTATTTTTGCTAATATAGAAGCACGAGTGTTTGGTTGAATTCCAAACAAACGAATGTCTGCATAAGGTCCCGCTCCGGCGGGATTTTATGTTTTTATAGACATTTGCCCATCTCTCTCTATAATTAAACAGTGAGTACCTACTCATGGTTGGTGAACGCACTCGTATAAGGACATTTGTTTGGAGTTCGCACTTCACCAACCATGAGTGGGTATTTTTTATGTGTAATTTTTTTTAATACATAAACTAAAAAACATAAAAGACAAAAACTTTTTTAAAAAAGTTTTAATAGTAATTATTTGTTTTGAAATACAAACGTAACGTATGCGTAAAACATTAAAAGTTATCCACATTTACTGCGTAACTTTATTGTAAGCACTATTAAATTACACGATAATTAATACAGGAACGTTGTTAATTAATTTATTTTTTTAGTTTTTCTAACACAATTTATTTGTGTTTTGGAAAAAGGTCGAATCATTGTTTAGATCTAAACAATTATTCTTACTACATATGCCACGAAAACGAAGAAAGGCAGCTGCTAAGAAAACTTCACGACGTCGAAAGACTACTCGTCGAAAGTCAACTGCAAAGAAGACAACTCGACGACGAAAAACTACACGTCGAAAGAAGACTACTCGAAAAAAGACTACACGTCGTAAGTCAACTTCACGAAAGAAGACTACCCGACGAAAGTCTACTCGACGTAAGTCTGCAGCGAAGAAAACTTCTCGACGCAGAAGAAGGAGATAATACTCTCCTAAGCTCATTCCATACAAAACCCGCGCTATCCGTGCGGGTTTTGTATTTGTGGTAGAATATGGTACTTTACGGTCCGTATGAGTATATTCTCCTCGCTTTTTGGCGATCATAGACAAAAAGATATAAATGCCCTTCAGAAAAAAATTGAAGGAATTTCTTCGTATGAAGAGAAACTAAAAAGTCTCTCTGATGATGAGGTGCGGGCAAAAACCGATTACTTTAAAAAGGAATTACAAAACGGAAAAACACTTGATGATATTTTGCCTGAGGCTTTTGCAGTCGTAAGAGAGGGGGCACGAAGAACACTAGAGCAACGGCACTATGATGTGCAATTAATTGGAGGAATGATTCTTCATCAGGGGAATATTACTGAAATGAAGACAGGAGAAGGAAAGACTCTAGTGGGAACGCTCCCTGTCTATTTAAATGCACTTACTGGAAAGGGGGTCCATGTGGTTACCGTAAACGATTATCTTTCGCAACGTGATGCAGTATGGATGGGACAAATTTATGATTTTTTGGGTCTTTCGGTTGGAGTTATTGGCCACGAAGCTTCGTATAAATACGATGGAGAGAAGGAAAAAGCAAAAGATTCTGAACGTGACACAGAGGGTTCGTACCATATTGTTCATGAATTTTTGACTCCTTGCACCAGAAAAGAGGCCTATGATGCAGATATTACGTATGGAACCAACAATGAGTTTGGTTTCGATTATTTGCGCGATAATATCTCTATTACAAAAGACTCGGTAGTTCAAAGAGGGTTCCATTATGCTGTTGTCGACGAAATCGATTCTATTTTAATTGATGAAGCAAGAACACCACTCATTATTAGTGCCCCTATTGGAAAAGACGAAAGCCTTTACCCAGTATTTTCTCAGATAGCAGACAGTCTAAAAAAAGACGAAGACTATGAGGTGGACGAGAAGCAGCGTGCTGTCACTCTTACCGACAACGGCATTGAAAAGGCAGAAAGGGCCCTTAAAATCGATAATATCTACACTGAAGGAGGAATAAAGTATGTCCACCACCTAGAGACGGCGGTTCGTGCCAAAGCACTCTTTATTCGTGACAAAGACTATGTAGTTCGGGATGGGCAGGTAATTATTGTTGATCAATTTACCGGGCGTATGCAGCCAGGAAGACGATGGAGTGAAGGATTGCACCAGGCTGTTGAATCAAAAGAAGGAGTAGAGATACAAGAAGAGTCTAGAACCTTTGCAAGTATTACCTTCCAAAATTATTTCAAAATGTATAAAAAACTTTCTGGAATGACAGGAACGGCTCTTACCAGTGCCGAAGAGTTTAAAAAGGTGTATGGACTTGAAGTGCTGCCGGTGCCGACGCACCGCCCTATTAAACGAATCGATAATGAGGATTTAATTTTCCAGACAGAAAAAGGGAAGTTTCAGGCAATTGCACAAAAAATTAAAGAGCTTAACGAAGTGGGACGGCCAGTGCTTGTTGGTACTGTTTCTATTGAAAAAAACGAACTTCTTTCAAACTTCTTAAAAAAAGAAGGAGTGGACCACACAATTTTGAATGCAAAACAACATGAACGAGAAGGAGAGATTGTTGCAGGAGCAGGAAAGAAGGGAAGTGTAGTGATCGCAACCAACATGGCAGGACGAGGAGTCGATATTAAGCTGGGTGGAACTGATGCAACAAAAGAAGAGGTAGAAGAAGTAAAACAATTAGGTGGTTTGTATGTGTTAGGAACAGAACGACACGAGGCTAGACGTATTGATAATCAATTACGAGGACGTTCTGGTCGTCAAGGAGACCCTGGAGAAACACAGTTCTTTATCTCGCTTGAAGACTCTCTTATGCGAGTGTTTGCCTCTGATAGGCTTAAAAATATGATGGGAAGTTTTGGGATTCCCGAAGATGAGCCCATTAAAAATAAATTTGTAACGCGTGCTATTGAATCTGCTCAAACAAAAATTGAAGGATTCCATTTTGACGCTCGCCGTCATGTTCTTGATTATGACAATGTTCTCAACAAGCAACGGCAAGGTATTTATAATAAACGAAGAACTCTTTTATTGGGAGATGAAAATGAAGTAAGAGCTTTTATTGATAATGTTCTTGAGTCACAAGAAGACGGAGAAAAACTAAAAGAGGTTATCTCTAAAAAAGAAGAGGAATTTGGAACTGATAAATTTATTAAAGTGGTGAGAGGGATCGCACTACGAGGTATTGATACGCTTTGGATGGAACACTTGGAGGCAATGGATTATATGCGGGGTAGTGTCAATTTAAGGGCATATGGGCAACGAGATCCACTTGTTGAATACAAAAAAGAGGGATTACGCCTCTTTAAAGAGCTTGAACAATCAATAGATGATCAAATTGCCAAGGTTCTCCCACACATAACACTCGGAGTTACAGCACCCCTACACGAACAAAAAGAGGGGACAGCTATCCATAAAAGCGCCGAATCTTTGACGCAACAAAAGACCGCATCTGCCCCAAAAGACAAAGCAGGAAGAAATGATCCATGCCCATGTGGATCAGGGAAAAAATACAAGCATTGTCACGGAAAATAAATCCAGGTACTATAAAAACATGTCAGGACTCATAAAACTTATTTTGAAATGGGTGATTAGCGCCGTTGCCATAATGGGAACAGCGTACTTACTAAAAGGAATCATTGTTCCGGGCCCTTATATTGCATTTGTGTTGGCGCTTGTGTTTGGGCTTTTGAATGCCGTACTTCGCCCAGTTTTAATTATTCTGACGCTTCCGGTAACAATTTTAACACTCGGGCTATTTACTCTTGTTATTAACGGATTTCTTTTCTGGTTGCCGACAACCTTTATTGAAGGATTTGTGGTAGAGAATTTTTGGTGGGCAATCGGAGGCGCGCTCCTTGTATCCATTTTTTCATGGATTGGAAACGCGCTTCTTTCTGATTAGACCCTCTTATGGTTATTGTAACTCATGATGGGGGTTTTCATTCTGATGAAGTGTTTGCAACAGCGACACTTCTTTTAATAAGTCCCGATTCTCGTATTGTTCGTTCTCGAAAACCAGAAGATTGGGAGAAGGGAGACTACGTTGTTGATGTTGGTGGTGTTTACGACGAAGAAAAGAATAGATTTGATCACCATCAAGTTGAAGGAGCGGGGGAGAGAGAAAATGGAATTCCATATTCCTCTTTTGGTCTTGTATGGAAAAAGTTTGGAAAGCAAGTGTCACAAAGTGACGAAGTTTTTGAATATATAGACAAAGAATTAGCGCAACCAATTGATGCCCATGATTGTGGTATTAAAATTGTACGGTCAGAAAAAGGCCTCAGTGAATACACTATTGGAAAGGTCATACATACATTTATGCCCTTGGACGAGAGTGCCGACACAAACGAAGCATTTCAGAAAGCTGTAATGTTTGCTCAAAAAATATTGTGTGCCGAAATTGATGCAAAAAAGTATGAAATTGGAGCACGAGCAAAGATTAAGGAGGCATACGAACAGTCTGAAGATAAGCGCATTCTTGTACTTGAAGAGAGGATTCCTTGGGAGAAAGAAGTCATTGAGGCTCATCAGGACGTTTTGTTTGTGGTTTACCCACATACATCTCAGTGGCGTGTTAAAACAGTTAAAAAAAACTTACTTACCTTTGAACCAAGGAAAGCACTTCCAAAAGAGTGGGGAGGGAAGATAAAAGATGATCTTGCATCTGTGACGGGAGTGTCCGATGCTGTTTTTTGTCATAGAGCACTTTTTACTGCGGGCGCTGGTTCCAAGGAAGGAGCACTTGCTCTTGCGAAGCTAGCTGTGGATAACTTTTTGGAGGGTTAGGGAAGAGAGGAGTCTTTTAGGGTCTGTCATAAATGTCCTTTATAAAGGACATTTGTATATGAGACAAACTTTATCAACTTGTGACCTATAGAGTATGGCCTCATTTTTGTCTTTTTGTATCGGACATTTTGATCTATTAAAAAACTAACTTCCCTCTTCCCTTTTATGCTTGTCTGAAAAGAGCTTGCCGTCTTTTTTGGAATATCTTAATGGGTCTTTTCAATATCTAATTTAAGCCCTTTTTACCTTGCTATTTTCCTCTTTTGTCGGTATAGTTCAGACGTATTTTTGATTATTAAGCCTACTAATTATTTAGATATATCTATGGCTACTGGAGACAAAAGGGCGGTCTTGAAGCGTATTTTTAATACGCTTAGCGCTTTTCTTGTGGTAACGCTTGTGGTGCCTTTGCATATGGTGCCGCTTGCTCTTACTACTGCTACCCCTGTATATGCAGCAGATGAAGATGTGATTATTAGCGAAATTGCATGGATGGGTACAACTGATGATCCTCATAATGAATGGATTGAACTCTACAACTGGGGATCAACTCCCGTTGATTTAACCGATTGGATTGTTGGTGCACAAGACGGAACTCCTGTTATTACACTAGATTCAACTATTTGTAGCAATTTAGAAATTCCTGCAGGTGGATTCTTTTACCTTGAAAGGACCGACGACGATTCATTGCCAGGAGTAACTGCTGATTGTATTTATACCGGAGCGATGGAAGATTCTGGTGAACGAATTTTCCTCGTCGCTCCAGGGATCACTCCAAACATTTTGCAAGGTATTGACGGAGAGACCGCTGGATGGCCAGCAGGAGATAAAGACACAAAAGAAACTATGCAATGGGTTGGTGACGCTACATCAACCGGACCATGGATTACTTTTGTTCCAACTCCAGGGGCGCTCCCTGAACTTCCAGGGTTCCCAGAGGACGAAGATGAAGAAGAAAATGGAAACAATGGCCCACAATGTGGAAACTCTGTCATTGAAGAAGGAGAAATGTGTGATGACGGAAACATTTCAAATGGGGACGGATGTAACAATAGCTGTGAGCTAGAAGCCCTCCAGTGTGAAGATATTTACGAACAAACTACAGGATGGTACGGAGAATACTTTAACTATCTCTCAAGTCACCCCGACATGGAGCTTCCGAACAATGAATGGCCGGATGCTGATCACGGAGATCCTCTTTCAGCAAGCTCAGCATGGGACACCGACTGGTATGAAGATGAGTACTTTACCTTCTCACGTATCGACGGAAACCTTCTCTTTGGAGGTGATTGGTTCCCTCTTGATCCTGTTGGAGAAGAAATTACCCAAGGGCACGAATATCATTTTGGTGTGCATTGGCGTGCACTTGTAGAAACTGATGACCCAGGAGACTATGCATTTAATGCAGAAACAGATGATGACATTTGGGTATATGTTGATGGAGTTCTTGTAGGGTCAAACCCGGGAATCCATCCACCACAGGTTGCAACAGGAACTGCAGCTCTTACGGGTGCAAATGTCGTAGACATTTTCTTTGCAGAACGACACACAGTTCAGTCTCAGTTTGACTTCTCATTTAGTGACAAGTCTCTTAAGATCACTCCGCTTCCCGAAGAGTGTCAGCCACGTGTTGAGATTTGTAAATATGAAGACCTTACGGGAGATGGCGTAAGTGATGATGATACATTATTTGGTTCTGGTTGGGGTCTTGGATTGGTTGATTCAACCAATGGAGAAGAACCAGATGAAAAGCTTTTGATTCCATCAGATGAATCAAGCTGTGTACTGTATGAGGACTTGTTGCCCGTAGAGTATCAAGCATTTGAAGAAGAAAAAGAAGGATGGACACAAACTGCAGCCCGAGTACTTAAAAATAATTCAGTAGTTGAAACGATTGATTCCTTCTTCGATGTCTTTGTTGATCTTGAATTAGAAGACGAGGCTCGAGTTGAGTTTTACAATCACAGCTCAGGAATTTGTGGATACAAATACGAAGATAAAAATCTAGACCAAGAAAGAGGTGATGACGAACCAGGTGTTGAAGAATGGCACATTACCCTTTCACAAGTAATAGATGAATGTGAGTACCATCAATACGAAGATGGAGACGAAGGATATGAAGAATGTTACGAAGAAGTAGAAGAAATCGATTGGACGTACACTGATGAGCGTGGAGGATATTGTTTCCTTGATCTTCCTCCAGGAGACTACATTGTGTCTGAAGGTGATCGCGAAGGATGGTATCCATCAACCGAAACTTCAGTTGAGGTAACGCTTGAAGAAGAAGGAAAAGTATATGTTGATTTTGGAAACATCCGAAACGGAAAAGTACACGGAAGCAAATACTTTGACACAAACCAAAACGGAGTACGCGATGAAGGAGAAGAAGGTCTCGCAAACTGGGAAATTAGAATTTATAAGGGAGATCAACCGTGGGAAGAGTATTTAGTTGATCTTACTGATCCTACTTCCCTTCCACTTCTTGACCCTGTTGCAGTAACTACCACCGATGAAAATGGAAATTATTGGTTCGAAGATCTTCCCCCAGGTGTTTACCAAGTATTTGAGGTACTTAAACCAGGGTGGATTCAAACAGGACCAGGAATGGCGACGGACACGGTAGAGCTTATTGAGGGCTCACATGTTCGGCCAGAGCACCTCTTGCCAACATCACCAGATAGTTTGTATTCACCAACTGATCCAGCAGGAGATTGGTATAGAACAAAACTTGTTGAAAACCAAACCCTGCAACAAATTGTTGCTTTCGAAGCACTTTGTAGCACGGTACCGTGTGGAAACCCAGAAATCGGTGAAGCGTTAAGAGATGTTCAATACTACACAGTACTTGTTGAATCGGGTAGTGAAGTAGAAAATCTTGATTTTGGTAACTGGAGTGCGCCAGGATCAATTCACGGTCTTAAGTTTAACGATCTTGATGGAGATGGAGAATGGGACGAAGATGAGCCAGGACTCGAAGGCTGGGAAATTAGACTCTACAGAAGCCCATCAGTTCCCGACTTCTTTGAATGGGTAACCGCACCATTTGGTGGGGATCCATTTGCAACAACGACAACTATGGAAAATGGAGAATTCTGGTTTGAAAATGTCCCTCCAGGAATTTACCAAGTATTTGAAATTCAGCAGGACGGATGGACACAAACAGCACCAGGATTTACCAATGATGCGCTTGCTCCTATTAACGCAGCAAACGTACTTCCACAAAGCTTACTTCCAGGAGCTCCGTATGATTTAAGTGTGGTACCAAATCCATTTGACGCAGAGTACGACTGGTATCAAACAAAACTCGTACAAAATTCAACTATGTTGAAACTTGTGGGGGCACACGGACTTTGTGCACTTGCACAATTGGGAGGACTTCCTTGTGGAGATGAAGAAATAGAAGATCTTGAAAATATGCGATATTACTCGGTTCTTCTTGGGCCGGGAGAGGAAATTACTGAAGCATATTTTGGAAATCAATTAGATCCAGAGCTCGAAATTAGCAGAGAAGAAACTGAAGAAGTAGAAACAACCGAAGCAGACGTGTTTTGGGTAACTAACAAACCATCAACATCACGTGTGGTATACGGGACAAGTTCTGTTCCTGTATTGGGCGATGCTCCAAATTATGGCTACCCATTCTCAACCGCTCTTGACCCAACAAAAGTAATTAATCACGAAGTTACCTTAACCGGACTTACGCCAGACACAACCTATTATTGGCGGGCAGTTTCAAGTGCTTCTCCAGAAAAAGTAGGAACAGAACAAGACTTTGGTACCGATGAAGAAGATGACGGCGACGAAGGTGGTAGTAATGGTGGCGGGGGAACCACTGTTACGACAAGTGGAGGGGGTGGGGGTGGAACCATTCTTCTTGGAGGGGGACAGGGAGGTACCGAAACAGGAACTCCACAAGGAGGTGGTGGGTTTACTCCTGTTCAAACCATTCCATCAGCGCCATCTCAAAACAATGTTGTTACTCAGGCCCCACAAGGAGTCAGTGGATCACAAGCACCAGCACAAGGAGGCACAACGAGTGAAGATGCTGGAGGAGAGCCAGAGCTCATAAATGAAGAACCAGAAGAGGAGACAAATACACAAGTTGCAGCTGTTGGATTCCTAGGGCTTACCTATGAGTGTGGAATTTGGCACACGCTTCTTGCGCTCATTGTTCTTCTTGCAATGGCACTCTACTTCCACAAACGACACGGAAAGACAAGAGAAGGAGTTATTGCATTTATTGTTGGAGCAGTGATTGTGTGGCTTCTTGGTTCGTATAACTGTACATGGCTTCTTGTATTCCTTGCACTTGTAATTATTTTCCTCATTGGGTGGGACATGCGACATCGAAAAAATAGTGGCGCACAACAATCTCCCGCAAACACTCAGCAGTAAAATAGTTTTTTAAAAACAAAACCCCCAAGTATGGGGGTTTTGTTGTGCGAAACAAAAATACCGTGTGGTATACTTTTAGTACATAGAACACCTATGAAATATAAAAAAACAATTATAACAATTGTGCTCCTTCTAATTGTTGGAGGTATATGGTACACCGTCTCTCAAGGTAATGGTCCTGAAATTCAAACGGTAATAATTTCTCGAGACACCCTTGTTCAAGAGGTAAGTGTCACAGGAGCAGTAGAACCAAAAGAAGCGGTTGATCTTGCTTTTGAAAGCGGAGGAACTATTCAAAGCCTTCCCTTTAGAGTGGGAGAAACAGTTGCTGCTGGTAATACATTGGCTCGCATTAATGCAAGTGAATTAGAGGCTTCGTATCGAGAAGCAGAAGCATCGGTTAGGGTAGAAGAAGCTCGTCTTTCTGCTTTAAAAAGTGGTAGCAGAACACAAGAGGTAGAAATCAAACAGACTGAACTTGAAGATGCAGAAACCGACTTAGAAAACCTTTTTAGTGAATCATTAACCCTTGTACAAGGTGCTCAAAATGATGTTGATAAAGCATTAAACGATGACCTGGACGCTTTCTTTACAAACGATAGCACTAACCCTCAGTTAACCTTTTTTGTAACAACACAAATTGCCGAACTCCGTGCAGAAGATGGAAGACGAGAAGCACAGGATGCCTTTGAAAGTATTATCTCTATAAAGAACAACCTGATTGCGGGAGTTCTTACTGCAGAGGTTGCCCTCTCAAGCACTCTTAATGAGTTGCGTACTGTCGAGGCATTCCTTGATGATGTGAGTGAAGCAATTAATAAGGCAACAGGAGTTTCAGCAACTACCCTTGCAACCTACAAAACTGATGTAAACACTGCTCGTGCGAGTATTAATATTTCGACATCTGGTGTTGAAACACAAACTCAAGCAATTAATGCAAAAAAACTTACTCTTAGTAGGTTAGAGCAAGAGCTTGATCTTACTCTTGAAGGAAATCGAGAAGAAGATATTTTGGCTCAAGAAGCTGCTC
Source organism: Patescibacteria group bacterium UBA3531 (assembly GCA_002376885.1). Classification (GTDB taxonomy): domain Bacteria; phylum Patescibacteriota; class Minisyncoccia; order Phycocordibacterales; family UBA3531; genus UBA3531. The sequence goes on along the minus strand of DFOW01000014.1, from coordinate 4,626 downwards.
TTGATAAAGCAGAAGCAACTCGAGACAGGATTGGAGTACAGCTTTCAAAAACAGTTCTTCGTTCTCCGATTGATGGTGTGGTAACTCGAGTCGAGGGCGATGTGGGAGAAATTGTAACAGCAGGAACAGCAGTGGTGTCAGTGATTAGCGAAGGACAATTTGAAATAACCGCTTTTGTTCCTGAGGTTGACGTGGCAAAGCTCTCAGTTGGGAATAATGCGTCTCTTACTCTTGATGCATATGGATCATCAGTAGAATTTTTGGCAAGCGTGGTTGAGATTGAACCCGCAGAACGAATTGTTGAAGGAGTCCCAACCTATAAAACTACTCTTGTATTCCAGCAAGAAGATAGCCGAATTAGAGCGGGAATGACGGCAAATCTTACCATAGAAACAGCACGAAGAGACAATGCTATTGTCATGCCGCAACGGGCTGTTATTACACGAGACGGAATGCAATATGCCCGGGTTCTTCGTGGAACTGAAGTGATTCAAGAGAAAGAAATTACAACCGGACTTCGTGGATCAGGTGGATTGGTAGAGGTGCTCTCAGGATTAAACGAAGGAGATGAAGTGGTTACCTTCATTAAGGAGGATTAAAGATTTTCCACTGATTGTATCAGTGGGATTTTTCCTTGCCGTTCGGCAAATCACTCGGACTACTATTTGGACGACGGTCCTTATTGTTTTTGTAATGATCCTCACTTTCCTTAACTTGGTAGTGGTGGGAGGTATTTTGGTGGGGCTTGTTGAGGGGGTGAGTCTTGGGTTTCAAAAATATTACACAGGTGATGTTTTAGTCTCAACACTCCCAACAAAACGGTACATAGAACAAAGCCCTGAACTTCTTTCTATTTTAGAGAATACCCCCGAAGTTGCCTTCTTTACGGCCCGCTATGTTGAAAGCGGGCAAGCAGAAGCAAATTACCGAGAACGCAGGCGAACAAGCGACCTTCCTGATCGCATTGGAGCAACTTTTGCAGGCATAGACCCAGAAAAAGAACAAAGAGTAACACGTCTTGGGGATTTTGTTATTGAAGGGGAATATTTAGAAAATGATGAAGAAGGGTTTGTTATCATCGGAGGAGATTTGATTGATACCTATGCTCAAGGAACACCCGAAGCTTTTGTACTCAATGGTGTAGAGGTAGGAGACAAAATCAGAACCACTATTAATGGGATTGAAAAAGAGGTGACAGTGAAGGGGATTCTTGACTCAAAAATAAATGAAGTTAATTTGCGTATTTATTTTAATGAGCGTGAGTTTAGAAAACTTGCCGGACGAGACGATCTTAATATCGATGAAGTAGCAATTACCCTTCAGTCGGGTGTTCCTCCCGAAAATATAAAAAACTTACTCGGTGCGTTTGGGTATCAGGAGGAAGCTCTTATTCGTGATTCAAAAGAGGCACAACCCGATTTTATTCAAGAGATTGCCCTTACCTTCTCTATTTTGGGTTCAGTTATTGGTTCGATTGGGCTTGTTGTGGCATCGATCACCATTTTTATTGTTATTTTTGTGAATGCTATTACACGCAAAAAATTTATTGGAATATTGAAGGCGATTGGTGTGCGTGCATCGGTTATTGAGGTGTCGTATGTCTTTCAGGCGCTTTTTTACGCAGTCATTGGAATTATTTTTGGACTTATAATTTTATATGGGTTTCTTGAGCCATATGTTATGGATAACCCTATTAACTTTCCTTTTAGTGATGGTATTTTATTTGTTCCATTTTCCGGCACGGCAATCCGAATTGCAATTCTTTTAATGGCAACTATTATTGCAGGCTTTATTCCTGCACGACTCATTACTCGTGGTAATACACTCGATGCAGTGCTTGGTAGGTAATTATGATTGATGTAAAAAATCTACAAAAAAGTTTTTTTAATGACGACCTTGAACAAAAGGTTCTGAAAGGTATTGATCTTACTATCAACGAGGGAGAGTTTGTGTCTATTATTGGTCCGTCTGGTTCTGGTAAAAGTACTCTTTTGTATCAATTAGGTCTTTTGGACCATCCAACAGGTGGTACGATTATGCTTGATAATATCAATACAGAGACGCTTTCGTCACATGAGCGAACTCTTTATCGGCTAGAAAAGCTAGGTTTTGTATTTCAAGATTATGCTATTTTGCCGGAGCTTACAGCACTTGAAAACGTTATGCTCCCGCTTTTAATGAGAGGGATTTCTCGAAAATCTGCACTTGAAGAAGGTAAACGAGTTCTTGATGCGGTGGGGCTTTCGCACCGCCCAAACAATTTACCAGGTCAACTCTCTGGTGGAGAAAAACAAAGAGTCTCAGTGGCGCGTGCTATCGGGTGCTCGCCAACAGTTTTGTTTGCCGATGAACCAACAGCCAACTTAGATTCAGTTAATTCTCGTGACGTAATGGAAGTGATTCAGGAATTAAATAAAAAAGGACAAACCATTGTTTTAGTAACACATGAAGAAGAATATGCATTTTTGGCAGACAGAGTAGTATTTTTGCGCGATGGTATGATAGAAGACATCAAGAACGGTAAAAAATCATGAATATTATAGAAGCTGAAAATCTACAGATGGTGTATGGAGAAAACGATGAAGCGCAAACCTATGCGCTTCGTGATATTGATTTGACTATAAGAGAAGGAGAGTTTGTTGCAATTATGGGGCCGTCTGGCTCTGGTAAAAGTACACTTCTGCATATTTTAGGGTTTCTTGATAGGCAAACGAGTGGGGAATATCGGTTCCTTAATAAATCTATAAATGAATATACCGAAGATGAACTTGCTCATATTAGAAACAAGGAGATGGGCTTTATTTTCCAGTCTTTTAATTTGCTTGCTCGCTCAACGGTTCTTGAAAACGTTATGCTTCCTCTTTTATATTCCAAAACTCCAGAAGAGGAATGGGAGAGCCGTGCAATCCAAGCCATAGAATCAGTAGGTCTTTCTCATCGTATCTATCACGAATCTTCAGAACTCTCTGGTGGGGAAAAGCAACGTGTAGCCATCGCGCGTGCTGTGGTTAACGAACCTAATATTATTTTTGCTGATGAGCCAACAGGAAATCTCGACTCCAAAAGCGGAGCACAAATTATGGAGATTATTCAGAAGTTTAATAATGAGGGAAAGACAATTATTCTTATCACTCACGAAACGTATACATCAGAATATGCACAGCGTATTGTAACGCTTCATGATGGGGTTGTTGCAACTGATAAGCCGGTCAAGAAACGAAGAAAAGTTAAGGATGGGTTCAAAAAGTAATTCACCTGCCTAAATTTTTTACATCAAACTAAACAATGGACGAAATAAGAACTTTAGAAAGAAACAAAAAAATGATACGTATCCTTATTAATAAGAAAATTTTGGCAGGTAAATGATGCCCCTTAAGTACACATTTAAAACAGCACTTGAAGGTTTGCGTACTAATAAGAGCAGATCGCTTTTAACAATTCTTGGTATTGTTATTGGAATTACTTCGGTAACGCTTATTATGTCTATCAGCCAAGGGGCAAATGACCTTATTTTGGGAGAATTTGAAACATTTGGTTCAAAAATTATCTCTATTGAGCCGGGGAGAGAGCCTACAGGTCCGTCTGATTTCAGCGCACTTTTTAGTGATTCTTTGAAGCAAAAGGATTTAGATGCCCTTCGTAATATTCCAACATATACAAATATTGTTCCCGAAGTTGTGGTTCCTGGGTCAGTATCGTTTGAAGGAGAGACCTTTACGGGAATCACCCTCGGTGCAAACGAGATTGCTGCTGATATTTTTGATCTTGAAGTTGAAGAAGGAGATTTGTTTACCGATAGCGATGTACGAAGTCGGGCAAGTGTTGTAGTGATTGGAAGTGATGTAAAAGAAGAACTCTTTGGGCTCTCTGATGCCGTAGGAAACAATATAAAAATCAAAGATAGAAACTTTCGAGTAGTGGGAGTTTTTAAGAAAAAAGGGAACTCGCTCTTCTTTAATACCGATGAATTAGTGCTTGTGCCCTACACTACGGCAATGCAATATCTTTTAGGGCAAAATTATTTTAATGAAATTATTGGAGAAGCGACGAGTGAAGACGTTATTGACGAGACAGTGTTTGATATCGAGGCTACACTCCGTGTGGCTCACAACATTGATGATCCAGAGAAAGATGATTTTTATGTAGTGACACAAGAAGGCGCTGCAGAAACCGTAGGGCTTATCACCGGAATCATGGCGGCACTTCTTGCGAGCGTTGCGGCCATCTCGCTTGTTGTGGGAGGTATTGGAATTATGAACATTATGTTAGTGTCAGTTACTGAAAGAACTCGCGAAATTGGTTTACGTAAGGCACTTGGTGCAACCAATCGTGATATTCAAAATCAATTCATTGCCGAAGCTGTCGGACTGACTGTTGCAGGTGGATTTATTGGTGTTGTTTTGGGGACACTCCTTTCGTTTATTGCATCAATCGGACTTACGAGTGCAATCGGTGCAGATTGGCCTTTCTCCTTACCGTTCTCTGCCGCCGTACTTGGGTTTGTGGTATCAGCATCTGTTGGTCTTATTTTTGGAATTTATCCAGCACGACAAGCCGCTAAAAAGAGCCCTATAGAAGCACTTCGATATGAGTAGGCGAGTTCTTGACAAACTACATGAAATATAG
>DFOW01000012.1:2477-4884 GCA_002376885.1 Patescibacteria group bacterium UBA3531 | reverse complement strand
GCTTCTACTTAGGTTTGAAATTGGTGAATCAATATCTTTAAACAGGGCTTCACCCTCAAGTGCTTCTAAGTACGTTACAAACTCTTCTCGTGTATCAGCAACACCCCTCACTTCAATAGTTGTTTCGTCTCCTCTTCTAAGAGTGATTTCACTTATATGTATGTCATTATTTCTATTTTCTATCGCCTCTACAATAAGATCAGTGAATTTTTTGTCGGCATTAGGGGCAGATAAAATATTTATTTTTCTTTCCAAGTCAGCAACAATCACACGACTGTTTTGTGCCTCAAGCGCTGCCGTGCCCCCCTCTTGGAGCTCTTGCAACTGTCCTCGTTCATCAAGCAAAATAACGTAAAAGGTTCCGAGCATGGTTGCAAACACACCAAGAGCAATCACAACAAAAACAAACGCAACAATAAGGACCCGGTATCGATACTCTCGTCGTAGCTGCTTTTGTTTTCGCCAGGGTAAAAGATTAATCATGACGTGCATTATTTAAACCAAGCCCTATCGCTGTTGCATATTGAAGCGACTTTGTTTTCTCGATCGGTGGAATTTCTTTTTCAACTGAAATAACGTTTACCCATACATTTGCCAACTGAAACGGAACTTCAAGATACCCCGATAAAAATTCATTAAGACCCTTAAGTGCAGAAGCTCCTCCGCAAAAATAAATCTTTTTTACAGGATTTTTTTTATCAGTATCTTTTGAAACACGCGAATTCCAATACGTATAGTATTTATTAACCTCATCTTTTAGCACGGCAAGGGTTGAAATAGCAGATGAAAATATTTCGTCTTCTGTATCACGAGCAATTCCCTTTTCTACTTTTATTTTTTCTGCCTCTTCAAAGGTAATGCTTAATTGTTTTTTGATAGCTTCAGTAATATGTCCCCCCCCAAAATCAATAGTGGCATTAAATGCAGGAGTCCCATTTTCTACAATCGAGAACATGCTACGAGTGTTTCCAAAGTCAACAATCATAAAGGTTTCAGAATCATCGTACGGAATAATTGACCGGGCAAGAGCTTGTGCTTCTGTTTCAAAAACAAGAGGAATGTATCCTGTCTCCTCAAGAATAGAAAGATATGATTCAACAATTTTTAAAGGAAGAGCTGACACCGAAAGAGTTATATCTCCCGACTCTTGGTTTATAGATGTAACAGCATAGTCAAACACTACCTCACTTGAAGAAAGAGGAATGTGTTCTTCAAGCTGAAGTTCAATACTCCCTCTAATATCTTTGGGAGACACATTAGGAATAGTGAGAGAGAAAATGTATGACCTTTCTTCAGGAAGAGAAACGGCAATATATTTAAGATTATGTTTTTCTCGAACTTGAATAAGGTGTTTTTTTAAAACATCTGAATGTTTAACGTCTCCCCTTTCAATACACCCTTTTGGTAGCGCGCTTTCGGCAAACACACCCACCGAAAGCCTTCCGTTTTTATCTTTTATTTCTAAAAGTTTTATAGAGTCATTCGAAATATCAAACCCCACCATGGGCGTGCGCAAAAAACGCGGGACAGGGAAAAACCGAGCAAGAGGCTTAAAATTCATTACTCATTATTATACCTCAACAAAATAACTAGATGAGGGCAAGAACAAAAACTATCCCCACAATAAGGATCACCGAAAGAATATTAAAGTATCTATAAATAGTATCTTTTAAGTAAGAATTATATCTATCGAGTAAATAAGCAATAAGAAAGAAGCGCGCCCCGCGCCCAATAACTGATGCAACAATAAATGCAATTATGTTAACACCAAATAATCCTGCTGTAACCGTAAAAATTTTATACGGAATAAAGGTAAATCCTGCTGTAAAAATAATCCAAAAGGCATAGGTTTCGTACCAGGTTTGCACACGACTCACCTCCTCTTCAAGACCGTAAAAGGCAACAATTTGTTCTCCAAAAAGATCGAAGAAATAAAATCCAATAACATATCCAACAATACCTCCTAAAAGAGAACCAATGGTAGTAACACTTGCGTAATACCACCATTTTTTTGCCCCCACAAGCACAAGAGGTACTAATAAAACATCCGGCGGGATAGGAAAAAAGAAACTTTCAGCAAACGACAAAATAAACAAAACAGTCGAAGCGTATGCTTTGTTAGCATAATAACTAACCCTGTTTTGTAGCTTATCTTTTAAAGATAGATTTTCTTCCATTTCTTCAGGGTTCATTATTATTGAGGATTTTGTTCTAAATAACTCCGTAAAATAAGTGCAGCGGCGCTTGCATCAAGAGATTCTGTTTTGCCTTGAATTCGCTCTGCTTCGCGCGTGGTTAAAATTTCTTTTTGAAACACAACAGAAAGAGATGTTTCTTCTTCAAGCTTTTGTTTAAATTCGTTTATTTTTTCCATAACAGGATTTGGTTCCCCTTTATAGTTTACTGA
>DFOW01000012.1:0-2088 GCA_002376885.1 Patescibacteria group bacterium UBA3531 | reverse complement strand
TAAAAATGTGCTCATTATTTTTTACTACGCTATGCGGAAAAGCAAATGTCCCCTCTTTGTTTGAGGTTGCGATACCAATATTTTTTGTTCCATAGTCTATTCCCAAATAACGCATGTTACGAAGAAAGATAATCGTTTAGTGCTTTTTTAAGGGTGGTAAAAATTTCGGTAAATGTTTTATCGTCGTTTTCAAGAAGCGTGATCCGAAACCCTGCTAAATCTGAATTAAAACTTGAGAGAGGCACCACACAAATTCCCGTTGCTCCTAATAAATAGTAAACAAAACGTTTATCAAGAGGAACATCTTTTATGTGCTCTTCTATATACTCTTTTATTTTACTGTTTGAAATAGAGAGTGTCTGACCATTTTTAAGAGCGCCGTTTTCAAAAACAACCGTCATATAAAATGCTCCTCCCGGCTTAGGAGCCATAATTCCTTTTGTTCCACTCAAAATTTTATATGCCTCATCTGCTCTTTTTTTATATTTTTCTCGTCGTTCTTTTAAATGGTCTTTATAGCGAGAGTCATTTAGAATATGGGGGATAACGGATTGAGGGAGCGTTGTTGAACACACCTCGAGCATTTTTGCATCAACAATCGTTTGGATGTACCGCTCAAAATTTGTATCAGTGTCTTTATTGTAGACCTCCATCCAACCACACCTACTCCCCGGCCATGGCATTTCTTTTGAAATACCACGCAAAGCAATCCCCGGAACTCCATTTACAACTTCTGAAAGGGGTGCAAAATCTTCATCTCCATAAATAATGTTTGCATACACTTCGTCTGAAATAATAAAGAGGCCGTAGTCGCGAGCGAGCTCAACAATTTCAAGCAAAACTTTTTTAGGGTACACCATCCCTGTTGGATTGTCGGGATTAATAATTAAAATCCCAGAAATTTGCGGATTATAGTGAATTTTATTTCGTAAATCATTTAAATCGGGCAACCAATTTCTGTCAGGTAAAAGATTATAGGTGACATGATGCGCCCCAGCATGAGCCCCCTCTGCACTCGAATGCGTTGAGTACGCTGGGCTTGGGCCGATTATCCGAGCATTTCTATTTAAATATGTATACAGTTTAGAAATAGCATCTCCTAAACCATTAAAAAAGAGGATGTCATCGGGAGTAATGTGCACCCCGCCTTCTTTATTACGGAGACTTGCCAAAAACTCCCTGGTTTCTTTCAATCCTCGTGTTGGGCCATAGCCAAAGTTTTTGTCATTCTCTATCTCACCCTTAACAATTGATTTTATCCAGTCAGGAATGTTCTCTCCCTTTTCTACGGGATCCCCAATGTTTTCCCAAACAATAGACTGTCCAAGCTTTTCAACTTCTTCTGCAACACTAACAATTCCCCTAATATCGTAAGTTAGTTCATCGGCACCAATATGAACAAGATCGTTTCGCATAAAGAGATACTACTACAAATGTCTTCTTTATTACACTTTATAACCTGATAACTTTGTCATTAAGACCACAATTGGTATACTGGATGAGTGGAAAGGTATAAAAGAAACCCGAATACAAAATGTTCTATTTGTAAAAAAGAAATTTACAGGAGACCATCGGTCCTTTCTTTAAATAATGGACGGGCCTATTGTGACCAAGTTTGTTATGGTAAATCTTGTAGAAAAGAAATTTCTTGTTTGGTATGCAAGTCTCCTATTTTAGCCGGAGCAAATAAAAAAACGTGCAGTAGAGAATGTTCAAATATAAACCGAAAAGGAACACTATACACAAGGAGTCAGACCAAAGACAAAGTTAAGCAAAACAGAACACTAAAAAAGATTCTTTTGAAAGAGCGAGGAAGAAAGTGTGAAAGATGTTCTTACAAAAAATATGAAATATTGCACGTACACCATATTGATAGAGACAGAAAAAACAACTCTCTCAAGAACCTTGAATTAATTTGTCCAAACTGTCATGCTGTAGAACATCTTGAAAAGAGATAGGGAGGGGTGGCTGAGTGGTCGAAGGCGTCGGTCTTGAAAACCGAAGTGCTCGTAAGGGTACCGTGGGTTCGAATCCCACCCCCTCCCTTTCATCTAATATTCATAATTTCGAATTTACATTATTACACTT
>DFOW01000013.1 GCA_002376885.1 Patescibacteria group bacterium UBA3531 | reverse complement strand
GATTTCGCCTACGGGACTCTCACCCCCTATGGTCGACTTTTCCAAGTCGGTTCGGCTATCTATACAGATCGATTATGGAAGCCCTACAACCCCAAAAGACAAGTCTTTTGGTTTGGCCTATACCCCGTTCGCTCGCCGCTACTGGGGGTATCTCAATTGATTTCTCTTCCTCTGGGTACTGAGATGTTTCACTTCCCCAGGTGCGCTCTCTATAAATAGAGTACCGTGTTAATACACGGTGGGTTCCCCCATTCGGAAACTCCCGGATCGAAGGTTGCTAGGCACCTCCCCGAGAATTATCGCAGCCATGCCACGTCCTTCATCGCTACTTCATGCCAAGGCATCCACCATACGCCCTTAAATTTCCCATTAGGAAATTTAAAAACCACATTTGTTTTGTTCTCGTTTTACCCGACTGAATTTTCAAAAAAATTAGGCGGGTTAATGCTTTTGTGAAGTTAGACAACGAAAGTACAGTCTAACTTCCACAGTAGATTTATTGACCCAAATTTTCAAAGTACTCCAGGGCTTGGAAGTTATCCAAGCCCTACTTTTGCCACCGACTCTCACATTTTATTTTTACTCTGCATTATGCATTTCAAAACAATAAAGTGACGCTTCGCCCAGAACGGGGTTGTGCTATTCGCACACGCATCACTTGAGATATATCCGAAGCAAAAGTAGAGCTGGATCTATCAAAAAATATTCACAAAGTTCATTTTTTTGATGAAAAAAACCGCCTCGAAGCGGTCCTAGTCTGCGCAAAAATGGCGGACTACCGCTTACACATACCGTTTTTCATTAATACTCATCGACTAGAAGTATATATCACCCATATTTAATGTCAAACACCTGAGACAAATACCCTTATTTTGAGCCTTATTTAAACTTGACAAATATCTTCAATATGCTAAGATACAAACATCGTGAGGACTTGGGCCCCTCCTCGGATAGTGGAGCGAAAGCTGTAGCGCGTTATGGTGGCAGCAAACCAGACCGGGAGGCCGGTCAGAAACTTCACTCAATTGAGACTCGGGTCCAAACTCAAGGCCCGGATTCCCCCACAGGAATCCGGGCCTGAACTTTTTATATATACCAAGAAACCGCATTTGGGAGCGTCCGCAGGCAAATCTGCTTGGTTAAAAGATTTGCCGAGGATAGAGCGAGTCTGTCGCTGGAACAGACGAGCGTCTGCCCAAATGTGGTTTCTTAAAAAATAACCCAAAACAAAAACCCACCGTACGGCGGGCTTTTGCATTCGTAATTTTTAGTTTTATTTTCCTGAGATGTCTCCTCGTAAGCGTTCAATAAATCGCTGAGCCGCATCCTTTCCACCCCATCCAAACGCGATACCACCCGCAATTGCGAGCATGTATACGAGTCCCGTAAAGAGTGTCAAAAGAAGCTCCGATGCGATTCCTAGTCGGTCGAGTGCGGCAATGATTGCAAATACCCAAATTGCCCATTTGCTTACTCCACCCAAAAAGTGAGCTGAAGGAAGTTGAGCCGCCTTTGCAGATCCCACCACTACCTTACCAACAGCGTCCGCAATAAGTGCTGCAATTACCAAAATAATTGCTGCCACAAATACGTCCGGCAAGTATCCAAGTACTGTCTCCCGCAAGAATACATTAATCTCTGGGAGTCCTAGTACATCAAATGCAACAATCAAGAAGATGATGATAATAAACCATTCAACGAGTTTTCCAAAAAACTTTCCGGTGTTTAGTTGGAACCCTGCTCGGCCTACTACCTCATCCACTCGAGCTCGCTCGAGGGCTTTGTCTACCTTGAGTGCATTAATAATTTGGGCAACAAAACGCCCAATCAGCGCACCAAAAATCCATCCAACAATAAAGACAACCAATGCAACAAAGAGTTTTGGAACAAATTCCACTACTCCTCCGGTTACATCGGTAAATGATTGTTGAAGACCTTGGCCTAATTCATCAAGTGCTGCCATATATGTATGTAGTGTGTGTATAAAAGTGTCGTAACCGACCAAAGGACCACGCAATATGCCGCGTATCCTCTACTCTTTAATTGTAGCAAGGGGTGGTTTTTATGGTATTTTTGCCCCGAATTATGGGGATAAAGACCCCTACAGAGGGCTCTATACGAGCCTAAACCGTGTCGAGCCCTACCTTATCAAGCACTACCTCGTGCGGATAGTCCAAAATATCCCGAATAAAGCGGTCATAGGCATTCAGGCGGTACATAAAGTCGCCGGTGTCACAAATTGCGTATTTAAGCTCACGGCCAAGCTCTGCCTCAAGATTTTTTACAAGCGAGTCAATGCGAGACGGACGGAGCCCATCCCCTACTACAAACAAGTCTACTCTTGATCCGTCTTCGTGAATAAACGCACCAGAAGTAATAACGAGCTTTACGCGTCCTGCATCTTTAAAACGACGAGCCAGTGTTTGCTTGGTAAAGATTTTTTTAGTTAAAAGAATGTTTTTGAGTCCGTTTAAAAGTGGAAAGTCGGGATTAAGCTGGTAGGCATTTACCTTCTTTTTATTTACGGCAAGACTTTTTTGTTTTAAAAAGCCAATTTTTTTAAGAGTGTTTAATTCTTTTTTGACCTGGATTGCAGGAATTTTTGTTTTGGTTGCAACATCTTTTTGAGGAAGCGCAATATCTGGATTTGAGAGGAAAAGCCTCATCGTTTTTACACGTGCCTCTCCAAACAGTTCATTCAGAATTTCCATCCCGTACAAAATTGTTACTCTCTAATAAAAGTGATTATCGATACAATGTAACTCCGACCCATGCCATTTCTTACTAAAAACCTTTGCTGAATTTCTAACAGGACAAGTACGAGACTATTGTAGCGCCCATACCCACCTTTTTCAAGCCAACAAAAATACCCCCATCTGGGGGTATTTTTGTCAAAAAGAGTAAGGATTATTTAAGTTCAACTGAACCTCCTGCTTCCTCAATTGCTTTCTTAAGCGCTTCAGCATCTGCCTTTGCCATTCCCGCCTTAAGTTGGGCAGGAGCTGCATCTGCTAAATCTTTTGCTTCCTTAAGTCCAAGACCAAGCGCCTCTTTGATTGCCTTGATAACCTGAACTTTTTGGTCACCTGCTGCGGTGAGTTCTACATCGAAGCTATCTTTTTCTTCTGCTCCGCCTGCGTCTCCTCCTGCAGCTGGTGCTGCCGCTACTGCAACTGCTGCAGATGCAGAAACACCAAACTTGTCTTCTAATACTTTTACAAGCTCTGAAAGATCAAGAACACTCATCTTCTCAATTTCACCAACAAGCTTCTCAAACTTTTCAGGAACTTTTACTTCTGTTGTTTCTTCTGACATATCGTTAATTGATTATTTAGTCTTTGCAACCTCACCAAGAACTCGTGGGAGCGATGCGACGGTATTGTTAAGGACACCCGCAAGGCCACGCATTGGGCCAGCAAGAACACTTACCAATTGACCATACAAAACCTCTCGAGATGGAATTTGCGCCAAGGCAGTCGCCTCATCTTTTGAGATGTAACGAGCTTCTAAGATTCCTCCTAAAATAGAGATATTCTCCTTGTGTCCTTTTTGAAAGTCATGAATGATCTTACCAGGAACAACCGGATCGTCTCCCCATGAGAGTGCAATCTCGCCATCAAGCGCGGGCTGCTCGCCCTCAACACCAACTTTTTCGAGTGCTCGCTTAATAAGCGTTTTTTTAGCAACTTTATAGTTAGCGTTTTCTTCTCTAAGCTTTGTACGCAGCTCTTTGGTTTCTTCCACAGTCAAACCATGAAAGTTTACAAATACCACTGACGGAGCACTTTTTACTCCTTCTTCAAGCTCTTGTGTGATTTGTTTCTTTTTATCTTTTGTTAATGCCATGTGTTTTTTAAAACAAAAAAAACGGCTAATCTTGCCTGACGGCAGACAGGTAGCCGCGTTAGAACCCTCTACCTAAGAGGTTGTGTTCTTCGACCTTCGGCAGGGCTTATGGATGCCTGCTGTCTACGGCTTGGGAAATATATTACGTAAATGTGGGACTTGAGTCAAGTTTAGCCTTAAAAGAAGGCTAGACACTCCTCTGCTCCGGTGCATGACAGAAACCATACACTCACAAGCGTCAAAAAGACTACCACCAAAAATCCAAAGGTAAATCTCCAAAAATTTCTGTTAAAAAGAGGCATGTTAGATAGGCTCAATTATTTTTTCTATTTCTCCTCCTTCTTCAAGAGTGGGTGGTTCTCTCAAAAATTGAAGGACGATATCAACGTCTTCTTGAGTAGGTTCAGCCACATCAAATCGAGTCATAACCTGCTCAAATAACACGGTCATTCCAATGCGCGAGATCGCTCGTCCTGCTGAATGAATCGGTCCGTCTGCTATTTCAATAAAGACGATCTCACCGTTTTGTACTTGATATACTCCTTGAAGTGCTTCTACCCCATTAAAGTCCCCTGGTAAAAGTCCTGGGTAAACTTGCAAAAACATTTGAGGCTCAAACCCTTCAATAGGCTGACCAACCTCTTCTACAAACGTATCTTGAAGAGTTTGGGTAAAGTAAGCAGCTACCTCATTCTCTTCTTGTGGCTTGGGATCTTCTGGAATTACGATTTGTTCGGTGTTCTGGAGCCAATACCATCCACCACCAAGTGCAATAAGGACAACAAGGGTTCCTATCCATTTCCCCACCTTTCCAAAACCGCTCTTCTCTTCACCGTGTGGTGGTTGCGTTCCAAAATTAGTGATTTCGTCTCCTGACATTCTTTAAGGATACCACTCTTAAAAAAGATTGGCGATTCCCCGAACAAGACGCACTGGAAGCATAAGAAGTTTTGTAAGGGGGCCTTCTGGTTTTTCTACCACAAACGATTCGCTTACAAGCGCAGCTTGTTCTACGGCCGATTCTTTTGATTCTTCTTTCGGTTCAGGTTTTTGGACAGGTGCCAAGGGAACAATCTTTTCTTGGGGTGGTTCTATAGATGCTTCTTTTATTTCTATTGTCTCTGGTTTTTTTGGTTCAGGCTGTTCAGAAACGGGCGGCGTATATCGTGCACGTTCAGTATCTTTTTGATCATGTAAATATGCGGTGTCCAAAGTTAACACTCCTGTTACTTCTTCTGGGAAAATAACTGACTTCCCTGCCGTAACAATCGTATCTTTAGGAAACACAAAAGGCTTCAAACTATCTCCAAAAAGCTTCCAGTTATACAGGTTAAGATCGTATGGTGAATTATTTTTTACTTCTACAAATGAAAGACTATTTTTTGTCTTTCTTCCTATGTCAGTGATTTCGAGATTGGGTTCTATCACCATGATTTCTGTTTTTGCGACAGCATGCTCGCTATAAAATTGTGCATTGAGTGCAACCACATAGGTTCCTGGGTAATGGTATGAATGCGATACCTCTTCTCCATAAGCACTTCCTCCGTCTCCAAACGACCATTCAAACTTTCCTCCATAGGTTTTATTGCCAACTTCATCAAATATAAATCCAAAGAATGGCACTGTTTGCCCCACCGTTACAATTCGTTTTGTTCCTGGTGATACAAAGAAGTCCCGAATCTCCCCTACTTCTGAAAGGGGCAAGGGAGATATGAGAGCCGAAGGAATGGTAGTGGTATTGTTTGTCCCGTTTCCTGAGTTGTTACTGTTTGATTGTGTGGTTTCTTCAGGTTCTTCTTCACTTGTTTGTGTTGCTGTTTGAGTATTTGACTGGTTTGGTGTTGGAGTACCGGTAACCCAACTAGACCCGTTCCATTGCATGGTGTCTTTTGTGGTATTGTCTCCCGCTTGCCAGCCGTCTTGTGCGTTTACTTCATGAACCACTTCTCCGTTTTTATTTTTAAGAACAAGATACTCGCCACTGTTTGAAAGCGCGCCCGTGTAAATAAGATTGGCAGTAACAGTAGGAATAGTCGTGTCATCGCTTCTCTCGAGAATAAAAAAACCTCCCGAGGAGATTGTCCCAGAGAGCGTTATGTTTGGGCTTCCATCAGTTGCTTCGAGTGTCCAGCCTTCAAGGGATTGATCGTCCCCAGAATTATAGAGTTCGATCCATTCATCGTTTGCACTCACCTCTGTTCCCATCCAGGCAATTTCATGAATAAGAATATCTGCCGAAGCAGAAGTTGGAAAAAGAAGTGCTACAAGTACCGCCATTACCCGAAAATTCATTGCACTCAATTGTACCCTAGAATTAAAAAAGCCCCAACAAATGTTGGGACAGAGTGACAACTCTTTGTGTGAGAGGGGTGGGATTCCAGCCGAAGCTGGAATCCCACCCGAGGAGCACTTGCGGCGCGAAGCCGAGCTAGACCACCTGCGCGGTGCCGTCGTCGATGCTCTGGTTGGTGAGCTCAATGTCGAGGTCGCTCATGGACGGAACGAAGATGTTGGTATCGCTCATGGGCGCGGCGCGAGCCGAACCGAACGGAGCGACGATGAAGGCGATGACCAAGGCCACCGCGAGTCCGAAGATGGACCGGGTCATGTGGTTTCCCCCTACACCGGATTCTTCAAGGAGACAATCTCCCAGAGTTGTCGGTGTGCTTCTGATGGGGATAGTACCAGGGATACCCCCCCTGTTTGTCAACCTTGTCAAATAATTTTGTCCACAAAATTAGCTTTGCTATTTGACGGGGTCAATACCCCCGCAACAACCCTGTTAATTACCCAAATACTGCTGTACAAAGCTAGGATCACGCTCAAAAACAGATGGATCGGCCGCTTGAATAGTTAAAAGTGCCTCGCGTGCTTCCTCATCTTTTCCATTAAATGCATAGATATGAGCAAGATCAAAGAGCGTGTTCATATTGGTTGGATCGCTCTCTGAAACAAATTCAAAGAAAGGCTCTACTGCTTGGTAGTTATCTTCTGCTAAGTAAAACGTAATGATTCTTTGTGCATCACTTACATTTGGTTTATAGAGCTCAATTCCCTTTTCAATAAATGGCCGTCCTTCTGCAAAACGACGATTGTTGCCGTACA
>DFOW01000005.1 GCA_002376885.1 Patescibacteria group bacterium UBA3531 | reverse complement strand
GGGGATCTGCTCGAGCGGTGCGAGGAGAGGAAGATCGAAGGGCGCAAGCCCCACCATCTCCCGAAACGCGTTCCTGTCGACTCTCGCGATGTTGCCATCACGAAGGTCGGCGAGGAGACCCGACGAGAGCAGGCTCTGTACCTGCTCACACGGCACCTCTCTGAAAAGCTCGAGGATTTTCATTCCCTGATCAAGGGTTGCCTTTTTCATGGCAAGTCCTTTCCTGTGTGGACGTCGTCTTCTCTTGCACCTCGCAAGATATGCACGGGCCCGTTTAGATACAAATTATCTCAAAGAACGGTGTGACCCATTTTTGAGGCCACACACCTCTAAGCAATCAGTTAATCGTATAAATTAAAGTTAAAAGGCATTACTCGAAGGATAGCTCCAGAGAGTCTTCGTAAACGAAGCACCAGGGCGTCCTCTTTATAAAACCCTTTGCCTTGCGGCCCGATTGCTTAGAGATGTATGACCTCAATAAGAAAGATCAACTACTATATATGCTGCAAAACATAGTAGCATAGATGAAATATTTGTCAACCCCTACAAATACGTTAGTGATTTGAGGGGTCAAGCCCCCTAGACCCCTTTAGCGTTCCGGCATCATACTATATACTATCTCTGTATGTCAACAGAGCCCCCAATTGAGAATCATCAAAATGCAGGAAACGACGGCAAGTTTCTTGATAGCGCCCTTCGGCCTATTTCTTGGGAACATTATGTGGGGCAAGAAGACATTAAAAAGAATCTTCAGATCCTCTTGGGAGCTGCGACCGAGCGCAGCCACCCACCAGAGCATCTTCTTTTTTATGGCTCTCCTGGCCTTGGTAAAACCACCCTAGCCTACCTGGTAGCTAAAGAAATGGGCACTCAAATTAAAATGACCTCGGGCCCTGCGATTGAGAAAGTTGGTGATCTTGCCTCTATTTTAACTAATCTCTCTCATGGAGACGTTTTGTTTATTGATGAAATCCATCGACTTAACAAAATGATTGAGGAAGTACTCTATCCTGCTATGGAGTCTGGTACTTTAAACATTATTATTGGAAAAGGTCCAGGCGCTCGCACTATCCAACTTGAACTTCCTCCGTTTACCTTGGTTGCAGCAACCACGCGAATGGCACTTCTTTCTTCTCCACTTCGATCACGATTTGGAGGTGGAACATACCGACTCAATCCTTACACTGATGGTGAAATCAAAAGAATCATCACTAGAAGTGCAAAAATTTTAGATATCGAGATTGATGAAAGTGGTGCAGAAGAAATTGCAAAGCGCGCACGAAGCGTTCCCAGAACCGCAAACCATTTACTTAAACGAGCACGCGACTATGCCCAAGTACATAAAAAACCACTCACAAAAGAGACCGTACTTGAGGCGCTCGACTTATTGGGAGTAGATGAGTTAGGATTGTCTTCGCTTGATACAAATATTCTTGAGGCAATTGCGCTCAAGTTTGGCGGGGGGCCCGTTGGTATTAGCACTATTGCAACCGCTATCGGAGAAGATGAACAAACGTTAGAAGAGGTTCATGAGCCCTACTTAATCCAGTTAGGACTTATAGAAAAGACTCCGCGCGGACGCGTGCTCACCGCACTTGGGTACGAACACCTAGGGATCGAATTACCAGAATCACAACAAAAGAAACTTTTATAACATGGCAGGACATAATAAATTTTCAAAAATTAAACACAAAAAAGCAGCAACCGATGCTAAAAAAAGTAAGATATTTAGCACGCACGTAAAAAACATTACGATTGCCTTAAAAGAAGCTGGCGGAGATGCGTCGTCCCCTTCTGTCAGGTCAGCAATTGAGCGCGCGCAAGCCGACAGCATGCCAAAACAAAATATTGAACGAACCATTGAACGAGCAAGTGGTAAAAATGCGCAAGCTCTCGAACAAGTAACATACGAGGCTTATGGCCCTGGTGGTGTTGCTCTTATTATTGAAGGGTTCACCGACAATAAAAATAGGGCTTCCCAAGAAGTAAAGCATGCACTTTCATCGTTTGGTTTGTCACTTGCAGCACAAGGTGCAGCAAGTTGGGCATTTGAAAAATCTGGAAACGAATGGGTCCCCCAAACAAAAACTCCTTTAGGTGACGATGACAAAGAAAAGCTTGCAAAGGTTATAGAGAAACTGGAAGAAAAAGAGGATGTCGATACTGTCTTCTCAAATGAAGAGTAAAAAAGATACAGAACCTATAATTGTTCTTGGTATTGACCCAGGGTACGACCGATTTGGTGTGGCTCTGGTCAAAAAAGAAGATGGAAGAGAGTCTCTTCTTTTTTCTGACTGTTTTGTAACAAATAAATCTGATGAATTTTCAGACAGACTTCTTTTTTTAGGGAAAGAACTTGAAAACCTTTTAAAAAAATGGAGTCCGGATGCTGTTGCTGTAGAGAATCTTTTTGTTACTAAAAATCAAAAGACGGCTTCTCGAGTTTCTGAGGTTAGAGGCATGGTTATTTACTTATCAAAAACGTTTAACCTGCCTATTTTTGAATATACCCCCCTTGAAATTAAAATGACGATCGCAGGCCACGGCACAGCGCCCAAAAACCAAGTGGCAATTATGGTTGGTCACACGGTAAAACTCCCTGAAAAAAAGCGCTTAGATGACGAGTTTGACGCTATAGCTACGGGCCTTGCATGCCTCTATCGAGATATCAACACTTTATCCCCAAAAGGGATTTCTTAGGGTTTGCTCCTCCTTTTAATTTTTAGTACAAATGTAGTGTTTTAAAAGGTCGCTTTATAGGAGACTAACATATCGTGTATATGGTACTCGACTACACACCTCGACTCGACATGGACGGAGACGATGATGGAGACGACGAAGAGGAAGGAGGAGACGACGAAGAATAGTTACCTAAAACCCCCGCATGCGCGGGGGTTTTAGTTTTTAGGAGACAATTATTTTTGCAATCTTTTTCCCTATTTTTATGATTGAGTCTTCTTGTATTTGAACATCTCCTGTTATTTTTTCTCCATCAAGAGAAACAGCTCCCTCATCTCGTTTTCGTCTATATTCACTCTTTGAAGAAACAAAACCTTCTCGAACTAAAACGTCGACAAGCTCTTCTCCTTTCACTCCCTTTAATTTTGTATCGGGGTCAGTTGGTAATTCTTTTTTACTAAACGTGTTTACAAAATAGTCTTCTGCTTTTTGTGCCTCGTCTTCTCCATGATACAAAGCAACAATCGCGTTTGCCAACCTTAATTTAATATCACGGGGATTGGTTCCGTTATGAAGCTTTTTTTCATACTCATCAATTTCTGATAGGGGCAGTTCTGTACAAAGAAGAAAGTACTTTGCAATAAGCTCATCGTTTACTCGCATAAGCTTTCCAAACATATCGTTTGGAGCATCGTTTATATTAATAACATTCCCCCACGAGCTCGACATCTTTCTTCCGTCGGTTCCTTCGAGCATGGTGGTTGTTAAAATATCTTGCTCTTCTTGTTGGTAAAACTTTTGAATGGTTCTACCGGCTCGCAAGTTAAACAATTGATCAAAACCACCTATTTCAACATCGGCTTTTACTTTTACCGAATCATACCCTTGCATGATGGGGTATAAAAATTCTCGTAAGCTAACTTCTTCCCCACGTGCAAGACGATCTTTAAAATTGCGACGCGCACTAAGCTGGTTTACTGAAAACACTTCTGCTATGTGGCTTAGTTCTTCAAACTTAAGACGTGAGAGCCACCTACTGTTGTAAACAAATTTTGTTTTGCGAAGGTTTAAAATCTTTCCAATCAATTGTTTGTAGTCCCGCATGTTTTCTTTGATCTCTTTTGAGGTCAACATGGGTCGTTTTTCGAGCTTGTCACTTGGATCACCAATTCGGGCGGTAAAATCACCCACAATAAGGGTTATTTTGTGGCCTAAGTCTTGGAATTGTTTGAGCTTCCTTAAGGGAATGGCACGCCCTAAATGGATATTTTTTGAAGTGGGGTCAATACCTAACTTAACATTGAGTGTCTTGCCAGATTTGAGTTTTTTTTCTAAACTCTCACGTACCAAAATATCTTCTGTTCCTCTGTCGAGGATATCTCCAATAAGATCGTTTTGGCTTCTATTCATGCTACTACGGTAACATGATTTCCTTTTTTTGTCCTAACCCCTATGCTAAAGTTTAAAAGAGAAAATATGGTGAAAAATATAATCAAAAAGGCACATCACCATGCCAAAAAAGAGCGCACGAGACACCTTCTTGCCCTCCTTGTAAGTGGAGGTTTTTTGCTTACGGGGATCTTTATTTTATGGTTTGCGCTCGTCCCCCTCCCTGACTTTCAATCATTTGAACAAAGAAAAATAGAAGAATCAACCAAGATTTATGACAGAACCGGAGAGGTACTTTTATTTGATGTTTACCGAGATGTTAAACGGCAAGTTGTTCCGTTTGAAGAGATTTCTCGTTATGCACGAAACGCAACCGTTGCCATTGAAGACTCTGAATTTTACGACCACAAAGGAGTTAAACCAACCGCTATTGCACGAGCCTTTATAAGCAACCTTCTTTCGTTTGACTTGCGTGGGCAGGGGGGGTCTACGATTACACAACAAGTAGTAAAACTTACTCTTCTCACTAACGAAAAGCGTTATGTTCGAAAATTAAAGGAGGCGGTTCTTTCATTAAAACTTGAGCGTGTTCTTGAAAAAGACGAGATTCTCCACATGTACTTAAACGAGGCACCGTACGGTGGAACGTTGTATGGAATTGAAGAAGCAAGTCTTGCTTTCTTTGGAAAGAATGCAAAAGATGTATCTCTTGCAGAGTCCGCCTACCTTGCCGCCCTTCCTCAGGCACCAACCTACTATTCTCCTTACGGAGATAATACCGACGACCTTGAGGCACGGAAAAATCTTGTACTTGATCGAATGGTAGAGCTTGGGTTTATTACCGAAGAAGAAGCCGCTGGCGCTAAACAAGAAGAAGTGTTGTTCGCTCCACCAAGCGAGCAAGGAATCAAAGCACCACATTTTGTAATGTATGTTCGCGAATACCTTGAACGAGAATATGGTCGTGACGCAGTTGAAACCCAAGGACTCAACGTTATAACTACTCTCGACTGGGAGCTTCAACAAAAAGCAGAAGAAATTGTTGCTCGCTATGCAGAACTTAATGCAGAGAACTTTAATGCAAGCAACGCTGGGATCATTGCAATCGACCCTAAAACGGGCCACATCTTAACCATGGTGGGATCAAAAGATTATTTTGACACCGAAGAAGATGGGAACTTTAATATTACACTCGCAAAACGACAGCCAGGTTCTGCGTTTAAACCCTTCGTTTACGCGACAGCATTTAAAGAAGGCTACACTCCTGACACCACTGTTTTTGATCTTCCCACACAATTCTCAACAGCATGTGACTCTGAAGGAGAACCACTTCCTGGCGTGAACCCTGATGTGTGTTATTCGCCGGTAAACTACGACAATACGTTCCGTGGACCCATTAGCTTACGAGATGCTCTTGCTCAATCGGTAAACATCCCAGCCGTAAAAACCCTCTACCTTGCGGGGCTCATTGACTCTCTTGAAACTGCTCGAGACTTAGGGATTTCAAGTTTAAACGATGTGAACCAGTATGGTCTTACGCTTGTGCTTGGAGGTGGAGAGGTTACCCTTCTTGAGCTCACAAGCGCCTACTCTGTGTTTGCAAACAATGGCTTGCGTAACCCCCACGAAAAAATTATAAAAATTGAAGACAAGAACGGTAATGTTTTAGAAGAATTTAACTTACGGTCGCGACGTGTTCTTGAAGAGGATGTTGCACTCCAAATTAATGATGTATTGAGTGATAACGATGCACGAGCGCCATCATTTGGATTTAACTCACCACTTCACTTCCCCGGACGGGATGTTGCTGCAAAAACAGGTACCACAAACGATTATAGGGATGCTTGGATTGTTGGATACACCCCAAACATTGCCATTGGTGCGTGGGCCGGAAATAACGACAATAGCTCTATGGAACGACGTGTCGCAGGATTTGTGGTTGCTCCTATGTGGAACGAATTCATGCGAGAGGCTCTTAATAAATTTCCACCCGAACAATTTAAACAATATACAAGCAGCACCGATCCTCGTAACATAAAACCAGTGTTACGTGGCGTATGGGAGGGAGGCCAAGTGTATGAAATTGATAGTATTTCTGGAAACCTTGCAACTGAATTTACTCCTGACGAAACCCGCGAACAAAAAGTGATTAAAGAGGTTCATTCTATTTTGCATTGGGTTAATAAAAATAATCCAAACGGAAACGTTCCCGAAAATCCGGAGAACGATTCTCAATATGAGTTGTGGGAAACCCCTGTGCGTAAGTGGGTTGAAGATAATGGAATCATTGAAGAAACAAGTTCTGTCATTCCAACCGAGCTTGATACGATCCATAAACCAGAGTTTAGACCAACCATCACTATTACTTCTCCTGGTAATAATCAAAACTTTACACTCGAAAGCTCTATTGCAATTGGTGCAAACATACAAGGTGTTAATCCGGTGACCCAAGTTGACTTCTTCTTCAATGGAGAGTATTTGGGAACGCGCAATAGTGCCCCGTTTACCTTTACAGTATCTCCTTCTAGTGTCTCGTACCGAAAAGGAACAAATACTATTACGGTGCGTGCTTACGATACGGTTCGTAATGTGAACGAAGAGTCAGTCTCTATCGACATTCGTTAAACAATATCTTGAATATGTTTTCCAGCAAGCGTCTTGTTTATATCAAGAAGTATTTGAGATCTATGTAAAAAAATCTCGTTTTTTACTACCGGACTTGTAAAAAGTCTGATTGAATATTTTTCAACTCGTATTTCTTCATGTTTTAAATGTATGTCGAGCGTTTGCTTAACAATACGCACACACACGTCTTTAACAGCCTTGTCGGGGGGCTCAAGGTGTTTAAATCGAGAAAGAAAGGGGTTTATGTCTTTCCATGCCATACGGTTAACGATTAACCGGCATCACAAGATAAAGAAGACTTGGGTCACCCACAGGACTAATAATAAGCGGCTTATTGGTGTCATTAAATCTAAGTGCAACGCTGTCATGCGTAATAATAGGAAACACCTCTGAAAGATATTTAAAGTTAAAGCTCATTTCAATAGGGTCGCCTTCCAGGTGCGCCTCAATTTGTGTAGTGTTTTCTCCTACTTTTGTATTTTTTGATTCTATTTCTAAAAGAGAGTCCTCAGGAATAATTTTGAGATTAATTTTATTGAAATCATCAACAAAAATGTTTGCTGTTTTAAGAGAGTTTACAAAATCTTTTTTAAGCACCACTACTTGTGTCTTTGTTCCTTTTGGAATAATTTGTCGGTAATCGGGGTACACTCCATCGGTGAGCCGTGTTGTAAAGTAAATCTCTTTTGTTTCAAGTGCTAATTGGTTTTTATCTGAAGAAACCGAAAGCTCGTCTACTGCCCCATCAAAGAATCTTCCAATTTCAAGGGCGTTTTTTAATGGGATAAGAATAGGGTCAATATTAACCCCCACGCCTTTGATTGTTTTTTCTGCAAGTCGGAATGAGTCAGTAGCTACAAAAACAAGGTCTCTTCCTTGTGAGTAAAGGTAGATACTCGCAATTTCAGGTTTTATATCTGAAACTGATGCCGAAAACCATACTGATCGTAACCCCTCAATAAGTATTTGAGGCCTAATTTTTGCCTTATTTTGGTGAATTTTAGGGAGACTAGGAAAGTCATCATGTGGAGTGATTTTAATGATTGTAGAGTGCTTTTTGGTGGTTATAGAGATAGTGTTATCGAGTTGTTCAAATGTAATATTCTCATCCCCATCAAGTGAATTAAGAAAACTACTAATAACACGTCCCTCTATTGCAAATGTTCCTTCTTTACCAATTTTTGCCGGAATAGTTATTTCAACCCCTACTTCGAGATTAGTTGCACGAAGAAGAATGGTATTACCCTTAACAATAAAAAGTACTGAGTTAAGTATTGGGAGCGATAAGTTTCGTCCGGTGATTTTTTCCAGAAGAAGGATTTTCTGTTTTAAGTTGTCTAACTTACACTCGAATTTCATTAATGGTTTTATTTATAAGTGTTTAAAATTTATTTTTACTATTAGTGTTGTTGATATGTTGAAAACTTTACATAACACTTTGTTTTCTTGGTTTTTATTGGTAGGTATCTTTGTGTTTCTTGTGGAATACCTTCTCTATAATATGTGGAATCCTTATCTTTTATTTTCTTTCTAAAAGTTCTTCTAAACTTTTTCCATTTTTTACCAAGAAGTAATTCATTTCTTTTTCATTCTTTTCCACATTTAAACAACACCTTGTCCTTGGTTGTTATACAGTATGTTTTTAATTTGTTCGATCTCTTGGTTTAAAACAGAATTATCCTTTATATCTTTTTTAATTTTTTCACAGGCATGAATCACTGTTGTGTGGTCTCGCCCACCCAACTTTTGACCAATATAAGGGTATGACGTGTTTAAATCTTCTCGCAAAATATACATAACAACTTGTCTGGGTTTGACCACTTCTTTACGTCGAGACTTCTCTAAAAGTGCTCGCTCCTCAATGTTGTAAAAGTCTGAAACAATCTTCATAACATCTTTAATAGAGATTGTTTTTTGAGGTTTTGTATTGTTTTTAATAAGTTGCTTAACCTCCTGGATAGAGAGGTCTCGTTTTTTTAGTTGGCTTTGGCAAATAATTGAGTTTAAAACACCCTCAAGCTCACGAATATTGTCTTGGATGACTGAGGCAGTAAACTCAATAATTTCATCAGAAGGGGCATATTCGCCTTGTTTTAGTTTGTTTTTTAGGATCGCAAGGCGAGATTCAAAGTCCGGCTTTGAGATATCAACAATCATTCCCCCTTCAAATCGGGAGCGTAAACGATCCTCAAGTTGTGGGATAACCTTCGGTGGTTGATCGCTTGAGAAAATAATTTGCTTATTGTTTTCATATAAACTGTTAAATAAATGAAAGAGCTCTTCTTGCGTCTTCTCTTTTCCAGAAATAAATTGGATGTCATCCATAATAAGAAGGTCATATTTTCTGAAGCGCTCTTTAAAGAGATACATTTTATTGTTTTGAACCGAATCAATGTATTCAATAGCAAATTGTTCAGAGGTAATGTAATAAATCTTTTTGTTGGGGTTTTGTTTTTTGATTTGATTACCAATTGCTTGGATCATGTGTGTTTTACCAAGACCAGTACCTCCATAAATAAAAAGCGGATTGTAACTTGAGCCGGGGTTTTTTATAACCGCCTGCCCCGCTGCGTGGGCTAGCTCATTGAAAGGGCCAACGATAAATGTGTCAAAAATATATTTTGGATTGAGTCCATCGTTTCTGTTTACATCAAAATCACGAAGAGACATTTGTTCGCTAAACACCTCCTCCTGTTTTTGTTGTGCAAGTTGAACTTTTTGAGATGGTGGTGTCTTTGAGATGACATATTCAACACATCGAGTGGTTGGATGTACCTCTCTTAAGGCACGTACAATGTTTGTATGGTATTTATTAGCAAGCCAGTCCTTTACGAAGGCGTTAGGAACGCTTAAATAGATAGTTCCACTATCTTGTTTTGCGATAAATGTATTTTTAAACCAGGTATTGAAGTTTGCCTTTGAAACAGAGAGTTCTATTTGCGTTAATGCGGATGTCCAAATTGTTTCGTTGGTATGCATATTCAATACAAAATATGAGGTTAATTATAGTGATCCAGATAAGAAAATCAAAACATGGGCAGGCCGTTCATTATCTGTGGATTATGTGTGGATTATGAAAAAAGACCATTAAAATTGATTTTTGCTAGGAGTTAGTATACACTACTTGCCATGTCAACAACATATCAGCCAAAGAAGCGAAAACGAGCAAAAACCCATGGTTTTCGGTCTCGTAGCAAGACAAAAACAGGCAAACAAACCCTTCAAAGAAGGCGAAGAAAAGGGCGACATTCCCTCAGTGTTTCAGGGTAGATAATTTGTGCTCTCCAAGCACCACAGACTCTCTCAAAAAGAAAAGACCCCCAAAATAAGGGGGTCTGTAAGGTTCTCGGGGGTATTTATGTCGTCTACCTTTGTCCCCCACCGGAATGGGGACACCTCCACAAAATTTTTAATTGTGGCCCCCACGCGCGCGATTAAAAAAGCAACACAAAGAAACTTGGTAAGACGACGTGTGCGTCATATAATTAAAAAACTTGAGCCGAAATGGAAGAAAGGAACCTATTCGTTATATCTTAAAAAAAATTCAGAGAGGGTATCATTTAAAGAGCTTGAAGAGGACGTGAAAAAGATTTTTGCATAAAGACACATGAAAAAAATAGCAACAAACGCCATAAATATTTACCAGTTTTTATTTAGTAAAGAAGTATTTGGATACCGATACAATCCGTGTGTGTTTTATCCAACGTGTTCAGAGTATTCAAAGCAAGCAATCGAAAAGTATGGAGTAATGAAAGGAGGAACCCTTTCTTTAAAAAGAATTATTCGTTGTCACCCAAAACAGGCCAAAAGAATTGATCCATTAATATAAATCATATGTTCATTACCGATATTTTTAATAGTGTTATTTTTATTCCCCTCTACAATGCCCTTATTTTTTTTACAGGGCTTACTGGAGGAAGTATTGGGGCATCAGTCATTATCCTCACCCTTCTTGTTAAGTTTGCAATCTTACCGCTTTCGCATAAATCAGTTACGACTCAAGCTGGCCTAAGAAAACTCGACCCTGAAATAAAAAAATTAAAAGAGAAACACAAAAACAACCAGCAAGACCAGGCTCGTGCCATCATGGAACTGTATAAAGAACATGGAATCAATCCATTTTCTGGTTGCATTTTGACACTTATTCAAATCCCTATAATCTTCGGACTTTATTGGGTTTTTTGGAGGGGGCTTTCAAGTGGGGTGGTAAATCCAGACCTTCTTTACTCCTCTGTCCCCATGCCGGAGATGATTGCTTTTAAGTTTTTTGGTTTTGATTTGATTGAACGAAGCATTATCCTCTCTCTTATTGCGGGGGTTTCTCAATACTTTTTGATGAAACTCTCTATTCCTCCAATAAAACCAGAAGAAAAGAAACCAGGAGAGGCGCTCACATTTGCTGATGAGTTTAAAAAAGGACTCGGGACACAAATGAGATATGTGCTCCCTGTAATGATTGCTGTTATTTCGTTTGGGTTCCCTGCGGTTGTTCCCCTTTATTGGTTTACGAGCAACCTCTTCTCAATTGTTCACGAGCTTTTGGTTAAAAGAAAAGCAAAAGAGTTATTGGCTTAAACGAACACCCCAAAGAGAGCCATCTTTTTTATTGATGAAGTAAAGACTACTATCGGCCTTGTTTGTCTGTGGTGCGATAGCATCAAATTGAATACTAAGAGAACGCCTATCAGAGTCAAACAATAGTGTATCGGTGTTCTGATCACTGTTAATCATCCATAATTGATCAGAAAAAGAAACAAGGCCTTTGTACCAGGCGTCTGGGAGCGCTTCCGTCCCAAGTGATTCAGGGACGGCACAAAAAATAAGATTTTCATTATTGTTTCCTCCGATACACTTCTCGGCAAGGGTTCTTATTTGTAGGTTGTTGATGTTTCCATCGCTCAAAACCGATGTTACAACAGAATCTGATTGTGTCTGAGAGTATACAAGAGTGTTTTTGTTTGGGGTTCCTTGAGCCACAAGACCGTCTAATTTGCTCAAAATCCGTACAAGAGAACCCGTACTTGGGTTGAGCGCATAAAGGGTTCCCTCGGCCTCGCTGCTCGCCTTTGTTTGGAGAAGGATAGTGTTCTTCTCTGGCCACGAAATACTCCATTCCCGCAAGGGGCTTTCAAAAATACGAAGAGGTGAAGAGAAGAAGAAATTATCTACGTAACCAACGATACCACTCCCCTCTTCTTTTGTATAAAACACAGAATCGCCATTGCTTGTAATCATAGAAATGTCCCCCAGGTCTCTTACGGAAAGACTTGTTTCAGTAATGTCTTCATTTTGTGTTCCAAAAAGAGCTTGGTTAATGTCGTTTATTACAACAAGTGTTTCGGCATCAAGATTCCCTGTTTGTTCAATCCCCTCTTGTGCTTGTAAGGCCTTTAAAGCAGAAGTAGTTTTGCCACCAAAGAATTCAGTTTCGTTTCCAGGAGACCCTGCTCCAGATTGGGCAATTTGAGTTTCTGGGTTTTGATTGAGTGTCCTTTGAAGAAAAAGAATATCCTCCCCACGGTCCCCTTGTAACCTGGTGCGCGTGAACGTATAAAGGTTTGATTCGGTTGCTTCTTTGTCAAAAGAAAGGAGTGTAGTTTTGACTCGTCTCTGATCTTGATCAAAATATCGGGCAACAAAAGCATTTCCATCTTTGCTCCACACAACCTCCTCTACGCCCGGCATAGTTTGATTAGATTGCTTTACAACAGAACCATTGCTTTCGTTGTAATCATAAATGTGCCCGGTTTCTTTTTCCATGAAACGGATCAGGGTGTTGCCATTTTGTTCAAGTACGGTGTACCCAGAAACGCCTCCTAGAAAAATTTGTGAAAATCGAGAAGTGTCAATTGTTTCTCCTGAACCATTGTTGCCATTGTTTCCGGAAGGAAATTGTTCTCCGTTTGAGTTTACATTGTTATTACCTGTGTTTTCTTGATTGGTGTTTTCTCCTTCAGGGAAAAGGTTTTGTATAGCTTCTGGGGTATTTTCTCCTCCCAAGTACCCAAATGAGAAAAGAAGGCCCCCTCCTCCGAGAATTAAAATAAATACAATGATTATTATTTGAATACTTCGTTTCATTTTTTAAAAAATTACGTGCCAATGAGTTCCTTCGTCTACGAGCCGAGTTCCGTTAGGGAGTCTGTATTCAGTCCCCGAAGGAACTGCTCGAGTACTGACCGCAGTATTTTCAACATACTCGTCAAAAACTGTTTGTTTTCTTAAATCCAAAATTGGGATACCAGGACCATGTGTTTGATGTCCCCCCTCGGTTCCTCCGGTTACTGTGATAGAACAGGTGCTGGCGCTATATTGTTGTGCGCAGTCGTTAGCAAGCGCCTCGAGACGAACAATAGCCCTACCAGGGAGATCGTTTAAAGAGGTGCATCCTCGTGTTTGGCCGGGTGGGCACGGGCCAGGGTCGGACAAGCCACAACGGTCGTAATTAATAGAGACGTTTGGAATGCTGCAAATTTGGGCAACAACTGCCGCATCAGGAATAGATCTCCCAAGGTCCCCCGAAGGAAAATCATCACCACCAGCGCCCCCTGTGGGTTCTGTGCCGTCGTCAACGCAACCACCCAAGCCGTCAAGTCTTTCTATGCAAAGTGTATTTTCAACAAAGTTTGGGTTGAGTGTAAAAAGAAAGATCCAGGCGCCCAAAACAAGCAAAAGACCCGCGACGGCGTTCCATATTCGTGATTTTGCATTTGAAATAGAAGATTCTTTACCAGCACTTGTTGTGTATTGGAATCCCGCAATAACAATCATAATGACAGCAAGTATTGCAGAGGCGCCAATAGCAGTGTTGTAGATCGTTGAAAGATAATCAGTAAATGATGTTCCTCGTCTAACCTCCTCCCCACCCGGCGCTGTAAAAGGCTCAATAGGGTTAAACTCAAGGCCACTTACCCCAAGAGGAAAAACAAGAATAAGGATAAATAAAATAAAAAAGTATTTCATATTAAAAAGTTAATGTAAGGGCTTTTTGTAGGCCTTGTGCCATGCTACCAAACGATTCAACCAGAAGACGAACAATTAAACGGCCACCATCTCCACCATTTCTTACTAGTGTAACTACGTCGGGTGTTTCTGAGTCGGTAGCGAGAGGTTGGTTGTTTGCTGTCCATGTGTAACGACTTTCACTCAGTCTTTCTTTGTTTGCGAAATAGGGCTCTCCCTTAATGTTAATCTGGCTTTGGGTTACTGTAATATTCTCCCCAAGAGCATTTCTGTAATTGGTTCCGTTTAGTGGATCAAATTCGTAAAAATAAATCTCTGGTTGGGTGACAGGTATGGAAATGCTTTTTTGCGTAACCAGACTTTTCCCAGGACTTAATACAGTTACCGAGACAACTGATTCTCCAAACCCTGATACATTGATCACATCTACATAGTTTTTGCCCTTCCCTGACTGTTCAGTTAGCTGGTTTCCATTATGGAACCACTCGTAAAAAAGTTCATTAGGGGAAAGTTTTATGCTCCCACTCTCAAATCGAGGAAGTGCTACAACCCGAAGCGGACTATTGTTAGTAGAAAGAGCCTTACCTTTATAGAACGGAGGAACGTTTGTTTGTGCCTCCCATACAAGATTAAGTGCAACAGGGGTGAAGTTTCTAGTTTGAGAGACGGTGGTTCCTTCTTGTGTGACAAGAACAGCGCGGATGGATGTTTGCTCCCCCACATCTCCAGCCATAAAGGTGAACGCGATGTTGCCGGTTCCTTGGGATTGTAATTGTCCGTTTTTGTACCACGAGACCGTTGCCCGTGACGTGTCAGACAGATAGTACTCTGCCTGCACCGTCACTTCTTCGTTTGGTTCTGGGTTTTGTGTGTCAGCAGAAATAATAAGATCAGTTGGAGAAAATACCTGTGCAGATGCGATCAGAGGTATTGTTAAAAACAACAGTATGACTGTTATTTCCATGATTATTTTTTTATACGTAATACTCATTGTTTCAGAAGTTCTCTAAGATAATTGCTGTCGTATCCCAATTCATCGAGTGCCTGTGCCACTTTTTGTATTCTCTTATTGTCCAGTGTTCGTGTTTCGGCATATACCATTATAACAAGAATAGTAAAGTCAGGCAGAGTACCAAGTCCAGGAATAAAACCCGCGACAGCAATCAAAAAGCGTTTGCCAAATCTTTTTAAAAATTGACGGTTGGTAAGAGTAAATATCCCAAGATTTTTTAAACGAAACCAGATGGTAAATGTTATCCATCCCACAAGCCAGACCACCCTATTTAAAATAGCAGCAATAAAAAGACCAATGGGCCCCAACCCCAAAACAAAAGAAATAACAGCAATAGCAATTTGTGCAAAATCAAAGATAAGTGCAGTGTTAAGCATTATATAAAACGACCCTTCGCTAATCCTATGTTGGGTTTCTCCTAAAACTTCAATTTCATGAGTTAAGGTAGCTTCCTCTTCGAGGTCTAACTCCCCCATATATTCAAGTGTTGCTTCATTACTAACCATTGTTTTGTGTTTGCTTTACTTTTTCTTGCCTTAAATCTTTTAATTCTTGTCGGGCGCGCTTAATTTGAAGAAGTTGTGAGGGGTCACTCGTAATAAGTTGGTCTTCTGTGTATGAGGCAACCACTTTCATAGCCACATGCTTGAGTCCTGCAAAAAAGATTCCTTCCCCCACTCCTGATTCAAGGAGCAAGAACTTTTCTTCATTAGTTAAGTTGAACGTTTTTTGAACCAAATCAATAGACGCCGGGGACTGTTTTAAGAGGATCTGAATAGAGGAGTTGGTAATAATTGGTAAGCCATAAGGCGAGCGCAGGAAGTCGCCCACGTCTTGAGTAATAGTTGCAACACCCAGGTAATATTTTCGTCCTCGTTTTGCAAGCGAGAACACAAAGCTTGCTGTGTCTTCTGACTTCATCATCCACCAGGCCTCATCAATAACAAGAAGTCGTCTCTTTAATTGTTTTCTGATGGCGCTCCAAATATGGTGCATAACAATGTACATGGCGGCGGGTTTAAGCTCGTCTTCCATGTCTCGCACTGAAAACACTACAAATTTTTTGCTGATATCAACATTGGTTGGTTGGTTAATGAACCCAGCCCAGGTACCGCGTGTGTATTTGTAGAGGCGTTGTGCCAGGCTTTCCCCACCTTCCATTCCGGCCAAGACAGTTTCAAGATCAGAGAGAAGTGGTGGCTCCTTGCCTTTAAAGTTTCCGTCGGTGGTGATGTCTTTTAATGCATAGGTTTCAGTAATAGCATTGTCTAAGATTGAATCTTCTTCAGGAGAGAGCCCTCCTAAAAGAATTCTGAATAGTCCTACTAAGGTAATAATATTGCTTCGAAGGACATCAGACGGACTCTCATCGTCTGCCGGGTCAGGAAGGTCAAACGGATTAATATGGTGTTCACTTGAAAGAGAAATATTGAAGTATCTTCCTCCTACTGCCTCTGCCATGTATTCATACTCACGTTCAGGGTCGATAACAATGACGTCAGTATCAAACATAAGTGTCCGTAAAATCTCAAGTTTGGTGAAGTATGACTTACCAGCACCACTCTTTGCAAAAATAATAGAGTTATAGTTTTCCATTGAGTAGCGGTCAAACAGAATCAGACTTGAGTTATGACGATTGATTCCATACAAAATTCCTTGGTTTGAAGTAAGGTCAAACGAAACAAATGGGAAGAAGCTTGAAAGCGGTGCGGAATTAAGTTTTGAATGCACCTGAAGCTCGTCTTGTCCAATAGGAAGCACACTCCTAAAACCTTCTGCTTGTTGGAAAAGCGCCGGTTTTAAGTAAATTAACTTCGAATCAAGAACTGATTTAATTTCAGTTTCTGTTTTATTTAAGTCTTCTTCAGAATCTCCAAAAATAGTTACGTAGAGTCCTACGTCAAAGAGTTTTTCTTGTGATTGTTGGAGTTGGTCTCGCAATCGTTCAATATCTTGGTAGGCGGTGTCGAGCTTTGGATCGCGCACCAAGCCCTTTTCTTCTCGTAGGCTAATTTGACTTTGGATTTCTGCTAACTTTTTTTGTAATTGCCGCAACACCTTATTGGTTTCAACAGGGTGTGTAAAAATCGAAACGTTAAAAACACGGTCAAGATTAATAATTGGCGAAAGCCAGCTCTCGGTTAAAAACCGTGGGTATGAGACAACAAAAAGAGTTCGCGCAAACGTGCCACCCAAGTTAAGATTGTTTGGATTAATTTTAAGAGCACTTGGGGCAATAACATCAGTCATTTCAAGAACAGGATTGCTTGAAAGTTCTTCAGGTAACAGATTCCCTATTAAGTTCTCTTCTTCTTTCTTTTTTTTGTTAAATAAATTGAATGCCATATTATTTCTTTTGTTGTCCTGGTTGTCCCCCAAGTGGTGCACCTGACTTCTCTCCTGGGTTAAATGATTTGTAGAACAGCTCTGCCAATTCTTCTGTTCCAAGTCGTGCTGTTCTTACACCAACGGATGTTAATCCTTGTTCAACGATCGTTACTTTTTGTTCGAGCTGAATTTTGTCTTCTTCAAAACGAGTTTCTTTAATTGCATCTCCACCGCTTTTTTTACCGGGTAAAAATCGTCCTAAAAGTCCTTTGTTTCCTGAATCAATAACTGATGGATAGTATGGAATAACGACAAAGAAGGTTTTAGACATGATGTTGATTGAAGAGGTAAAGTTTTTTACGAACTCAATGTACTCTCGCGTTTGAATTTTAATGAGCTCACTTTTTTGAACCTCCGTCCGCGCTTGAAGCGACTCAATATAAGGGTTAATGTCGAGCCGTCGTGATTGAAGAAAAAATTGAGCACTGAAATCAAGAGAGTTTAAAAAGTTTTGGAATTGTAAAAGGAGCGCTGTTTGCTCGTCTTCTGACTTAAGAGCAAAGTTAATAGAAGAAACCATAAGCACCATACGCATTGATCCATTTTTTAGGATCACCACACCATCTCGAATGTCTTCGATGGGTACAAATTCTTGTGTTGATCTTGATCGTAATGCCATAATTATGCCTCTTTTTTAGTTTGGGTGTCTAAGCTCCACGACATTGAATCAAGCTTTCCTTCGACAACGTTTGGGAGTGCTTGTGTGGGGGTTGTGTCAGTCTGAATTTGTGTTTTTTGAACCTTTGTTTCTTTTGTTTTTTCTTTTTTCCATAAATAGAGTTTGCTCCCCCAAAAGTATCGGAGCGCTCCCTCAAGAACGGCCGAGAATGGCCGCCCCCCTACTGGCTTGAACCCTAAAAAGAAGGCAAGCACCGCAACAGGAATTGTTAAAATAAACCCAATAAAGAGGCCAAAGAGTTGATAGAAAATAAATCCGGCACCAACCGCTCCCAAAACATACACAAACTGTTTGAACGTGAATGGTCCAAAAATTTTGTCTTCTATATCAATAAATTGTGGGATATGAAATTGCATTGGTTTTATGGAATGGGTTCTCGATAAGGATCACTATTAAACTTTTTATGAGTTTCGTCGCCTGAGGTGGGGTCGTCGCTCGGTTTTTTCTTCGAATCCTTTTTATAGAGGTTTTCATCGAGCTTTTTTTCAAAAACACTCTTCTCTTTTTTGTCGGGAGGGGGCGGTACTTCTAAGTCGTGTAAGATTTTTTGCTTTTCTCCCACTTCTTTGTGTAACCAATTGGGTTTTGTTGCGGGGTCGGGTTTTAAGATGGTGTCCAAATCAGCAAGTGTTTGTTCAAGATCAGAACTCGTGTCTGGTTTTGGTGTGGTTTGCACAGGGGGTGGGGCGTGAACTTGTTCGGTGACTTGTGTTGGAGCTGGGGCAGGAATAGAAGCTTCTTTTTTAATAGGGATTTCGTTTGTTGATGACTGTGTCGGAAGATTCGGAGGAGCTTGTTGCTTTTTTGCCTCTATTTGTTGGTTTTCTTCTTTGTAGATTTTATTTAAATGGCCCCTGACTTGAGAAAAAATGGTTTTATGGAGCTCATCTACCAATTTATTTGCAGTCTTTTGATCAATTCCTCCCTCAACAAAATTGGAAGGTAAGTTTTGGGGGCTATTTGATCCGATGAGGGAAATAAAGACTTCCTCTTCTAATGTAGAGACCTGGTCAGGGGTTAGCCCCATAGATTCTCCTATGTACCTTGTTCTCCCTCGTGTCTCTTCAGAGAGAATGAAATTCTGAAGTTCGATGGGGAGTGACTCAAGTTGTTCTTTTAGTGATGGTTCTTCCATGTTTATGATGATTCCCCTCCACCAGATTCAGGAGACTTTTCTGTTTCTGGCTTAGATTCCCCTGCTTCTTTGGTTGCCTTTTCTTTTGCGTCCTTCTCTATTTCGTCTTTTAGTTTGTCTAGGTTGCTTTTGCCACTCTTCTTTTTAATTTTTAGAAGGGTTTCCCTATCGGCTCGTGTTTGTTTCCCCCCCACGGTTGTTGTGTATGCCTTCTTAATTTCCCCAGCTTTCCCAAGACCCTTTTTCTCGTCTTCTTTTGTGTATCTTTCCTCAACAACATTTACCTTCTTACCTTCACCTCGCTTAAAGCCAGAGAGGGCTGTTCTTTTGGATCTTTGCTTTCCAAGACTTCTAACAAACTCATTTTGAGCATCCCTGTCGGGCTCTAAGCCAATTGCTTTGCTGTAAGCTCTTGACAATAGGCCACCGCTATAGAGCTTGAGATCATTTCCTTCCTTGTCTTTACCGACCTTATCATAAAGTTTTGCCTGTCTTTCAACTTTATTTTCAAGTGCTTTATTATACCCACCCTTTGCTCCTCCAAAGGTTGCACTTGCCGTGTAATCAATTGGACGAAGCATCATGGCACCAATTCGAGGGTTTCGTGCCGCAAATCGTTTTGCTGCATCTGAATTAGAAATGGTACTTGCGGCACGGCCAATGGTATTTTGACCAATTCTTCCGATAGTCCTATCGCTTGTTTTGAGAATTTTGCTATTAATAATACTTGCCCGTCCGTACCCGGCTAGTTTTCTTGAAATAACAATTGATCCCCACAGGAATCCAAGGGCAAGTCCTAGATTAACACTATATATAACAAGACGTTGAATGATTCCTCCTCCAGGAGAAGCTCCATAAGTTGAGAAGAAGGTGCTCGTAATAAGACGCACAGCAACGTAGTACATAATCATAAACGCTGGCGCCCAAAATGCATGATGAAGTAAGTGGTTTAACCACTCTTTAAAGTATTTTTCACCAAAATTTGGAATAGCATATGCTGCGATTGCGAGTGGCGAAAGAATCATAACAAAAATAAGAATGATGGTTCGTGTTAAGAACAAAAATCCAGCAGTGATCATGATGAGCCCCCCCATCCCAACCATAATAGCGCGTACAATATTAAACATTGCCCCTTTTCCATCACTCCCCCCTGATGTTGCTGGCGAGACAGTGGTTGTATTGCCTGCTACAAATGTCTCTGTGTTAAATAAATCAGTAAAGCCTGGTGTTTTTGCAATTGGTGCAGTAAGGGACTTGCTCCCCGGTGGCGCGATACCAAGTTTAGTAACTAAATCATTACTTTCAGGAAAAGCATTGTAAAAACCGAGAGCGGCAGCATTTGATGCGTCGATAACAAGACCGGTAAGGACTAAGCTAAAGTTTATAAAAATAGCGGCAAGCACAATTCTAATAAGAAGTTTTTTAAGGTCACCAGACAGTATTCCTAAAATAGTGCTAATACCAATATAAAGAACAATAAAAATAAAGATAATGTTGGTAATGTCGCGAAGAATAGACCATCCTAAATAAACAAATCCGCCAGCGCCAGTTCTGTCTGAAGAGATGTTGTAAATGGAGTCAGCGTTTGGTCCTGAACCAAGCGGTGTACCAAGCGAGATTGCCGCCATCCAATCAAAAAAGATTCCTGCAAACCCGGCAAATATAGTTGCGGGGACTGTAACAAAATACCACGTAAGGCCAGAGAGAGTTTTACCAACAAGGTTCCCTTCACTATCAAGGGCACCCGTGGCAACCGAAAGAGTTCCTCGGACGATCCTGTCAAAGAGCCAAGAAACAATTCCTTGATCTGTATCCGCGTGGACTTCTGAAATCGGAAGAAGCAGGATGGATATCAGAACAAGAATCGCAATGAATTGTGGGAATTTTTTATTCATTAACTTTCAAATAAGCTCCCTCCCCCGCTCATAATAGTAAAGCTTCTATTCACAAGTGCATCAAAAAGTTCTGCAATTTCATCAGTTTGTGTAAGCTGATCAAGTCCGACACCAAGGTTTTGTTTTAGAAGATCATTAATGATGGCCCCTGGTGTGACAATGTTGCCTGCTGCGTCTCGTTCAGGAAGAGTTCCTTCTCCTTGTGTAA
This sequence comes from Patescibacteria group bacterium UBA3531, assembly GCA_002376885.1. Lineage (GTDB taxonomy): Bacteria > Patescibacteriota > Minisyncoccia > Phycocordibacterales > UBA3531 > UBA3531. The sequence goes on along the minus strand of DFOW01000005.1, from coordinate 39,798 downwards.
GTAATTGTTCGTACTCTTTTTTTGATTGTTGCTGTTGTTGGGCAAGGATAGACTCACCAGTGTAGTATGCAGCATCGGGACTGCAGCCGGGATTTGTTGTTGCGTCGATAAATGAAAGCCAGCTATCACTCGCCCCCCCTTGGAATACCTGGTCAATATTTTCTCCAGAGCATGTATAGATTTGATTTAGGGTCGGTCTGGACTGGCTTTGTGCAATGCGTTGACTTACTGCACCTTGGAATGGCTGATTAAGACTCCCAGGAAGTTGATTTGAAAGAAAGTCTTGTGTTGCAGCATCCTCAATTCCGGCAAAAAACTGACTAAGATCTTGTACATAAAATGGTTGCCCTCCGAAGCCTGTGTTAACCCACTGGATAGTTGCTTGAACAACGTTTTCACTCACAAGTTGTGCTGCTTCTCGCACTGAACAGTCGAGCAAAAACTCTTTTGCTTCAATAGCTCTATCTTGAATGGGAACTTTTGTTGGGTCGGGAATAACAAATGCTCCAGAGATAACAGATGAGAGTGCTGCTGTTCCACATGATAGCGCCTCATTTAATTGCGCATGTGTTCTGTAAACATGAAACGAGAAAAGTGCAGCAATGGTAATTACAAAAATAGTGGTTCCAATAAAAAATGTTTTTAAAATATGAGTCATCGTTTTGTTATGTTTGCAGTGCGAAAAGAACTTGGAGTGCTTCGGTAAAAAGTTGTGTCGCAGGAATTATGTAAACAGGATCGACAGAAGTATTTTGCATAAGTTGTGTGCTTACCGTGAGCTTCTCGAAGGTGTTAACAAGCTCTAAATGTCTTGAAACAAATGGTGTTGGAACAGGTGTGACAAGAAGTCCGTCGCGCATCCCCCGATAAGCTTCTTCAGAACGTTTGAGTTCAGCGAGTCCTTCCTCTTTTTGTTCTGTTGTTGCACCCGGTGTTGCAACCTTTTTCAAACTATTCGACTCGGTTCCAAGATCTTCAAAAAAGTGAGCCTGATTTATGGCAGCAAGGTCGGCTTCGTATTGTGCTTGGGAATTATTGGTGAGCGGAACAATCTGTATATCGCTTGTGGTAAACGTTTGTACCTTCCGCGCCTCTTTGATGTCGGGAGAATCAAGAAGTTTTTCAAGATCGACTTCAGTTATGTCTTCAGCATCTTTTCCCGTCTCGTCTTCAAGGTAGGTGTTATAGAGTTCTCGGGCGATTTTGCTTGTTTCGGTGTCAGTACCAAAATTTGCAAGGGCTCCACCCTCGAAGGAACTATCATTTTCTCGATCTATTTCTTGGACAAAAAGAAGACCTTTTGCTTTTTGTGATTCATTTCCTACAAACCACAAACCACCAATGATGACGAGGATCACAACTAAAATACCAACTCCCGTTTTCCCAAAAAAACCTTTCAAAATATCGTTCTTTTAGAAATTATACCGCCTTTAGTAACCTTCTCCTACGCGCGGTTTTACCCTTTGTGGATAAGGCTTTTAGTATTGGATTTTTTTAGAAGATGTGTGTGTTACGATAAAACAATGAAACGAGTTTTTGTCTCTTTTTGTATGGTCTTAGTCCTTGTTTTTGGGGGATTTTTGTATACAGAGGCATTGACCGAAACACAAATAGACTCAATTCTTAATCTCTTGACAAGTTTTGGTGCTGACGGAGTTACGCTTTCAAACGTTGAATCGGCCTTGCGTGGGGGTACAAACTCGTCAAGTTTTCAATATACCTTCACCCAAAACCTTTCTTTTGGGGACAGAAACGAAGAGGTAAGAAACCTTCAAAGGGCTCTAAATAGCCTTGTTTGTTGCCAAATCGCGGCACAGGGAGCAGGATCCCCAGGGCAAGAAAGCACATTTTATGGCTCTAAAACAAGGGATTCTGTGATTCGCTTTCAAAATACCTATAGAGGAGATATTTTGACGCCGGCAGGGCTTGTTACTGGAAACGGTTTTTTTGGCCCTCGTACTCGGGCAAAATTAAATGAGCTTTTGGCACAACCGGGTGCAACAGGCACAGAATCACAAGCGACCCTTGCTATTACGGGACTTTCACAAAGTTCTGGGACTCGCGGAGAAACTTTTACGATTTTGGGGAGAGGATTTACTGACTTGAACGATGTTCATTTTGGAAATGGATTTTTTCCAGATGTAGTAAGTACGGACGGAACAAGTATTTCATTTTTGGTTCCCACAACGCTTTCTCCTGAATGTGCTTTTACAGTTCCCCTTCCTGAATCGTGCACTACAACACTTGAGATTGCAGAAAGTACAACCTACCCGATTCGTGTTTCAAACGAAAATGGAACAAGCAACACCTTTAACTTCACTATTATAGAAACTCCCGGTGTTCCTGGAACACCGCGCATTGATGCAATTGCTCCTAAGAGTGGTCCTGTTGGGACAACCATAACCATTACGGGAAGTGGATTTTCTCAAACAGACAATACAGTGCTTTCTACCTTCTTTAATTACGAAGACGTTTCATCTGATGGGACAACAATTACGGTAACCGTAACTGTTCCAGAAAATATTCGAGAATTATTTGATACACCAACTGGTTCCCGCGTTATTGGTTTCCCCAATATTTTTTCAGTATCAAACCAAAATGGAATCAGTAATCCTATTATTTTTAACTTAGTAACTGATTAATATGAAAGTAAAAATAATTGCAATCTTTATCGTGCTTGCCATTGTGTTTGGCCCACCGCTTTTCTTTGTTCCGCAAGCGGTTCAGGCAGGTTTTGATTTTGATGATGCGGTTCGTTTTGCTTTTAATTTATATGCCAACATTTTGTTGAGTGTTCTTGGTGGAGGGGGAGCAGGAACAGGACAAACCTTCCCGCAGAACTTTGGCGGCCGTGTTATAGCATCACTCCCCTGTTTGTGTAGTCAGAGTATCGCTTTTGTAACGATCCCTGTCTCTGGTCCTGCTGGCGTATACAATGCGCACGTTTCGTCACTTAAACAAAACTATGCACTTAACCCTGGCAATGCTGTGTTGGGAACAGCAACACAAGGTGGGGTATGTTCTGTTTTTGTTGTGATTTGGTGTGTAAATATTAATACCAATTGGCAGGTAACCTTCCCGCCAGGGTCTGGTGTGGGGACCTCTCTTGTTCCGGGAGTTTAATTAAGTTCTATCTCTATAAATTCGCCTGGTGTAATATTGTTTTCTTTTGAGAAACCAGCGTTTACCTCAAGTACAAACTTGCTAGGGTTTTGCGATGAAAATGTTTCAGGGAAACTCTCTGGCAAAACAGAGTGTGTGACCTCAGTTATTTGTGAATTTTCATCAATCCAAATAATATCGATTGGAAAGTTCATATCTTTCATCCAAAATGAATAGGTTCCGGGTCTGTCGAACACAAACAATAGGCCCTCATCTTCGGGGAGTGATGGACGCCCAGACAGCCCCACTGTTCTTTTTTGGTCAGTATCAGCAAGGGTAACAAACAGCTCTGTCTCCCCAATGGTAAGAGGGATTCGTTTGTCGGTTTGGGTTCCTTCATACGAAGGAAGGATTATTAAAAATCCTATAAATAAAAGAATTGCAAGTAATCCAATTTTATAATTCATGTTTTGTAAGGCAGAGCCAGTCGTTTACGGTAAGCTCTTCGGCTCGTGCCGACTCCTTTATACCACAGGCAAATAATTTGTCTCTATCGGTGTCGAGGTTGTTTTTGAGCATCTTTCGTTTTTCAGAAAACCCTTGTTTTACAAGCTTAAAAAAGGTTTGCTCGTCTACTTTTTCAAAATTTTTTTTAGAAATGTCGCTGATTAAAAGAACAGCAGAATCTACTTTGGGAGAGGGTGAAAAAAGTTTTTTAGAGACTTTTTTAAGAGACCGTGGTGTCCCAACCGCTTTTACACTGATCGATAAAATACTTTCTTTTCCATCGCGCGCAACAATTCTATCGGCAACTTCTTTTTGAACCAAAAGAACAATTTTTGATGGCATTGGAGCGAGACCAAAAAAGAACGGCAACAATTTTCCGGTAATGTTGTACGGAATATTGGCAACAATTTTTAATGTCTTCAAAGATTCACCAAAACTATCACGATGATTTTCGAAGTTAAAAATATCGTCGTGAATTAAAATAAGTTTTTTTGAGTCAATTTCTTTTTCAAAAATTTCTTTGAGTTTTGCATAAAGTTCATCGTCTTTTTCAAAGGCAATAACCGTTCCTGCTTGCACTAAGAGCTCTCTGGTAAGAATTCCTTTTCCGGGCCCAACTTCAAGTACGGTATCGTTATTGGTAAGTTCTCCCGCATTTGCAATAGACTGCGCAACAGCTTTAGATATTAAAAAGTTTTGCCCCAGTGATCGTTTTGCCCGCAAAACTTTCTGACCATCAATGGATTTTTTATTTTGTGGTAATTTTTTCCCTGACTCTTTTTTTCTCATTTTCTTATGGCATTAAGAAAGTTGGGCGGGTAAACATGCATACCCCTACTCTATACTAATCACGGTCTCGTAGGCACCCTCTTGGTTTTCGATCAGGCTTTCATCTATATCGTAAATAAATTGCGACGGAAGATTCATTGTTTCTTGCCCATAGAGCATTCGTTTATGTCCATACGTTAAAAAGAGTTTTTCTTTTGCGCGAGTGACAGCAACATAAAAAAGTCTGCGCTCTTCTTCTTCATCTTTTTCTTCACTCCCCAACTTTGTATGAGGGAAAAGATCTTCTTCAAGTCCTGTTACAAAAACATAATCAAACTCAAGACCTTTTGCAGCGTGTACGGTCATTAACTTTACTCCTTTAGCGTCTTCTATTTGATCTTGGTCACTTGTCATAAGAGACGCATCTTCTAAAAAGAGATCAAGTCCTTCTTCAGCAGGGAGTGTGTCGTATTTGGTTGCAAGGGTTACCAGCTCGTTAATGTTTTCGAGTCGTTCTAAATCGTCTTCACTCCCTTTTTTAAGGGCGCCCTCAATTCCTGAAACTCGTGCAACATATTTTAGAAGCTCCGATGGTGCAAGTACATGACTTTTATTGTTAATTGATTTTAAGATTTCAAAAAAAGTGTCTACCTTTTCTTTCATTCTTGGTGAGAGAGACTCTCTTTGTCCGCCAAACACTTTTGCAAGCGTAACCTTCCCAATACCACGTGCTGGTACATTAATGATTCTTTCAATACTGTGAAGGTCGTCGGGATTAATAGCGGCACGCAAATATGCGAGCATGTTTTTAATTTCTTTTCGTTCAAAAAAACGCACACCAAGGACTTGGTACGGGATACCAGAATGCAAAAACTTTTCTTCTAAAATTCGTGACTGAAAGTTTGCTCGGTACAGAACGGCAATATCTTTTGGATTGGTCCCCTTATCAATTAATTCTTTGGTCTTCCCCACGATAAATTCCGCCTCTTTCTTCTCGTCGGGTGCTGCATACACCAAAATTCTTTCTCCATCGTCACGGCTGGTAAATAAATTCTTTTCAATTCGTTCACGATTCTTTTTAATGACCTCATTTGCGGCACTAATAATGGTTTTAGTTGAGCGGTAATTTTCTTCTAAAAGAACAATTTTCGCCTTTGGGTAATCCTTTTCAAAATTAAGAATGTTTGAGTAGTCTGCTCCCCGCCAACTGTAAATAGATTGATCATTGTCCCCCACCACACAAATATTTTTGTATTTGTTTGCTAAGAGTTTAGTGAATTCATATTGAACACGGTTAGTGTCTTGGTACTCATCCACATGAATGTACCTCCATCGTTCTTGATACTTTTCTAAAATTTCTTTGTTTTGTTCAAGTAAGTGAAGTGTTTTTACTAAAAGGTCGTCAAAATCAAGAGCATTTGTTTCCCTAAGTTCTTTTTCATACTTTTCCCATACGGTTACCACAATGTTTCCAAAAAAATCATGAGTACCTTCTGCAAACTCTTTAAATCCAACTCCATCTCCTTTTGTGCGAGAGATTCTATTTAAGATTTTTCGAGGTTCATATTGTTTAGGGTCTAGGTCAAGTCGTTTTAAGATACGTTTAATTGCTCGCAATGAGTCGTCTTTATCTAGAATGGTAAAGTTTTTTGTTTTACCAATATCTTTTGCATGCTCTTTTAGAATTTTTACTCCCAGAGAATGGAATGTTGAGATCTCGGGTAAATGCTGACGCACTACCCAGGGGTTAGAGCTGGGGAAACTTAAAACATTATCTTTTTCAATAAGTGACATGACACGGTCGCGCATCTCGCCCGCCGCCTTGTTGGTAAACGTAACAGCCAAAATACTTGTTGGGGCAACTCCTTCTTGAATAAGATGAAGGATTCTGTGAGTAACGGTTTTTGTTTTGCCGGCACCCGCCCCTGCAAAAATTAAAAGCGGACCGTCTTTGTGGAGTACGGCCTCTTTTTGTCCTTTGTTTAACCCTTCGAGGTAATTCATGGGGTGTATTGTAGCACGGGGTTTTGAGACGGGGCTTGAAGCACCGGAAACCCTATTCCAGCGATAGGGTTTCCTTATCCTCGGCTCACATTCTGTTCACGCAGAACCAAGCATGTTTCGCCTGCGGCAGTACTTCAAGCCCTGTCTCGGGACAAATTTTAAAAAGTTTCCAGATCCCAAGTATTATTTTTGGGAGAAAAAAATTTTGGTAAAAAGGAAGCCCCGGCGCATGCGCCGGGGCAGAGTCCCTAGTAGCTCACCGGGTGCCTGGTTCGCAAGAGCGAGAGCCCTGCGATTCCTGCTCCGATCAGAAGGAGCGATCCGGGCTCACCTTCTCCGGTGAATGCCCTCCAAGCGAGGAACCCGACGAACAAGAGAGCTGCGACAGCACCTAGTGTGCGTAACAATTTCATGAGACCCTCCGTGTTTCTTCTATCACTTTACGTTCAAAATAAATAAAAAGAAAGAGCCCCGACAGTGATGTGCTGTCAAGGCTCTCGACGTCCCGAAGGACGGCTGCCTAGGAGCTCGTCTGCCTGTGTGGGTGACGCAGGGACTCGTAGGTCGGGAGATCCACCTCGCCGTTTTCGTTGATCGCCCAGGTCAGCGCATGGCTGGGGTCCGGGTCGTCCTGGTAGTAGAAGCGGATGGTCACCACGTGACCGCCATCCTCGAAGCTCTTGAGGTAGCAGTCGAAGCGGTTGCCCTTCTCGTTGCGCCAGGTGCCGGTGCACAGCGAGGGGACGGGGTCCCCGGCGTCCGACAGCTCGAGGGCCGTGGCGACCTCCTGGAACTCCACGTTCATCTGCTGCTTGATCTGGAAATGCAGGAAGTTCGGGATGGCGATGGCCGCCAAGATGCCGATGATGGCGACGACGATCATGAGCTCGATCAGGGTGAAGCCGTTGCGGTGGTTCCGCATGGTATCGATCTCCTTGGTGTGAAGGTTCTGTGGTGGGATTTCTCCCAGAAACTGGAGGAACTATAGCACAATAATCACTCTTTTGTCAAGAGTATTTTCTTATCCACAAAATCATTGCTTTTTCCTTCCCTAGGGGTAAAATGGTGGGTGAGTAATTACTACGGTCACAGCAAATATGGCCTGAAATAAGGCTTTTTTTGCAACTTATACTCAATTGCTCACATAATATTGAGGCTTATTACATCGAATCTACAAGACCCTGAACCTTCCGGTACATGGCTTCAGGCGATTATACGAACTTTAAAGAACCTTTCATTTAAAAAGGCCACTACCCTTGTGGTTGCCCTTATTATCCTTGGATCCTTTGCTCTCCCTGCTCATGCCGGGATTGTTTCTTTTTTGGGGAGTTTATTTGGAGTAGATAATGATCTTACCTACGATATCAACTCTCAAAACGTAGCGCTTTTGCGTGCGGCCCTTAACCCAGACCCCAACCCAGCTAAAGGAGGTGGGGACGTAACGATTGCTGACGGGCAAGCACTTGTGGCCGACAATGGACCACTTGGTTCCAGGGGTAATACCGAAATTGCCCCACGGCCAGAACAAATTAGTGTGTATGTGGTTCGTTCTGGTGACTCCCTTTCGCAAATTGCAAAACTATTTGGAGTAACAACCGACACTATTATTTGGGCAAATGATATTGGACGAGGTGGTGTGATTCATGAAGGACAAACGCTTGTAATTTTGCCAGTAAGCGGAATTGAGCACACCGTAAAAAGTGGAGACACGCTCGCAAGTATCGCTAAGAAATATGGCGTAAAGACAGAAGAAATTATTTCATTTAATGGAATACAAGACGGTCATGTTTTGGCTGTTGGCGACAGTATTATTGTTCCCGATGGAAAAATTCAAAGTAGTTATACCTCTACCGCAACAGGCGCTATTGTAAGAGGAGCAGGAGGTCCAGCAATTAGTGGATACTTTAGTGCTCCCGTTACTGGATACAAACGAACACAAGGGCTTCACGGATACAATGCTGTTGACTTGGCTACCCCAACAGGAACACCTATCTTAGCGGCGGCAAGTGGGGATGTGATTATTTCACGAACAGGCTGGAATGGAGGGTACGGAAATTACATTGTTATTGCACACCCTAACGGAACACAGACGGTATACTCGCACAACTCAAGTAACATTGTGTATGCTGGGCAAAGCGTGGTTCAAGGACAAGTTATTGGATACGTTGGGAACACCGGACGCTCAACAGGGCCCCATGTTCACTTTGAAGTGCGCGGAGCAAAAAACCCTTTCTAAAATACTGAACGGGTAAACCCATTTTAACTTTTCATAATAAAAGTAAGGAGACATCTCAGGCGAACACAAAACCCCCATATGGGGGTTTTGTGTTGACCCTGTTTAGTAAGGCAAACTACTAACTAGGGTTGAGGCTTACATTGAAAAACAGATTTCGCTCGTTTTCTTGTGAGCTCATCAGGTCTCGTCTATGAGACTATCTGCCCTTCGTTGTATATAACGAGATTAATTAAAAAAAGTTACAGAATAGGAACAAAATGGCCCCGGACGCACTAACCGAAGTTAGTGGCCGGGGCCGATTGAGGCTTGCGCCTCCTAGCTCTGACGATCCCGCAGGCGCTGGATCAGGAGATCACGCGCCGCATACACCGCCTTCGTCTGACGCTCGGCATAGGACTGGGCGCCCTTGTTGCCGTTGGCGTGCTTGTCGGGGTGAACGAACTGCAGCTGCATGTTGACCCAGCCACGAACCTTCTCCTCCGTGTCGAAGAGGTCGACGTTGAGCATCTGGAGTACGCACTGCGCATCCTCGACGCTTCGAACAGCGATCTCGTCGACGGGGGGATCCCAGTCCTCGGGCGGGTCGGCGATCGCACCGTCCTGGAGTGCCTTCCGGAAGCTTACGGGGTTGAAGCCCGTCAGCTTCTCGTCGAGCGCCTGCAGCCAAAGCCGCAGGAACCAGAGGTCGTTCTCGAAGGCGTCCCGCAGGTAGCTGAACTCGCTCCTGAGGAGGCATTCCGGACGACTCATCCCGAAGCCCCATCCCCGACCCTCGAGATTTTCACCGTTGTGGATCGGGAACAGCGTCTGGGTGCTCACGCAGCCATCGTGATGACGGTAGCCGAACACCACCATCGCCGGAGCCCACTCGCCCTCCACGATCACGTTGTCGTGGCCGCCGATGCGCACCATCACGTCGTCGCCGACGTTGAAGTGGTCATGCGGACGGAGGGACATCAGGTAGGGCTTCTCCGTGGACCCCTCGTTCTCCTTGAGCTGCTGCAGGATCCGGATTCCGGTCCGCACCTTCTCGCGGAGTTCCTTGGTGTCCATGATCAGGTTCTTGGTGCGTTCGACGATCGCCGTGATCTGGTCGTTCCCCATCTCCTGGAGGAGACAAGGTGTGTTGAAGGCCGTCTCGGGCGAGTCGCCGTGCATCAGGCCACAGCTGGTCTTGATGTAGTAGCCGTAGCGACAGGTGCCTCCACCGGCGTGCGTGCACCACCCGCAGATGTTGAAGGTGGTCGCCCCGCGTTCGCGGGCCTTACTCGCCCCGTCGGTCGGCTCCAGGTCGTCGTTCCAGCTACCGTCCGGGACACCCGTCTCGGTGATGGTGGGATTCTCGAAACCCTTGGCCATCTCCTTGATGTCGTCACCGGACTTGCCTTCGAGAAGCTTCTGCTTCTCGACGAGCCGCTGGATCCTGCTGGTGAGCTCCTTCTCGCGGGAGCGACACCGGCTGATCATCGCCCCGATGTTCTTGCTCCCGAGGAGCACGACCTGCTCCCAAGTGGTGATCCCGGGGATCGTGTACTGGGGGTAGTCGAAGAGCTCCTGGGGACTCGGTCGGTTGGCAGGAAGATTCAGTGTCGTCAGTTCGCTTGTCATGGAACAACCCTTCTAGTGACTGTCTAGGCTCATACAGCCTGTTTGCAGTCGTGGGGTTAATTAACCAGGAAGAGACATTCTCAACCCGATTATCCATTCGTAAATATACACTATTTTTATATTTTTGTCAACGCTTACAAACTCAAGTTTTTGGGTCGGTATTGGAGTGCTTCAAGAAGGTGTGGAGTCTCGATCCTTTCTTTCCCATCAAGGGCGGCAATGGTTTGAGCAACTTTAATAACTTTATGATAGCTTCTGGCAGAGAGCCCTAATTTTTTAGCGCTTTCATTTAAAAGACCTAATTCTTTTGTATTGAGCGGTGCCACCTTTTTAATTTCTTTTGGTCCGATTTGGCTATTAGCAGAAAGTGAAAGGTTATGTTTTTTAAAAAGGGACTTTTGAAGCAATCGGGCGCTCTCTATTCGGGAACGGACAGCATGAGATGGCTCCCCCTTTGTGTCATCCGAAAGTTTTTCTATATCTATTTCAGGTACCGACAACCATAAATCAATTCTATCGATAATGGGCCCTGATATTTTTCGCTTGTAACGCAAAAGCGCTGCTGGATTACAGACGCATTCTTTTTTAGTAAGGCCGGTGTTTCCGCACGGGCACAAGTTCATAGCAGCAAGTAAAATAAAATCTGCTGGGAACCTGACAGAATCTTTTGCACGACTTATGTTTACGATCTTATCTTCAAGAGGTTGGCGGAGAGAATCAATAACTCGTTTTTCAAATTCAGGAAATTCATCTAAAAACAAAACTCCACGATGTGCGAGCGTAATTTCTCCTGGTCTTGGATAGGTTCCTCCTCCAACTAGCGAAACATAACTTGCAGTGTGATGAGGAGATTTAAATGGTGGGTCGGTTATTGCTCCATCTTTTTTAAGTGCGCCAGCCGCAGAATGAATTCCGGTTACTTCAATCACTTCGTCTAAAGTAAGAGCGGGCAAGATACCAGAGAATGCTTTTGCCAAAAGCGTTTTACCAGTTCCTGGTGGCCCATACATTCCCACATTGTGTCCGCCTGCTGCTGCAATTTCCAACCCGCGCTTTGCTGTCTCTTGCCCTTTAACGTCAGAGAAGTCGATAAAGCTTTGCGTGGGCTCGCCAATTTTGATTTTTGTTTGGGATTGTTTGGTAAGTGTTATTTGTTCAGCGTCTTTGTCGGTGTTAATGTGCTCAATTAATTCTTTTAAGGTACTCACCCCATAAATAGTGATGCCGCCAATGAGTGCTGCCTCCTGTGCATTTTGTTTTGGGAGATAGAGTTCTTTAAACCCAAGGAGTTTTGCGTACCGTGCAATGGGGAGCGCCCCCTTTATGGGTCGAAGGTCTCCATTTAAGGCGAGTTCTCCCAAAAATAGTTTTCCTTCTTCATTAAACTGGATGTCGCCTGCTGCTTTGAGTGCGCCAAGCGCCATAGCACAATCAAAAATCGGACCCTCTTTTTTAAGGTCCGCTGGTGCGAGTGCAATAACGACTCGTTTGTTTCCTTTTTGTGGAGGTTTGTACCCAGAATTTTTTATAGCTGCATTAATTCTGTCTTTTGCTTCTTCGATGGCGCGGTCGGGAAGACCAATAATAGAGAAGGAGTGAAGGCCTCGTCCCATGTCGACTTCGACGGTGACGAGTTGTGGTTCTATCCCAACAGTTTGTGCAGAATACACGCGCGAAACCATGGGGAGAGTGTATCACAAAAGAAGAAGGGGCCGTCCACAGCTGTGGACGGCCCCTGGTCTTGCGACTATGTCGCAACCTCATCTGCCCACCTTTCGGCGAGATGGTTGATGGCAACACGTGTCCCGTACTCGTTGGGAGAGAAGAGCACTTCACTCCCGCTTGCGGGAGTGAGAAGTCCGTAGGCAAGGAGCGGATCGACGAAGGCAAGTGCCCCGATACCGGGAATGCCACCACTCGTTGCATCGGCTCGGTCTACCTCGTGTGCTCCGCGGAGCATCTTCCAGCACGGGCGTGTGTCGATCTTCCCTTGCGTTCCTTCTTCGAAGAGCGTCTCGTCTCGTCGGTACAGGAGGCGCCCCCGCTCGGCAATGAAGACCAAGAGGTCCTTCAGGTGCCGAGGGAGGTCGACGGGGCGAACCCAGCAAACCTCTTTCGGCCTATCCCAAAGAAGAGCTCCTGGGGTCATGCACGGTTCCCAGAACCCGTCGGGATGCGCCAGCTTGTCGCCCGCCTGAAGAATCGCGCCCGGACCAAGGAGGATTCCATCCTGGGGACTCCCGCTTCTCAAATGGTAATGAGTTTCCAATTCCTGTCTCCTCTGGCGCCATGCCAGTCTGGCTACCACCCTACCCTTTTATATTCCAAAAAACAATAAAACCCCAGGCGGGGTTTTATGTGATTACTTTGCGTGGTCGATGCAGGTGGTTGCGGCAGGGTTTGCTCTTAGGCGTTCTTCTGGGATATCTTCGCCCCCTTCCTCGCACTTGCCATACGTACCATCGTCTATTTTTTTGAGGGCACTTTTAACTTGGTTGAGTCGAAGTTCAAGCGATACTTCTGTTGAGCGTGCTTGTTCAAAGTCTTCGAGCCTATCTGCCATTTCGTTTTTGTCGGCAGTCTGTTGAGAGACGTCATCAGGTACTGCTTCCCAATCATCGGGGTTGTTGGGATTTTGTTTGGCACCCATAGCTCTAAGCTCTTCCTCGAGCTTTGCTTGTTCTTTTTCTAATTCCCCCTTAAAAAATTCTAAATCTAATGACATATGCCTTTAGTGTATCGTGGTGGCTTGCGAAATTCAATAGGGTTTATTTTTTTTGGAGCAGGGTTTGAGAACCCGCTTCGCGCTCTCCTGCGGAGCGCTCGCTTATCCTCGAAAATTTTTCAGCCTACGGCTGAGCCAAGCAAAATTTTCTCCGGCAGGTTCTCAAACCCTGCTCCAAGAGAGATTTATAAGTAGATGCTCCCAAATGTGGTTTCTTGAGAGATTTAAAAAGACAAAGCCCCTGTTCGTTTCCTACTAAGGGGCTTCTGTGTCATCTCCTCCGACGCTCTAGTACGGAGGGAAGGTGAACTCTCCCGTGACCGTGATCTCGTGCTTCGTCTCGTCGGTCGTGAACCCACCCAGGGGAAGGTTCTGCACGGCGAGGATGAGGCCAGCGAGGATGAACGGGGACGCGAGAATCACGAACGCTGGACCGAGCCAGCAGACGATCATCTTTCCGAACTGGTCTTGATTCATGGACGTGACTCCTTCTCGGAACCAGCTAGCTCTCGAGCGCCTCCATGAGGCGCTCGAGGAAGCCACGCTGTTCTTCGATCCACTTCTGGGCTTCTTCCGTGTGCTCCGCTTCTTCGTCGTTGGTCATCGCGTAGATCGTGGCCTCACCCCTGCCGAAGCGCTCCTGGGTGATCGAGATGATCGTCCCACGGAGTTCCGTTCGGGGCCAGGTCGAACCGAGAAGCGTCACGACGATGCTCTTGTCGTCGTTGACTGCCGTCACGCGACCTGCGCATGCGACGTATCCGAGCTCTCCACCCATGTTGATGGGCAAGCCCACCCACCTTCCGAGGGTGGCCTCTGCCAGACTCAGCTTGGGCGATGCTACCGTAAGCGCCATTTGAGATTCTCCTCTTATTTAAAAAGGGCGAAATTTCTAAAAAATATAATACACTTTATTTTTTGTAATGTCAATATCAAAAACACACTACCGTAAAATCTGTTCTGGTGTGCGGGTTCTGTCTACGATCTCAAGGAAGGTGTTAACTGAAGGCGCAATAACCAAGGTATTCTTATCAATAAATGAATAGACAAGGAAGATGTCTCCGGAGCGGTTTTCAAGGACTCGTGCATCAATATTTCTAATATAAACATCCTTCCAGCTCGTTCCACGGGCTTCTACGTTTATGGTGCTTCCGGTTAAGACATTATAAAGTCCGGCAAGTCCCTCGCGCTCCCACGAAAGGATAGATGAAAACGCTTGCGAGAAGGAATCAACCTGGAGCACCAAGAATGCATAATTGCTAATGTCTCCATATGCACCAACCATGTAATCGCTCCCTAGTGTTCGTGCAAGTTCTTCTGGAATGTCGATTGAAAGACCAGAGAGTGTTTCATTAACGGGCGCAACAATACCAGTTCCTTCTTCTTGTGTAACTCGAATTGCTTGGATTGAGCCAGGGTCAAGCGTAACTTCGGTAACAAGTGATTGAAACCGGTCGGGGGCAGTCAAAAGAGGAGAGAGAGAAAGACTCCGAACAGTGTTTGGCGTTACCAAATATTCTTGTGCTTCAGGGCCCGTTGGAATCTCAACCTCGGGACGCGTCAAAAAGACATTATAAATAATGAGTCCTGTTCCCAAGAGTGCAAACACAATTGCGGCAATAATAATAACGGTTTGGCGACGTTGCGCCTTTTCATAATATCCACTTTGGGAGAGTGCGGCCCGACGCTTTTGTTCTTCAATAGCAAGTTGAACAAGTGATTGTTTCTCTTTGGTGATCTCTTCAGAAAGTTTTTCGTGATCTGTTTGTTTTTTAAGTTGTGGTAATGGGTTTGTTTGTGCCGGTTTCACAACGGGTGCTTGTTCCACATCTTTATTTTTCTCTCCTTTTGTTTCATTTAAAAGGGCATCGATATCAGAATCTTTGACTGAAGCAACAAATCGTGTGGCATATGATGGTTTGGTGACTTGTTTTTTAAAATGGACTTGATCGGGAGTGACCTTAGGAGGGGCAACATGTGTTCCAGGTAAATTAGTTGGGGGCGGTGCGGTGCGAGATCTTTCGTGTTCTTCTTCTCGCGCCTTCATAATGCGAGACACATCTTGTGCACGAGCAAGAGCTTCTCGCTCAAGTTTTGAGTACACCCTCTTTTTTTGCCTGGGTGCGCCACCAAGTGCCATTTGTGCCTCTCGTTTTTTTTCGGCAAGTTCATCGTCAGAAAGATTAGAAAGAACTTCATCTTTTTGTATGGCGTGTACGGCAGATTCATCGGCTGTTTTTGCACGTGGCGACGAAAAACTACCAGAGAGTTCTCGTCTGGCTTCTTCTAGTTTTGATTCATATTCTTTTCCGTTCCCCTTATCGTTCGTATCTGCCATGGGTGTTTAGAAATTAGTACTTACCTCTACTTCACTTTGGAGAGTTTCGAGCTCTTCTATTTTTTCTTCAATTAATGCTTCTGCTTCAAGTACTTTTTTATACTTTATACCAAGTTCCTTCATTCCGTTTGTGATGTTCTCAAGCTCTTCTTCAAGAGACCATTTGTTTTTTTCGATCTCACGACGTGCTTCTTCTGTCTTCCAGCGCTCAACTTCAAAAGAGTGACGCTGATTAGGATCACTTGTCTCTCTCTCTTGGATTTCTACATCACGAAGTTTTGCCAAGACACCTTCCTCTTCATTAGTGAGTCGTGTTAGGTCACTTGTGTCTCGTTCTTTTCGTTCGTTCAAGCTAATCCATTCAAGTTCAAGTGGTTCCTTCATGGTTTCAACCTCTTCTAGTTTGTCGCGCAAAATGTTGAGTTCTTTTTCTGCCAAAAGTGCACGCTTCTTTTTATCAAGGTTAGTGAGCTCAAGCTCAAGCGATGTTCGTTTATTAGTGAATGTTTGTTTTCGTCCTGCGGCTTCTTCAATATCTTTTTGAAGTTTGATAATTTCTTGGTCTGCCTGCCAACGCTTTTCTTCAGTTTCTCGTCTTTGGTCTTCAAGAGTCCACCGGGTTTGTTCTAATTGCTTGCGTGTTGCAACGTCAGGGGTTTGTGCTTCTTGGGTTTCTATTTGAGTAATGCGTTCTTCAATCTCTGCCTCTTTTTGTACGAGTGGATTTAAAAAGTTAGTGAGCCGTTCTTTTTGCTCGTTTAATTTTTGAATGTTTTGATCAATCACCTGCTCTTTTGCCGGAAGACTTTGCAATTCATTTTGGATCCGCATGCGTTCCTTTTCGAGCTCAACGAGTGGATTTGGTTTTGGTGGTGGAGGCGGAGGCGGTTTTTTAACAATCTTTGGAAGTGTTCTGACAGGGGTCCCTCCAACTATTCCATCTGTGTGATCTTTTGGAGATTCTTTTTTAGGAGTTATAGGAGATTGCGTTGCAACAATAGGAGTTTGCCCCTCTTTTTCTTTAGAGTTTTTTTGGGGGAGAATAATTGAAGGATCCGTCTTTTCTTCTTCTGCTTTTTTAGGGGCAGGTTTAGGGGAGTCACCTTTCGGGAGTGGCCCTCCTCCGTCTCCTGATTCATAAATAAGGTTTTTCTTTAATTTTTCAGTATCGATCCGTGCCTTTTTGCTTGCCTTATCTACAAAAGTATCTTTAGGACTTGAGAAGAGTTTAGAAATTTCGTCAGGGCCCGTATCTTTTTTAGAGGTCACACTTTCAGTTTCTTCTGCAAAGAGCTTGAGCATATCTCCCGCTTTTTTATCTCCTCCTTTTTTGCGATAGCTTTCAGTTTCTCGACGTAAGTTTTTGTCGAGCTTTTTGAAGTCACCTTCTGTGAGTTTGTTTTTTTCAAGTAAGTTTGCCAAATCACCCTGAAGGGTTCTGATAGGCGGAAGATCAAGATCCTCTAACAGTGCGTCAGCTTCTTTTGTAACAGGACCTTGTTTTTTTTGAGAGTGTTCTGCCATTGGTTTGTATTATAACTTACTTTTTAATTGGTTCTACACTTGCGCCCGCCCATGACAGTTCAAAAATCATTCTCATCATGCCGTGGATTGTCTTGTCTTCTATAATAGTTCCCGCCGGTTGCGGTTCGTTGAAGTTAATAATGGATACCTTGTTGTCTCCATACACAGTAATTTCGCTGTTGTACGGAAAGTCTTTTTGGGGAATATTTTTATGCTTCACTTGGGTTTTCTCGGACACTCCCTTGTAAATTCTTTTATTGTATTCAACATCTGTCTCGGTGTCAGGGAATATTCCTCGTGTGGTAATTCCAATTTTCTCCTTCTTTTTAATATAAGAGTCAATAAAGGACTGAGGGAGAAATTTCATTAAGTTAGCCGTATTGCTCCATCCAAGCATCTCATAGGGCTTGTCTGTAGCAATGTGGTCCTCATATACTCTCAAAACCCCTTCTTTTCCTTCAAAAAATTTAACAATCGGCTTGTTGTCGGCGCGTGCAAAAAGCCCTTCAAGTTTGGGAAGGAGTCCTTGTGCGTACTCAAGGTTGCGTTTTGCTTGTACAATCCGATTTTGTGCAAGTCGTTCCACATTTCGTGGGTGCTCGGCTTGGTAGAAGAGCTTACTTCTTTTCTCAAGCTCCGTTACCAGCCCCTTAACCATAAGCGAATCAAGAATATGGTAGATAGTGGTGCGGTTGAGCTTGGTAATTTGGGCTATTCTTGATGGAAAGGCTCCTTTTGTGCCCAAAAGTGCCGTATAAACAGATGCCTCTTTATCGGAAAGCCCCGCCCGTTCAAGCTTTTCTGCTAGTAATGCATCAAATTCATACATGACTTAAGCATACAAAACACTCTATTTTTGTCAATCCAAACGCACAAAATTAAATATGTATCTAAGATATGGCTAAAAATATAGGTATTTATAATAAAACGTATCTATATAAACGCACAAACTTGACAGATTAGAATATAATTGGCGTAGAAATAGTGAGGTGATGAGTAAGTGCTTATCCCTCTCGGGCAATAATGCCCACTAGTTCTTTGCAAGGAGAATCGTGATGGATACCCGTGTCATAGAGGCTTGGCGGGCATACGCGCAACTCTATGAAGAGTTGCGCGAACTGCGAGACAACCCTGTCTACAAAATGGGTGACGGAGAGGGACTTGTTTGGCTGAAGAGCGTTGCGTGGGATGTGATTTGCTGTGCTGTGCGCGAAGTGTATGGTGAGCGAGCATCGTGGGCATCCCACCTTAACCGTATTGTTGTGTACCCAGGAGATGGTACCAAACTGGAGTACGGTGAGCGCTTGTGCAGAGAATACCGCGCCGACGAATGGTAACCTTGCGTGAGTGGGGATCCGTGCCAACCGGTGGAGGTAATAACCATCGGGGAACACGGGCGAGACCACAGGTTCCATAGTTTCGGAAGTTCTATTCAAAAACTTCCTCTGTCTCAGCCCAAGGCTGACTGACGAGTCTTCCAAGTCAAATCGGCAAGACGAAACAGAATGTTCTTTTAAGGAGGACACGATGAGTGTTCCTGAAATTTGTGTCACGGTTGTGGTGGTTCTTGGTCGTGAAGAGAATGAAGAGATCTTCTCAAAGGACTTCATCCTCCCCTTCGTTCCGGCGGCTGGTGCAGAGCTTGCCCTTCATGTCGGTGACACGGAGTATGAGGGAGAAATTGCCTCTGTCCAGATTCGGCAAAAGGATGATCTCTCGGGATTCAATGTAATCCTGTGGAGCGACGACAAAGATGCAACACAGGACATCTTCGAGGATTTCAGAGGCGACGAAAGCTGGCAGTAGCCAGCGGTAGCCAAAAAGCCCGGAAGGTAACACTCCCGGGCTTTTTAGTTTTTATTATTTATAAAAATTTATTGTCTCCCTCCTGGACGTCCGCGTCCATTATCTGATTTTTTGATAACTTCTGCATCGCAGGCTTTTTTGCCACGTTTTTTTGCGTAATCAGGGTCTGCTTGTTTAATTGAAAGCGATAATTTACCGCCCATGTCGGTTTTAATAACTTTTACAGGAACAGTGTCGCCCGTGCAAACGTATTCGGCAATGTTTTCGATTCTGTCTGGTGCGATTTCTGAAATGTGTACTAGTCCTTCTGCATAATCTGAAATTTTTACCACGGCCCCAAAGTCAAAGAGCTTAACCACCTCACCTTCTGTGGTGTCGCCAACACTCCATTCTTTGGTAATGGCACCGACGGCTTCGAGCGCTTTATCGGTTGCCTCTTTTTTACCGGTAATAATGACTCGATCTTCACCGTCTTGTTCAACGTCAATTTGTGCGCCCGTTTGTTCAACAAGTCCACGGATCGTTTTTCCTCCTGGACCAATAAGTAAACCAATCTTTTCTTCATCGATAGGCAGTGAGATAACTCGCGGAGCACTTTCTTTCATTTCTTTTCTTGGTTCTGGGATTGCGCTTGTAATCGTTTTTAAAATATGAAGTCGCGCAGCTTTGGCATCTTTGAGCGCCTCTTTTAATACATCTACAGGAATGCCATCTACTTTTACATCCATTTGTATTGCGGTGATCCCTTCATTTGTCCCCGCAACTTTAAAGTCCATGTCACCGTGATGGTCTTCTGGACCCTGGATGTCGGTTAATACTTTGTGTGTTTTTCCATCGGTCATGAGGCCCATGGCGATTCCTGCCACAGGACGTTTTATAGGGACTCCTGCATCCATAAGAGCGAGCGTTGATCCACATACACTTGCCATAGACGTTGATCCGTTTGATGCCATTGATTCTGAAACGAGTCGCATGGTGTACGGAAATTCTTCATGTGTCGGCAAAACTGCCTTGAGTGCCTTTTCTGCAAGTGCTCCGTGCCCGATGGCGCGCCGGTTTACTCCTCCAATTCGTCCGGTTTCTCCACTTGAGAATGGCGGGAAGTTATAGTGATGCATGAAATGTTTTTTGCCGCGGAACTCCATTCCCTCAACAAGTTGAGAATCTTGTGGTCCACCAAGAGTTAAGACACTTAATACATGAGTTCCACCTCGGTAAAAAATTCCAACACCATGGAGCGAGTCAGAAACTCCGCCTGCTTGGGCATGTAGGTCTCTCACTTCGTCAAATCCCCTGCCGTCAGGTCGCTTATTGTTCTCGAGTGCTTCTTTATGAAGAGCAATATCAATTTGCTCGTGCATAAAATGGAACCCTTTGGTAACCATTGAAGCATCTTCGGGGAAGGCTTCTTCGAGCATGTCTCGCCACTCGTCAAACAACATGTTAATCCCTGTCTTTCCAGCCCCGTGTCCAAAGACATAGTCAACCATTTTTTTGTAACCAATCTTGTCTTCATAGAGTTTCACGAGCTCGGTGTTTTCTTTATGTTCAGGAGCTTCTTTTTTGGTTTCACCAACTTCTTTTATGATTTTGTTTTGCCATTCTTCAAGCTTTGTGATCTCTTCAATCGCCTTTTCAAATGCTTTGCTGGCCTCGTCTTCGGAAACTTGGCCTCCGGCAGTTTCAATCATGTTAATGTTTCCTCCCTTTCCGCATACGAGCATGTCGAGGTAACAGTCTTCTCGTTCGGTATAGTTTGGATTAACGGTAAAAGAATCTCCTTTTTGGTTTATTCCAATTCGTACTGCACCAACGGGGCCTGCCCATGGAATATTTGAAGTTCCAAGCGCAAGCGATGCCGCAATAATTCCCAAAACATCGGGGTCTTGTTCTTCATCGATTGATAGAACAGTGATAACCACTTGCACTTCGTTGCGCACGTTGTGATCAAAGAGCGGACGGATGGTTCTGTCTACCATTCGGCCCGCTAAAATTGCTTCTTCGCTCGGGCGTCCCTCTCGTTTCATGAAGCGTCCTCCTAAAAGAAGGCCCGCGGCGTAAAACTTTTCTTCATAATCAACAACAAGTGGAAAATAGTCTAGATCTTTTTTCTCTACTGGACTCATGACAGCCGTTGCAAGTACAGCGGTGTTACCACTTTTTACAATAACTGATCCGTGTGCCTGATCTGCAAGATCAGAAAAGGTTGCCGTGATGGTTTTACCATCAACCTGGCAGGTGTATTCTTTTGTTTGCATCCTATTAGAAATTTTTAAAGACTAATAATAGTTGCAGTACTGTGTCTGTTGAAATTTCTAACAGGACAAGTAGTGCGATGGGTTTCATCGCCAGATTTTAGACTTGAATCAATTTCAAATCTATCTATCTGTCGACGAAACGATTAATGTGTAATGTACGACTTACTTATTAATTCCTGGTACCTTAGGAATCCATGAGCCCTTACCCAAAAGGTAACGTCCAGGGGTTTCATCCATGTCAATAAAGTCATCTGCGCATTCACGTAATTTACTTGATGAGCTTTTACCGAACGAAACCACCTCGACTTGGGTTTCTGCCTTAAGATACTCTACTAGAGGAACAAAGTCTCCATCACCTGACGCGATAACAATGGCATCAAGCTTTGGTGCAAGTTTAATGGCGTCAACGGCGAGCCCTACGTCCCAGTCTGCCTTTTTTGCACCTCCATAGAATATCTGAAGGTCTTTTGTTTTTGTTTCGATCCCAATTTTTTCAAGCGCCTCAAAGAAAGCCTTTTCGTCTCCGGCTTCGGTAGTTACCACATAGGCAATAGCTCGGACCAGGTTTCGTCCAGCAACCGCGTCTTTTAAAACGTTTGCAAAGTTAACGCGTGCTTTGTACAAGTTTTTAGCACTGTGATAAAGGTTCTGAGTGTCTATAAAAACACCCACTCGTTGATTTTTCTGCTTTACAATTGGCATGTCTTAGCGCTTGAGAGAAAGCTTCTTCACGATTGCATTGTAGCGTCGTGTGTCATTCTTCTCAAGGTATTTAAGGTGGCTGCGTCGTTTTGCAACCATGGCAAGGAGGCCTCGCCTAGAGTGATTATCTTTTTGATGCTTTTTTAGGTGTTTTGTGAGTTCTTTGATTTGTTCAGTCAGCATAGAAACCTGGACCTCGGGTGATCCAGTGTCTTTATCGTTTCTTCGGCTCTTCTTAATGATTGCCTGCTTTTTCTTTGTCTTTAACATCGTGAAAATGATAATAGCATTAAATATGGCTTATTGCAAGGGTTTAATGGTGTTTATTAAAAGATGAAGGGCCGGAATCGATGTGGTGTCGATTCCGGCCCCGGAGGACCTTACGGCCCAAGGACCTGTATTCGTGAGAGGCTTTTCCCAGTGGGGCCGCGGCCGTTGGCGCGACATTCCATCTCTTTGTGGGTCCTGGTTGCCTCGGTCTACGAGGCGAGCGTATGCCCCTCATTCGGGCTTAGCTGCGGTTTGTACCTGGGCGCCCTGGGCGCCTAGACCTACGGCGGATGCGACGAGTTCGTCACTCGATCCCCCAGATCGTTTGACCCGTGATGGGCCAAGGTTTGCCGTTTTTTGACTACGGCGGGCGGGCGGTAGCAAGAGGAATCCCGTAGGAATCCCGTGCCCCGCAAGGCGGCCAGCCGTGAAGAGTACTTTACCCTAGGTAGAATTTTTGTCAAGTGTTTGAGATTTTTAGGTTGTGTCGCACAACACAGTTTATTCAACATTAAAAACGTCGAATAAACTCAAAATATTGTGCAGCATAGGTACGTCGCACAATATTCTGGTATACTTCTACCATGGATTTGCATGATTTAAAGCAAGAATTTCTTGAATACCTTGAAATTGAACGAGGGCGAAGCTTAAAAACGGTTGAAAACTATGACAGATACCTTGCTAAGTTTATTGATTTCTCTGGGTTAAAAGACCCTCGCAAAATCACCGACGATATTGTTAGGAAATATCGTCTTACCCTCAATCGCGAAGAACTCAAAAAAAATACGCAGAACTATTATCTGATTGCTCTTCGGTCTTTTTTGAAATATTTAGCAAAACGAGGCATTGAGTCGCTGGCGCCAGAACGGATCGAGCTTGCAAAAACGGGAGGGCGTGAACTCGACCTTATTTCTGCTGACGAGCTCGAGAGATTGCTTCAGGCCCCAAAAGGAACTGATCTAAAAACGTTGCGAGACAAGGCTATTTTAGAGCTTTTATTCTCTACAGGACTCCGTGTGTCGGAGCTTGTAGGGCTTACGATTGACGCCGTTGATCTAAAACGAGACGAATTTTCAGTCCGAGGAAAGGGGCAAAAAGTGCGAGTGGTGTTTCTCTCCCCTAGCGCGCGGGATGCACTCAAGGATTATTTAGATAAACGTGCTGACATGTCAGAACACCTCTTTGTGGCAATTCCTAAAAGCGACAAAACCATTGACGATGCTACCCCGCTCACCACACGAAGCGTTGAACGATTGGTGAAGCACTATGCAATAGCGGCGGGCATTAGTAAAAAAGTAACACCGCATGTTATTCGGCACTCTTTTGCAACTGACCTTCTTTCAAACGGTGCTGATCTCCGTAGTGTTCAAGCCATGCTTGGCCATGCAAATATTGCAACCACCCAGGTATATACCCATGTAACCGATAAGGCCTTGCGAGATATTCATAAGAAATTCCACGGTAAAAAGCGATAAAGGACATCTAAAAGACACTTATCCACAAGAATATTTTGTGCATGTCTTTTAGATTGCTATACTTATATCGGACACAGTTCTTCATGCTCGGTATACTCCACATCGAGCGAAGAAGCAGATGAAAAGAATACGGTAGCGTTGCCTCACCCACTTTTTTAAAAAGCAACCTAAGCCCGCACCTTCTCACCTGCTCCCCCAGGCCCTGCCAAACCCTACGAGGAAAAGGCGGGGTCTATTTGTTTCTACACAACTGATTTGACATAAAGGACATTTTGAATATTATAAAGACAGAAGGTTCACACGGGACGTTACGCCTCTCGTGCAGTTGGCGCGGGGGTGGGAGCGGCAGATTCCAGTCGAGGATACTCTAATAGAGGGTTACCCCTTGTGGGCGACCTAAAATAGCATCAACGATCCGGAACCTGGTCCGCTCTCCCCCTGTCGTCAATACAAAAAAAACCGCTCAACCGAGCGGTTTTCTTCGTTTTTGACTGCCTCTAAGGGCTATTTTACCCAGTGCTTTTTTCTGATTTCCTCTACTTGTTCTTCCTCTTTTTCTTCTTTCTTCTCCTTTCCTTTTTCCCCTAGTGATTTTAATTCTTCATCAGAGAGCGTATTGAGTTCGGTTACACGTGAACCCAAGTACTCTTCGGTATTCTTTTTTGGATCCTCCAAAACTTCCTCAAGAAGTGCGTGTAAGATCCATCCAATACGGGGCCCTGGTTTTGTATCGGTAGTTTTCATAATAGTTTCTCCATCCATTTTAAGCATTCCAACTGAAATAGGATCAGCAAGCGCTTGTTCAATCATGGATTCATATTTCCTTAGCCTGTAGGGAGCCTCCTTAGGGCGCCCGGTTCCAATTCTGTCACAAGCACGTACGTTCATAAGGTCCCAAATATGGTCCTTGCCCATATTGCGTACGAGTCGTCTGACAGCGGACATAGTTACTACATCAGGGTCTGAGAAAAAGAGGTGATATCGAACTAGCTTAGTTACCAATTCTGTCGTTTCACGTGAAAACTTCATGCGGGTAAGGATCTTTTTAGTCATTCGGCCTCCCACTACGTCGTGGCCATAGAACGTCCAGTCTTTATTTTTCTCCCCCCATTTTCTGGTAGCGGGCTTAGCAACATCATGAAAGAGAGCCGCAAGTCTCACGTGAAACGGAAACTTTCTGTTTGCTGCGTGTTGGAGACATCTAAGATTATGCTCAAACACTTCGTACGAATGGGCCTGGTTTTGGCCAATTCCTACCCCCTCAAGGAGCTCTGGAACAATCACCTCGAGGATCCCTAGTTTATGCATAAGTTCAAAAGCCTCCTTTGGGTTGTCTGACATAACAATCTTGCTGAATTCGTCTTGAATGCGCTCCATGGCAATATCGTTCAAGCTTGGAGCAAGCTCTTTTATAGCTCCTACAAGATCAATGTTAATCGTGAAACCAAGTTCGCCCGCTAACCGTACGGCTCTCATAATACGAAGAGCGTCTTCAGAGAGGCGTTCTTTTGCGTCCCCTACTGCCTTAATGACTCCCTCTTTAATATCTTCTTGTCCTTTATAAAGGTCAATAAAATGTCCTTTAGAAATATCAAGGGCGATGGCGTTCATGGTAAAGTCTCGTCGTTTTAGGTCGTCTTCGACATTGTCGCTGAAGGTGATTTTGTCGGGATGGCGCTTGTCGGAATACTTAGATTCGACTCGGAATGGGGTGATTTGGATCTCTTTTACGCTTGGATCCTTTGCTTCTTCGTGGACTACCGTTACGGTTCCAAATGAATTGTTGTAGAAGGTTTTTGGAAAAGAAGCCTCGATATCTTCTGGCTTTGCGTTAGTGGTAATATCCCAATCTTTGGGGGTTTTACCACGGAGAATGTCCCGAACTGATCCACCTACTACATAGGCCAAAAAACCCTTGTTTTCGAGGGTTTTTACGGTTTCTTTCACTTCTTGTGGAATGGCCTTGTCATCCATAATACGTTGATTTTAACCCACATTTTGCCAAATTCCTAGTTTTGTACTACAGTTAAGGGGTTCTGTGAACATGCTCCCGTGGTGAAATGGATATCACAACGGTCTTCGGAACCGTCGTTGGGGGTTCGAGTCCCTCCGGGAGCACCTAAAATAAATTTCGAGGGCAAGAAGTGTCCTTGAAATATTATTTTAATGCTTTTAGGGGGACTCGAACCGAGAGCCTGCAAAGCCGTGCGCAGCACGAAGGCTCGAGTGGGGGCCGATGGAGCAGAATAGCTATTCTGCGAGAGTGGCCGAGTCCCGATATAGCACACAGCGGGTATGGTTAAGTGGTATAACACGTCCTTGCCAAGGACGAGTCGGGAGTTCGATTCTCCCTACCCGCACATGAAAATTATGACTCAACCGTGTGTTGGGCTATAATTTTAAGGTGTATTGGGAATCGAAAGCCGGAGGTGTGCCATTGGTCTGAGCACCGAGGCGGGGTCGCGGAATTTTGCCTGCCTGACGTCAGGCAGGCGGAGCAAAATATCTGTGACCGATTCCCTGCCTGTCGGCAGACAGGTCCCTACCCGCACTAGTAAATGTCCTTAAGAGCATTACTTGTCCCCAGAATGTGGATTCTTATGTGGAAAAGTCCAATAAGAAATGGGGATAAAACTGGGGATATGTGTATAAAGGTCAAAGACAAACACTATCGTTATGTCCGTTTCATATGAAAAGTGGCTTAAAATAAGGACATTTTAAAGATAGGGTCTTTGAAGCCAAAAAGACAGCAGTAATGTTACCAAAGAAACGATTTAAGTGTTTCACGTGAAAGATATGAAGAGTAAGAATAGAGAAACAGGAGACAAGGGGGAAGATATTGCGGTACAACACTTGGAGAAGAATGGGTTTACCGTTCTTGGAAGAAATTATTTAAAACCCTGGGGAGAGCTTGACATCATTGCTGCAAAAAAAGGAGTGATCCATTTTGTTGAGGTGAAGTCAATCTCTGTCAAGAAAGAGGGGGATTTTGATTACAACCCACTTTTTAATATTACTAAGCAGAAAAAAGATCGCCTCCGAAGAATTATCCAAACCTACCTAAGAGAAGAGGGAAAAGAGGACGAAGATTACCAAGTTGATGCAATCGCAGTGTATTTAAAAGAGGGAGAAGTTGATGAGATGGAACATTTAGAGGACATTTTGCTTTAAAATATTGAGTTTTGTGCTACTATAGCGTGGCTAATAAGCATGATGACGGGACGTGGTGTAACGGCTAACATTCTCGGTTTGGGACCGAGCGATTCCGGGTTCGAATCCCGGCGTCCCGACTAAAAAAGGCATCAAGAGAAAGCATTGACAAACAAGTGTCAGTACTGTATAATGCCAACCATGAATATTTTTGCGCAGACAGCAAAAAAAGTAGCAGAAACCCTCTTAGTGGGGCTTTTTGTGCTTGCTCTCCTTTTGCCAGGAGTGGCACTTGCCGATCATGACGACGATCCATTTGGAGACGTAGTAACGTTTACACCATCATTTTATCGATCAGGTGAAGATAAAGGGAGCGCAGAACTTAAAATGATTGCAGACCTTTCTGATGAAACAAACATTGGAAACGCATGGTTTGAATGGGGAGAGACGTCATCGCTTGGTAAACGAACCAGCTCTATTTTGATAGGGGACGATGAAATTTTCCTTTCTCATTTTTTGTCTAATCTTGATATAGAAGATTTTTATTACTATCGAGCAGTAGCGCAAGAATCTGACGGAGAATATGTATACGGAGACACTATTCGATTTAGGATTATTGATGGGTTTTCTGAATCGCTCGGAAGCTTTATCAGTAACGTTGGTACCATTATCGACACTACCTCTTCATACCCAGCGCCAACAGCAGTAACCCTTGTTCCGCAGATTGTTAACGACAATACCGTTATTATTCGTGGACAAGCAGAAACCAATACGAGCGCAAACATTAGCGCATACTTTAGATGGGGAACCACCCCTGACATTTTGCAACAAACCCAAGTTAAGGGCTTGGGAGCAGGGTTCCTTGGTCTTAGTTTTCAAGAAACACTGACTGGTCTAACACCAGGGACAATTTATTACTACCGAGCCGAAGTTCTTGGTCCAGGTGGACGAGCCGTTGGTTCTGTCTTGGCATTTACAAGTGATGGGGGACTAGTGACTGGGTTCAACCAACCGCTTAGCGTTCCAACAGTTGCTCTTAACACTAATACGTCAAACACTAATCAGTCATCACAAGGAACAAACAATACAGGAAGCGCGCCTTCTCAAACAAGTGGGTCACGAACAGCTTCAAATAATCAAGGTTCTGGTTCAGATACAGGCGGAAACACAAACGACACCTCTCAATCTTCTAACGATACAACTGCACAAGAGGACACTCGAGGGTTCTGGGCACGACTCTTTGGTTTTGGAGACAATGGAGATGAAAACGCAACCACAACCGCAGGCACTTTGGCAGATGTTGACGATGCTCGCGCTAACGGACAAGGAGCACTCATTCTCTCAAATGGAGGATTCTTCCCAAGCACGGTGTTTGGGTGGATTATCCTTACCATTTTGATTGTCCTTTTGGTTGCTATCTTTGTATATGTGCAAACCTTGCACGAACAATTAAAGGGATTGCGTGAAGAACGAGAACGAAACAGAAACGGAAACGGACTGAACGCTATTCAAAATAGTTAAAGAAACTGATTGAACCTGTCAAATAGCAAAGCTAATTTTGTAAACAAAATTATTTGACGGGTTTGACAAAAAGTCCTGATAGGCTACAATACCTCTAAGCCTGAAAGGGCTTTTTGTTTACTCGGTCGTAACTTATCAATCGACTTACATTGAATTTACAATGATCGTACTAGAAGATATGGCACCAGAAGGTGCAGAAGCAACTGAAGGTGAAGCTACTCCAGAAGGAGAAGCTGCACCAGCTGAAGGTGGAGAAGGTGAAGCTGCTACTGAGTAGTATCACACTCCTAACTAAAAACCCCGCAACTTTGCGGGGTTTTTAGTTATCTGGACGATGATAAAAATACGAACATATGTATATTATGTGATATACTGTAGATGTGAGTAAGCAAGCAGCAAAAGAAAGAGCAATAAAGTTACGCCAAAATGGGTATTCGTACAGTTTTATCGCTGACGAAGTAGGTGTTTCTAAAAGTACGCTTAGTCACTGGCTTAGAAAAATCCCCTATACACCAAATAAAGAGACAGTTGTAAAGATTGGAAAAGCTCGTGCTAGGTCAGCCACTGTTAAAAATGAGATCAAGCGTGCTTCCATACGAAAAGCACAAAGTGAAGCAAAAAAGGAAATAGGGAGCCTTAACAAAAGAGATATTTTTATGTTAGGATTGGGGCTCTATATTGGTGAGGGGACAAAAAGTCATGGGATTGTGCGTATTGTTAATTCAAATCCTGACGTTATCAAGTTAGCACTGCGTTGGTTCCAGGAAGTGTGTGGACTTTCAAAAAATAATTTTTCCATAACACTTTATTTGTATCCGGATAGCGATATAGAAGCGTGTGTTAATTACTGGGCAAAGGTCACAAGCTTATCAAAGGCCCAGTTCAATAAAACGCAAATTGACAAAAGAACAGGGAAAAAGGTATATAAACGAGGAAAGTTACCTTATGGGACAGTACACCTTACCGTAAGGAGCGAAGGAAATAAAAAATTTGGTATATACTTTTCACGGAAAATAGAAGCGTGGATGAATGAGGTGTACACAAAATAAGCGGGTATAGTTTAGTGGTAAAACGCCTGACTTCCAATCAGGCGACGGGAGTTCGATTCTCCCTACCCGCACCATTTAGAGCCGGTTCGATCCCTGTCGAGCACCCCGCCAAAACAACCTTAATTTGAGCCATATCACAGGACACCCTCAAGTGGATTAGAACTGTGGTATATTTTTTGTATGAAGAAAATACCAAGGAGTATTACGGGTGCAGTATTGGTGGTTATGTATTTGTTGTTTGTACTGAATACAGTAACGTGTGGAGAGGGTCTTTGTGGTCTTTTATTACCTTTTCCTGTTTTGCCGTTTGCTATTATTTTGGGTGTGAACTCTTCGTTTCTTATTAGCACAACGTGGGATAAGAACGGGCTTCCTATCGACGGACCAGCCTTCGGTTATTGGATAGCAGTCATTCTAATATCGGTAGTCATATACTTTATAGGTGTTGGCATTGATAAACTTATACTGAAAATTTGGAACATGATTAGAAGGGGAGAAGAATCCCAGTTCTAATACCGTCCAGTTGACCACCCCGAGATATTTTTCGTCTAGGTTGGTATACTCTGGAAATGGAAAAAGAGAATAAGGTTCTGTTTTACGAACGACCAGGGTATGTTTTTTCAAACTTCTCCTCTTTTAAGGTTGAATGGAGAGGGGTTTTATGGACGACATCAGAACACGCTTACCAAACAGCAAAATTTGAAGACGAAAAAATAATTGAAGAGGTAAAAAATGCCAAGTCTTCTCACGAGGCATATAAATTAGCGACAGTTACCTATAAAGACAGTGTTAGAAAAGATTGGGATGATATAAAAATTGATGTCATGGAAGAAATTCTTCGAGCAAAACTTGCACAACATCCATACGTGCAAAAAGAGCTAGCTCGAACCGACAAGAAAGAAATCATAGAGGATTCCCCGAGAGATTCTTTTTGGGGACGTGGACCGGATTGGAAGGGGGAGAACCACTTAGGAAAACTATGGATGAAGATCCGAGACGAGAACAAGTGAAACAATTGACTCTTTTTAATAAAACCATAGACTAGAGCAAGAAAAGGAGGTGCGTTGTGTTAGACGCGCAAAGAGAAAGAACAACCGAATCCACCCTCACGGAGGACGAAGCTCTTCGGTGGTTTGCCGAGATCGCGGAGGCCATCGAGAAGCTCGTGACTGTGGAAGGGTGGAAGGCCAGACTTCACCCTCGTCCCACGAGCAAGAAGCCGGAGCACATCCGTCTGTTCGCTCGCCCGTGCGAGGAGGACGGTGTTCTGTGTCCTATCACGGCACTCGCTTTGGCACGGATGGGCACCTTCTTCAAGGAGGGTGACTACGCGGTAGCGGCGCGCTTGATCGGGATCCCCGACGAGGTTGCCATGGCAGTGGCTCGCGCTGTCGACAGCAAGAGCGACGAACCGCTCCGGAAGCTCCTCCTCGAGGCCTGTGGCCTCAAGGAGGCATAGCCACAACAAGGGGCCCGCGCCACAAACATGGCGCGGGCCCTCTCGCTTTTTTAAAATATTGACTCCTTCAATTGCACAGCTAAACTAACAATTAGAAAAGGGGGTGTTATGCGTTTTGTTATTCCTGATGTTCCGTGGGTTAAGCAGCGGGCATCCGGGTGGTGCGGATACGCTACGCTCACAGCTGTTCTTCGGTATTGGGGTCAGTGCCTAGATCAGCTGGATGTTGCTGCCTTCTTGCGAGGAGGAGAAATTAGGCAAGATGACACAAGCGGCGATTGGAAAGGCGTTGGGTTTAACATATACGTCACTATAGGTCAGCTTGCACAAGCAGCCATGAACATGAGTGATCACAAGGTGACGCTTGCGGTGCCCGAGCTCTATCAGAGGTTGGAGCGAGTCTCATGCGATCGTTCCATGCGTGATGCAGCGTTCGGGGCGTTGCGAGGGTCAATCATTCGCGGTGTCCCCGTCATTATTCACCATGTTGATCACTTCTATGTGGTGTGCGGGTTTGATGATAAAGAGGATTACTACTGTCTGAGGGATTCACGAGAGAACGGAAAGGATTACAAGTGCATCACCCAAAGCCATTTTGAATCAGTTTGGAGTAGACGGACACGACCCGACGAAGGGAACTCTAACCGTCTTGATACGCGCTACTCACAACTCATTATCCGTCCAAAGAACGGAGGGGCTTAGTAAAAGAATCGCTTTGTCCTCATGTTCTTCGGGCGGTTCTTTTGTTTCTAAAACCCTAAAAACATAAAAACCCCACGAGTGTGAGGTTCTTATGTGTAGTGATTTCCTCTTTTGAGGAACGTATTTTATTTAACCGCTTCTTTCAAAGCTTTTGCAGCTCGGAACTTTGGTACCTTCATAGCAGGAATTTGTACTGGCTCACCAGTACGTGGGTTCCGCGCTGTTCGTGCGGCTCTATCTTTTACAGAGAAGATGCCGAGACCGGCAATAGAAACTTCTTCTCCCTTTTTCAAGCTGTCTAAGATTGAGTTGATGACCGTATCAACAGCTTCTTCTGCTGCTACTTTGGTAGTGTTCAACTTTGAGTGAACTGCATCAACAATTTGTGCTTTATTCATTGTGTTTTAATGACCGCTCTTAATATATGCCGACCTTAAAAACCATTATATATCAACGGATTTTGGGAGTAAACAGGCTGGGGATAAGGGATTTTCGGGCTTTTTACCGAGCAAATTCTATCACTCGGTTCTCCCTGATCACGTTTACTTTAATCTCTCCGGGGTATTTAAGCTCTTGCTCAATGCGGTTAGCAATGTCTCGAGCCA
The DNA here is from genome assembly GCA_002376885.1 of Patescibacteria group bacterium UBA3531. Lineage (GTDB taxonomy): Bacteria > Patescibacteriota > Minisyncoccia > Phycocordibacterales > UBA3531 > UBA3531. The sequence goes on along the minus strand of DFOW01000005.1, from coordinate 7,989 downwards.
ATTTTTTAGCTTCAAGGTCACCAACAACGTCAGGGCTTACGAAGATACGAATTTCGCGTCCTGCTTGAATGGCATAACTCTTCTCAACTCCTTCAAATGACGTTGCAATTCCTTCCAAGTCAGAGAGTCGTTTAAGGTAATTCTCTACACTGTCGCGACGTGCACCAGGTCGTCCTCCACTAATTGAGTCTGCGGTTTGAACAATGATAGACTCAATCGTTTCGTACGGATACTCTTCGTGATGTGCCTGCATGGCTTTAATGATTCGTTCGTCTGCACCAAACTTTTGGAGGATTCTTCGTCCAATTTCAACGTGTGTTCCTTGGATTTCATGGTCAACAGCTTTCCCAATGTCATGCAACAAAGCTCCTGCGCGTGACACTTGTACATCTGCACCTAATTCTTCTGCAAGCATGCCAGCAATGTGCGCCATTTCGATTGAGTGTTGCAAAACATTTTGTCCGTAACTGGTTCTAAAGTGGAGTCGCCCCATAATTGCAATGATTCGTGGATCAAGACCAATGACACCTGATTCATAGGCTGCTTGCTCTCCCTTTTCTTTAATAATGTTTCCGATTTCTTCTCGTGCCTTGTCTACGGTTTCTTCAATCTTTGCTGGTTGGATTCGTCCATCAGCAATCAAGTTCTCCATTGCTACTTTTGCAATGGCTCGACGAACCGGATCAAAAGCAGAAAGGGTAACGGTTCCTGGTGTATCGTCAATCAAGACCTCAACACCGGTTGCACGCTCAAATGCGCGAATGTTTCGTCCTTCTTTTCCAATAATTTTTCCTTTAATGTCGTCTCCAGGGAGGTCGACATTGGTTGCCATAGTGTCGGCAACGGTTGATACGGCAAGTCTTTGAATAATGTTTGCCAAAATGTCCTTTGCTTTTCGGTCGAGTCGGTCTTCGTTTTCTTGCTCAAGCTTTTGCATTCGCTTAAGAAAGTCTTCTTCGCTATCTTTTTCAATGAGTGATACCAATTCTTGTTTGGCATCATCTTTTGAAAGGCTCGCAACTTCTTCTAGTTTCTTTAATTCTTTTTCGCGTGCCTCTCCAACCTCTTCTTTAATAGCTTTTACTTCTTCAATCTTCTCTTTTAGTTCGCCTTCTTCTTTATCGAGGTCTGCTTGTCGTTTGTCGAGTGTTTCATCCTTCTTTAAAAGGTGATCTTCTCGTTTTTTGAGCTCATCTTCTTTTTCTTTAACTCCTTTTTGAGCTCCTCCCACAATTTTTTCAGCCTCGTGTTCTGCGTCTTCAGTAATTTTTTGAGCCTTTTCTTTTGCTTCAAGAAGGGTTTCTTGAACCTTTAGCTCCATTGACCCCTTCTTCCCTAAAGAGATTGTCCAACGCAAAACGTATCCCACGACAATGCCACCGACTCCGGCCGTTGCCATGAGAAGTATTAGTTCTAGTGTGGTCATAAGCGTTATCTACCGCCTAAACCTCTTCTTTTCAGTACTGTTCAAACCGGCGATTTACTGTAAATCGTCGTAATAGATCAAAGTGTTAGATTCAGATAGAAAGGTAATATCCATGTGAATGTGCTAAAAAGTGTTGATTTTTAAAGGTTTTTAGGCGTTTCAATTAAATTTCTAATAAATTGGAACGACTTAAGTATACCAGCGGTATGTATGTTTGTCTAATAATTTGCTTTAGGGCATGTGTCCGTAGTATGGTGAGTACATTCAATTAACTAACTAATATATTGTATGTCAGAAACACAATCACAAAACCCTTATTTGGTTCCCATCTCTATTATTATCGCAGGGGTTGTTATAGCAGGAGCCCTTTATTTGAAAGATGGAGGAGGAGGGAACCAGGCAACTGGACCCGAACCTATCGATATTTCTGATATCAAAGTAGAAGTAACTCGAGACGACCATATTCTAGGAGACGCTGACGCCCCAATTAAACTTGTAGAGTTTAGTGACACCGAATGTCCGTTTTGTAAGCGCTTTCATGAATCGCTGAACGAAGTTTTACCAGAATATGAAGGGCAAGTAGCATGGGTGTACCGGCACCTGCCACTTCCTCAACTTCATCCAGAAGCACCTAGACAAGCAGAGGCAACCGAATGTGCGGCAGAACTTGGTGGTAATGACACTTTTTGGGCATACACCAATAGATTGTTTGACATAACCCCAGCAAATAATGGACTCTTGGATTCGCAGTTGCCAGAGATTGCAGAATTTGCAGGGCTTGATAGAGAAGAATTTCTTGCGTGTCTTAATTCTGGAGACATGAAGGAACGAGTTGATGAGGATTCTCGAAATGCGATTGCTATCATCCAACAATTTGTAGATCTTGGACTTGCACGGGGAGTAGGCACACCATTTTCAGTTATCGTAAATGATGATGGGGAAGTGCTTGCACCGATTGATGGGTTTGTGGGGGCGGATCAATTACGGCAAGTATTTGATCAGGCAGTCGCGGAATAGGTTTTTCCAAAAAAATCCCGCAATCAAGCGGGATTTTTGTTTGTTGTTATGTTGCTTACTTTGTCTTGAGGATTTCGTCGACGATGCCGTATTTTTTAGCTTGGTCTGCGGTCATAAAGAAGTCTCGTTCAACATCTTTTTCAATCTGTGCAACGGTTTGTCCGGTGACTTTTGCTAACATTTTATTAAGTCGTTCTCGTAACGACAAAATATGCTTTGCGGTAATTTCAATATCAGTTGCTTGTCCTTGTGCTCCACCCAATGGTTGGTGAATCATGATTTCTGAATTAGGGAGTGCATATCGCTTTCCTTTTTCTCCCATCGCAAGAAGGATTGCGCCACCTGACGCTGCCATTCCAACACATACGGTTGAGACTTTTGGCTTAATGTGTTGCATGGTGTCTACCATAGCGAGTGTTGCGCTTGCTGACCCTCCTGGTGAGTTAATGTAAAAACTAATATCTTTTTTAGGGTCTTGTGATTCCAAAAATAAAAGCTGAGCAATAATTAAATTTGCTTTATGGTCATCAATAGGGCCCGCCAAAAAGATGATCCTATCTTTTAGGAGACGAGAATAAATGTCATATGCTCGTTCTCCAAATTGTGATTTCTCTAAAACAGTTGGGATAATCATAGTGTTATTGTTTAGCTTCTAACAATGAGTAGACTTGTTCGTACGTAAGAACACCTTCTGCATAACTTCGTGCCTTGTCTTCTGGAACATCCGGATACATTTGCTTAAGTGCAGTCATTTCGCTCTCTACTTTTGTTGGGTCGGGAGTAATTTTCTCTTCCTTAATAATTCGTTCGAGAATGAGATTAATTTTTGCTCGTTTTTCTGCGTTTTCGCGCCAGCTTTCTTTTAGCTCGCTTTCTGTTTTTTTAATATGGCTTAAATAATCGTTAAAATCAAGGCCAGATCGTTCGATTTGGAACCGAAGGTCGGCAAACATTTTATCTTGTTCGTTTTGTACAAGAACAGCAGGAACAGAAAGGGTAGTCCCGTCAGCGAGTGCATCAAGAATCTCAGCTCTGCGCTTATCATGCGCTCTGTGTTCCTTATCTTTTTTAATCCCTTCTTTTAGCTTTTCTTTTAGGTCGTCTAGGTTTTTAAAATCTCCCAATTTTTTTGCAAAGTCATCGTTTACGATAACCTCCTTTTTATCTCCTTCGTTTTGTGCTTGTGCCACGGCTTCCTCTCGCTTTTTAAGTTCACCAAGCGCATCTTCTAGATCCTTGTCAGTAACTTCGATAGGTTCTTCTTTTTTGCTCGTTACTTTTTTAGCGAGTGCTTTGTAGTCGGGGAGAGTAAATTCAGGGAGCACCGCAGTACGCGCTTTAAATCCAAGAGGATTATCTTTAGCAAGTTTGGTGATAGTGATTTCCGGCCGTCCAATGGCTTCAATTTTATTATCAAGAATTACTTTTGGGTAATGATCCTTCAGAGCTTCTTCTGCCGCGGCTTGAAGCACTGCACCTTCTCCTACCTTCTCCAAAAGTACTTTCTCTGGAACGTTTCCTTTTCGAAACCCATCAACAACCACATCTTTTTTGAATTTATCAAGGGCAGTTTTATGGTATTTAGCAAAAACATCCGCAGAGATTTCTCCTTCGATTTCTACCTCTGAATTATCGAGTTTATTGATTTTAAGACTTTCCATCCCGTACAAAATTGTTACTTTTTAATAGTTGTGGTCTTTGAAAATCTGCGACTTGCTCCGTTGTTAGTCAACCCAGTCTTTCTTGTTGAATTTTTGACGGGACAAGTAAGGCACTAGTGTAGCTTGGTTTAGGTCTTTTTGCAAACAAAAAACCTCGTCTTATGTGGCGAGGTTTTTGCTTTGAATTCTTTTTAAATTACAGCTCTCCTAGTTCTTCGTCGATCGCTTGAAGTTCTGCATCAAGGTTATTAAGGTCAGTACTGTTTGCATCTTGCTCAATTTCACTCAAGGCATCGGTCGATCCTTGTGCTTCAAGCGATGCTCTTTGCTCATCAGGAAGATTTAAAATTCCCTGTTCAATTTGAGCGCTTTCCTCATCAGAAAGATCGGTAGGGATTTCTCGGTTAGAGAAAACATATACTCCAAGACCGATCAAAATAAGAACAACAATGATTGCACCAATGAGTGCTCCTTTGCCTCCTTGTTCGGGGGCAGGCGCAGATGCTTGTGTGTCTTGTGGTGGTGCTTGGTTCTCGTTATTTACTTGTTGGTTTTCATCCATAGGCTAGTCTAAATTAGTTTTAATTAGTTATTGTAGAGGTTGCAGTTCCATCGTCAGATGAATCATCGTCCTCGTCTTCGTTTTCATCTTCAATAACATCTTCGGCATCATCGTCACCTTCATCTGGTCGGTCAAATTGTGCCTTAATGCTTCGGATAGCGTTTTTAATTGATTCGTGTGCGTCCCGTAAGTCTTGGACGGCAGACCGAAGGAGTGCTTTAACTTCTTCAAATACAAGGTGCGGATCATCGTCTCCTGATACTACATCTTCAGCAAGAACCTCAATTTTTGCCAAGGTGTCAAGGCCTGCAGCAACATTTACTTCTGCTTCAAGAAGGAAGGTTTTTGCCTCTTCGGTTTGGATATTTGGATTATTTTCCTCGAGTTTTGCGATTCGTGACTCTAATCGTTCAATAAGATTAGATGTTCGTTCAAATCCAGCCTCAATTCGAGTAAACATTCGCTTAAAGAAGGCTCGAACACGTGCTTTTCTTTGTTCATTGAACTTTTCTCGCTTTTCTTCGATTCGGTCTCTTGTTGTGCTTGCCCTGTCTCGAATTTTATCTTGCCTATCTTCTAACTTGTCTTTAATAGCGTCTCGTTTTTCGTCAGCCTTTTCAATTCGGTCTTGCGCCTTTTCTCGTGCCTCGTCTGCTTTTTTTTGCGAATCGAGTTTTCGTTCTTCTAATTTTTTATTAAACTCATCTCGTTTTTCTTGCGGCTTTGTTTGAAGCGCATCTTTTTGTCGATCTTGAAGTGTTTTAATTTTTTGCGCGTCGATAAGTTGAACATCTTTTAATTTTTTGTCTCGATGTTCAACTTCTTTCTTGTCTTCCGTTGTATTTGTAGTTGTTCCATCTTCTTCGGCGAAAGCTCCTCCGGGGAGAGCAAGGGCAAGCGCAACAAGAAGTACAATCAATTTTTTATAAAGCATAATTTTTATTTAAGGTAATAAAACAAGCGTCATATGACGCTTGTTTTATTGTGCACCAGGATGGTTTTTTGGACAAGTTTGGGGTGGTGGAAGACTATTTTCCGTACTTTTCTTTATAGAGTTCCACAGAATGTTCAAAGTCCTTTTCTGCTTGCTCGCGGCCTTTCCATTCTCCTACCGAAACCTCCTTTTTTTGAAGATCTTTGTAGACTTTAAAAAAGTGAGCGATTTCCTCTGGTGTATGTGGGTCGATATCCTTTATGTCTTTTATATGGTTAAAACGAGGGTCTTCAACAGGTACTGCCAAGATCTTTGCGTCTGAGTCTCCTCCGTCAACCATCTCAAGAACACCAATCGGCCGAGCTTCCACAAGGCACCCCGGTACAAATGGTTCGTGCGAAAGCACCAATACATCAAGCGGATCTCCATCATCCCAAAGTGTTTTTGGAACAAACCCATAGTTACCAGGGTAGTGCATTGGCGAGTAAAGAACGCGGTCAACTTTTATCTGACCACTTTCTTTATCAAGTTCATATTTAATGCGGGAATTTTTTCCAATCTCAACAACTACATTAAGTGAGTCCTTTTTCCCGTGATCTATATCGTGCCAAAGATTCATAGATGTTTAGTATAGCTTACTCTTCTTTTTTGTCTTCTTTATTTTCTTCGACACTTTCAGTTTCTTCAGAAGACTCTTCCTTTTTCTCCTCTGCCGGCTCTTCTTCCTTCTTTTCTTCTTCAGTTACTTCGGTTTCGTTTGGTTCTTCGGTAGTTTCACTCTCTTGTTCTTGATTATCTTTTTCTTCAACGTCTCCTGTGGTTTCACCGTCTTCTGTGGCACTCATTTGTTCTCCTGTTGGAGCTTCAATATCAATTTTCCAGCCGGTAAGTTTTGCAGCGAGTCGTACATTTTGCCCACCTTTACCAATGGCAAGAGAGAATTGATCTGCTTCAACTTCTACCTTTGCACTTCCTGCTTCTTCTTCGTTCTCACTTTCAGTGGTTTCGACACTGATAACTTTTGCAGGGGAGAGAGCTTGGGTAATAAAAGTTTCTGGATCATCTGAATACTCAATAATGTCGATCTTTTCTCCTCCGAGTTCATTAATCACCGTGTTTACACGGATACCTCGTTGTCCAACCAGTGATCCAACTGGATCAATGTTTTCATCGTTACTAACAACGGCAATTTTTGATCTGCTTCCGGCTTCTCGTGCAATGGCACCAACCTCAACCGTTCCATTTGCGATTTCTGGTGATTCAATTTCAAAAAGTTTTACCAAAAAGTCTGGATGGCTCCGAGAGAGACGAAGATCAACTCCTCGTCCGGTTTCAACAACATCTAACAAAAGTGTTTTGATTCGTTCACCCTGCCTATAATATTCCCCGGGGATTTGTTCGTCTCGTGGTAAAAGAGCTGTGATTCGTCCAAGGTCAATCAAAACGTTTCCACGTTCTACTCGTTGCACGCTTCCGGTAACAATTTCTCCCTTCTTTTGAGAGAATTCATCAAGTACCGACACCTTCTCTGCCTCTCGGAGTCGTTGAATGATAACTTGCTTTGCGGTTTGTGCTGCGATTCGTCCGTAATCTTCTTTTTGTTCAAGAGGAAAGACGATTTCTTCGCCAAGTTCTACATCGGCTTTAATTTTTTGTGCGTCAGGGAGCCAAATATGGTGCTCTTCGTTAAAAAGAACCTTCTTTTCTCCTTCTTCGTCTTCGTTAATAACTTCTGGTTCTCCCACTTCTTCATCTTCTTCGGGGTCGCGGATCATTGATTCGTCAACAACTACTTTTACTTTAAAGAAGTCTACTTTACCGGTTGTTGGGTCAAACTTTGCTTTTACAATTTGCCCCTTCTTTCCGTAATCTTTTTTGTAGGCTGCGGCAAGTGCATCCTCAATAGCCCCAAGAATTTTTGTCTTAGGGATTCCTTTTTCTTCTTCGAGTTGAAGAAGTGCAGAATTTAATACTTTTAAATCAAACATACCAATGTTGTTTAATGATTAATGAGGTTCAATGCCGAGTTAATCAGTAACTACAACATTGAGTACCCCGCCCTAAATGTGCCATTGCAAAATTTTGCGCAGTGCGTCTGTCGAATAGGCAGACGCTGTTTGGGGCGAAGTGCTGCGCCTGTGTTTGGATGAGGCTATTCGCCTCTCGCGCTCCGCTTGTCTATCCCACGCACATTTAGGGTGGGGTTTAATATCTGCAAATCGCTCGAACTTCGTACCGCTCATTCTCGCGAGCAGATATTAAAAAGGCCCGATTCTGTCTAGAATCGGACTAACACCATCTATTATCCATATCTAACCTTTTTTGTCAAGTTCTTCTCTGTCTTTAAGGAAGGGGTGTTTCTATACTTGACAAACTACATGAAATATAG
>DFOW01000004.1 GCA_002376885.1 Patescibacteria group bacterium UBA3531 | reverse complement strand
AATCTTTCCACAAAAAGAGTGGAATGAAATCACCTACCTTTTAATTGAGTATGGACGTGACATATGTCCAGCTCGCAAACACGATTGCGAAGATCATCCAATCACGAAAATATACCCAAAAGCAAGGGATATTTGGCCCCGTGCAAAATAAGCCTTACGTGTTATAAGGTCTCGGTACAATTAATAGAGGTCGTTTTATTTATCATACTTACTAATAACAAAATGAAAGATTTAGGTACTATCGGACGCTTTTTGTTTGGTCTTCCGTTTGTTGTGTTTGGTGTTTTTCATTTCATCAACACAGAATTAATTAGCGGAGGAGTGCCAAGCTATTTGCCAGGCGACGGTGCGTTTTGGGTATGGCTCACGGGAGCTGTCTTTGTCCTTGCCGGAGCAGGGATTGTTCTTGGGAAGAAGGTTGGAGCTCTTGCAGAACTCCTTGCTCTTCAGCTTGTAGTTTTGGTTCTTCTTATTCATTTGCCAAATGCAGAAGCAAACATGGTGCAACTCCTTAAGGATGTAGCACTTATTGGTGGTGCATTGATGCTTGCCGCACGGCACAGTGACGAAGATCGTCCATGGAAAAAGTGGATGAAGCGAGGATAATATAAATCCTCCAAACGTGTTCGAGGCCCGAGACGGTTGTACCATCTCGGGCCTCGGCGCGTTCATGCGGCCTGACGCTTGCGGTTCTTTCGGCGAGATCGCTTGGCGGTCTTCTGGCGCCTTCGTGCCTTGGGGCTCTTGGTGCGTCCCACACTCGTCCGGTGTCCCGGAATCGGCTGGCCGTCCTCGGGCGGGTGCCACGGATCGTCGTCGTCGGTTCCCGTGACCTCCATGGGGGCGAGCCCCAGCCGGACACCCTTCAGGGTCCACTGAGGGAGCCCGACGACGAAAGCCACTCCGATGACGCATGCGCTCACCGCGAGGATGGTCATGACGCTGAAGTTCCAGAACTGCGACGGATCGCGGGCAAGAGTCTCGAAAAGTCCCATGGCTTCCCCCTAGCCGTTTAGGTGAACATTTATACACACCTTATGACATATACAAAAAAGGTCAAGTATTAAAAGGGAAGAGCCCAGGCGATTAACTCGCCTGGGCTCTCTCTTCTCCTACTCGCGAAAGGATCGAGGTGACCACCATGAATACGCTGTTCTCGGTTGCAATCGTGCCATGGGTGATCCCCGGCATCGTCAGGTTCAGGGCACCTTCCACGTGGGACGCTGTGTCAGCCGGAGCAACCGAATCATCTGCCCCTCGAATCATGGTGATTCGATCGGCGACGCTCTCGATCTCTTCGCGATGCTTCTCGTAGAGCGCGGCACTTGCCCCCGTCCTTCTCTCGGCCTTTCTTCCAAGCCAAGCAACGGGCGTTCCCAGGTTGGGTGTTCCCAGAGCAATGACGTGCTGGATGCGCTCGGGGTGGTAGATTAAGTGAGAGAACCCGGGTACTCCCCCCAAGCTGTGGCCAAGGTGCGAGAAGGTTGTGCCCCTCCCAAACACCTCATCGATCTCTTCGATCTGCCGTTCGGCGGTCTCGTGGATGTGTCGGTTGAAGAGCCCCCCGCTCACACCGATTTGCGAGACATGAACTCGAAAGCCAGCCAGACGAAGGCGGTTGGCGAGGCGTCGGTAGTACGGCTGGTGAAGCCTGCCCTCGGCTCGGTGCGTCATCATGATGGGAATGAACCCACCAGCAATGAGAACAACCGGGCCAGTCTCGGGGTTGGGTTCTTCTCGGACACTCATGCGCCCGACGCTCCGCACAAGACTCTCTGTCTCGTACCAAAGCTTAGTGGCGTTCATGTGTGATTCCTTTCGTTTTATGGAGTGAACTCCTATTCAAAATGTAGTATCTGAAGAGCCTCTCGTCAACTGTGTTATAATCATCTGACTGTGAAAGCGATTGAAATAAAACATCTCACAAAAAAGTATGGCAAGCAGGTTGCCGTCGATAATATCTCGCTTTCAGTTGATAAGGGGGAATTCTTTGGTTTCTTGGGCCCCAATGGGGCGGGGAAGACGACCACCATTAAATGCATTACTGGTATCGCAACCTTCGACGAAGGGAACATTACCTTGTTTGATACTGATGTTGTAAAAGATTATAGAGAAGCCAGGCAAAGAATCGGGCTGTCCCCGCAAGAATTTAATATTGATTTTTTTGGAGTAACTCACAAGGTGCTTGATTATGTTGCGGGTTATTACGGCCTTCATAAAGAAAAACGAAAAGAACGAGTAGAGGAACTACTTGAGCAATTTGAACTACAAGATCACCGAAATAAACCCTTTAATACGTTGTCGGGAGGGTTAAAGCGTCGAGTGACTCTTGCGCGCGCTATGGTGCATGATCCCGATATTTTAATTTTGGATGAACCAACCGCAGGAGTAGATGTAGAGCTCAGGCATGATTTGTGGAAGCATTTACGGCGTTTAAACGAGTGTGGAAAAACAATTTTCTTAACATCCCATTATTTGGAAGAAGTGGAAATGCTTTGTAATCGAGTGGCTATCATTAATCACGGAAAGATTGTTGCCGACAAACCAAAAGAGGATTACTTAAAAAATGGAAGGAAGCTCGAAGACATGTATCTTGAGATTACGGGAGGTAAAGTAAATTACAATTAACCCGCCAATTTTTATGTATTATGTTTACATCTTGTTGAGTAAAAAAGATGATAAATTTTACACGGGATGTACAACCGATTTAAAAAAGAGAGTCACTATGCACAACAAAAAAACCATAAAATCCACTCAAAATAGAACACCACTTAAACTAGTTTACTATGAGGCTTTTTTAAATCGGGAGGATGCTTTTCAGAGAGAAAAGTGGTTAAAAACAGGATGGGGTCGAAACCATCTGAAAAAGACTCTTAAAAATTATTTAAAAAATTAGGCGGGTTAATATGAGTATTAACTGGATCGGTCTTTATACACTTACTAAACGAGAAGTAAACCGAACGTTTCGAGTTGCTATTCAAACGCTCGTAACACCATGGATTACAGCACTTCTTTATATTTTTATTTTTGGAGAAGTAGTTGGGTCTCGGATTGATTTGATAGCAGGTGTTCCATACATTCAATTCGTTCTTCCTGGAATCTTAATGATGAATGTAATTATGGGATCGTTCATCGCTTCATCAAACGCCCTCTACTTTAAACGATTTTTGCATGATATTGAGGAGATTTTGGTTGCACCGCTTTCATATATGGAAATGATCATTGGATTTGTTGCAGCAGCCGTTATACGATCGCTTGTGATCGGTCTTGGTATCTATGTTATTGCGCTCTTTTTTGGTGGAGCATCGATCATAAACTTTTGGCTTTTTGTATTTTATGTAGTTTCTGTTTCTGCTATTTTTGCACTCCTTGGGTTGATTGTGGGGCTTTGGGCAAAAGGATTTGAGCAATTAAATGTGTGGAACACCTTTGCTATTACACCGCTCGCTTTTTTGGGTGGAGTATTTTATTCAATTGAAATGCTTCCTGAAAATGCGCAAATTGTGGCTCTTTGGAATCCCTTCTTTTACTTTATTGATGGTGTCCGATATTCAATGATTGGAATTCAAGAAGCGAGTGCTCTTGTTGGTTTTGTCATAATTCTTGGACTGATTGTGCTTCTTGGGGCGCTTGTATGGTACCTCTTTAAGATTGGATGGAGGCTTAGAGAGTAGTCTAGACCAAATCCCTCTCAGTGCTATTATGAGGGTATGAATGAGGCCGAGGCCCGAGAACAGCTCACAAACGAAGGGTTTCAAAATATAAGTGTGTTTCAAGATTCTCCGAATAAATTCTATCCGGACCATGTTCACATGGCTCTTACTGCGCATATTATTTTAGAGGGCGAAATGACGCTTGATTGGGGGGAAGAAAAAAGAACCTATAAAAAGGGGGATCGTTTTGATATTGAAAAAAACGATATTCATAATGCTGTCATGGGTCCAGAAGGGTGTACTTACATGATTGGGAGTAAATGATTTTTCGAAACACGGTTTGAGAACCCGCTTCGCGCTCTCCAGCGGAGCGCTCACTTATCCTCGAAAATTTTTCAGCCTACGGCTGAACCAAGCAAAATTTTCTCCGGCAGGTTCTCAAACTGTTTTCCTGGATAGTATTGTTTGTAAGAACAAGAAATAATAAAACCCTCAAAAAACCATATTTGGGAGCGTCCGCAGGCAATACTGCTCGGTTTTGTGCAAGCAAAAGTATTGCCGAGGATAGAGTGAACATGCCGCTGGAGTATGTGAACGTCTGCCCAAATGTGGTTTTTAAAAGATATTGACTTTTGTATAAAAACATAGTATAAATACATTCAGAAAGGAGGTCATGAAAATGACCGAAGAACGACAGGGACAGATCGCTGTCATGCTCATCAAGCAGCGCCTGAAGAAGATGGGGATCCCTGGTGGTCTCGATCGTGAGATGGGGAACATCAGAAAGGAGCTCGGCCTCAGCAAGCACGAGATCCAGAGCTTCTACGAGGCGATTTTGCCTGAGGTGCTCGGGGACATCCTCGGGCGAAAGCGTGTCTCCCTCACAACGGGCGACTAGTTCTCTCAACAAGAAAAAGAAGAGCTAAGGTGAAGTCTTCGACTTCCTAAACGGGTAATGCTGGCTCCTCTGGGTAAAACCAGAGTAAGTAGCGAACAAGAACCGCTCCTCGCTCCTCTTTTTCGGGGCCACCAATAAGCAGTCTTGAACTGATGAGGTGGCCTTTTCTCTTGGTAAATTTTTAGTATAATAAGGGTGGTTCTTTGCCATGCCTGCCGGCAGGCAGGATAGGAGTGACACATTACTCTCCCTCTGGGCGTGAGCTTTTGCTCGTTTCTAGCGGAGGAGGGGTGTGGCTATCTTAAAAGCCCGGGGCGGAACTGGTCGAACCAGCTCCAAACCTCTCCGTAAATCCAATTGGTAACATGCGGATAAACAGAGCAATCGGGCTTGGGATAGCAATCATCATTCTCAAGCTTTTAATGGCGACCACGTTTGTCGCCCTTGAGAACACACTCCTCGTGTTCTTTCAAACTGCTTCCGTACTCTTTTCGGAAGTAGGGAGTGGGCAACCACTCATCCCGGCTCTTCCATAGAGCCTCACGGACAGGCCGAACCATGTGTTCGGCCTGGTTGTTTTTGTGATAGTATAGACCGCAATGGAAGGATATAAACCGACAATCGGACTTGAAATTCACGCAGAACTCAAGACAAACACTAAGATGTTCTGCGACTCAAAAAATGATCCAGAAGAGCGGGACCCAAACGTAAATGTGTGTCCGGTGTGTATGGCGCACCCGGGGACGTTGCCCGTCATCAATAAAGAGGCGGTTAAGCACGTGGTTCGAGTGGGTACGGCACTTAACGGCAACATTGCAGATTTTACCGAATTTGATCGTAAAAATTATTTTTATCCCGATATTCCAAAGGGCTACCAAATCAGTCAGTACAAATATCCAATCGTTTCTGGAGGAAAATTAAATGGGATAGAGATTACTCGTGTTCATTTAGAAGAAGACACAGCGCGCTCAACACACGACTCTCACGATACTCATACTCTTGTGGATTTTAATCGTGCTGGGATTCCGTTAATGGAGCTTGTAACCGAACCTGTCGTAGGGGATGCACAATCAGCAGGAAACTTTGCTCGAGAACTGCAATTGCTTTTGCGATATTTAGGTGCAAGTAATGCCAATATGGAAAAGGGCGAGATGCGTGTCGAGGCAAATGTAAGTGTTTCAAAAACAGATGAATATGGTACGAAGGTAGAGGTTAAAAACTTAAACTCATTTAAAGTGGTTGAGAAGGCTATTGAATACGAAATTAAAAGACAAATAAAAGAGCTAGAGAATGGAGGTAAGGTGGTTCAAGAAACACGTGGTTGGGACGAAAACAAACAAGCCACGTTTTCTCAACGAGAAAAAGAAAGCTCACACGATTATCGCTATTTCCCAGATCCTGATCTTCCCAAACTAAAACTTTCTGAAATAGACGAATTCCAAAATATAGAATTGCCAGAGCTTCCGCAGGAGAAACGGTCACGGTATCAAAGTGAATTTGACATTAAAGATGAGGATATTGAAAGCTACATTACAAATCCAGCCCTTGCCGGATATTTTGAAAATGTTGTTGGTCATTTAAAAGATAAGGATGCGATAAAACTTGCCTCAAACTATATTACTTCAGATATTTTAGGAATCTTAAAAACAGAATCACACGAAGTAATACAGAACACTATTGGTAAACTAGACGCAGACGATTTTGCAGATCTTGTTTCTATGGCGCATACAGGAGAGATTTCTTCACGAGGGTTAAAAGAAGTGCTTCCAAAAGTGCTTAAGGAAGATAAAACAGCACGAGAGCTTGCCGAAGAACATGGGCTCTTTCAAAAATCAGATGAAGGAGAACTTAAAACTATCGTAGAGAAGGTGATTGCTGATAATCCAAAAATTGCCGAAGATTTTAGAGGGGGGAATGAAAAAGTGTTACAATTCTTGGTAGGACAGGGGATGAAAGCCACATATGGAGCAGGAAACCCACAAGTCCTTGCAAAATTGTTTAAAGAGTTAATTTAAAAGAGATATGTCAAAACGCATTGCAATAAATGGTCTCGGACGAATCGGAAGGGCCTTTTTAAAAGTCGCTATTAAAAGAAAAGAAGTTGAAATTGTTGCCGTGAATGATCTTGGTGATCTTGAGAATTTGGCATACCTTTTAAAATATGACTCTGCGTATGGTGTTAATGATGAAAAGATTGAAACAAAAGACGGAAACCTTGTCATCAATGGTCACGAAATAAAATTTTTGCAGGAAAAGGACCCAAGTAAATTGCCCTGGGGTGATTTAAAAGTTGATGTAGTGGTTGAGGCGACGGGAGCCTTTGCAGGGTTTGAAAAGTCAAAACCACATATTGATGCAGGGGCAAAAAGAGTTGTAGTAAGTGCTCCGGTAAAAGACGAGCCGCCAGAAGGAATTGACGGCGCAACGGTCCTTATGGGAGTGAATGAAGATCGACTAAAAACCTGCGATATTAGTTCAAACGCAAGTTGTACTACAAACGCTGCGAGCCCATTAATCCAAATTCTTCACGAATCAATTGGGATTGAGAAGGCAATGCTTAACACTATTCATGGATACACAGCAACACAATCACTTGTTGATGGTCCTCATAAAAAAGATCCACGACGTGGACGTGCCGCAGCGGTAAACATTATTCCAACCACAACAGGAGCGGCAGTTGCAGTAACCAAAGCAGTAACAGACCTTGATGGAAAGTTTGATGGGATTGCAACACGAGTCCCTGTACTCACAGGGTCAATTGCAGACATTACCTTTGTGTCAAAAAGTGATACGACTGCCGAAGAGGTAAATGACATCTTTAAAAAGGCAGCAGCCGACCCACGCTGGAGTGCGGTGTTTACCATAACCGAAGAACCACTTGTTTCAAGTGATATTGTGGGCAACAAGTATGCAGCAATTGCTGACTTAGAATACACATCGGTGGTGGGAGGGAACTTAGTCAAAGTGCTTTCTTGGTACGACAATGAAATCGGATACACGTATGCACTTGTTGAGCACGTTGTTAAAACTGCAAGTTACGTTTAGTTATGAAAATTTATCTCGGAGCAGACCACGGCGGATTTGAACTTAAGAATAAAATAAAAACCTATCTTGAAGGGTTGGGGGAAGAGGTTTTTGATAAGGGTGCAACAGAACTTGACTTAGACGATGATTACCCTGATTTTATAGCGCCCGTTGCACGAGCGGTATCAGAAGACCCAAAAGGTGCGCGCGGTATTGTTCTTGGGCGTTCGGGGCAAGGAGAGGCAATGCTTGCAAACAGGTTCGCAAATGTAAGAGCAACAGTTTATTACGGGGGAGACAAAAAAATTCTTTCACAATCAAGAGAACATAATGATGCAAATATCTTGGCACTTGGAGGTGACTTTGTAACCGAAGAAGAGGCCATGGCGGCAATTAAATTATGGCTTTCCACCCCTTTTTCTAGAAAAGATCGGTATCAAAATAGAATTGATCAAGCAGAAGAATTAACGAAACACTAGCATGCAAATCATTCCAGCAATTATAGGGAGCACTGCCGAGGAAGTAAAAGAAAAGATTGAGAAAGTAAAAGAACACGTAGAGTGGGTGCAAATTGATATTGTTGATGGAAAATTTGCAGAGCCAGAAAGCTGGGGAAGAGGAATAGGAGATAATCTCCACCTATGGGAAGGGGAGAATCTTCCAAAAATAGAGATTCATTTAATGGTAGAAAATCCTGGGCTTTTGATTGATGACTGGATAAGTACCTCAGTTGATAGGGTTTTAATTCATGCAGAGTCCAAAGGTAATCATAAAAAATTAATTGAAGAAGCAAAAAAAGTGGGGACTCAAATGGGAGTTGCTTTAAAGCTCGACACCAACATTTCAATTATTGATGAGTATGCAAAAGATCTTGACGTGGTTCAGTTAATGAGTATTGCCACGATTGGAAATTACGGAGCACCTTTTGACGAAAAAGTTTACGATAAAATAAAGTCATTAAAGAAACAGTATCCGAATGTTACAATAGAAGTTGATGGGGGAGTCACACTTTCCAATGCTAAGCAGTTACTTGAAGCAGGGGCAGAAAATTTAGTGGCTGGTTCTGCAATTTTTAAATCAGGAAACATCCCCGAAGCAATCGAACAGTTTAAGTCGTTATAAGGTGAGTCATTTACACGACGAAAAAGTTAAAGAGCTCGAACAAAAAGCGCACGAGATCCGTACGTCTATTATTGAGTCACTTATCGAAGCAAAAAGCGGACACACTGCTGGTCCTTTAGGGATGACTGACATCTTTACACTCTTGTATTTCCATATCCTTCGGCATGATCCCAAAAATCCACACTGGGAAGACCGCGATCGAGTGATTCTTTCAAATGGTCATATTTGCCCGGTGCTGTACGCAACGATGGCGCATTCCGGTTATTTTCCCGTTGAGGAACTAAAAACGCTTAGAAAGTTTGGTTCAAAACTCCAAGGGCACCCACACAGAGAATTTTTACCTGCTCTTGAAACAAGTTCTGGTCCTTTGGGTTCGGGGCTTTCGCAAGCGATTGGTATGGCGCTCGCAGAACGAATGGAGCGTGGCAAACATAGTGGAAAGTATTTTTACTGTTTAATGAGCGATGGCGAGCATGACGAAGGGCAAGTGTGGGAGGCTGTACTCCAGGCAGGAAAGGAAAAACTCCACAACCTTATTGCCATTATGGATCGCAACAATATTCAAATTGATGGCTTTACGGAAGATGTTATGCCACTTGAACCTCTTAAAGAAAAATACGAAGTGTTTAATTGGCACGTAATCGAAGCAGATGGTCATAATTTTGAAGCCATGGCAGAAGCTATTAGCCAAGCACAAGCTGTTTTTGATAAACCAAGCATGATTATTGCCTATACAATTCCTGGTAGGGGGATTCCATGGATGGAGAGACGCCCAGAATGGCATGGTAATCCACCGGGCAAGGGCCCAGAAGATGTGTACAAAAAAGATGAACAAGCTAAAGAGGCGTTAAAAACTCTCAGGTCTCTTGAGGGGAAAATAAAGAGTGAGCATGATTAATAAGTCTCAAAATCTAAACCCTGATCTCTTCAACAAAGATGTTGAACAAAAAGCAACTCGCGAGGGCTTTGGTTCTGGGCTCGTGCTTGCAGGTAAGGCTGATAGAAATGTCGTGGCGCTCTGTTGTGACTTAACCGACTCAACAAAAATGAATGCTTTTGAAAAAGAGTTTCCTAATCGATTCATTCAAAACGGCATCCAGGAACAGTCCATGAACTCCGTAGCAAGTGGAATGGCAGCGATGGGAAAAATTCCGTTTACGAGTTCCTATGCAATGTTTTCTCCGGGGCGGGCCTGGGAACAAATTAGAACAACAATTGCGTACAACGACACCAATGTAAAAATTGTAGGTTCGCATGCAGGAATCTCTGTTGGTCCTGACGGCGGAACCCACCAGGCGCTTGAAGACATTGCTATTATGCGGTGTATACCAAATATGCGGATTGTCTACCCATGTGATGTTCTTGAGGCAGAACGCGCAACACAAGAGATCGCCAAATTAAAAGGTCCTGTGTATTTACGTTTGGCACGAGAAAAGACTCCAATTATTACAACAGATAAAACCCAATTTAAATTTGGTAAAGGAGAAGTCTATTTTGAATCAGAGGGCAAGGATATAAAGATCGGAATCATTGCATCAGGACCACTTCTTTATAACGCACTTATGGCTGCAAAAAAATTAGACGAAGATGGTGTGGGCGTAAAAGTTATGAACTTGGCAACCATAAAACCATTGCCTGAAGACGATATTTTAAAATTTGCAAAAGGATTAAAAGGTGTGGTGTCAGTTGAAGAACACCAAGTTATGGGCGGTGTCGGGTCTGCGCTTGCAGAACTCTTTGCACAAAAAAACCCTCTTCCTATGAAGTTTATTGGGGTTCATGATCAGTTTGGACAATCAGGAGAACCCAACGAACTTATTGAACATTATGGTATGGGTATAACTCATATTGAAGAAGCTGCACGAAAGCTACTATAATAAGAGTATTATGATTGCTCTTCGAGTGTACGGCTTTCTGAGTATTTTAGTGTTTGCGCTTCTTTTTGTGCCGTTCTTTTCTCATGCACAAATTCCAGGTGTGGAATACCCAGTAGAAGAATTAAATAATTGTACCAATTGGGACAATTGTCTTTCATACTGTCTTTCATCGACGCCGACATATAACGTTTGTATTGAATACTTGACCACGACAGGCCTTCTTGATGCAGCATTTGAGGCTGCGGCCGGGAACACAACTCCAGGGACGGTACCTCAGGCACTTCCTGTCCCAACCATAACACTTCTGGGTGCGCAAAACCTTTTAGGAACAGCCCGAGCAACAATTGATGTTGAGGGAGCGGATAGGGTTCGAATGTATATTCGCGAAGAAGGTAGCGAACAACAAGTTACTATAGGGCAAGCAGAGCGTGTAGCAAGTGGTGGATCAGAATGGGAATACTTTTTTGACACAACTCGTTATGACAATGGAAATTACACCATTCACGCATGGGCAGATTTAAATGAGTTTGTGAGTGTTGAGGGGGTCCGCGAGATTGTAATCAATAATGCCCCTCCTATTGTTATTGAAGAAACGACTGATTTACCAAATGTTCTTCGTGAAGTAAATCAGATTGTTGGTGGGGCAGCACAAGAAACTCAAACGGTTACCAATAATGCAGAAGATAGCGTTAGCAGTATTTTTAATAGGTATAGAGACTCTGTAACTTCAGATGACGAGCCAACACCGCAAGGGTCAGTAACGAGCTCAACTATTCGAGATGCAGAGAGTGCGGTTAGGAACATTGTAAGAACACTCCCACAAACGCGAAACAGCGGAGTGAACACAAGTGACTCACTAAACACAATTTTGGCTCGTGTAACTGAATTGAATGATGAGGGAGAGGCAAATGAAAGCCTAAAACGTGATCTTGAGAAGGTCCTAAAAGAAGTACAAGACTCGCTTATTGAAATTGACGAAATACTAAAAACCCGTTTAGGGGATGTTTCATTTTTGGATACCGATGGAGATGGACTCTCTGATTTTGCAGAAACTGTTATTTATAAAACAAATCCAGAAGTAATAGACACTGACGAGGATGGTGTCTCCGATCGAGATGAGATTTTAAATAGACGAAGCCCAACGCAGACAGATGATCGTACTATTGAGTACGAAGATGCCGAAACAACAGGCCCAGTCGTGGAAGGAGTATTTGAAGTAAATACAGTTGAGGTAACAGAAACTATTCAAACCCCAGATGGAGAACGTGCGGGTAAAATTCAATTTAAAGGACGTGGTCTTCCGAATTCAATTATTACGCTTTACATTTATAGTTCGCCAATTGTAGTGAACGTTGAGACTGACGAAAATGGTCTATGGACATACACCCTTGATCAAGAACTTGAGGACGGAACACACAATGTATATGTTGCGGTTGTTGATACAACCGGGAAGATTGTTGCAAAAAGTGAAGCGGTTCCGTTTGTAAAGCAAGCTGCTGCCGCAAGTCTTGATCTTGATGCGTTTAGTAACGTTACTGCTGAAGCAAAACCAAGCCTTATTTCTTCAGGAATTGTAGGAACCATCTTACTTATCCTGGGAGGACTCTTCTTAGTTGCACTCCTTGCGATTGGTGTTATGAGAGTGAGTAAACACTCACATGATGACGAAGAAGGAGGGGGCACTCCTCCACCAGCCCCACCGCAAGGTGCTCCTCCAGTAAATAATGCCTAATCCTCTCACAGAGAGTCTCCATAAGGGGTGGACCCTTGTGCGTAATAATCCACAAATATTTTTTACGGTATTTGTGGCTATTATTATTGTTCTTGGATTCCTGTTTACCAGTCAGGTGTTTGTTGAGATCGTTGTCGATACGCAAGAGCGCTTTGAACGGTTTCGGGTAAGCTCTATGCACGATGCTTTTGTGCCACTTGCAGAAGAAAATATCGAAACCCCGGGGATTTTAATGAGTGTCATGCGAGATATTCAGGCAAACAACGAAACAATAGAAGACTTTAGAGTTTTAAAAGATATAGACGGTGAGCGTGTTATTATTGCGTCGGTTAAAGAGGGAGAGGTAGGGTTCCCGGATCCTGAAGAAGATGCAATTTACCAGTTTACCTATATCGATCCGGAGCAGTCGTTTAATATAGAAACAATTGTTGGCAATGATAGGGTTTTTAAAACACTCCGCGCAGTTACAGATGGTGACGATGTTGTGGGATGGGTGTTTACGAGTGCGTCGCTTTCACAATTTGATCAGTTAACTAATCAAAGTATCAGGACTGCCTATATTGTCCTTGCTGGTATTTTGCTTGTTATTTTGGCACTCTTGATTCGGCATGCTCGAATTATTGATTACACAACGCTCTATAAACGATTAAAAGAAGTGGATCAAATGAAGGACGACTTTGTGTCTATGGCGAGCCACGAGCTCCGTACCCCACTTACTTCAATTCGTGGATATGCAGACTTGGTTACTGGAGGCGGCAGACTTTCTGACAAAGACATGGAAAACATGCGCCGTATTGAGATTTCGGCAAAACAATTAGATGAGCTCGTGAATGATATTTTGGATGTGTCACGCCTTGAACAAGGAAGAATGAAATTTGAATTTAGTGATGTTGATATCAATCAGGTAATTCAAGATGTTATTGAGTCGCTCAAACCAGTTGCTAACCAAAAGAGCCTAGGTCTTTTGTTCGAAAAGGGAGAGGTTGGTACGTATAAACTTGATCCGGGAAGGTTCAAACAGATTGTTACGAATCTAGTGGGGAACGCTATTAAATACACACCCAAAGGGGAGGTAAAAGTCATTTCTAAAAAAGAGGGAGAGAAAATTTATATTCGTGTAAGCGATACTGGAATCGGACTTACTGCCGAAGAACAAAAAAATCTCTTCAAAAAATTCTATAGAGTTAAAAATGAAGATACCCAGGGGATTCGTGGTACTGGGCTTGGTTTGTGGATTTCTGGTGAAATTATTCGTCAAATGAATGGTTCTATATCAGTAGAATCCATCAAGGGGACAGGGTCTCACTTCATCATTGCATTTCCAGGGTAGAGAGTGTGTGATATATTTAGGGTAGACAAACTGCACGAAAGGAGGAATACCTCATGAGTGCACCTAACCGAACTCTGACCCTCTGGACTGGCACAGCTCTTTTGCCAGGCCGTAAGCGCGCCGAGTCCTTCAAGATCGTCCATAGTGACGCCCACGCCTTTGCGCGCAACATCGTGGATCGGTTCGCAGAGCTCGTCTCTCGCGAATCTCCGATCGAGATTCCGCTTCACATGGTTCCGGGCACGAGCGTCATGCGTATCACGTCCGAGTGTGAGACGGCGGGATATCGTCTCGAGCACGAGGCGGGGGCCACCAAGGCACTCTTTCGGGTCATCCCGGAGTGTGTGAAGATCGAGGAGCATGGCAAGGATCTTCACTTCCGAGCGATCCTTCTGGTCAGCCGTTTCGAAGGACCGTCCGATGAAAGTCTGGAGTAGAGGGGGACGCCGTGGGGGAGAAGGGTACATAAGCGCCCTTGTGAGTAGAGACTCGCAAGGGCGCCCACTTTTTATATTTCTTTTACTTTATAGTCTTCAGGTGCGTCTTTTAAGAATTTCAAAAGTGCGTCTTGTTGTAAAAGTCCTGCTTGTGCACCAACTTTCTGTACCACACTCATTGAATTAATAGGGGCCCAACTAAGCGCTTCGGGCACTTCTTTCCCAAGGGCAAGAGCTGAAACAAATGTTGATGAAAATGAATCCCCTGCACCGGTCCTGTCATAGGGTTCCTTTGGATCAGGGTAGGGTGGCATAAACCATGCTTTTCCATCTTTGTATGCATATGCTCCTTTTGGTCCGTCGGTAATGACAGCAATTTTTGGTCCCAGTTTGTGCATACTCTCTAGAAGAGTTTTTATGTCGCGATTATCAGTCTTTAGGATTCGCATTGCCTCCTCAACATTACAGAAGAACACTTCAGTATGTTCATAAATATCTTTTAGTTTTTCTGCACCCAATTTAATTTGGAAAGTTCCTGGTTGGAACGCTAATTTAATATCAGGATTCTTTTTTAGGTATTCTGCAATTTCTTGGTGGAAGGGGAGGGAATTTTCTCCAAGGGAACTCAAATAAAGCCATCCCTTATTACCTATGTCTGGCATTTTGTACTCGTGTTCTTCATGCTTAATCAAAATAGTTCTTTCGTTTTCGTACCACAGTACGTAGTGGTAATTAGTCTTTTTACCTTTGTGGGTAGTTACAAAATCTTGAGCAATACCTTCTTTTTTGAGCTGATTCAAGCATTCTTGCCCCTCTTGGTCATCTCCTAAATTTGTTATGAGTGCCGATTTAAGTCCCAGACGGTGGGCGGAAACACTTGCATTAGGGCTATTTCCAACGGCTCGTACCACCTCAACAAAATCATAAGGAAGTTTGTCGCCGAAATTCATACTAATTGTGCACGGGCGTCCATCGTCGTTACATTCAACTGTTGCATGATCTTTTGAAAGTCGTATAAAAGCATCAGTGACAATGTCGCCAAGAGCAATAAATTCATAGTTATCCATAAAGCAGTTTATTAGTTATAAGCACTGTTAGTATACTATACTCTAAGCTAAGGTATAATAATTTTGTATGAATTTACGAGACGTCATAAAAGAATCAGAAGAGAAAAAGCGTGCAATCGGACACTTTAATATCTCAAATGTAGAAGCGCTCCATGCAATTTTTAACGCGGCCAAAGAATTAGATGTTCCAGTTATTGTAGGGACAAGCGAAGGCGAGCGAGACTTTGTGGGGGTAGACCAAG
Organism: Patescibacteria group bacterium UBA3531; assembly: GCA_002376885.1. GTDB lineage: Bacteria > Patescibacteriota > Minisyncoccia > Phycocordibacterales > UBA3531 > UBA3531. The sequence continues at coordinate 69,796 of DFOW01000004.1, read as the reverse complement.
CGGTAGCGCTTGTAAGGAGTCTACGAGAAAAACACAACTTTCCGATCTTTTTGAATGCAGATCATACGTATAGTGTTGAACGTGTAGAAGAGGCCGCACGTGCTGGGTATGATGCTGCGATTATAGACGGAGCAGATCTCCCGTATGAAGAAAATGTTGCTCAAGCGCGTCAAGCAGTGGAACGCGCAAAAGCAATTAATCCAGATATTTTAATTGAATCAGAACTTGGTTTTATTGGTAAGTCTTCAAAAGTGCTAGAAGAAGTCCCAGCGGGAGCAAACATTAGCGAAGAACACTATACAAAACCAGAAGAAGCCGCACAGTTTGTAAAAGACACCGGAGTAGATTTGCTCGCACCATCAGTAGGGAACTTGCACGGCATGCTTAAACATGCAAAAAATCCAGAACTTTCAATCGACAGAATAAAAGAAATTAGAGAGCAAGCAGGAGTGCCACTTGTTCTTCATGGAGGGTCAGGAATCTCAGACGAGGACTTTAGAAAAGCAATTGAGGCTGGTATTAGTACCGTTCACATTAATACTGAAATTAGATTGGCATTTAGAACAACTCTAGAAAAAGAACTTGAAGAAAAGAAAGATGAAATTGCTCCATACAAATACTTAAAGCGCCCACGTGAGGCAATGGAGGAAGTCATAAAAAATAGACTCAAACTTTTTAGCAATCTCTAACAAACAGGATGCAAGGGTTAAAAGAAGAACTACAAAAAATCGTCGGAGGCGAGGTGCATGACGATGACAAGACACGTGAAGCGTTTAGTCACGACACGAGTCTTTTTGAGGTTAAGCCTGAAGTGGTGGTTGCTCCGCGCAATAGCCAAGACATAAAAAATCTGGTTTCTTTTGTGAATAAAAACAGAGCAAAAGATCCCAACCTTTCCCTTACGGCTCGAGCGGCAGGAACCTGTATGTCGGGTGGCTCTCTTAATGAATCAATCATTCTTGATTTTACCAAGCATTTTACGCATTTTAGTGTTGATGAGGCCGCGCTTCGTGCAACCGTTGAGCCGGGTGTGTATTATCGTAATCTTGAAAAAGAGACCGAACCAAAAGGGATTGTTATGCCTTCATATCCTGCGTCAAAATCAATTGCAGCTCTTGGGGGAATGATTATGAATAATTCTGGAGGCGAGAAAAGTTTAAAATATGGACAAACCCAAAATTTTGTAGAAGAAATGAACGTTGTTTGTTCTGATGGAAATGAATACACCTTTAAAAAACTCACGAAGGACGAGCTTGAAAAAAAGAAGACGCAAGACGATTTTGAAGGAGAGCTCTACAGACGAACCTATGACCTTTTAGAAAACAATTATGATCTTGTTCAGGGTGCTCGCCCTGACGTAGCAAAAAATTCATCGGGATACTTTTTATGGAATGTATGGGATAGGGAGCATTTTGATTTAACACAATTATTTGCAGGGTCACAGGGTACACTTGGTATTTTTACAAAGGCAAAATTAAAATTGGTTAAAGAAAAATCTCATAAACGACTCGTTGTACTTTTTTTTGATAGTTGGAAGGAATTACCAGAGGTGGTAAATGCAGTACTTCCTTGCGAGCCAGAAAGTCTTGAATCGTTTGATGATGAAACCCTAAAACTTGGTATTCGGTTTATGCCCGAGATCGCCAAAAAAGTTGGTTCAAATTTACTCTCATTTGCACTTCGTTTTTTGCCCGAAGCATGGATTGGAATCAAAATGCGTGGCTTACCAAAGCTTATTGTTTTGGTTCAGTTGGTAGAAGATTCTGAAAAAGAAGTTCGAGAAAAGATCGCACGAGTTGAGCGTGCTGTAAAGCCGTTTAAAATCCAACACAGAGTTATTGGATCTGAAAAGGAAGCAGATAAGTATTGGGTTATGCGACGGGAAAGTTTTGCTCTCTTGCGTAAACATGTAAGTGGTAAACGAACTGCTCCGTTTGTAGATGACTTTTGTGTTAAGCCAGAATTAATCCCAGAGTTTTTGCCAAAAATGCTAAAGATTTTAAAAGATCATGGAATCCGTGCAAATATCGCAGGACATGCAGGGAGTGGAAACTTTCATATTATTCCACTCATGGATTTGACTGATAAAACTGAACGAGAAAAGATTCCTGTCGTTTCTGATAAAGTCTACGACCTTATCATTAAATATAAAGGCACTATTACTGCAGAACACAATGATGGAATTATCAGGACACCGTATTTGGAGAAAATGTATGGCCCGCGTGTATACGCACTCTTCCGAGAAGTAAAAGAGATTTTTGACCCTCATAATATTTTTAATCCGGGTAAGAAGGTAGATGGAAGTTTGGAGTATATGAGGAGTCATATTAATCCGAAATAGAGATTTCGCACGAACTTTTGAAAGGCACACAATAAAATCCCCCAGCGGGGATTTTTTGCTCGCTCTCGTCCTCGCTCTCCGCCCTGGGCGAAACCATGCCCGCTCGGACTCCGAGAGTCCTTCCAAAAGTTGTGCTAAGAGATAATTTTCTGCGAATGCTCCCAAGTGTGTTTTTTGGGGATTGAAATTTAAAAGCCGCCCAACTCTTGCGAGAGGGGCGGCTTCGGTATGTGGTTTCGTGTACTAGACCGTGATCTGGCTCGTGCCCTCTCGGGTATCAGTTCGGTAGAAGACGACGATGGTGCGGTTGTGCTTCTTTGCGGTTCCTTCTACGATCCAACCGTCTCCGGTTCGGTCATGCAGCTTTACGGCTGTGACCAAAACAGGAATGAATTCACCATCTTCGGCTGTGAACCTTACCGGACGACTCCTGTACGAGTTATCGAACAGGGAGAGCATCAAGTCCCACTTGGAGGGACCGTTCACGATCCTTGAATTTTTCGTTGCCATACAGCAACTCCTTTCCGACGTACCTCTTATTGAAGGGAAGAGATCGGACCCTCATATCGCTTGAAGCGATGACCTCACCCATACAGATGAGGAATTACCATCTACTGACATAATAACACATGCTATAATAATAGTCAAGTATTTAAATCGGGACTAGGCTTGATTTGTAGGGCTCTATTTGATAGAGTCTCTGGGTATATGCTTACAATTGAAGCGAAAAAACGAGATATTTTGGGCAAAAAAGTACGGTCTTTGCGGGACGAAGGAAGTCTCCCGGCTGTATTGTATGGCCCAAAAGAAGAAACGACCTCAATCACTGTTCCGGCAAAAGCTTTTGGATCTGTATGGAAAGAGGCAGGAGAAACCACAGTGGTGTCTCTTAAGGTAGATGGATCTGATAAGGACGTCATGATCCACAGCGTGGATGTTGACCCGGTTAAGGGAGCCCCAATCCATGTTGATTTTTATGCCATCGATAAAGATAAAAAGGTTACGGTTCAGGTACCGCTTGAATTTACTGGCGTAGCTCCAGCAGTAAAAGGCCTTGGAGGAACCTTGGTTAAAGTGCTTCATGAGCTTGAAATTGAAGCGCTTCCTAAAAATCTTCCACACGAACTTGAGGTAGATATTTCAGGACTTGCTGACTTTGAGGCACATATTGCTATTAAAGATATTAAACTTCCAGAAGGAGTAGAGGCGCTTGGCGACGCAGACGAAACAGTAGCCTTGGTTTCCGCTCCACGGGAGGAAGAAGAGGAAGAAGAAGCTGCTCCAGCCGACTTCTCTCAAGTTGAGGTAGAGAAGAAAGGAAAACAAGAGGAAGAAGGAGAAGAGTCTGGAGATTCTTCGGGAGAGAAATCTGAATAATGGTATACTAGGGGCGTGTCTAGCACATCCCTAAAAAAAACAGCAATCATTGTACTGGGAGGAATGTTTCTTCTTGGAGCTTTTTTGTTTCCTTTGGCAATTGGAGTAACGGGTGTGCAAGGGCAGGCAGGCGCTGATGCTGTTGATGCACGACGTGCACAGCTTGAGGCAGAACTTGCGCAACTTGAACAGCAAATTGAAGAGCAACGACAGCTGGTGCAAAGCAAACAAAACGAGGCAGTGAGTCTTGAACGAGACTTGGCCATTATTGATGCAGAAATTAAAAAGGCACAACTTGCCATTCGTGCTCGTGAAATTGCTATTTCAAATCTAGGGACTGAAATTACTGGCAAGACCCAAAAGATTGGGCAACTTGATGAAAAGGCAGTGCGACAAAGAGCATCGCTTGAAGCACTTTTACGCAAAAGACGAGAACTTGATTCGGTCTCGCTTGTGGAAGTTTTTTTTGGAAGAGAGACCTTGAGTGAGTTCTTCAAGGATATTGATACGTTTGGTGCGATAGAGGATAGTCTTCAAGTTTCATTTCAAGATCTTCGGATTACACGTGACGTGACCGAAGATGAGCGAGAGGTTTTGGTAGATAAACGAACCGAAGAAATTGAACTCAAACAAATCCAAGAACTTGAAGAACAAAGGATAAAAGAAAGAGAGGACGAAAAAGAGCATTTATTAGAAGTTACTCGTGGAGTAGAGGCGGCCTATGCAAAGGTGCTTCAAGGTCAAGAACGTTCTGCTGCGCAAATTAGGAGCGAACTCTTTACTTTGCGAGGTAGCGAGGCGATTCCGTTTGGAGAAGCTCTTGAGTATGCCAACTTTGCATACACAAAAACAGGAGTACGTCCTGCCTTTGTGTTGGGTATCTTGGCGCAAGAATCTAATCTGGGGGCGTTCTTAGGAACAGGAGTGTGGACAGAAGATATGCACCCAACACGAGACAGGCCCGTGTATGAATACATTACGGGTGCCTTAGGCCTTGATCCTAATCAGATGCCAGTATCCCGTGCACCAAGTTATGGGTGGGGAGGAGCAATGGGCCCTGCACAGTTTATTCCATCAACCTGGGTATGTTATGGAGGATTTATAAATACAAAAACAGGGGATTGCAATAATGCACAAAGGAGTCTGGCATGGACCGACTATTGGCAAGGGCCATGGCAATATGAAGCAGGCGAAGACAGAATCAGACGGCTTTTGGGTAAGGCAAGCCCTGCAAATCCATGGACACCGCAAGATGCAATTATGGCAAGCTCTCTTCTCTTGTCAGAAAATGGTGCCGATGAGGGTGGTTATGATGCAGAGCGATTGGCAGCCCTCCGTTACTTTGCCGGATGGACAAATGCTACAAACCCAGCCTATGGATTTTACGGAGATGACGTAATGGGTCTCGCGTCTAAATATCAAAAGCAGATTGATATTTTGGAAGGGAATTAAAAAGAATTTGTGCCGAAAATAGAGATTCTAGAACAAAAAGGACATCGATTTCTGTGGATAGATGACTATTTATGGATGTGGGATATTCCTGTCGAACGTCGTGCTCAAAAAAAGATCGCTGACCAAGCATACGGGGATGTTTTAGTTGCTGGTTATGGCCTTGGGGCGGTTCAGGGGTATCTATTAGAAAACAAAAAAGTGACATCTGTTCTTACGATAGAAAAGCTTGGAGATCTTATTGAAGAGTTGAAAAAAAGAGATGGTTTTGTCCATGGAGATGTACAGATAGGAGATTTTTATGAATACAACTCCAAGAGAAAATTTGATTGCGTGATAGGTGATGTCTGGGAAGATATCGAGGAAGAAGCATTAGAAGAATATACAAAATTTAAGAAAAAGGCAGAAGCCTTGGTGGCTCCCAAAGGTAAAGTTCTCGCTTGGGGTCAAGGATTTTTTGAGGCACTTTTAAAAATCAGATCTTAATTTAAGAAACCACATTTGGGCAGACGCTCTCAAATATGGTTTCTTGGAAAGATATGAAAAATGAAGAAAGCCACTTCGAGTGAAGTGGCTTTGGGCAGTTCTTAAGACATGCTTAGGTCTGGTGTAGGAACGCGACGGTTGAGAAGACCAGAAGCGATCCGTAGAACACCTTGATCCAGACGCTACCTGCCGGAAGCTTCGGGCGAACCAAGAGCATGAACCCGATAGCGTAGCAGATGGCGTAGGACGACCAGAGGTCAACGAACGTCTCCATGGTCTCATCTCCTGTCAGGTGTGATCAGGTCCAGATCGTGCCCTCGTTGGCGTGCTTGAACCACTTCTCGTGGAGCTTCTTGTTGTAGCGGAGCTCGCCGAGGGCGATCGTGGCCGCCAGTGCGCCGAACATGATGATGGGCAGGAAGGCGGCGCCGCCGGAGCAGTAGATCAGGCCGAAGGTCACGAAGAGCACGCTAGTGAAGATGAGCCCGGCGATGTTGAGCTCGTTGGTCTTCAGGTCGCGAACGAACGTTTCGTAGTGCACGATGTTCTCCTTGTGGTGAGCAGTAGGGGAGGCACAATGCCTTTCCCTATGTTTCTACCCTTATAATAGCATATTTGTATATATTTGTCAAGTATAGGGGGTGTTTTGGCCTAAAAACCTTGATTTTAGGGACGTATTTGTATATAGTCTCTGGGTAATGAAAAAGGAAATTCACCCAGAAAACTACCGACCAGTTATTTTTTTCGACAATACCAGTGGCGAGAAGTTTTTGATTGCCTCAACCGTAGAGACTGAAGAAACTGATAAATGGACTGACGGCAAAGAATACCCCCTCTTTAGAGTAGAAATCTCAAGCGCATCACACCCCTTTTACACCGGGAAAGAGACTGTGGTAGATACAGCGGGGCGAGTAGAGAAGTTCAAGACTCGAATGGCAAAAGCAGGTACTCCTAAGGCAAAAAAAGAAAAGGTTAGAAAAGCCGGAGGAACCAACTCCGACACGAAATCAAAAGATTTCGAAGGGGCAAGCAAGAAAGAAAAGAAGTAACTAGGAAAGAGTCCAAACCTTGAATTAGGCCTGGGCTTTTTTTTATTGATTATTTATCCCGTCAGAAATTCAGCAGGAGACGTAATAGCTACAGATGTCTAGGTCGAAGGGATATATAATTTCTAGCAAGGGATAGATTAAGAGTAACAATTTCGTACGGGATGAATCCAGAAGATTTTAAAGACAATCCAAAAACTACCTATCTTTACCAGGAGTATGAAAGGCTAACAGACAAGTTGAAAGAGGCTGAGGAGCTTTTTGGTGATCCCGAAATGAAAGAAGCCGCAGAAGAAGAAGCAAAAGATATTGAAAAAAATAGGTCAGAACTTATGGGGCAAATGCAGGCTATCATCGAGAAAGACAAAAAAGAAGTCGCGTCCCCCAAGGAGATTATTATGGAAATTAGAGCAGGTGCTGGTGGAGAAGAGGCAAGTATTTTTGCACTCAATTTAATGGAAATGTATCAAAAATATGCCGAACGAAAAAAGTGGGATTTTATTATCACTGATGAATCAAAAAGCGAACTTGGTGGATATAAAGAAGTTTCAATTTCTATTTTAGGACGTGGAGTATATGAAGCCCTTCAGTATGAGTCAGGCGTACACCGTGTACAACGAATTCCAGCGACTGAAAAACAAGGGCGTATCCATACTTCAACAGCGTCGGTTGCGGTACTTCCAATCAGACCCCAGACGACTGTAGAGATCAAGGAGTCTGATATTGAAGTAGAATTTTCAAGGAGTGGAGGAGCCGGTGGTCAAAATGTTAATAAGGTGGAGACAGCGGTTCGTATTACCCACAAACCAACAGGGATTGTGGTGCGGAGCCAAAGTGAACGAAAGCAGTTACGAAACCGAGAAAAAGCGATGGAGATTTTAACGGCAAAACTTCAAGAGATTGAAGATGAACGTCGTTCCAAAGAAGAAGGAGGAGACAGAAAGTCACAAATCGGAACAGGGGACAGAAGCGAAAAAATCAGAACTTACAATTATCCGCAAAATAGGATCACCGATCACCGAATTAAAAAAAGCTGGCACGACATAGAAGGAATCTTGGGAGGGGATCTTGATCAAGTAGTAGATACACTTAACGAAGAGGCCAACAAAGTGGAAAAAAATAAAACACCTTAATTGTTGTGGTGTGTGGATAGACTTCCTTTTTTAAAAGTCCATATACATATACACTTAAAGTAATGAAAGGTTTTTATTGGTTCTATTTTGGCGGCCTTTTTATGGCACCGTTTTTATTTGTGGCTACTCCAGCGTTAGCTCAGTTTCTCCCTTCTCTTTCAGTTGAAAATGTATCTATTACAAAACAAACAGAAAATTCTATTGAAGGAAGAGCGGTTGTAGGGAACAAAAAAGCAGAAAAAAGTATTGAAATTTTTTATGATGTGGGAATCTTTGGCTCGCAAGAAGATGCTCTTTCAGAGAATCCTCGAAAAGCACTTTCATACGAGTCGATTCAAGGTTCACAAACCATTCTTCCTGGTGAGAGGACGTTGGTTACGTTCTCTCATATAATGCCAAATACTATTGGGCCTGGAGAGTATTACGTTAAGCTCTTCTTTTCTTCTTCAGATGGGTTAGACATCATTAGTACTTTTCCTGAGAGGGTTACCTTTGGAAATACAGAAGAAGCACAAGAAAACCCTGTTATTGCTATACAAGACGTGCGATATAAAGAGAATTCTGTGCCATTTTATCTTCCTCTCGTTGGTGTTACACCTAGATTTTTAGATATATATGCTTTTGAGCCGGCTGAAGAGCATTCAGTTGATATTGTTGTTGAGGGGGCGTCTCAGTCATTTTCAGTACTACCGGTCTTCTCTGTTCGCGACACAAGGACAGGAGAGGTATTTGACCTTGAAACAACCAGTAATGCAAATACAGTAGAGCCACAAGAGAACAAAACACTCGAAGCATCGTTTATTGCACCCAACACTCCAGGATTGTATAAGTTAATGGTTTCGTTTGAAAATGAAAAAGGTGAGAGAGTTTCTGATGTTTTAAATACCTCTCTTTTGATTCGTGGTGCGTTTGTTAACGTAAAGGGAATTGATTTTAATGAAGAAATAGAAGGAATTTTGGAATCAAAGATTTTGATAGATTCTAGTGAGTTCAACGGAGAGATTTCTGTGGTGGTAAAAGAAGCTGATAAAGAAAAAATCTTAGGAGAATCTACAATTACAGTTAGTGGTCAAAATTCTGTTTATGATATACAGATACCGTTGTCTTCTTCTTTGCGAGACGTAGAGCGTTTAGTATTGTCGGTAGAGGCAAAAAGTGATGGAGAAGTGCTCGATTCTTTTGAGGAGGTGTTTATTCTTAAAGCAGACACACCTTCCTCGGGTATTGATTTCCGCCAGGACAACAAAATTGTCATACTTATTGTTGGGGTCATTATTTTGGTTATTATTGTAATAGGTTTTTTTATGAAAAAAAACAAAAAGAGCATTATGACTTCTATGTTTTTGTTGACGGTGGTAGGAATTTCCATTTTTGTTCCATCTTCTGCCGATGCTCTTGAATATATCCTTGACGAGAATGATCCAGATATTGTGATTACTGAACGCATAGGAGATGACGTATTTTTTTCGGGGATTGGAGCTTTAACGAGGGCACCAGATCAGGAAGGGGTTTTTGAGCGTCTTGTTGAAGATGAGACGGGTGACTTACTGTCATTTGGCTTAACTATATCTCCTCCGGGGTTTCAGTCAGGGTCCTATGTTTTTAATGCCTATGAATCTGTTGCTATAGGTCTAACACCGGATGGTTCTATTCCGCGTGCCATCTTAGGTTCATACGAATCATTTGGATGGCAATGGTACATTACAGACGAGAACGGAAATAATAGGATAGATTTGGAATCTCTTTCCTATGATTACTACGAAGACTGTAAGCCAATTCTCGATGGAGATGTTACTCCATCTGACCCAAACATTTGTTCTAATCCTTTGGGTGAGTTTGGTATTTGGTTTGAGACGCCGAGAACAGGCATGATTGCGGGATTTTCTGATCTTCCTCCCTATGAAAATGCGCGACTCTACTTTGAATTCGAAGGAATGCACGGTGGTCCAGAAAATGTTCTAACAAGGTTGTGTGATAGTATTTTTTTCTGTCTTAATTATCCGGACAGCACTCATAGCCCGGCATTCCCAGGGCCAGAACCAAATTTGGGCCCTGCGGAATATCATTCATTAAAGTTATATGTGGATAATATTTCTTTTAGGGAGGTAAAAAGAACGTTTCCTGTTATTGACTTGACACAAGCTGATCCAACAGAGGGGGGGGACAATTCACAATGCTCTATAAGTAACGCTGAGGAGGTTATAAATGCAGGAGGAGTGTGTGAAGTGTGTTATGACAATGCCGGGCCTGGTACGGTTGCGTGTGTCACAGGACCAACAAGCGGTTGTCCCGACGGTGACAGTTGGAAAGATCAGGTGTATCTTCAGTTCCAGGCAGTTCCACCAGAAATGACGCTCCGAGCAGGTTTTGAAGTAAGAGGTGGGGAGCGCGTTCAGTGTTTTATTAATGGTGTCAATGAATTTGACCAGTTTAATATGAATGCCTGTGGGGTTCTTCTTCCTCGCGTATGGAGTACACCAAACATTTCATTTACTGGTTTAAACACATTGGAGTGCCGGGTTCAGGGTGCAGGAGGGGATGAAGATAATGGTTTTAGGCTTCGGTCATTTTATTACGATTCAACGGTAGCTTTTGCACCAATAACAGATCTTTCGGTGGAGAGTCTTACCGAACCAACTGATGTCTCGGAGGGTGAAGTCATAACACTTTCAGGAGTGATCGAGAATGTTGGTACAGAAGATGTTGGTGCCTTTTCCAACGAATTCAGTATTGATCTAGATGACAATGGTTCATACGATGTAACCCTTTCTGGAGGCGACATCTCATCACTTCTTTCCGGGAATACTGAGAGTGTTGTTTCTTCTGGTTGGACTGCTATAGAGGGGGATCATCGTCTTCGATTATGTGCAGATTCTGAGAATGACATTGTTGAAGAAAATGAAGACCCGCTCAGTAATTGTCTTTCTACAGCTTTTACTGTTGGCCCCCCTGCTTTTCCTCCACTTGTTGTGTCTTGTAACGCAGTGCCTCTTGTTGAGCAAGAAGTTAACCAACCAGTAACATGGGATGGGAGTGTTTTTGGGGGATCAGGAGACTTCTCGTATTTATGGACAGGAGATGCGAGCGGCGTGACAGAGGACATTGCGGGGGTAACGTACCCCACAACTGGTCTTAGGTCTTCTGTATTTCGAGTTACTGATAACGTTACATCTTCAGTTGACACTGCAAATTGTGACATTGTGATTATTGACCCTCCTCTTGGTGATGTATGTGATGATACAAGCGATAATGACAATGATGGCCTTATTGATGAAAATGATCCGGGATGTTGGATTGATGGATATAATGAACCGCCAGGACCTGAACTCGAAGCATGTCTCTCTGATCCTGTGGGGAATGGATGTTATGACCCAACGGGTGGGGATGAAAACAATTGTGGTAATGGCATCTGTGAGGCCTTTTCTGGAGAGAACCCATTGGTGTGCCCTCTAGATTGTGCAGTAACAGGAGGTGGAGAAATCTAACGGCAGGTTCTTAAAACCTAACAAAAATAGCCCAAAACAAGTCTATATTGCATATTTTGGGGGCTTTTGCTATCATTCTTTCTGCAACCCGTAGGGATCTCTTACGGGTTTAAATAAAGACATATGGCAGAAAAACTATCAGATAGCACAACCGTAGACGAAATGTTTGAAGCGGGGGCTCACCTTGCTTTTACTCGTGCAAGACGCCACGCATCAGTAAAGGACTTTGTCTTTGGAAAAAAGCACAATCTTGACGTATTAGACCTTAAAAAGACTGAGGATCTTTTAGGAGAGGCAGAAAAATTTGTAAAAGGTCTTGCAGAATCAGGAAAGACTCTTTTGTTTGTAGGAACAAAACCCGAAGCAAAAGGGATTATCGAAGCCGCCGCAAAGGAGGCGCAAGCCCCATATGTTTCCGAACGATGGATTGGAGGACTCCTTACAAACTTCACCGAAGTACGAAAAAGAATTGAACGTCTCACCGAACTCAAAAAAGAAAAGGCAGAAGGAGGACTTGATAAATACACTAAAAAAGAACAAGGAGTAATTGCAAAAGAAATGGGTGACCTTGAACGGAAATTTGGAGGCGTCGAAGGAATCGACAAAACCCCGGATGCACTTTTTGTTGTTGATTCAAAAGAGGAAGACATTGCGGTAACCGAAGCAGTAAAAATGGGAGTACCAGTGGTATCGCTTTCTGGTTCAGATTGCGACATCAGAAAAATCACGTATCCAATTGTTGCAAATGATGCTTCGCTAAAGAGTATTGAATTTTTTGTTGAGAGAATTAAAAACGCATATAAAGAAGGAAAGGAATAGTACTACTTGTCCCGTTAAAATTCCACGGGACAAAAAGATAGTCGAATTTAATTAGCATTTAAGAATTTTTATTGGGATGATCACAACCGATCAAGTAAAAGAGCTTCGAGAGAAGACAGGCATTTCTGTCATGCAATGTAAAAAAGCTCTTGAGGAAGCGGGAGGAGACATGGCCAAAGCCATGGAGGTTCTAAAAACAACAGGGACTCACGTTAAAGAAAAGAAGTCAGGAAGAGACCTAAACTCTGGTGTTGTTCAAGCATATATCCATGGAGATGGCGACATTGGAGCTATTGTAGAGCTTTTGTGTGAGACTGACTTTGTTGCAAAAAACGAAGAATTTAAACAGTTGGCATACGACATTGCAATGCATGTTGCTGCCATGAATCCAGCAGATAAAGATACGCTTGTAAAAAGTGATTTTGTAAAAGATCCTTCTCATACTATCGACGACCTTATTCAAACTGCAACACAAAAGTTTGGTGAACGAACAGAAGTTGGAAACTTTACACGGTTCTCAATCACAGGCCGCTAATACTCCTGTATACTAAAAGGTACTTATGACTGCTCTTATAGTTTTTGGATCACTTGTATGGGGCGCTCTTCTTGGTATGACGATCGTACTTATTGCCCGTGCAAGACGCGCACATGAAGAAGAGGAGAGAACGCATTCACTTGTTGAGACAACAAAACACTTTCTTCTTGATCTTGGTGATTATGCAGCGCATCAATCAAAAAAAGGGTTCTTCCACTTTTTGCGGGTACTTTTGGTAAATATTGTGCATGGGTATCGAGCCTTGCGAAGGACTCTTGCCAAACACCATACAACACTTGTACATTATATTGACGGCAAAGGTGATGTATCACGACGTCGCCAAGCCGCGTCTCTTTACATGAAGAATATATCTGTTCATAAGGAAGATGCAAAAAAGAATGGTACAGGGCACATTGTAGAATAGGGTAGAATTGTTTACTAACAATAGGTGTGCTATTGTTTCACCATGGCGCATCTAGAAAAAAAGATTGAGTTTTTGTACGTACAGAAAAAACTCTCTGTTAAACAAATTTCAGATCTTACAAATATAAAAGTTTGGAAAGTAAGGAGTCTACTTGATAGCGCTGGTGTTAAACGGCGAGATAGAAGTGAGGCAATACGATATCTAAACACAACAAAACACAAAAAAGGTTCTTTTACAATAAAAACAAAAAGAGGAAGAAAGCTAGAAGAAATTAGGATTGCTGGTGTAATGCTTTATTGGGGTGAGGGTACGAAAAAGGGAAACGGAGTAGTTTTTAGTAATAGTGATCCACAAATGATTCAGGTCTTCTTGCAGTTTCTTAGGAATGTCTGTGGCGTTTCAGAAGGTCGGCTAAGAGCACTTATCCATTTGTATCCAGAACACAATAAAGAGAAAGTAACAAAATTTTGGTCAAAAATAACAGGGATTCCGATGTCTCAATTTAGTAAGCCATATGTCCATAAGGGAGGAAGGGGGACCTATAAAACCTCTGCACAATATGGTACTCTTTCACTCAGATATTCCGACAAAGAGCTGTTGACGATTATTAACGGATGGATTGAGGAATATAAAAAAACATGCCACCCTAGCTCAGTTGGTAGAGCAACGCTTTTGTAAAGCGTGGGTCGTCGGTTCGAGTCCGACGGGTGGCTCATGAAAATATATGTCGGGGATATTACTAATGCTCCTGTCGATGTGATCGTAAACGCATCTGATGCGGATTTTACACCTGGGGGTGGTTTAGCGCGATGGATTGAAAAGAAAGCAGGTAAAAAGGTTTTTCAGGAAGTTCAAAAAAATTCTCCAGGAGCTATTGGTGAAGTTTTTTCTTCTGGTCCAGGCAATCTCAAAGCTAAAGCTATTTATCATATACCAACAATAAACTGGCAGACCAAGGCAAAACTTTCTTTGCCTGAGGTGCAACAAACGACAGTAAAAGCTCTGGAGATGGCTATTGCGGATGGATATAAAAGTATTGTTTTCCCATTACTTGCGGCTGGAACCGTTGGTTTGAAGGAGGAAGAAGTTGCACAAGAGATTAGCGATGCGATTCTCCTTATAGAAGAACAGAACGAGGGGTTTTTAGGTGGTGTGTCTGTCTTGAGTTCTGAAGTATATGAGAGAATTAAAAGTAGCCTGCCTAGAGGTATAGAGATTATTAATGTGCCAGAGTAGTCATGGAAACACTAAAACTTTATAGGGGCATAAAATCAAGTGAATTTACCCATAAAGATAAAGAAGTTGAGGAAAAGTTTAATGAAGGATGGCTTGAGATTTTAAGACGGAGGGCCCAAGGAGATCTTTCCTACCCAGAAGATTTAAACAGTATTGTGACCAAAATGTTTAAGATCCAACCGTTTACGCGGCAGTATTTTACTGATAGAGAAGAGATTGCCAAATCATATGCCAAAAAGGAGCACGGCTCACTCATCACTCTGGAGATTCCTTTAAAGGAGATATTGAAATACTTTGTTATTGAGTTTCAAAACTACCCAAAAAGAAAACAGCAATTTGATGTGGTCTATATAATTAAAGGTACTGACCTCTTCAAAAAATCAAAAGATTGGAATATTTCAATCCAAAACTTCTAAGTCTTTTTTAGTCTTGTCACCTAGGCATTTTTAGCTATACTTGGTGATGCAACCATGAAAGAAGACACCAGCTTAGACACAATTCTTGTAGAGACTCCCAAAGAAACAGAGCTAAAAAAAGAGCTTGAAGGTAGGGACGATCCCGATTCAGCACGCCTTAAACGGTTCCTTTCTATGCCGGATCTTTCTCGGACAGAAGGGAATCCTTTAAATGAAATTGTAAAACGAACCTTAACCGTAGAGGGTCTTAAGGGTTTTGATGTTATTAAGATCCCCGAGATTGTCCCGGTAGATATTTTATTTGATCTCTTTAACATGCCTCCAGGGCATCCGTCTCGAAGCAAGTCTGATACGTACTATGTGGATGAGGCAAATGTTTTGCGGACACACGATACGGTATTTTGGTATTACTACTTCAATCAGCCAGAAATTCAAGAAAAGATAAAAAATAAAGAATCATTTGGAGCACTTTGTTTTGGAAAGGTGTACCGGAAGGATGAGATTGACCGACAACACATGAATGTCTTCCATCAAATGGGGGGACTCTACTTGGCTCCTGATGAAAAAGAAACCGTTACGGGGGACCAATTAAAAGAGGTGCTTTCTGATATTGCAAAAAGTATTTTTGGGGCAGAGACAAAAATTAGGTTTAACGATGACACCTTCCCCTACACTGATCCAAGTTTTGAGATGGAGGCATTTATTAACGGTGAGTGGGTAGAGATGCTTGGTTCAGGACTCCCTCGCAAGAGCGTATTAAAGAATCTGAAGTTAGAAGGCTACAACGGCTGGGCGTTTGGGTTTGGTCTTGAACGACTCGCCATCGCTTCTATGAAGCTCCCTGACATTAGACTTTTATGGTCGCCAGACGCTCGAGTAAAACGCCAACTCAAACTTGGACAAACGTATCAAGAAGTTTCTAAATTTCCACCAGTGTTGCGAGACATTTCATTTATTGTCGGAGAAGATTTTGTTTTAAATGATTATTTTGATTCGGTTCGCGATGTTGCAGAAGACATGATTGAGGAAATGGACCAAACCGATAAATACGAAAACGAAGAAAAGTTTGGCAAAGGAAAAACAAGTTACACTTTTCGAATTATCTACAGACATTTGGATAGAACTCTTACTAACGAAGAAGTGAATAAAGTTCACGAAGAAATTGAAGAAATGACGAAGAGTGACTTCGGTGGGGAACTAAGAGAATAGATCCCCTAAAATCTCCTTATTTTACCCCCAAAAATCCACCTGAAATAAGGTGGATTTTTGCTAGAAAATATGCTAAGATATTCAGGTAAATATGGCTAAACAAAGCGCTAAATCACGAAATTACGACGCCGAGAATATTGTAGTTCTTGAGGGTCTTGAGCCGGTTAGAAAACGACCGGGAATGTATATTGGTTCTACGGGTCCCGAAGGTCTCCACCACCTTTTAATTGAGATTTTTGATAACTCAAGAGACGAGGCAATGGCAGGAACAGCTGACCAAATTGAGGTTGCCCTTTTGCCAGGAGAAGTTGTTCGGGTGGTAG
This sequence comes from Patescibacteria group bacterium UBA3531, assembly GCA_002376885.1. Taxonomy (GTDB): domain Bacteria; phylum Patescibacteriota; class Minisyncoccia; order Phycocordibacterales; family UBA3531; genus UBA3531. Next base: position 53,517 of record DFOW01000004.1, on the reverse strand, counting down.
ATAATGGTGCTGGTATTCCCGTGGCAAAGCATAAACGAACAGGCGTTTCTGCACTTGAGACGGTGATGACAACACTCCATGCGGGAGGAAAGTTTGATGACTCTGGGTATAAGATCTCAGGAGGACTCCATGGTGTGGGTGCGTCGGTAGTAAATGCGCTTTCTGAATGGACGCGTGCCGAGGTGCACCGAGATGGCGGACGGTACGTTCAAGAATACAAACGAGGTAAAAAGAAAGCCGCTGTTAAAAAACTCGGAACTTCAAAAAAGACAGGGACCATTGTTACCTTTAAGGCGGATGCAGAAATTTTTTCTGAAACCGTTTACAGCTTCGATAAAATCGTTAACCGAATGCGAGAGCAGGCCTACCTTACCAAGGGTCTCCGTATTCGTGTTATTGATGCACGAAACTATGCCGGCAAAGCAGACTTTAACGAAGCCTTTTTTATAAATGACCTCAAACTTCCGGTTCCATCGCAAACCTTTTACTTTGAGGGCGGACTTTTGTCGCTTGTTCAGTTTTACAATGTTCACGAAAAGCCGATTCATAAAAACATTTTTTATGTAGAAAAAGAAGTGAATGGAATGATTATCGAGATTGCACTTCAGTACGTTGACGATCTTTCGGTAAAAGAGATTGGTTTTGCAAACAATACTTCAACTCCAGAAGGAGGAACTCATATTACTGGGTTCAGAACAGCACTGACTCGCGCCATCAATGATTACGGAAAAAAGAACAATCTTCTTAAAAATGGAGAAACGTTTTCAGGAGATGATGTGCGCGAAGGAATCACAGCTGTTGTTTCGGTAAAACTTACAGATGCACAATTTGAAGGACAAACAAAAGCAAAACTTGGAAACGTAGAGGCCAGGAGTGCTGTAGAAGCCCTTATGGGAGAAACCTTCTCAAGCTTTTTGGAAGAACATCCTGATGACGCAAAAGCAATCATTTCAAAGGCAAACTTGGCACTCTCTGCACGCAAAGCTGCTAAAGCGGCCAAGGATAGTGTTCTTAGAAAGGGTGCTCTTGAAGGGATGACCTTGCCAGGGAAGTTGGCGGATTGCCAAACACGAAAAGCAGAAGAGGCAGAGCTCTTTATTGTAGAGGGAGACTCTGCTGGTGGTACCGCAAAACAAGGGCGCGACAGGCGAACCCAAGCGATCTTACCACTTCGTGGTAAACCTTTGAACGTTGAACGAGCACGAATCGATAAAATGCTTGCAAACAAAGAGATTAAATCAATGGTAATTGCTCTTGGTTCTGCTATTGGAGACACGTTTGATATTTCAAAGCTTCGATATCACAAAATTATTATCGCAACCGACGCCGACGTTGATGGTTCTCATATTCGAACCCTTCTTTTGACATTGTTTTACCGATACTTTAAACCACTTATTGAGGCAGGGAATGTATATGTGGCGCAACCACCACTCTATAAAATCAAGAAGGGGAAAGAGGTTACCTATGCTTATACTGAAGACCAAAAAATTGAAGTTGCAGGAGATGAAATGCCGGTAGATGAGGACCCAACTGATTCTGATGAAGAGGGAAGTGAAGGAGAAGAAACCGAAGAAAAAGAGAAAGAAGCAAAAACTAAAAAGCGTACTCCTAAGATTTCAGTACAGCGATACAAGGGACTTGGAGAAATGAATGCGCAAGAGCTGTGGGAGACCAGTATGAATCCAGAAAACAGAGTGCTTAAACAAGTGACCATTGATGACGCTGTGGAGGCAGATAAAATCTTTGATATTTTGATGGGTAACGAAGTTGGTCCTCGCAAGAGCTTTATCCAAAACAATGCAAAGCTCGCTAACTTAGATATTTAAGTCATGAAAAAGGAGATAGAGAACTTTGTAAAAAACAGTAGGGTGGCAGTTTTTTCTGTGTTAAGGAAAGACGGCAACCCCCACGGGGCGACACTACACATGTCGTCAAAAGACGATGTATCCGAAATTTATTTTTTTACAGAAAAGGCTTACAGAAAAAGCGAGGCATTGTTGGAAGGAGGAGAAATTCCAGCAACAGTGGTAATTGGTTTCTCTGAACATGAGATGAAAACTCTTCAACTGGATGGAACTGCTCAAGTGGTGGGCAAAGAAGATCTTCTTGAGGTGCAAAATATCCACTTTGGTAAAATCAAAGAGGCAGAGACATACAAAGACGAACCAGGCATGTATTTTATTCGATTTATACCGACGTGGTGGAGGTATACTGTTTGGGGAGAAGATAATAATGGAGAGAAAACCAAAGATATAATTTGCTCAGAAGATGAGGGTTAGCTATACACTTGATGTTTAATTTAATGGATAACTATTGGATAGTACTTTTTATAGTGCTCCTTCTTATTGTGGGAGTGGCATACTATGAAGAGGCAAATAAACATTCAGAAAGAACGTTTGAAGTAACTGAACACGAATTAATTCGTGTTACTACTCCCAAATCAGGAGACGAAATCACAAGCCCGCTTGTTATAAAAGGGGAGGCAGTTGGTCCTTGGTTTTTTGAGGCGAGCTTCCCGATAATACTTACTGATTGGGATGGAAGGATTATTGCTGAACACTTTGCAACCGCACAAGGGAGTTGGATGACAACTGATTTTGTGCCATTTGAAGCGACAATAGAATTTGAAAGGCCAGAATACGGAGAGCGGGGGACACTCATTTTACAAAAAGACAACCCATCAGATTTACGAGAGCTTGATGACGCCCACGAAATAACTATTTTTTATAAATAGTTTTCCACATTTGAACCTGTTAAATACCGAGGGCAAGCACTGTTGTGCTTATTTAACAGGGTTGACACCCATTGCTTTATTGTTAATATATGAACATATATTCATATATTTATGACACGAGCGATTCTTGAGGCAACAGACACTATAAAACTTATTTCTGATCCAACTCGGGTTAAGATTCTTTCGTACTTAATAAAAGAAGATAGAGAAGTGTGTGTGAACGAAATTGCGCACGCTATTGGGGCAACACACTCTGCCACCTCTCATCAATTAGCGAAGCTTGAAGGGCGAGGTGTGGTTGAGTGCTTTCGTCGTGGGCAAATGATGTGTTACCAAATTACCAACAGCAAAGAGGCGCATAAACTTTTGCAAATATTAAAACTCTTAAATGTGTAGGTACTTGTCCCGTTAGAAATTCACCATGTTAACGCACACATATAATAAAAATAATATCCCCGAAAGACACGAGCTCAAAACAACCAGCGATGGTTTTGGCTCTCGCTCTCGTCCTCGCTCTTTTGCTTCCGCAAAAACCATGCCCGCTCGGACTCGAGAGCTCTTTCAGGGATATTATTTTTTAATTTTATTAGTGTAAATTTCTAATGGGATGGATATAAAAAATGCCATTGTTTGGATTATTCTTATCGCTCTTGGGGCGTTTCTAATTTTGAGGCACCAAAATAGCTTTCCTATTCCGAGTGGCGAAACAGTCCCTCTAGGAGAGGAAACTGAAATGATGGAGCAGATAGAAGGAGAAGTGGGAGAGGGTTCTGAAGCTAATGGAACAACCAAGAATGAAGTAAAAGATACACAAAAACGATCAGAATCAAATCGCGAAGTGTTTGTAACTGACGGTGTTAAGCACTCAATCCCGCTTGGTGAGATTGAAAGCGGCGGACCACCAAAAGACGGAATCCCCGCAATTGATGACCCAAAGTTTGTTTCAAGAAAAGACGGTGATGATTTTTTGAATGATCAGACTGATGTAGGACTTGGGCTTGTTATAGACGGAGAAGCACGATTTTACCCGTATCAAATTTTGGTGTGGCATGAAATTGTAAACGATACTATCGGGGGTGAGCCAGTACTTGTAACGTACTGTCCATTGTGTGGTACAGGCGTAGTGTTTGATCGCCGAGTAAATGGAGAACCGCAAGAATTTGGTGTGTCGGGAAGGCTATGGCAATCAAATCTTTTAATGTATAACCGTGCTGCAAATGAGGATGACGAAAGTCTTTGGTCCCAAGTGTTAGGAGAAGCAGTGCTTGGTGTAGAAACTGGCGCACGCCTCAATTTGTTGCCGGCAGATACGGTTCGTTGGGAAGATTGGAAAAAGGCACATCCTAATACAAAAGTTCTCTCGCAAGACACGGGGTATACACGTTCCTACGGACGTGACCCCTACGGCGACTACTACACAACCGAAGGACTCTTCTTCCCAGTTACCAACCAAGACGATAGGTTGTTTGAAAAGGACTTTGTATTGGGTATTGAAATTGATGAGCAAACTAAAGCTTATTTAGAAAGAGCGCTTCCTGTTGGAACAATCACAGACACCTTTGCAGGTAACACTCTTACTATTACCAAAAACCAGTCAGGTGTTGTCACTATTATTGATCAAGACGGAACTCTTATTCCGCACCTCGATGGCTTTTGGTTCTCATGGGTATCGGTCCACCCAAATACTGAAGTATATAAGTAACAGATAGAAATATGGCACAAGGCACACAAACATACTTAGTACCAGGATCAATAATTGTTTTAGTAATTGGGATACTCGCTGCACTTGGTTACTTTAGTTTAAGTGGAAGCGAGGAAGTTGCTCTTAATAATGGAGGACTTTTTCCTTTGCCGGATTTGACATTAGAAGACCATAACGGAAATACACATTCGTTTAGTGATTTTCAAGGAGAGGTTTTGATTATAAATTCTTGGGCAACATGGTGTCCGTTTTGCGTAACCGAGCTTCCTGATTTTGCGGAGCTTCAAGAAGAGTTTGGTGATGATATACAAGTGATTGCAGTCAATAGAAAAGAGTCGCTTGAAGAGTCAAAAAGCTATGTTGAAGATAGGGGGATCGCAGATGGAATGCTCTTTTTGCTTGACCCAGAAGATTCATTTTACCGAAGCATCGGAGGATTCTCTATGCCAGAGACAATATATGTGAATAAAGAAGGGGAAATTGTTATTCATAAGCGAGGGTTTATGCCACTTAGCGAAATGCGAGAAAAGACCCAAGAAGTGTTAGCGCAATACTAATATGATTTTAGAAATAGGAGGAATCGCCATTGGATCAGCATTTTTTGCAGGGCTCTTAATGTTTTTGGCACCGTGCACGTTGCCGATTGTTCCGGGCTACTTAGGGTTTATTAGTGGTGTCTCTACAAAGGATTTAGAGAATCCGGAAACGGCAAAAGCCGCTCGCCGAAAAATCTTTTTAAACGGACTCTTCTTTATCGTTGGGTTTTCTCTTGTGTTTATTTTATTTGGTACGTTTGCAGGATTTTTAGGCGCACAGTTTGCAGACTTTCAATTATGGATGAGACGTATTGGAGGAATCCTCGTAATTGCTTTTGGTTTGTTTATGCTCGGGGTATTTAAGTTGCCGTTTTTGCAAACCGAACGACGAATGAAGATGCCAAGCTTTTTAACAGTAGGAAAGCCATCAAGTTCGTTTGTTATCGGGAGCTCGTTTGCAGTTGGATGGACACCGTGCGTTGGTCCTATTTTGGCAGGAATCTTGGCCCTTGCAACACAATCAAACACTGTTCTTCAGGGCGCATTTTTACTGGGAGTATTTTCTCTTGGGCTTGCCATTCCGTTTCTTTGGATTGCTCTTTTTTATGCTCGAGCAACTACTTATATCCAGGCAATGGCCAAGTATTTAAGGTGGATTGAGGTGATTGGAGGGATTTTCCTTATCTTCCTTGGAATCCTTTTATTTCAAGGGAATTTTGGAGTTTTAATCCAGTTTGGTTACGAGAATTTCGATTTCTTTGATGAATTCTTGCTAGACTATTTATAGGTCGAATTTGAACAATAGAAAAATAAAACAGTATGCTTTTTGTAGTTTCAGTTGATTACACAGCGATTATTGTAGCCACCATTGTCGGAACCATTGTTGGTATGCTTTGGTACGGACCACTTTTTGGAAAAAAATGGATGGATTACATGGCGCGAATAGGAAAGCCTGTTTCGGGGAAATTTGACGCAGATGCGAAAAAGGCTATGGGTCTTGGACTGATTGTTACGCTTGTAATGTCTTACGTGCTCTATCTTTTTGTGGCAGTACTATCAGTTGACTCAATCGGTAAGGCAGTTGAATTAGGAATTATTGTATGGCTTGGGTTTACGGCAACAGTAATGGCTAATAGCATTTTATACGAAGATAAAGATAAGGGTATAACGGTAATTGGAGCACTTTATTACCTTGTATCGTTTGTCCTCATGACAATTGCGATTGTCTTAATGCTATAATCAAACAAGTTCCTTATACAAAAGTCCCCCGACCGGGGGATTTTTGTTTTGAGAGTGTGTTGTGTAAATAAAAAGTTTACCAGACGCTCGTCTCTCCGGCGGAGACTCGCTCTATCCTCGGAGATTTTTTAACCAAGCAAATCTCCTGTGGATGCTAATAAACTTTTTATTTCCTAACACAACTTTCAAAAGAGCTCTCGGAGCCCGAGCGGGCCGGTGTCCTGTTTTACAGGATGAGCGAGGGTGAGAGTGAGAAAAAAATTCCCGCTGGGGAATTTTATTTCGTATCTTTTGAAAGTTAGTGTTGTTCAGTCCCACACCATGCGCCCGAATCAAATTCTCTTGAATTAAAACGGGCAAGCAATACCAAATTTATTACTGTTGTGCACCACACCAAGGGCAGTACCATATCTTCTTACGAGAAGGCGCATCACCAACACTCCACCACTTATTACATTGTTTGCATCTAAAATGATGTAGTACTTCTTTTGAATGGAAAACCCCTTTAGGCTTTGTCATCTATTTCTTTTTTGAGTTTTGAGAGAAGTTCTTCTGTATTCATTTCTTCTCCATCTCCACTTCGAGACTCAAGCTTTACACTCTTACTTTCAACTTCTTTGTCTCCGATAACAATAAAGTAAGGAATCTTTTGTTCTTTTACGCTCCTAATCTTTTTTCCAAGCGTTTCATCTTCGCTTCTCTGTTCAACACGGACTCCATTTTCTTCGAGTGTTTTTCTAACTTCCTCGGCATATTCTTTATGGCTGTCTGCGATAGGGAGGATTGCAACCTGAACAGGGGAAAGGAAAAGAGGGAACACCCCACCCGTATGTTCTATATAAACAGAAAGGAAGCGTTCAATTGATCCCATGATCGCTGCATGAATCATAACGATTCGTTCTTTTTCTCCTTTTTCGTTTGTGCAGGTTAAGTCAAAGCGTTCTGGTAGATTCATGTCGAGCTGAATGGTTGCAATCTGCCACTCTCTTCCAATCGAGTCTTTGGTAATAAAGTCTATTTTTGGTCCATAAAATGCTGCTTCTCCCTCTATCTTTTCTGCTTTTTTGCCAGTCTTTTCTTCAATTATTTTTCCTAAGATTCCCTCAGCTTGTTCCCAGAGCGCCTTGTCTCCAAGATACTTTTCCATATTGTTGGGGTCGTGCGCTGAAAGGGTTACTTGAAGATCAGAATAACCAACACCATTGTAAAATCCCGTTACAATGTCCCAGACTTTTCCAACTTCTTCTTCTACTTGATTGGTTCTACAAAAAACGTGGGCATCATCTTGTGTGAAGGCGCGCACACGTGAGAGACCGCTTAATTCTCCTGTTTGTTCGTCGCGATAACATTTTGTGGTGTTTGCATAGCGAACAGGAAGCTCTCGATAGCTATGGTTTTTACGCGCATAAATTTGCGTATGGTGTGGGCAATTCATTGGTTTGAGTGCAAAGACATGATCCTCTCTTGTTTTAACTTGAAAGAGTTCATCTCCGAACTTGTCCCAGTGCCCACTTGTTTTAAAAAGATCAATTTTTGTAATGTGAGGAATATCTACTCGGTCGTAACCGTCTTTTTGCCGAAGCTCCCATACAAAGTCATCTAACAAGTCACGTAAAAGAGAACCCTTGGGAGTAAAGAGCGGGAGTCCTGGACCAACAAGGGGAGAGAAAGCAAAAAGGTCTAACTCTTTCCCAAGCTTTCTATGGTCTCGTTTTTCAGCTTCTTCTTGCTGTTTTTTGTACTCTTCTAATTCTTTTTTTGTTTCAAATGCGAGTCCATAAATTCGTGTAAGCATTTGATTGTTTTCGTCACCTCTCCAGTAAGCACCAGCCAATTTATCAAGAGAAAATGAATCTGGGTCAATGTCTTTTGTAGTATCAACGTGTCCACCTGCGCAAAGGTCAGTAAAATCTCCACTTGAATATGCAGTTAGAGTTTTTCCTTCGTTCGTAAATTCTTCAATTAAATCAAGTTTGTAAGGGGATTGTTTAAATAATTCTTGTGCTTCATCTGGAGAAACTTCGCGTCCCTCAAACGATAGGCCTTCTTTTAGCAGTTCCTTCATTCGGGTCTCAAGTGCCGGAAGATCATCTGCAGAAAGAGGGGAAGATAGTTCAAAATCATAATAAAAACCCGTATCAATTGCGGGTCCAATGGCGAGCTTGGCGTTAGGGTCTTTTTCAAGTACTGCCATAGCCAAAACGTGTGCAAGAGAGTGCCGTTTTTTCGAAATAGCGTCTTTTTCCATGAATTTCATAGTAACAAAAAGGGCGGAGCCCGTCACGCAGCTTGGCGCGACGGGCTCTTATCCCGACCGGTGTACATGAACGGACCGAAGTCGCGCTTCTCGCGGATTGCTCGAGTGTTCATGGCCCGATGCCATCTGCAGAGAAACAAGAAGACTACGCCGGCCCCCCTCCGGAAGAATGTCATCCGGACATGGTCTCGGTTTTCGTTCTTTCCGCAGTGTGGGATTTGGCAGGTCGAGCCCCACTTGGATCGTTTGGGCATGGTGCCCTCCTCTCTGTTCGTACTCTACAATAGCTTGATTGCCTCTGCAACCATGCTTTTTTCTTGATTGCGATTACTGATGCGTCCTTTTATAGCAACGCACATGTCAGGCACTAAGTGCTCTTTAAATTTTTGATAACTTGATGGGAAGAATACTACCTCAATGGCAGTATCAAAATCTGCCATACGTACAAATGCCATTCGCTCTCCTTTTTTGGTGGTAACGGTTCGTACCTCTTCAATGATTCCACCACAAAGTGCAGTTACACCACTCGGGAGCGACAAATAATCTTTTATTGTTTTTTTACCTTCGAATCTCTTTTTGTGTTTATCGAGCGGGTGTCCCGATAGATAGAGTCCTAACAATTCCTTTTCCCATCCAAGTTTGTCGTCTGCCGAAGCAGGTTCTGATTCTTCAAGACGAAGCTGCGGCAAGCTCGCGTCATCTTCCATAAGACCAAAAAGGGATGTTTGATCTTCTAATTGTTTTAGTCCATCACGGGAGTAGGCAAGTACTGACTCTAAGTTTGCAAGCATTTGCCCACGTTCTCCTAAATTATCAAGCGAGCCAGACTTAATAAGAGCCTCGAGTGATCGTTTGTTTAAATTTTGATGACGAACACGCTCCAAAAAATCTTGGTAGCTTTTGTAAGGACCATTCTTTTTTCGTTCAGAAATAATAACGTTTGAAATCTCTTCTCCCAAATTTTTAATAGTATAGAGACCAAAACGGATCTTGTCGTCTTTTGGGTTTCCATCAGGATCTTTTAGTACAGTAAACCCACCAAAGCTTTCATTTACATCGGGTGGCAACACTTCAAGCTCCATTCGCTTACATTCATTAACGATACGAGCAATTTCCTCGACATCTCCTGATTCGGCAGTAAGAACAGCGGTCATGTATTCGCTTGGATAATTGGCCTTCATGTATGCCGTTTGATACGCAACTTTTCCGTAACTTGCCGCATGTGCCTTGTTGAATCCGTATCCTTGGAATGGTTCGAACAAATCCCACAAACCTTCTGCTTCTTTTTTACTCATACCAGAATGTTTTTGACAGCCCTCGACGAAGATTTTATGTTGTTTAGCCATTTCTTCTGGGATCTTTTTACCAACCGCCTTACGGAACTTGTCTACTGTTTCCCAGGTGTATCCAGCAAGCTCAAGCGCAGCAGAAAGAAGGTCATCTTGGTACACCAAAATTCCATATGATCGTTCCAAAAAGTTTTTCATTTTTGGATGATAGTAACTAACGGCTTGTTTGCCGTGTTTGCGCGCAATGTAGTCGGGAATGTTTTTCATCGGACCAGGACGATACAGGGCGATCATTGCGTTAATGTCGTGGATGGTGGTTGGTTTTAGATCAATCAAAAAGCGTGTCATAGCTGCGCCGTTTAGTTGGAAGAGCCCCATGGTTTCTCCTCTCGAAAGGATTTCAAAAACTTTTTTATCATCAAGAGGAACGTTTTCAATGTCTACTTTTTCTCCTAGGGTCTTTTCTACGATTCCTACAGCATGAGCCAAGATTGAAAGGTTCCGGATTCCCAAAAAGTCGAACTTAATCAATCCAACTTCTTCAACATCATGCATGTCGTATTGGGTGATGATTTTGTTTCCTTTTTGTTCGCGTTGGAGAGGGACATATTCGGTAAGAGGCTCTGGTGCCATAACAACACCAGCAGCATGCACACTACAGTGGCGTGCGTTACCTTCGATCTTTCTTGCCATGTCTATAATCTCGGTAACCTCTCTATCGTTTTCATACGCTTCTTTTAGGTCGGGTTCAAGATCAAGTGCCTTCTCGATTGTCATAGGGAATCCTTGTGATCCAAATGGGATCATTTTTGCAATGCGATCCCCAGCGCCGTAGGGGTAACCAAGGGCGCGGGCGGTATCGCGCACAACACCGCGCGCAAGCATGGTTCCAAAGGTTCCGATTTGTGCTACTTTGTCTTCTCCATACTTTTCTTTTGCGTATTCAATAACTTCATCACGACGATCGTCAGCAAAGTCCATATCAATATCAGGGGCACTTGGTCTTTGTGGATTCAAGAACCGTTCAAAAGGGAGCATGTATTCGATGGGGTCTACGGTCGTAATCTTGGTTAAGTACGTAACCAAAGACCCCGCAACCGAACCACGGATCGTGGTAAGGATATTGTGTTTGCGTGCGTAATATAAAAGATCAGCCACTACCAAAAAATAAGGAGAAAACCCTTTTTGTTTAATAGTGTCGAGCTCGTATTCAAGCCGATCAATAACCTCTTTTGTTTTTTCCATTCCTCGGTCCTCAAGTCCTTTATAGGCATACTCGCGTAGCTGTTCATCAGCAGTCTTTCCTTCTTCAAGCTCAACAAGAGGAAAGACCCAACCAGGTGGCTCAATGTCGGCGTTGCAACGCTCTGCAATTTTTACGGTATTCTCGATCGCTTCCTTATGACCCTTAAATAAATCTTTGGCAGTTTTTGTATCGATAAAAGAGTAATCTTCCTCTGCACTAAAAAATCGGGCAGATTCACTTGTTGCATGTGATGATTGAATTCCCAGGAGCGTCCGGTGTGCTTCTTTATCTTCGGGGGTTAAGTAGTACGATCCTTGCCCCGCAACTAGGGGAGTCTTTGTTTCTTTTGCAACCTTTACCAGGCCTTCCATGATTTCGTCATGGCGTTCCAGGTGCGGATGGTGGGAGATTTCTATAAAAAAGTTATTGTCTCCAAAAATAGCTTTGTATTCTTGCACAAGCTCTTTTGCACGTTCTTCGTCTTTGTTCCATAGCGCCCGCGGGACCTCTCCTTGAATGTCACCAGAAAGAGCAATAAGTCCCTCGCTATATTTTTTTAACAACGCCTTGTCGGCACGTGGGTAATTATAAAATCCTTCTAAATGAGCCTCGGTAAGAAGGCGAATCAAATTTTTGTAACCTTCGCTTGTCTCTGCAAGCAATACCAGGTGAAAGGTGCGATTTGTGCTCCCTGGTTGGGTATCCTTCATCGAGTTTTCGGCAATGTAGATATCTGCGCCGATGATTGGTTTTATTTCTGCCTTTTTGCAGGCTTTGTAGAACTTTACGGCCCCATAAAGGTTTCCATGGTCCGTTAGTGCAAGTGCCGGCATTTTGTCTTTCTTTGCCGCATCTACCAACCCTTCAATTTTAGAGAGTCCTTGGAGTAGGCTATAATGACTGTGAGTATGGAGATGGACGAATGACATACGGGACTATTATAGCAAAACAAATATCGCTTGCATGAGCAAAAAAATAGCAAGCATTAACCACTTTTTTGTGGGGGTTGATGAGGCCGGAAGAGGTCCTTTGGCGGGGCCTGTAGCAGTTGGGGTGGTGGTTGCCCCACTCAGATCTCCCAAACTCTCATTTTTTCGTGAAGTAAAAGATTCAAAAAAACTCTCGGGGCAAAAAAGAAGAGAAATTTTTGAGGAACTCCATAAGCTTCATGTGCAAAAAGAGCTCTCATATGCTGTTGCGTTCTCTGGCCCTGACTTTATAGATAGGGAAGGGATCAATCCAGCAATTTATAAAGCAACAAAACGGTGTTTAAACCGGCTGGGAGTGCATCCAGAGAGGTCTCATATTTTATTAGACGGCGGGCTTAAGGCACCTGCTTTTTACACCCAACAAGAAACGATCATACGTGGAGATGAACAAGAGGTTTTAATTGCTCTCGCATCAATTGTGGCAAAAGTATCACGCGATAAAAAAATGGAAGGGTTTGCGCTCCGTTATCCGCACTATATGTTTGAGGAGCATAAAGGCTACGGAACCGAGCTTCATCGGAAGCTCATAAAAAAACACAAACCGTGCCCAATACACAGGAAGAGCTTCCTTGGAAACATTGTTTAAAACTCCCTTGCAGAAATAAGGGAGTTTGTGTTTAATGGTGGGTACCCTAAAACCCACGGAGGCAAGAAGACGATGTCTTTTGTTCGAAACGGGGGCGGTAGCCCTCGCGAAAAGTCGCCGCCGAGAGATCCCATGCCGTCCCGGCAAGCGCGCCCATTCGACGGGCGCCGCGAGGGGTCCTTCGAAGACGATCACCCGGAGGGTGTGGAGCCGTTGGGCTCCGCACAACAGACTCCGCCCGAGGAGAAGGGAAAGGCGCCCTAGAGCGTCATCGCGCGGCCCGAGGCCCCCACACGGGGCCCGGGCCGCTACTATTTATTTTATTTTTTAAGAAACACAGCTTGAAGCACCGGAAACCCCACTCCAGCGGTGGTGTTTCCTTATCCTCGACGATTTTCCACCCAAAGGGTGGACCAATCAAAATCGTCTGCGGCAGCACTTCAAACTGTGTTTCTACGAGAAATTTTTTAATTATTTTCCTGCTTGCCCTCTCAGTTTTTCGCAGAAAAATTGTTTAGGGTGGACACTCCCAAATGTGGTTTCTTGGGGATATCGAAATAAGAAAAAGGCCACCACACACAGAACCAAAGTTGTTTGTGTGGTGGCCTCCATGGGCGAGCCCTGGGCGTGGCAGTCCCCGTTACTTCGGGAAGAACTCGATGTAGTAGAAGACCGTCAGGATCACCGAGAGGGCGAGCAGGAAGCTACGGCGGAAGAAGAACGGATGGAGGTTCTGGATCTCCTGGATCCGCCGTCGCTCCGTTCCCTTGACGCGTTCCGTAATCCTTTCCTGGAAGGGAATGCTCATGTGTTGCCTTTCCTTAGAGAACAACAAGACAGGGAGTTCCAACCCAGAACTTTGACTCGTCTTAACTGCAGATATACTAACATAAAGTATGCTATTTGTCAATATGGGGGGTGCTGTATATTTTTTGGCACGAATGACGAAATATCGACACTAAAACCCCCTTATATTGCAAAACAAGCATAAATCCGTATACTAGAGCCACTATGTCAGTACGAATGCGACATACCCGAAGCCATACGGCTAACCGCAGAAGCCATCACAAATTAAGTGAGGTGCGGCTTTCGGCATGCTCAAAATGTGGCGAAAAGCACCAACGACACACGGTTTGCGAAAACTGCGGAACCTACCGAGGAAAGCAATATCGAGACGTACTGAAAAAACTCACTAAGAAGGAAAAAAAGGCCAAACAAGAAGAGCTTCAGGCACAAGAAGAAAAGTCTGGAAAGCTGGACGCAGAATCACTTTCTCAAAAATAATAGTCGGTGTATACTAAATGCACCGATTATTTTTTATTGGAGTTCTTTAAGTACGTATGGCACAACGACACTTAGCGCGCAGTGTTGCACTACAATCTCTCTTTGAGTGGGATTTTAACGGTTGTCCAAAGGACAAACTCAAAGAGTTTGTGCTCTACAATATTAAAGAATTTGCTCCAGGACTCGGAGATGAAAACTATATTTTAAAACTCGTAGAAGGGATTGTTGAAAAGCAACAAACCCTCGATGCTGTGATTGAAAAAGCGGCACCAGAATGGCCGCTCCCTAAAATCTCTATTGTTGATAGAAACGTGCTCAGGCTCGGTCTCTACGAGCTTCTTTTTTCTGACAGAAAAGAGGTTCCTCCAAAAGTTGCTATTAACGAAGCAATCGAGCTTGCCAAAGCGTTTGGAGGGGAAAATAGCGGTCGCTTTGTAAACGGAGTACTTGGTACCATCTATAAAGAGATGGGCGAGCCCGGAAAAAATGAAACCAGCAAAAAAGAGACTGACCCCAAAAAAATGCCAAAAGAGGAACTGGTTGGAGCTGTGGTCTTTAAAAAAGAATCAAATGGCCAGGTGTACTTGGCTTTTGTTCATGATGTGTTTGGTTACTGGACCCTCTCAAAAGGACACGTAGGGGAGAAGGAAAAGATAGAGGATGCTGCAATCAGGGAGATTAAAGAAGAAATGAATCTCGATATTGAGCTCCTTGAAACAATAGGCGAAAACGAATACACTGCTAGCGACCCTGAAAAGGGAAAAATCAGGAAGCATGTATCGTACTTTTTAGCGCGTGCCACAATCGACACACTCGAACTCAAAAAAGAAGGAGGCCTTGATGATGCTAAATGGTTTCCACTCGGAGACGTGGCAGATTTAAAAGTATATGGCGATATGCTCCCGATTATTACCAAAGGAATAGAATCAATCACAAAAAATTACCTATAACTCAATTACACGAATATGGAAGGAGAGAGTAACTTTGAAGAATTTTTAAACACAACAAATCTTCATTTCGACAATAACGATTTACTGCGTCAAGCGTTTATTCATCGTTCATACATAAACGAGAACCCAGGTGAAACGCTTGGGCACAATGAGCGGCTAGAATATTTAGGAGACGCGGTTCTTGAGCTTGTGGTAACCGAGCATATTTTTGGACTCTACCCAGACAAACCAGAGGGGGAACTTACGGCTATCCGTGCTGCGCTTGTAAATACACACATGCTAAGCAGTATAGGGCATGATCTTGGGTTTAATGACTACCTACTTCTCTCAAAAGGAGAGGCAAATAGTGTGGGGCGCGCTCGTTCATATATTTTGGCAAATACTTTTGAAGCGCTCGTTGGAGCACTATATTTAGATGGAGGATACGCAAAAGCGCAAGAATTTATTGCACGAGTTTTGTTACCCAAAGCACAAGAGATTGTAGATAAAAAACTGTGGCAAGATGCCAAAAGTCGGTTTCAAGAACTTTCTCAAGAAAAAAGGGGTGTTACTCCTACTTACAAAGTCTTGAATGAAGATGGACCCGACCATGCCAAAGTATTTACCGTTGGTCTTTTTATCGCCGACGAAGATATTGCGGAAGGGACAGGGGCCTCAAAGCAGGAGGCAGAGCAAAATGCAGCGCACGAAGGGCTGGCGAAGATGGGGTGGGAGTAGCTTGAGGTTAGAAGGGTCTCCTGATAGAGTGAATAAACTATGTATCTAAAACGGCTGGAATTAAACGGCTTTAAATCATTTGCTAAAAAAACAGTTCTCGATTTTGACTCACCGGTCTCGGCTATTGTGGGTCCTAATGGATCTGGTAAATCAAACATTGCAGAGGCGTTTCGTTGGACGCTCGGGGAGCAGTCAATGAAGTCGCTCCGGGGTAAAAAAGGAGAAGATCTTATTTTTAATGGTGGTGGTGGAGCAACCCGAATGAACCGGGCAAGCGTAACACTTGTTTTTGATAATAGTAAAAAACAGTTTGATATCGACTTCCCAGAAGTTGCTATCGAGCGTGTAGTGTATCGTGACGGCGCAAACGAATACTCAATAAATGGGAGTAAGGTACGACTGCGAGACATTATCGAACTTCTTTCGCAAGTTTCTCTTGGTGCATCCAGCCACCACATTATTAGCCAAAACGAGGCTGATAGGATTTTAGGAGCATCATTAAAAGATAGACGCGGAATGATTGAGGATGCGCTTGGGCTTCGTGTGTACCATTGGAAGATTGAAGAGAGTGGTAAAAAACTCACCAAAACAAAAGAAAACATAAAAGAGGCACAGTCGCTCCGTCGTGAGATTGGGGGGCATTTACGGTTCCTTCAAAAAGAAGCAGAGAAGATTGAAAAGGCAAAAGCACTTAAAGATGAGCTACTTGGTCTCTATAAAGAATTCTTTAAAAAAGAGGGGGCATACATCATCGAAAGTAAAAAAGAGATCGAAAAAGAACGGAAGCATCCAGAAGACGAACTCGGAAAGATTGAAAAAGTAATTGACGAACTTGATTCAAAAAGAGGTGGAACCGATCAAGAAGAAGTAAGCGAAGAACAATTGGGGATCGAAAAATCCCTCCACGATCTCCGTAGTAAAAAAGACGAACTTGCCCGAATGCTCGGGCGTCTTGAAGGTATTGTTGAGCTGAAAGAGCGTGAAGCAGAGACGCCAGGAAGTGATAATGGAGAACATATGCTCCCAGCAGTAAATGTAGGGAGTTTTATTGACGAGCTCGAACGAATTATTGAAGATGCAAAATCTTCTTCGACACTTGACGAAGCTGTTTCTGGACTTGAAGAGATTCGCTATGCGCTTATGTCGTTTAAAGAAGAAAATATTGATAGCGAAGAGAGCTCTATTGGTGAAGCTATAAACGAAGAGCTTGAAAAATTGAGGGGCGAAAAAGAAAAGCTTGAAGACGACATCAAAAAAATAGGAGAGTCAGAAAAAGAGCTGCTGGACCGTTTGGAGGCACTCAAGGGTGAGCTTACCCAAAAAGCAAAAGAACGAATGACAAAGGAGCGTGAATATTTTGAAGCAAAAGAAAAACGCGCAGAGCTTCTAGCAGGACTTGAAGCGCTCAAGGGACGCGAAGAAGCTCTTGGAATACGCGATCGAGAAGTAGAGCATGAGCTTCATGAAGCAGGGAGAATCTATGGGGAAGAGGGTAAAAACGAACTTGAAGCAATCTTTAAAAAAGATGGAGGAGACGGCTGGGATTCTTCAAGCGGGGCCGCAGTTACCAAAAAAGAGATTGAACGATTAAAGATTCGTATTGAAGAAATTGGCCCTGCAGGGGACGCTATGCTTGGTGAATATGAGGAAATCAAAGGCCGAGATGAATTTTTAGAAAAAGAAATCGAAGATTTAACAAAGAGCGAAGGGTCTCTTAAAGAAGTTATTAAAGATCTTGAAGAAAAACTTGAAGTTGAATTTAAAAAAGGAATCGGAAAAATTAATATTGAATTCCAAAAGTTCTTCGAGCTCATGTTTGGGGGAGGGAAGGCAGGGCTCCAGTTTGCTCGCATCGGAAAGTTAAAGAGCGAAGAAGAGCTTGCACAACTTGGCGGAGACGAAGAAGAGTTTGAAGAGGGAATTGATATTTCGGTAAACCTTCCACGTAAAAAAATCCGGGGGCTTGAAATGCTCTCTGGTGGGGAACGTGCGCTGACTTCAATTGCACTTTTGTTTGCAATGAGTCAGGTTAACCCGCCTCCGTTTTTGGTACTCGATGAAACCGATGCAGCGCTCGACGAAGCAAACTCTCGTAAATACGGAGACATGCTTGAAAACTTAGCACGTCATGCACAGTTAATTATTATTACTCACAACAGAGAGACCATGTCTCGAGCAGGTGTCCTCTATGGAGTAACCATGGGGAGTGATGGAATTTCAAAAATGCTTTCGGTTAAATTTGACGAGGCAGTGAAGATTGCGAAATAGGAAGCTAACATTACATTTTTAAGACACGAAATAAAATTCCCCGGCGGGAATTTTTTTCTCGCTCTCGCCCTCACTCATCCTGCGGATACCAGCCCGCTCGGGCTCCGAGAGCTCTTAAAAACGTAACGTTGGAAAATATACAGCAAGGGCGCGAACGAATGAACGTTCGCGCCCTTTGGCTAGCAGTTCCGCGCGCGGCGGTTGACGATGGCGGCACGCGCCTTCTTGAACGGCGTAGAGATGAGCCACCATACGCCGTATGCGCACACCGCAACGAGAACGATCACGGCGTCCACGAGGTAGAACGGCTCTTCTTCCTCGTAGTCGGCGTACCTGCCCCCGCCCCAGCCCCATTCATTGGGGTTGCTAGTCTTTGCTCGGAACATTTGGCCCTCCTTTACAGGAATGATCCACCGTTCTCGAGTGCCGGCTTGATGACGCCGAGTCCAATCACGAGAGCAGCGACAATGAGCAGAACGAACATTGCACGCCTCATGTTTTTCGTCGACAGATCGTCTTCACCGAGACCTTCGGTTGCGTGAAGCGCTGCATCGAGCGCATCCCGCTCTTCATCTGAAACAGTTTGGCTTGCCCAGCGCATGGCGACTTCCTCCACCTTTATTTCTACTCCTCTTGTATTCAAAGTCAATAAAGTTCTGTTGACACTAAAAATGCTTTTCTGTAGTATCAAAAGCCGCTACTCCCCCGTAGCTCAGTGCAGAGCATCGCCCTGTGGGGGCGAAGGTGTTGGTTCGACTCCAACCGGGGGAGCCACTTCTTTCTCATGGATGCCCGTAGCTTAGTGGCAAGAGCGTCACGTTGCCAACGTGAAGGTCGCTGGTTCGAATCCAGCCGGGCATTCCATGAGAGGGAGGATCCAAGCCTCGCGGAAGCGGGGCTTTTTCTATTTCTTATTTTTTTCTTCTACTAATACGTAATCAATTTGGCGTTTTCGTACATCCACTTTTTTAACTTTAATTTTTACGGTATCTCCCAGTTGGAATTTTCTTTTTGTTTTTTCTCCTACAAGAGAAAGATTTGATTCGTCGTATGAGTAATAGTCATCTCCTAAGCTCCTCATGGCAACAAGTCCTTCGGCAAGAGTCTCGTTTTCTTGTACAAACATTCCAAATCGAGTCACACCAGAAATAGTCCCCGTAAATTCTTCTCCAACATGGAAGGACATATACTCTGCTTGTTTGTACTTTTTGCTTTCGCGTTCTGCTTCTTCTGCAACTCTCTCGCGTTGGGAAGAGTGGAGTGAGAGCTCTTGGTATCGCTCAACTTCTTGTTTTGATACGTTCTCGTTATGTAAATATTTTTCAAGGAGCCGGTGCACCATAACGTCGGGGTAACGTCTGATGGGGGACGTAAAGTGCGTATAAAACGGGAAGGCGAGTCCAAAGTGACCAATGTTTTTGGTAGTGTACTCTGCTTTTGCCATTGAACGCACCATGGCGGTTTGAATCAAGTTTTCTTCTGGAGTCCCTGCTACTTTGGCCAAAATAGTATTGATATCGTATGAGGTAATCTTTTTTCCTTTTCTGTGGATCTCGTGACCAAGTTTTTTAAGAAGATCCAAGACACGCTCAATCTTTTCTTCATCAGGTTGATCATGTACTCGGTAAATAAAATGATGTTTTACTTTTGAGCGCTTTTCAAGGCGATCTACATATTCAGTTACTTTTTTATTAGCCAAAAGCATGAAGTCCTCAACAAGCATATGAGTGTCGAGCCTGTCTTTTTTAATGATCTTTACGGGACGCATTTTCTCGTCCAGCTCAAAGCGAAGCTCTTTGCTTTCAAAGGCAATGGCTCCTTTTTTAAACTTTTCTTTCCGAAGTTTTTTAGCGAGATTATTTAAGATGGTGAGCTCCTCATAAAATTCTCCCTTTTTTGTATCGAGAGTTTTTTGAGCGTTCTCATAGGTGAATCGTTTATCTGATTTGATTCGTGTTCGTCCAAACCATTCTTTATGAATGTTTCCATCTTTATCCATTTGAAATACTGCTGAAAAGGCGAGCTTTTCTTCGTTCGGGTTTAAACTACATAGGTCGTTTGAAAGTGTTTCAGGGAGCATGGGGATGGTTCTGTCTACAAGATAAATGCTGGTAGCACGCTTGGCTCCTTCTTGGTCAAGTCGTGTTCCTGGGCGAACAAAATAGGTAACGTCTGCAATATGGATACCTACCTCAAACAAATTATTGTCGAGTTTTTTAACAGATAAGGCATCATCAAAGTCTTTTGCGTCTACGGGGTCGATAGTGAAGGTGGTGGTGCCTCTAAAGTCTTTCCGTTTTTTAATATCTTCGTTTTGTAAGTACGAACGAACGGCTTTTGCTTCTTTTTCTACATCAGACGGAAAGTCGGGAGTAAATTCTTTATCGTAAAGAATCGAAAGCATTTCGGTTTCGTGTTGTCCGGGTTTCCCAAGTATCTTGTCGATGCTCGCCATGATGGGCTCATCGGGCTTTCCCCAGGTTTTTACTTTTGCCACTACTTTTGATCCTGACTTTGCTCCAGCCAACTCTTTTTTAGAAACCATTATCTTTTGGTAAATGCGTTCATTGTCAGGTAGTACTACAAATGATCGTCCGACTTTACGAAGTGTCCCTACAAACGAACTTCGTTTTCGGGTAACGATTTTAGTGACTTTTCCAAAGTGTCCTGATGTTTTTTGCTTACCGGTTAGTTGAACTACGACAGTGTCTCCCGGCAAGGCTCCTTTGAGGGATTCGTTGGGAATTTCAATTTCAGTGTCAAACGTTGGGTGAGCAAGGTATCCAACAAAAGAGGGCCCGATTCGTAGGGCTCCTTCTACACTCTCCTTTTTCTTAGGTTGTGCCTTTGGCATACTCCCGTAACGATACCAGAGTACGCCCTTGAAGCAAAGAGGGCTCTATTGACCCATATGCGCTCATCTGGTACTATCCTCTGGTATGTTAAAGATTCGAATGCAACGAACTGGACGAAAGCACGACCCGGTATTCCGGGTTATTGTTGCTGAACACACTACCGGACCAAAGAGCGGGAAGATTGTAGAAAAGCTTGGATGGTATGATGCAAAACAAGGCAAGCGCGAACTTAACAGCGAACGAATCAAGTACTGGATGGGGCAAGGGGCCCAAGTGTCTGGTACACTCCATAACTTTTTAGTAGATGAAAAAATCGTAGAAGGGGGTAAACGTAACGTTCTTCCAAAACGAAAACCAAAAGAAGAGTCTGAAGAACCTGCGACCGAACAAACTCCAGAAGCAGAAACTGCGCAGGAAGAAGTAAAGACTGAGGGAGACGCTGAAGCTCCAACAGAAGAAAATAAAGAAGACGCGCCTGCTGAAACTGAAGAAAAGAAGGAAGAGCCTCAGGAAGAAGAAAAACCAGCTGAAGAGGAAAAGCCAGAGGAACCAAAAGAAGAGGAGAAAAAAGAGGAATAAACTCCTCTTTTTTTGTTTTGACAAATGCCCCTCCTCTGGTATATTTTTGTTATACAGTATTATAGTAAAGGGGTCGAAGAGATACGTTTAGATTTACTAGAAAACCAAGGAAGACATGGCAGAAGTATCTGATCAGGAGTTTCTTGAGTTCGTTATCAAGTCACTTGTTGACCATCCGGAAGATGTAAAAATCGACCGAACGGTTGATGAAATGGGAGTCCTTCTCATTCTTGACCTTAACCCAGAAGACATGGGTAAGGTGATCGGGAAGAAGGGAAACACCGCTAAGGCTATCAGAACCCTCCTTCGGGTAGTGGGAATGAAGCATCAAGCACGAGTGACCCTTAAGATTAACGAACCAGAAGGTGGAGCTAAGTCAGCAGCAGCAAGCGTTGATGAAGCAATGCAAGACCTAAAAGTATAGACTCTTAAAACTACAACAAAAACCGCCCCTCACCCTGATGTGCGGTTTTTGTTTTGAAGTATGATTCATTTTCACGCAGTTGCTATTTTCCCTGAGATGATTTCCTCGTATGTAAACGAGTCTATCTTGGGTCGGGCACAAAAGAGCAAGAAAATAAAAATTTCATATTACAACCCTCGTGATTTTACGAAGGATAAACATAAAAAGGTAGACAATATTCCATACGGTGGCGGCCCAGGAATGGTTATGACAGCCGAGCCAATTTTACGTGCCGTGCAAAAAGCAAAAGGGCTGAAGAAGGCAAAGGTAATCCTCTTTTCTCCCCGTGGTAAAAAATTTACCAACAAAGATGCACAAAAACTTGCTAAAGAAAAACATCTTATTTTAATTTCAGGACGTTACGAAGGTATTGATGCGCGAGTGGAGAAAGTTTTAAAACCAACAGTTTATTCAATAGGGGATTACGTTTTAACAGGAGGAGAGCTCCCAACCAATATTGTTATTGATGCTGTGTCTCGCCACATTCCCGGTGTGTTGGGAGACAAAGAATCTGTAGAAGAAAACAGAGTAGCGGGGCGCGATGTCTACACTCGGCCAGAGACTCTTACCTGGAAGAAAAAGAATCATAAAGTGCCCAAGGTGCTTCTTTCGGGGGATCATAAGAAAATTGACGAGTGGAGAGAAAAAGGAAAATAGTGGGTTATCCACAAGAGAGTCCAATTTTAAAGCTAAATTCTTGACACAGATAGCCATTTTCAATATACTTGTGTGAACCCTTGTAGAGCTCGGCCTCGTTTGATATTCTTTCAGGCTGTCCCTACATAGACATTTTTAATAAGAGGAATACTGTCTTTTCATAAACAAATACATAGTTGAATGCCTCGCATTAGGGTCACGGGGCGTTTCTTTTTCTCGGGTGCATTTTGCACTCCGCTTTATTAGCCGCAGATAAACATAAAACGCGTAATGCAACTAAAACAAAAGCATTTCGGTAAGTATAAAGACCCGCTTGCAGGTCTTCCAAACCTTGTCGAAACCCAAATTAAGTCGTACGAGGCACTTTTGGAGAAGGGAATTAAAGAAACATTCAAAGACTTTTCTCCTATCAAAGATTATTCAGAAAATAAATTCCATTTGGAGTTTTCTGATTTATGGCTTGAAAAACCAAAATTTGATGAGCATTACGCAAAAGAACACAACCTCTCATACGATGCACCGCTTAAGGTTCGGGTAAAACTTAAGAATCTTTCATTAAAAGAGGAAAAGGAGCAAGAGCTCTTCTTGGCAGATCTTCCTTTAATGACGGATCACGGAACCTTCATTATTAACGGTGTTGAGAAGGTAGTGGTTCCACAACTCGCACGAAGCTTTGGAGTCTTCTTTACCGCTCAAGACATTCGAGGAGAACGACGCTTTGGTGCAAAAATTATTCCAGCACGAGGTGCATGGATTGAAATTGAGACTGACTTAGATGATGCGATCTATGTCCGAATCGACCGAAAACGAAAATTCCCAGTTTCGGCTCTTTTGCGTGTGTTAGGAGAAGGGGAACAAACAAGCGACGAGCATATCTTAAACAGGTTTAAAGATGCACAAAGCGAAACTCCGTATATTCAAAATACACTCGAAAAAGATCACGCAAAAACTCAAGAAGAAGCATTCGTTGAGGTGTATCGAAAAATCAGAGACAGTGAACTTATTACCGTAGCGAGTGCGAAGACCTTCATTCAAGATCTCTTTAGTGAAGCAAAGTACGATCTTTCTGATGTTGGACGATACCGATTTAATAAACGATTTGGAACAAAGAAAGGAGAAGAAAGCGCTGGAATTACCTACGATGACATTGTCTCAATCGTTTCTCATATTATTGAACTCAATAATACTCCTGGTGCAGAACCAGATGATATTGATCACATGGGACTCAGACGTGTACGAGCCGTTGGAGAATTGATCCAAGGAAAGCTTCGAGTTGGGTTGACCCAATTAAAACGAGGAGTTCAGGACCGAATGTCTACTATTGATGCAACGGTTACTAATCCCATCCAACTAATTAACCCACGACCATTCCAGGCGCGAATCAAAGAATTCTTTAATACGAACCAATTGTGTCAGTTCATGTCTCAAGAAAACATTTTGGCAGAGCTTGAACACTTGCGACGTCTTTCAGCGCTTGGCCCCGGAGGACTTACCCGAGAACGGGCAGGACTTGAAGTTCGAGACGTGCACCCATCACACTATGGGCGAGTGTGTCCTATTCAAACACCAGAAGGACCAAACATCGGTCTTATCTTGAGTCTTGCGTCATATGCGCGACTCAATCAATTTGGTGTTATCGAAACTCCGTACCGAAAAGTAGAGAAGGGAGTTATTACCGATGAATTGGTATACCTCACCGCTCTTGAAGAAGAAAAGAGTGTTATTGCACATGCCGGCGTTGCTTACGACGATAAAGGAAAACTAGAAGGAGACGTTGTTGAGTGTCGTATTAATGGGCGACCTCATTTTATGGAAGCAAAAGAAGTTGAGTATATAGAAGTTGCAACAAACCAAGCATTCTCAATTGCAACCAGCACCATTCCGTTTCTAGAAAACGACGACGCAAACCGAGCACTCATGGGTTCAAACATGCAAAAACAAGCAACTCCATGTCTTACTCCTGAAGCACCAATTGTTGCAACAGGGGTTGAGGAAGTTGCTGCAAAAGATACAGGGCGATTACTCTATGCAAAAGAAGCAGGAACCGTAACTGAAGTTGATGCTCAAAAGATTGTTGTTAAGGGAACAAAAGAAACTACGTATACTCTTTTGAATTATGTACGAACCAACGGATTTACCGCACTTCATCACCGAGCGGTAGTTAACAAGGGGCAAAAAGTTAAGAAGGGAGAACTTTTGGCAGACACCTCTTCAAGTGATAAGGGGCAATTAGCGCTTGGTCAAAATGCATTTGTTGCCTTCATGAGTTGGGAGGGGGCAAACTACGAAGACGCGATTATTATTTCTGAACGATTGGTAAAGAACTCTGTATTCTCAACCATTCATATTGAAGAGTTCACGGTAAACGTTCGTGATACAAAACTAGGACCAGAAGTTACTACTCACGATATTCCAAATGTAAGTGAAGCAAAACTTAAAAACTTGGATGAAGAAGGTGTTATCCGAGTAGGTGCAGAAGTTGGCCCTGGAGATATCTTGGTTGGAAAGATTACTCCAAAGGGGGAAACTGAACTTACTCCAGAAGAACGACTCCTCCGAAGTATTTTTGGAGAAAAAGCTCGAGATGTAAAAGACACTTCACTCCGAATGGAACACGGAAAACGAGGACGAGTTGTTGGCGTCAAAGTATTCTCTCGAGATAAAGGAGACAAGCTTGAATCAGGAGTTATTAAAGCTATTGGAATCGAGATTGCACAAGTACGAAACATTTCAGTAGGAGACAAGCTTGCAGGACGACACGGAAACAAGGGAGTTATTTCTCGAATCCTTCCGGAAGAAGACATGCCATACATGGAAGACGGAACACCCGTTGATGTTATTTTGACACCGCTCGGAGTTCCTTCACGAATGAACTTGGGTCAGATTCTTGAAATGCACTTAGGACTTGCAGCACATACTTTGGATTACCAAGCCATCACGCCGTCATTTATGGGTGCGAGTGTTAATGAAATTAAAGAAGAACTTAAAGAATCAGGATTCAACGAAAGCGGAAAAGTAACACTCTACGACGGACAAACCGGAGAGAAATTTGATAAAGATATCGCTATTGGATACATGTATATCTTAAAACTTCACCATATGGTGGAAGACAAGATTCACATGCGTTCAATTGGTCCGTACTCTTTGATTACGCAACAACCTTTGGGAGGTAAGGCGCAACGAGGAGGACAACGATTTGGAGAAATGGAGGTGTGGGCTCTTGAAGGATACGGTGCTGCGCATACCTTGCGTGAAATGCTTACGATTAAATCAGACGATATTCAGGGTCGAGCCATGACCTTTGACTCAATTGTCAAAGGAGAACGAATTAAGCAACCAAACTTACCAGCATCATTTAAGGTGCTTTTGAACGAACTAAAAGGTTTGGCGCTTGATATTGAACTTAAAAAAGAATAATCACTATGCCACGAACTAAAACAGAAGGTGTTGAAGAGACACCACAAAAAGTACGACCAATGAAGGCGCGCGACATTACCGATTTTGAAGCAATTGGTGTAAAGGTTGCGTCTCCTGAAAAGATTCATGACTGGTCATATGGAGAGGTTACTCGACCTGAAACTATTAACTACCGAACACAACGAAGTGAACGAGGAGGACTTTTTGATGAACGAATCTTTGGTCCTGAAAAAGACTATGAATGTTACTGTGGTAAATACAGACGAATCCGCTACAAAAACATTGTGTGTGAAAAGTGTGGTGTTGAGGTAACACGAAGCATTGTTCGTCGAGAGCGAATGGGTCATATTGATTTGGCAAGCCCGGTAACGCACATTTGGTTTTTGCGAGGAATCCCTTCAAAGATGGGAACCTTGCTGGGGCTTTCAGTAGGGGATCTTGAACGAGTTGTCTACTTTGCTGGGTACATTGTTACCAAAGTAGATGAAAACGAACGACAAACTATCTTAAAAGAACTTGATCGTGAATATAAAAATGCGCTCAAGTCTATTAAGGTTGCAAAAGATAAAGAAAATGCAAAAGAGCAATTCCAGGCGGTTAAAAAAGAATTAAATGAAATTAAAGAGGGAATTGTTCTTGATGAGGCAACGTACCAACGGTATTCGCTTAAGTTCGGAACACTTTTTGAGGCAGAGATCGGAGCAGAAGCAATTTACAATATTCTAAAAAATATCGATCTTGATAAGCTTCTAAAAGATACAGAAGCTCACTTTGAAACTGCAGGAGCAACCGAACGACCACGGGTACAAAAACGACTTAACCTTATCAAATCAATGAGGAGAGCAGGTGTACGGCCTGAATGGATGTGTTTAACTACTATTCCGGTTCTTCCGCCAGCCTTGCGACCAATGGTGGCACTTGATGGTGGACGACACGCAACCAGTGACATTAACGACTTGTACAGGCGAGTTATCAACCGAAACAACAGGCTTAAGAAACTTAAGGACTTAAACGCTCCTGATGTTATTTTGCGTAACGAAAAACGAATCTTGCAAGAAGCAGTTGATGCCTTGATTGATAACTCTTTGCGTAAGGGGGGAACAGAAGCAATGAGCCAAGCACAGCGTCGTCCACTTAAATCAATGGCAGACATGCTTAAAGGTAAACAAGGACGCTTTAGGCAAAACCTTCTTGGTAAACGAGTAGATTATTCTGGACGAAGTGTGATTGTGGTTGGTCCTCACTTAAAACTTGATCAATGTGGGCTTCCAAAACACATGGCACTCGAATTGTTCCGACCATTTGTTATTTCAAAACTTCTTGAACAAGAGTT
The DNA here is from genome assembly GCA_002376885.1 of Patescibacteria group bacterium UBA3531. Taxonomy (GTDB): domain Bacteria; phylum Patescibacteriota; class Minisyncoccia; order Phycocordibacterales; family UBA3531; genus UBA3531. The sequence continues at coordinate 26,416 of DFOW01000004.1, read as the reverse complement.
GGCCTTTAACATTCGTGGCGCAAACCGACTAATTGACGAAGGGATCCCAGAAGTATGGGCAATCTTGGAAGAGGTGATTAAAGGAAAGTATGTGCTCTTAAACCGAGCGCCGACGCTCCACAGACTTGGTATTCAAGCGTTCCAACCAATCTTGATTGAAGGAAACGCTATTCAAATCCACCCACTTGTATGTACTGCATTTAACGCAGACTTCGACGGTGACCAAATGGCGGTGCACGTTCCTCTCTCTGAAGAGGCGCAAGCCGAGGCTCGCAACCTCATGTCTGCAAATAAAAACCTTCTAAAGCCAGGAAACGGAGACCCTATCGTTGGTCCTCGAATGGACATGGTTCTTGGAATCTTTTGGATGACTAAGACCGTTGATGGCGAAAAGGGAGAGGGAGAAGCATTTTCTTCACCAAACGCAGCTATTACCGCATATGAATTTGGACGAATTAGTTTCCGATCAAAAGTAAAAGTTCTCGGAACTGATAATCCAAAGTACAAACAGTTTGAGGGGAAAGTGTTTGAAACATCAGTAGGACGAATCCTCTTTAACAGTATTCTTCCAAAAGATTTCCCATTCATTAATCACGAAGTAACACTTAAGGAAATTAACACTATTGTTGAAGACCTTATCTTAGAATACGGAGTTGAAAACATTGCAGATATTTTAGACAAGCTGAAAGATTTTGGATTCAAATATGCAACCAATTCAGGAACAACCTGGGGTATTGAAGACCTTCCAGACATTGAAGAAGAAAAGAAAGTCATTATCGACGAAGCTCGAACAAAAGTAGAAACCATCGAAGGAAATTACGAAAAAGGACTTCTTTCTGAAGAAGAACGATACCGAATGGTTATTGCTGCATGGCAAGACGCAAAGAATCAAATCGAGGAAGCAATTCCAGGGAAACTCAATAAGAACGGTTCTGTATACGATCTCTTAACATCTAAGGCACGAAGCTCTATTAGTCAGCTTTCGCAAATGTCAGGAATGAAGGGGCTCATTGCAGACGTGAAGAGTAGAACCATCGACTTCCCAATTATCCCATCATACAAAGAAGGACTTTCTCCTCTTGAGTACTTTATTACTACTCACGGAGCACGAAAGGGACTTGCCGACACCGCACTTAACACTGCACGTGCCGGATACCTTACCCGAAAAATGGTTGATGTTGCTCAAGACATCATTATTACTGCAGATGATTGTGGCGACAAAGACGGACGAGAATACTTTATTCCGCAAGGGTCAGGATTTACTAAAGGAATCAGTGCCGATATTGACGGAAAGATTGTTTCAAAAGACATTAAACAAGGAAACAAAGTTCTCTTTAAAAAAGGTCATCTTCTTTCAAAACGAGATGCAGACCTTATTGAAGAAGATGCGATTCCAAGTGTGTCAGTATTTTCACCACTTACCTGTAAATTAACTCGAGGCGTGTGTCAAAAATGTTACGGACTCGACCTTGGACGAAATAAACCAGTTGAGATTGGAGAAGCAGTGGGAGTTATTGCAGCTCAAGCGATTGGTGAACCAGGAACTCAGCTTACTATGCGTACCTTCCATGCAGGAGGAATCGCGTCAGCTGGAGGAGACATCACCACTGGACTTCCACGAGTTGAAGAAATCTTTGAACGAAGAGAGCCAAAGAATGCGGCTATTATTACTACCATTGCAGGAACCGTTGCCGAAGTTAAATCAGACGGTAAATCAAAGATCATTACAATTCTAGCAGATGAAGGAGAAATGAAAGGCAAGAAAGAAAAGTCACTTGAATTTGAAGTTCCACCAGTGCGAACACCGGTTGTTAAAAAGGGAGACCATGTAGACCGTGGAGACCTTTTGACTGACGGATCAGCACACTTACAAGAACTCTTCAAATATGCAGGTGCAGAAAAGACGCAAGATTATATTTTGCGCGAAGCAAGTAGACTCTACGAAACACAAGGAGCAAGTATCTCACGTAAACACATTGAAGTGATTATGCGAAAAATGCTTTCACGAAAGAAGATTAAAAAAGCAGGAGACACTCGATTTGTAGCAGGAGAAGTTGTAGAAACCGAAGACGTAGAGATCGAGAACGCACGTGTTAAAGAAGACGGAGGAGAGCAAGCAGTTGCAGACACCGTACTTCTTGGAATCTCAGAAGTTGCGCTTTCATCAGGAAGCTTCCTTTCAGCATCTTCATTCCAAAACACTACAAAGGTTTTGATTGACGCAGCAGTAAACGGAAAGACTGACAACTTACGAGGACTGAAAGAAAACGTAATCATTGGACGCCTTATTCCAGCAGGAACAGGACTCTCTCAAGGTCACTTTGGTGACATTATCGATGAAGTTGCCCCAGAGCCAGAAGAAGAAAACGAAGGAGAGGACAACTAAATAAAATAATAGTATTCTACTCGAATGAGCGGCACGGTAGAGAAAATTAAATCTCGCCTTGGTATCGTTGACGTGGTGAGTTCGTATTTAAAACTCGAGAAAGCTGGAGGTAATTTTAAGGCGCCGTGCCCCTTCCATAACGAAAAGACTCCTTCATTTTTTGTATCTCCTGGGCGTGATTCATACCATTGTTTTGGATGTAACCGCGGGGGAGACATCTTTAGCTTTATTGAAGAAATTGAAGGGGTTGAGTTCAGAGAAGCACTTAAAATCTTGGCAGACAGAGCGGGGGTTGAGATTGAAAAAGTTGATCCAAAAACTCAAGGAGAAAAAGAGAGACTCTTTAAACTTTTAGAAGAAGCAACAGAGTTTTACAAAGAAAATCTAGAGCTCAATAAAGAGGTTGTTTCTTACTTAAAAAAAAGAGGACTCACCGAGCAAACAATTAAGGACTTTAAGATTGGCTATGTTCCCGATGAATGGAGGTCGTTGCTTACACACTTAGAAAAGAAGGGTTACGGACGAGACTTGATAGAAAAGGCGGGAATGATTATTCCTGGAGATAAACACAATAGCCACTACGATCGTTTTAGGAACAGGGTAATGTTTCCTTTGTCTGATCACATGGGGCGCGTGGTTGGGTTTTCGGGGCGTATTTATGGCAATGATGAGAAGGGCGGTAAGTATATAAACACCCCTCAAACACTTCTTTACGACAAGTCTCGCATCTTGTATCCCTATCATTTAGCAAAAGAAGCAATCAGAAAAAAGAATGAGTGTATTTTTGTTGAGGGGCAAATGGATGTCATTATGTCTCACCAGGCAGGCATTACCAATACGGTTGCTGTCTCGGGGACTGCTCTTACAGCCGACCACTTAAACATTATTAAGCGTTTAGCGGGTACCATTGTGTTTGCGTTTGATTCAGACGGTGCTGGCAAGCGAGCACTCCTTCGCGGGGGAGAGATGGCACTTGCCACAGGGCTCAATGTGAAAGTTGTTCTTATTGATAAAAAAGATCCAGCAGATCTTATTTTAGAAGACAAAACAAAGTGGCTCTATGGCGTAAAGGGCGCAAAGCACATTGTTGAATACATAATGGAGCGCTTAATAGAGACGCAAAAAGAATCTCGCGCCTTAAAACAGGCCGTTAACACGGTTCTTGTACCGCTTTTATCCCGTATAGAAAATAAGATTGATCAGGCTCATTTTGTAACTCTTGTGTCGCAAAAAGCAGATATCCCTGAGAAGGCATTAAGAGAAGAACTTGAGAAGGTAGATAAGGAGACCCCGAAAGAATCCGTACATCAAAAACAAAAAGAAGAACAAACAATAGTAAAAGAAAGAAAAGAAAGAATAATTGAAGAAATCATTGGTTTGTATTTATGGTCGATGAAAGAAAAGATTTCAGTAGATGAGGTTGCGCGAGAAGTACGCGAAACAGTTGGTGAAGATGAACTCAAAAAACGAATACAAAAACTCGATAAAAATAAGCAAACAGAACTAGAATTTAAGGCCGAGTTATGGTATAAAGACTCGGATAGAATCATCGATCAAATACACGAACTCTTCGACAGTTATAAAGCAGAAGTGCTTCGCGACAAAAGTACAGAACTCTTCAAAAAGTTAAAAGAGGCAGAGCACACGCAAGATCTTAAAAAAGCAGAAGAGTATCAAAAAGAACATTTTAAAATTCAACAAGAATTAGATAAATTAAAAAATCAATAAGAACTTGTCCTGTTAAAATTCCACGGGACGAACACGTGTCACAAAACGTTATTAATTAAGAATTTTTATTAGGATGCCAGCAAAAAAGAAGACAACTAAAAAGAAGGCTAAAAAAACCACCCGAAAAAAGGTGGCTAAAAAAACAAGCCCGGCGACCGGACGGGCAAGTAAAAAAAAGGCATTAAAAAAAGTTTCAAAAAAGAAAGTAGCTAAAAAAACAACAAAAAAAGCTACAAAAACCAAAAAAGTAGCTAAGAAAAAGGTTGCCAAAAAAACCACAAAAAAAGCAACAAGACGTGTTTCAAAAAAGAAGGAGGATCTTGAGTCAAAAGCAGACGCTCTTATTAGGCGTGGTAAAAAAAGAGGATTTGTTACTTACAGTGAGCTCTTAAAAGAATTCCCAGATGTAGAGAATAATATCCTCTTTTTAGAGGAACTTTATGAACGATTTAGCGAAGCACAAATTGATGTTTTAGAATCGGGTGGATTTATTAATCTCGATACTGATGGCGATGACAAAGATGATATTCTAAAGAATTTGCCACAAGGTGATCCATCTCTTGACTCTGTGCAAATGTACCTTAAAGAAATCGGTCAATATAAATTGATTAGTGCAAAAGATGAAAAAGATCTTGCAAAGCAAATTTTAGAAGGGGACGATGAAGCACGAAAAGCGCTCGCTAAAGCCAACCTGAGACTCGTGGTTTCTATCGCTAAAAAATACATTGGTAGGAGTCCCGATCTTACGCTCCTTGACCTTATTCAAGAGGGAAATTTGGGGCTCTTTAAGGCGGTAGAGAAGTTTGATCACACCAAAGGATTTAAGTTCTCAACGTATGCAACCTGGTGGATCAGGCAAAGTATTACCCGGGCACTTGCCGATCAATCTCGAACCATTCGAATTCCCGTGCACATGGTTGAAACCATCGCAAAGTATAAGCAAATTGTAAGGCGATTGTCGCAAGACTTGGGACGCGAACCGCTTCCTGAGGAAGTTGCAACTGAAATGGGAATTGAAGTAGAAAAGGTTCATCAGATTGAAAAGATTAATCAAACAACCATCTCGCTCGAAAAGCCGGTGGGGGATAGTGGAGACGAACAATCAACACTGGGAGAATTTATTCCAGACGATAAAATTTTGTCACCCGATAATGAAAGTGCCCGCAGAATTTTGGCAGATCAGATTCGTGAAATCTTAGGAGACCTTTCACCAAAAGAAAGAAAGATTCTTGAAATGCGTTATGGATTAAACGATGGGGTAATGAGAACGCTTGAAGAAGTGGGGCAGGAGTTTGGAGTGACCCGAGAGCGAATTAGGCAAATTGAAGCAAAGGCGCATGAGAAGATTAGGACACATGAGAAGGCGAAGAGGCTTTTGAGTTACTAGGGTTTTGCACAAACTTTCAAAAGACACGCAATAAAATCCCCCAGCGGGGATTTTTTGCTCGCTCTCACCCTCGCTCGTCCTGCAAGCGGGACACCGGCCCGCTCGGGCTCCGAGAGCTCTTTTGAAAGTTGTGCTAGGGGAATAATAGTAAAACGAAAGGCCCCGGCGCGCATGAACGCGGCCGGGGCCATCAGAACACTTCAGACAATCGACGGTGCCGACGTCAGGACGACGCAGGGGTTGTCGTAGTTACGGAGCATGATGCGATCGCGAGGCATCTCCACCCGGCAATCGTGAGCGTACCACCCGCCGAAGTCCTGGTTGATCCCGGGAACCCAGTAGGTGGTATCGCTCTTGCAGACCGTCCCCCAGAACACGATTGGGGCCCTGGGGACCCAGTCGTGAGGGATCAGATGAGGGATCTCGAGGAGAAAATCCCTCATGAGGATGTTCGCTGGGCGCTGTCCCTTCAGGAAGTGTGGCCTCATGGTTCGAGGGTTGATCTCCATGATCCTCTGATCAGGCGGTTCTTGGTCGTAAGGGATCCCCAGTCTGGTGTAGTGCAGATCCCTGGGGTCGATGAGGGCGAGACGAATGTCGCGCCAAGGCTTCACCCCCTGCTTCACGTGCTTGACGACCACACTACCGTCCTTGATCTCAGGCTCCGCTCCAAGGTCGACGACACGTTCGATCGGAACGGCTTGCGCGTCTCCACGAAGGATGTCGAGGGCGTCGCCCAGGATATTCGATTCGCAAAGTCGCTTGATGAGCTCATTGTCCCAATCATGACGCCTGAAGGCAAGCTTGAGCTCCTGAGCTTGTCCAACGTCCAGTCCAAGGTTTTTTCTAGACACGATTTGCTCCTGTGTTTTTGCGACAGTGTCTCTCGACTGCGTCGCGTGTACACCTGAAAAAAAATTACAATATAAAAAATATATTGTCAACAAAAATGAAAGGCCCCGGCGCGTGTGAACGCGGCCGGGGCCTCTGGTTGATCAGGAGAGGAGTCCTTCGGCGGTCTCCCTTCCGAGCTCCGTCAGGCGGAGAACCGTCGTGAACTCGGTCTCGTAGGTCTTGCCCTGGTAGGGGGCGACGAGCCCGCAGTCACGAAGCTCCTGCACGCTCTCTCGGCTGGGGACGGGATACTGCTCCCACCTCCCGATCGGGAGACGCGTAGCCGTCATGCTCTTCTCATGGATGTCGAGAAGCCGCGCTCGGAGGAGCATGAGAAGCTCCTTCGTGTTGTCGGAGAGCTCCGGACGAATCCACATGGTCGGGCACCCTTCCTCGAGGGTGAGGCCCCGATCGTAGGGGTCGTCCATGTTGCGGCCGACAGCAGGGGGCGGAGGCTCCCACTTGCCCGTCGAGGAATCGTAGCGGTCGGTACCTCGGATCTCTGCTCCGGCAACCAGCCGGAAACCTTCGATCTGGGTGCCAGACCACGAATGGGTGTGCTCCTGCACGGTACTGCTCCTTTCAGGCATGATTGCCAGTCCGTATCCAATTTATATAACTAGGGCCTTTATTGCAAGTTTGTCTGGTATAATCGAGTTCATGCGAATATTGTCTTGGAATGTGAATGGGTTACGGGCGACTCACAAAAATGGATTTTTGGATTGGTTATATGACGACAGTCCCGATATTTTGTGTCTTCAAGAAACAAAGGCAGAAGAAGTGGATTTGGTAGATGAATTAAAGAATCCCGACGGCTACACCGGATATTTTGACCATACAAAAAAACGTAAAGGGTTTAATGGCGTTGCTATTTATACAAAAATAAAACCCGAGAGGGTAGAAAAAGGATTTGGTGTTAAAAAATTTGATGACGAAGGACGAACACTCGTTGCTTATTTTAAAGATTTTGTACTCATAAACTGTTACTTTCCAAACAGTGGTATGGAAGAACGTCTTCCTATGAAGCTCGAATACAACGATGCGATTTTAGAATTTATGGAAGGACTCCGTAAAAAGGGTCACAAGGTGGTAATGTGTGGGGATTTAAATGTTGCCCACGAAGAGATTGACCTGGCCCGCCCAAAAGAAAACGAAGGCAGGGCAGGCTTCCGGGAAGAAGAACGCGCCTGGTTTGATGAGCTTATGGCCGCTGGCTATATTGATACCTTTCGGCATTTTTACCCTGACAGACGTGATGCTTACAGCTGGTGGGATATGAAGAGTCGTGCCAGAGACCGCAACGTGGGGTGGAGAATAGACTATTTTATTACGAGCCCTGATGTGCAAAAGAATCTCAAAAGCGCTTTTATACTAGATTATGTTTTGGGTAGTGATCACTGCCCAGTAGGGATAGAGCTTGACCCGGTCAAATAGCGAAGCTAACCCTGTGGGGTTATTTGACGGGGTTGATTTTTAAATACAAATTGTTAGACTGCTTCCAGCACGTGCAGGGTGGTGGTTCAACCGGCTTCGTTGTCTCAAACCATCCCCGCCTGAGACCGGCTGCAAGTGGAGAGGCCCGATGTGGCTACCCTCACGCCAAAGGATGTCACTGACACGTCTAACTGCTCCGGCTGGAGCACTCTCAGGTTGAAGAAGGCCCGGTTCGCTTCGGCGGCCGGGCCTTTAACCTTGCCTCCTTGTAGAGAGTCCCGTTTTTTGGTAGAACGTAGGTATTAATAACTAGCATTTTTTATAATGAATAAATTTATAGCCTTGGGTGTGCTCTTGTTTGTCGCAGTTTTTGGAACGGCGACTGTGTATGGAGCAACCTTTGAAGGGGGAGAGGAGTTTGCTCTTCCTGAACGAGAAACCGTTCGTGACGATTTGTACGTTGCTGCGGGTGTTGCAACACTCTCAGGCAACGTTATAGGAGACCTTCTTATTGCAGGAGGTGAAGTTACTGTTCTTGGAGAAACATCCGGGAACCTTATTGGAGCAGGGGGTAATGTAACTGTCTCTGGTGGTGTTGGCCGGGATGCTCTTGTTGCAGGGGGTGACGTAAACATTTTGGGATTTGTCCGAGATGATCTTCGAGTAGCAGGAGGAAACGTTCAAGTAGCAAATGCTGTTGGTGGTGATGTTGTCGCCGCTGGTGGGGTAGTGCACTTGGTATCGGGCGCAACCGTGTCAGGAGATGTGGTTGTGTTTGGTGGACTTACCACGATTGACGGAACGGTAACAGGAGATGTTCGAGTTGAAGGAGGAGAACTCCGGATCAATGGAACAATTCTTGGGTCACTTAATGCAAAAGTTCAAGACGGACTTGTGATTGGTAACGGCGCAAACATTGGTGGTGGTGTCTATGAATCGTCAAAAGAAGCAAAAATTGACGAAGGTGCAACGGTTCGAGGAGAACTCACCTTTGAAGAAGTTATGAGAAGCGATGCCCCTCCAACAGGAGAAAAAATCCTAGGATTTGGGGTAACAACCATGGCCCTTATGCTTTTGGTGGTGGCTCTTATTCTTGTCTACGCAGCAAAAGATGGAACACGAAGTGTCGTGTCTCATGTAGCACGATCATTTTGGAAGAGTGTAGGAGTAGGATTTGTGGCGCTCATTATTCTCCCAATTTTGGCATTCATTCTTCTCATTACCCTTATTGGAATGCCTCTTGGTTTCTTGCTTGGACTTGGATACATGACCGTATTACTTGCTGCAAAACTTGCAACAAGTGTGGTTATTGGAGCGCTTGCTATTAAGCTTGCAACACGAAGCGATGATATCAGACTTGATTGGGTAACAGCGATTGTAGGAGTGGTAGTGCTTTTGGCACTCATGCTTATTCCTGTTATTGGGTTCTTGGCATCGTTTATTCTCTTCCTTGCAACATTTGGAAGTGTGCTTCATTTACTCAAAAACAGACTCTGGTCTTAATTTGAAATTGACCAAACAAAAATACCCCGACTCGGGGTATTTTTGTTTTATATGCTTTGCGCATCTTCTAAAAAATACTCTCCAATAGATGTCCTTTTAAGATGGGCTGTGGTCGCGGGGTATCCTAAACGTTTTCCAATCTCTTCTGCAATTGAGCGAATATAGGTCCCGCTCCCAACAGAAAGCGTAAGATCAAGATAATAATATGCCCCTTCTTTTTTTAGGTTGTTTAAGGTGGTTGAATGAACTTCCATATCACCATGGGGTGTCTCTATGTCTGCGCCCTCTCGAGCATGTTTATACAAGCGCTTACCTTTGTATTTAATAGCAGAATAAAGGGGAATAGGGATTCTGATTATTCCTGTCAGCTCTTCTAAAACATCCCGGACTTCTTTTTCAGTAAGACTCTCAACATTCTTTTCTTCAGTAATATCTCCCTCCAAATCTCCGGTTGTTGTTTTCTTACCAATAAGAACAGTTGCTTCATAGGTTTTAGGGAACCCGATTAAGTCTTTTAGTTTTTTTGTGCCTTTCCCAATCCCAACCAGTAAAAGCCCCTCTGCGAGAGGATCAAGGGTGCCGGCATGGCCAAGCTTCTCTCCTGGGAACTTTTGTTTAAGTTTGCGGATAACATCGTATGATGTGATTCCCGGGGGTTTGTTTATAAGGATAATGTCGTCTTTCATGTTTGTTTTTGTGTCTGGCGATAATAACAAATTATAGGTACAATTTAACCATGTCAGAAAAAAATAGCGAAGATTCGCACTTGGTGGTGTATGAGAAGTCTACGTGCTCAAAATGCAGAGAAACAATCGCTATTTTGGATAAAGCCATGATGGCATATGAGGTGTGGGAATACCATACCAATCCTTTGTCTCATAAAAAACTTGCGGGGCTTATAGAAAAGCTTGGGATTACTCCGCGTGAGCTTGTGCGGACAAGCGAGGAGAAGTATAAAGAGCTCAAATTAAAAGATAAAGAGCTTACCGATGACGAATATATTGATCTTATGATACAGTATCCAGACCTTATGCAACGGCCCATTATTGAACGAGGGGATCGTGCTGTGCTTGGAAGACCACCCGAGAATATAAAACAACTATTGTAACCTGTCCTGTTAAAATTCCACGGGACAAACATAAACCATACAAAAAGATAATTAAGAATTTTATTAGGATGGCAAAAGACAAAGATATCGAAAAGATGGAAAAGTTAACCTCTCTTTTAAAACGGAGAGGGTTTGTCTATCCTTCGTCAGAAATTTATGGAGGGTTTGCGGGTGTGTACGATTATGGGCCAACAGGAGTAGAGCTTGCTAATAATATTAAAAGGGAATGGTGGCGCATTATGGTTCAAGGACGCCCCGACATTGTTGGGCTTGATTCAGGGATTTTTATGCATCCAAAGGTGTGGGAAGCAAGTGGTCACACGAGTGGATTCTCTGACCCACTTGTTGAATGTAAAAAAAACGGAAAACGATTCCGCGCAGACCATTTGCTTGAAGAGATTGGAGTAGGGGCAGACGAGAAGATGTCAGAAGATGAGCTCAATGAATTATTTGAAAAGCATAAAAAAGATATCAAGTGTCCAGAGTGCCCAGACAATGAATTTACTCCCGTTAAAAAATTTAACTTACTTACTGAATCAAATTTAGGAACCACAAGCAATAGTGGTCCAAGTTACTTGCGAGGGGAGACTGCACAAGGTATTTATATTAACTATAAAAATGTGCTTGATACTACTAACCAAAAAATTCCTTTTGGAGTGGCCCAAATAGGAAAGGCATTTAGGAATGAGATTTCTCCACGGCAATACCTTTTTAGAACGCGAGAATTTGAGCAAATGGAAATGCAATTTTTTGTACGCCCAGAGGATGAAATGAAATACTACGATGAGTTTAAAGAGTACCGATTTAATGCGCTCGTTGAGCTTGGGCTCAATAAAAAGAACCTAAAATGGGCTCCTCACGAGAACCTCGTATTTTATGCTACTAAGGCAGATGATATTGAATATAAATTCCCGTTTGGGTGGGGAGAGCTTGAGGGGATCCATGCGCGCGGTAGTTACGACTTAACACAGCACCAAAAGCATTCAGGAGTATCGCTTGAATATTTTGATCAAGAAACAAACGATAAGTTTATTCCGCATGTGGTTGAGACATCAGGTGGTGTTGGAAGACTCTTTTTGGCGCTTTTGGCGGACGCTTATGATGAAGAAGAAGTGAATGGGGAAGAGCGTATAGTGTTACGACTGAATAAAAACATTGCTCCCGTAAAAGTTGCTATTCTTCCACTTTCTAAAAAAGACGAACTCACAAGTGAAGCAAAAACCATTTTTAATGAATTAAAAGATAGCTTTGTGTGTGCATACGATGAGACACAATCAATAGGGAAGCGATACAGACGACAAGATGAAATTGGGACACCGTTTTGCATAACTATCGATTTTGATTCGCTTGAAGACAAAGCAGTTACGGTGCGTGAACGCGACACTATGACACAAGATAGAGTTGCTATATCTGACCTTAAAAAATATTTAGAAGAAAAATTCTCTTAAAAAGGTTCGAGGGCTACCGTGCGGTAGCCCTCGTTTCGATCTCAGGAGAGATCATCTGGGTTGGGTGAACCGGTAGGGCGAATCGAAGACTGCCCTCCGCGATGAAGATTCCACAGCCGTTGCACTCCCACCGTTTGGTACCGTTCCCTTTCGGTACGATCTCGCCACAGCGAGAGTCGTCCTTGAAGTGGTAAACGGCAGCCTGTGCCCCAGCATCTTCCACGCCGATTTGATCCAACGGATCCCCCTTCCGTTAAAGGTCTGGCTACACTATACAAAAAATATTTGAGTTTTCAACCCTCACTTATAGTGGAAGAAATGACGCTAAAACAAGTAAGATTCCGAAAAGAAGAAGGAAATAGCCAACGTTTACACGTTCGGCAAATCGCAAAAGTACATGAATAGTAAGAAGACCAAAAATAAATGAAAAGAAGAAAGCCACAAGATTAGCAGCAGTAAACACAAGCGAGAAGGTCCCCCAAACAATATTAGCTCCAAGAGTTACCGGGAGCCCCATAATAAAGCTCACGCGGAGCGCAGATTCTTTCTCAAACCGTCTAAATAAGATCCCAAACACCGTTGTTCCAGACCGTGAGATGCCTGGGAATGCAGAAAGCCCCTGGAGGATTCCCAAAAATACAGAGTCTTTACCATTAAGCGATCTTATTTCTCGAGGATTGTCAGACTCTCTTTTTTTAAGAGAAGCAATAGCAGTACCAATCAAAAGGAGCCCAAGAATAGCGTTTATGATTGGTCCGGTAAATACAACAGCGCCCTCGGCAAATTCTATTAATTCTTTAATTCCGTAGCCAACAATTCCGGTAACAATAGTTGTTAATAAAAGAAAGTGAAATAATGCTTGGTCAGTTTGAGACTGTTTTTTATACGAGAAAAGAGTTTTTATGACATTCCATACATCTCGCCTGAAATAAATAAGGGCAGAGAAGAAGGTCCCTAAATGAAGGAAGGTTATGAGTTGCAGGTTGTCAACGAGACTCCGAGAAGAATTTGCAAAAAAATTATTTTCAATTAAAAGAAGCATTCCAGATGAGCTGACCGGGAGCCACTCCGTAATACCTTGAACAATTCCTAAAATGATTTCCTCTGTCATGATGAATGCACTATAACACAAGGGTTAAAAGTGGAAAACTATGTTAAAAGTACGTCCTGTCTTTGTTAAAATAAACATCAAGTAATAATCTATGACACATTTTATTTGTAGAGGTGCAGAATGCACAAGCGTTTCGGATCGGCCAAGTGTGTGCATGAATGCGTCATGTTCTCATCGTTATAAACTCTTGGAAGAGTGCACATGTCCGCATCGGTCTCGACACCTTGTCGGGGTGAGCGTTACCAATGTCTCAGCGAGTGGGAGTCGTGGTATTGATGTCATGAACTTTGGACTTGCGCTTGGAATTGCTATCGGCTCGGGAACCTTTATTTTAGGAGTATTTTCTATTTATGGAGTTGGAGTGGGGGCAGTAGAGGCCCTGTCTGGCTTTTATATTGGTTATGACAGCACCTGGATAGGCGCTCTTGCAGGAAGCCTCTGGGGGCTTGTAGATGGCTTTGTGGGAGGGGTTTTGATTGCGTGGCTCTATAATCAGCTTTCTCGGGTTCGTTAGGAAAAGCTGTTCCAATAATTGAGGTATTGTGGAATGAGAGTTGTATAGAGGAGGTTAAAGAGAAGCTTGAGCTACTTAAACTCAAACCTAGTAAGACCCAAGTCCTTAGATAAAGTTGATTCTTCCTTTGAAAGATAGTTGGATAAAATATTTATCACTTTTTCGTGGTTATCTGGCTCTGTGTAAACCACGACAAATATCTTTATAAAACCGCCCTTTTTAATTAGATATAAGATTCCACCTGTGATTTTACTTTCTTGATCAGACAATACGTGTCGCTTCCCACTGCTGGCATTTTGCGTTAGATATTCATAGAAACCCCTAAACAAGATCCATTCATAGTCTTTTTTCTTTTTACCAACAGAGATGGAAATTCCTTTTTCAGATATAGAGTAGCTGTATGTTCCTCTTCTTATGAGACCTGTACCGAAATACAGAACCAGACTCGCCAACACAATTCCCCCTAAAATATACAGTACGGTTGCTAATACACTTTTCGGATCACGAAATAAATCACCCAGAAATAAAAGAGGGTATCCTACCGTTCCAGCAATAACCCCAATAAATAGAAGGGGGATAAATAAGTTCCGAATTGCCTTTTTCCTTCTATTTCTAAATTCCTCTTGGGTTATAGACCAAGTAAAACTGCCAGAGCCTTGCATAAGGTTAGTTAAAAATTAGAGGGTTTTTCAAACCTAAACTAAAGTAGCCCATCAAAAAGAGCACCAATTGGACCAGGAACTCCAACGAGCCACAGCAATATCGCTATCACGACTAATCCAATTCCTATCCAACTATTTCTTGACACGCTCTTGTCGGCAGAACCCTTTGATAAAGCTATTACTCCAGTAACAACAGTAACCAGAGGAAAGACTAGACCAATAAGACTGATACTGAAACCAAACAAGATGGACAAAATTCCAGAAAACAAAGATGCGTTTGCTTTGCTTTTTGCTCCTCCTTGAGGGGTATTTGAAAGGGTGTTATTTTCCATAAAAAATAGTTAATAAAAAAATAATACGACTTGTTTTAAAGTATACCAAAAACTAGAACAAAACATGCAAAGACCCCCCAAAGAGAAGCTATTCCAAAATTTGGGTCCTTTAGATTCCTTTCTAGATCCCTTTTACAAAACACACAACATTATTGATTTGCCACGCGCTCGCATCTTCGGTCAAATCAAGTTCTGCAATAAACGAAATCATCTCAACTTCTGAAAGAACAGAATCAACGACAACGTTTGCTCGTCTATCATTGATATTGGTTGAGTTTGTTGAAACTTCAAGTGGCAATTCTGCTGAACACACAAATGGATCACGATCGAACTCTTCTTCTGTTGCGATCTGTGCTTGTACTGAATTTATAAATCGAGCTGTAAGAGATGAACTTGTTGCAAAGTTCTCATTTGGGAGAGCGTTTCCTTCTGTTAAATACCAATCATAAAACTCTTGCACGACTTGCTCGGGGCTTATGGTTGGGTAAACCAGTTCTTCAGGATCGGATTCTTCGTTGGTTGGTGTGTCTGTGGTTCCGCGGAATGACTGGAAGAAGGCAAATCCAATGACTAAAATAGCAAGAACAATAAGGATGATAATAACAAGCGTTTTATTTTCCATGAATCAAATATTTTCGAGTAATAGATCCATTGTAACGAAAAGCCCTGAAAAGAAAAGCCTATGGTATGATGGTCGTCATGGATAAACAAACTATTACATTCGTTAAAAAAGAGAGGGTTGCTGACGGCACTATGGCCTTCTTTTTTACAAAACCTGATGGGTTTACCTATAAGCCAGGGCAATACATAGAGCTCACCCTTATTAATCCAAAAGAGACAGATGATGAAGGAGACGCCCGCGTTTTTTCTTTAGTAAGTACCCCCAAGCATGAATATCTTGAGGTTGCCATACGAATGCGAGACAGTGCATTTAAAAGGTGTTTAGGAAACTTAAAAGAAAGCGAAGAGATTCTTTTAGACGGTCCTTTTGGCGCATTCTTGCTTCATCAGGACACCAACAAACGAGCAGTATTTTTAGTAGGGGGGATTGGCATTACTCCTATTATGAGTATGGTGCGGAGTGCTGAAGAAGAGAAAATAAAACGCCCCATGACGCTTGTTTTATCTACTCGTACACTTGGAGACGCTCCATTTTTATCTGAACTCCATGAAAAGAAAGAAAACAAAATAATGGATTTGTTGCATACCGTAACCAACGAAGAGGTAAGTGGCCAGGATCTTGAGCACGGTTACATATCATCCGATATGCTCAAAAAGAATTTAACAGATATTGATACGTGTATTTTTTACGTGGTGGGTCCACCTGCTATGGTGCGCGCCATGAATAAAGTGTTAGAAGAGCTTGAGGTCTCTCCCGACAATATTAAAATGGAAGAATTTGCGGGTTATGAGAAGGAGAAGGGAAGGACAGAATAACTACCTGCTCCAAACACAATAAGCACAAGACACAGCGCAAATAAAATAAGGTCGTAGGAATAATGGGGGAAGCCTTTCTGTACTTTTACCTTCCAGATAGTTCCTACAAGCATTTGGGCGGCAAACAAGATAGCGAAGATTTCTGCATACACTCCAACAATCATTAAAATTCCTCCAAAGAATTCAAGGAATGCGATGGGGGTACCCCAAAACCACCCTGGCTTAAAGCCCATCCCAGTAAAATCATTAGCATTTGCCCGAAGATCTTTAATTTTAGGCCATCCAAAATACACCATTACAAGCCCTACCGTAAGGCGCGAGAGAGCTAAAACAACTTGCTGGTACTCCCCAAGGCTAAAATCAATCATTAGGGCTATTATATCAATACTGTGCTTATCTCCTCAAAATCGTGTGGAGAACAAAAAGGGTCTTTCGTGTATACTAGTGACATTATGGAAGAATCAATAAATGTTGGAGGACGGCATACGGCCGATGTTCTTGAGGGGAATATTATCGATGTAAAGCTTGCAAGCTCTTCAACCGATGAAGAAGTGGCAGAACTCGGAGAGTTTTTAGAAAAACTTCATGAGCTTGCAGTAGATCTTTATAATAAAAAAGGAGAAATGATAAACGCCCTTGTTGATCTGTCCAACTTTACAAGTTATAGCCCAAAAGTAGTTTCTTTAATTGCAGATGTTTTAAAGGATGACAAGCCCTATATTAGAAAGACAGCGACCTTTGGAGCGAGTACTTTTATTAAACTTGCTGAAGAGACCGTGTTTGCACTTGCTGAACGAAATAACTTTAAAGCGTTTGACTCAAAAAAAGAAGCCCTTGAATGGCTTGCAAGCCCTGATCTTTAAGGTAAAAACAAAACAATACGCTGTATGAAAGTCGCTTACTTTAATGTAAAGGATTCTGACAGAGAATATTTTACTCTCAATCAAATAGAAGGAATTACCATCGATCTTATCGACGGTGTTTTAAATGATGAAAGCATTCCCGAGGATGCGAGCGAATATGACGCAATCTCCACCTTTGTAAACTCGCGTGTTTCAAAAAAAGTTATAGAAGCATTTCCGAACGTAAAATACATAACTACTCGCTCAACTGGGTTTGACCATGTGGACATTGCTACCGCGAAAGAAAAGGGGATAGTTGTTTCAAATGTGCCTTCATATGGAGAAAACACTGTTGCAGAACACACCTTTGCGCTCCTTTTAACGTTAAGTAAAAGAATCTATGAGTCCTACGACAGGCTTCGGGAGAAGGGGATTTTTAGTCCCGAGGACATGACTGGCTTTGACCTAAGAGGGAAAACGCTTGGTGTTATTGGAATGGGGACGATTGGTAAAAATGTTATCAAGATTGCAAAAGGATTTGATATGCATATCATTGCTAGCGATACTAACCCAGACCTTAAGTGTGCAGAAGAGTTTAATGTTGAATGTAAGTCGTTTGAAGAGGTCTTAGCTCTTGCTGACATAGTGACGCTCCATATTCCGCACAATGACAGCACACATCATCTTTTAAACAAAGAGACCATGGCAAAAATGAAGGACGGTGCCGTACTTTTAAATACCAGTCGTGGCCCTATTGTTAAGACAGAGGCACTTGTTGAAGCACTTAAGTCCGGAAAACTTGCCGGCGCTGGCCTTGATGTTCTTGAAGAGGAAGGTGTAATTCGTGATGAGCTTGAATTTCTTGCAACAGGCCACCCAAAAGGAGAGAGTCTAAAAATTCTTTTAGCAAACCATGCTTTTATTGATCTTCCTAATGTTATCGTTACTCCTCACAATGCTTTTAATACTAAAGAAGCGCTTCAGCGCATTGTTGATACAACCGTAGAAAATCTAAAAAGTTTTAAAGAAGGAAAACCAATTAATGTAGTAAATAAATAGTATGAAACTAAAAGAAGGACAAAAAGCACCAGCGTTTTCACTTCTTGACGAAAACGAAGATACACATAAACTCTCTGATTATAAAGGAGAATGGGTTCTTTTGTATTTTTACCCAAAAGATGACACTCCCGGCTGCACAGTTGAGGCGGTTACCATAAAAGATGCATATAAAGATTTTAAGAAAAAGGGAATTACGGTTCTTGGAGTAAGTATAGATCCTGTCAAAAGTCATAAAAAGTTTAAAGATAAATATAAGTTACCGTTTACACTTCTTTCTGACGAAGATAAAAAAGTGGTAAATAAGTATGGAGTATGGGGGAAGAAAAAGTTCATGGGGCGTGAATATATGGGCACGCTTCGTAACTCATATCTTATTGACCCGAAAGGGAAGATCGCACGGATTTATGAGAAGGTGACTCCTAAAAAACATGCAGACGAAGTACTAAATGATATTGAAGAGCTTTCATGAAAGTCATAAAAGACACGGGAGAAGAGGAAAATTTTAGTAAAGATAAGTTTTGTTCATCTTTGCGAGACGCTGGTGCTCCCGAGAAATTAGTTGGGACGGTGTGTTCTACGGTAGAGAAAGAGCTTGAGCCAGGAGTGACAACGTCCGAAATTTTTCGTCGCGCTTCACAGTACTTGGTAAAAGAGAACCTTTATGTTGCGGGCCGTTACAATTTAAAAAAAGGAATGCGGGAACTTGGTCCTGCTGGCTTTTTATTTGAACAATTTCTAGAGGTCATACTTAAAAGCATGGGGTACACGACAAAACGAAATGTAATGATGGAAGGTGAGTGTGTTCCTCACGAGATAGATGTTATCGCAAAAAAGGACGGTAATCATTATTTAATTGAAGCAAAATATCATAATATGCGAGGTGCAAAAATTCATATTGATACCACTATGTATGCAGATGCCCGTCTTGAAGATATTTATCGCCTGCAAGAGGTAAAAGAACGAGAACAAGCAACACACTCAATGTGGCTCATCACCAACACTAAGTTTACCAGTAAGGCAATCACGTACGGCAAGTGTAGAGGCATTAAAATGACCGGGTGGGATTACCCAGGGAAAGATAGTCTCGCTAAAATTATTAGCGAGCATGTTTTGTACCCTGTTACGGTACTTCCTTCAATAGATAAAGATTCACTTCAAAAGCTCGCTAAATTTAATATGATGCTCGCACAGGACATTGTTCCTCACTCTGCCCAAGAGCTTATTAAGCAATACGAAATCAACGAGGCAATTGCCGGAAACATTGTAAAAGAGGCAAGTGCCCTTGTGTATGGAGACAAATAATTAGCCGTTGTGGACCCCCGTCTTTATAGTATTTATTCGTTTAGTTTATTAACAATGTAGTTGGCATACCATGTGGGCCATGCGTCGTCTCGTTTACCCAGCTCTTTTTCGTGTTCGGCATGGGCAGCTTCGGCCTCTTTTAGTAGTTTTGCCAATTCCTCTTTGGATAATTCCATGAGGGAGAGTATAGCATATTTCTATGATATGCTTGGCATATGAAGGAACATCAAAAAGAGGTAGAAGAATGGGTACAACAAATTAAGATAGGGTATTGGAAACCTCTCGAAATAATGGCACGACTGACTGAAGAGACAGGAGAACTTGCGCGCGAGATAAATCACCGGTTTGGTCCAAAAAAGAAAAAGGATACAGAGGACATTAAAGAGCTTGAAGACGAGGCGGCTGACATAATCTTTACATTATGTTGTCTTGCTAATTCTCTTGATTTAGATCTTGACGAAGGATTTAAACGTGTAATGGATAAGTGTCACGGAAGAGACAAAGACAGATGGGGAAGAAAATAACCTTGTGTGCTATAGTGTACTTCCTATGGCATATAAATATCCACGGATTGGCAAACATAAACTCCGAGTAGGTAAATCGAGCGCGGGGCTTGGCCTTTATGCCGTAAATGAAATCCCAAGGGGGGATTATGTGGTTGAGTATTACGGACCACTTTTAAATGAAGAGGAAGCTGATAAAAAAAGCGGGAAGTATCTGTTTAAAATAGATAGAAAATGGACGATTGATGGAACCGGTAGGCAAAATACTGCTCGGTATATCAATCATTCATGCAAGCCCAATTGTTATGTCGAGCAAGATGGAAAACGTTTTTTTATTTATACACGACGCAAAATTCACCCTGGAGAAGAGCTCTCATATAATTACGGAAAAGAGTATTTTGAAGACTTAATCAAACCCCATGGATGCAGGTGTGGAATGTGTAATGGGAAGGGTTTGGTAAAAAAGAAGCCTAAGGTATAATCAATCGAAGTTACTAATAAATAAGAATCAAAAATGGCGTACGAACAAGGGGAGAGGAAAATGTTTCAAGGAGACTGGAAGTGTGGCAAGTGCGGGGGAGACATTAAAGAACTTCCGTTTGAACCAGATCCTGCCCGAATGGATCAACTTACCTGTAGAGACTGCTTTAAAAAATCTAGAGCGTAAAGATATAAAACAAAAACACTCCGGGAGTCCGGAGTGTTTTTGTTTTACTTATGCTCGACTAACTTTCGTAGCATTAGGTCCTTTGTCGCCTTGTGCTTCCTCGAAGGTAACTGCGTCACCTTCCTTAAGGTCGTTGAATTCAACTCCCTCAAGTTCGTTAGCGTGAAAGAAAAGATCTTTGTCGCTTCCTTCTGGCTTAATGAACCCAAATCCTCGATCAGTCAATCGGACGATTTCGCCCTTTGCCATTTCGATTTTGTGTAACTCTTTTAATATTTCAAACTACGTTACCCTAAGATGGTCTCGACTGTCCTCTCTGTGGCACTAGATTGATGTTGGTATAGTACTATAGTCTTTTTAAAAAGTCAAGTCTTTTTGACTCGTTTTTTAGCGACTTGTTTGTATCGAAAGCAGTCGGTTGTATGGTCATTTACCATGCCACAGCCCTGCATAAAGGCGTAAATAATAGTTGAGCCAACAAAGTTGAACCCTCGTTTTTTTAGATCACGACTTATGGTGTCTGAAAGGGGAGTCTTTGTCGGGATTTGTTTTAAGGTTTTCCATTTATTTTGAATGGGTTGGTAGTCCACAAAGCTCCACAAATAATTACTAAAACTTCCAAATTCTTTTTGAAGTTCCAAGAACCCTTTTGCGTTAGAGACAGCAGCTTCTATTTTGAGTCTATTGCGGACAATTCCGGGATCATTTAAGAGCGATCGCTTTTTGACAGTACTGTATTTAGAGATTTTTTTAGCATCAAAATCATCAAATGCACTCCTAAAATTCTCGCGTTTATTAATCATAATTTGCCACGAGAGCCCTGCTTGAAACGAATCAAGTAAAAGGTATTCAAATAAAATGTTGTCGTCTGTTTGTGGGGTGCCCCATTCGGTATCATGGTAGGCAAGCATAAGTTCGTTATTGCCTGGCCATGCGCAACGTTTCTTCATTATTTTTGTTTATACTCGGTTTTCATGTCTTTGTACCCACGGGCAATCAGCTTTTTTAAGGTTGGAATGTGAATGTCGTCAAGACGTTTAATGTATAAGCAGGATTTACCAAGTTTGTGTGGCCCTAGCTTTTTTAAAAGAGCTTTATATTCAGGGAATGAGTACCCCGGCATGATGTATACGGTTAGGTTTTGAGATCGAGGAGAAAACCCGGTAATCATCCAATCTCCCTCACGTCCGGATGCATATTTAAAATGATAGTTTCCAAAACCAACAATACTTGAACCCCACATGGTTGGCTTTTCTTTTGTAACCTCTTTCATGATTGAGACAATTTTTTTTGCGTCCTTCTTTTTTTCAGGATCTTTAATTTTATTTAAAAACCCAGAGACACTTGCTTTGTTCTTCTTTGTTTTTAGCTCTACTTTTTTTGCCATAGATTATCTATTAGATTATGAGGAAATCATATCATGAAAAAACTCCCACAAGGAGAGTTTTTTCATAGTCTATTTTCGCTTGCTTCTTTTTTCTGCCTTTTTCTTTAGCATTTCTCGTTTTGCAGCAAGTCGTTTTTTTGTTTTTTTAGACCTTGATGTCTTTGTTTTTTCAATTCCTGTTGCTCGTTTTGCCATAATAATCTAATTTAATTCTGGTAAAGGCATTGCTTCATAAACCTCAATGGAACACCCTGCATTCCATGATGTGTGAGGATGATTTTGAAGCATCTTTTCTGCATCGTCCATGCTGTTTGCTTGTAAAATAGAGTAACCTACTGCTCCTTTTTCGCTTGCTTCGCTTCCTGAACTGGTAATTTTTTTACCACCGCCCAAGGGAGTACCGAGGTCGACAAGGTTATCTCCACAAGCTTTTGCCCACTCCATCCATGGTTCCATGGCCTTTTTTATATCTTCTTCACTTTGATTGCCACTTTTTTCCATTTCGGCTTGCGCTTCTTTGTTGGCGTAATAGATAACAATAAGTTTCTTCATATGGATTATAATTATGCGTCTTCAAATCGTTTTTTATTCTCTTCCATCCATATTTGCATAGCTTTTTGCTGTTCTTCTGGAGACATGTCTCCCTTTTCTTTCATAAAATCAGCATGGGCCTCTGCATAATGGGGTTTAAGGGCGTTCATCCATGCTTCAAAAGTTTCTCCCTGTGCTTCATGGTCGCACAGGTCACATTTTAGTGTCTTCATAATAGATTTAGCTTACGAGTAATGGGCTAAAGTGTGCTCCTAAATAATAGGGCCACAAAATAATTGCAAGGATGGCTTTTCCAGCAGTTAGCTGTAGGTAGCCAATGGTAAAGAGCCATGCAACAAACCACATGCCTCCCGTAAACGTGTGTTGTTCAACCTTAACTTTGTGCATGGGGTGAGTATAGCATAATCTTGTAATAAAGGCCTGTGGTAGGATGTAATTATGAAGGATCCAAAAAATCTTCAAGAACTTATTGATCTTATAGATAAAGTGTTTTGGTGCGATGAGGAGGTGTATTGGAAATTAAGACACCTACCTAAAGAAAGGTGGGATTACGAGATTATTTCTCATAGCTCGAGACACCTTTCAAAATCAGCAGGTAAATTAGCTTCGGTGTGCGAGGCGTACGAACATGGGACAGATTTTGATAAAGACAAAGCAAAAGATATTACACTAAGTGCTCTTGCCACTGTTTTAAAAATTGCATCAATGCTTGAAATGACAGCAGAAGATTTACTGGAGGGTGTACCTAAAAAAATTAAATACAATCCTCAAAAGTAAGGAAGTTTAAGAGCCTGCCCACGGAGTTCCAAAAATTCCAACAGCAAGCTCTGCCCAAACGAGTAAAAAGAGCAGGATGATTACAACACCTGCCGTTGTTCGAGCAACCTTATTGGTTATATTGCTTCGTACTAATTCAAAAATAATTCCTGTTACAAAAAGGAGTATTCCCATGATGGCAAAATCAGAAAAATCCCACACAACTTCATCAGTAAATTGCATTGCCACGAAGGGTATTAGTAGTAACAGTAGTGTGATTATTCCAATACGTAATATCTTTCTTCCCATGTGTATCTATAACTATACGAATCTTTGATAGAAACAAAAGCGTTTTTATCAGGTACGTTTCTGTTTTGCCGATTTTGATCCTAGAGTATACTTAATGTATGACATTAGCTAAACAAATCTCCTACACATTGTTTGTTATAGCCATAGCACTTTTTCTATTTTTAAACACCGCTTTCGCTGATCATGAAGCAATGGTTGCTGGGCAGGTGGTACCTTTAGCTGATACGAGCTTAAGTCATGGAGAAAATTGTGATGATGTTCATTATCACGGAGAATTAAATGGTGTGCCCGATCCTGCTCCAGATGGTTGTGGGCACGGTATTGTTACCATTCTTCCACACGATGAAGATGGTGAGAGTATTGTTCCTAAAGAAGAAAGCGAAGAAGAGGAGGACGACTCACCTTCGGCATGGGGAAGGTTCACCGACTGGCTTGATGCAGTCTTCCAGGGGCTCACAGGCGGTTTTTCACCAAAAACAGTCAGCGATTCGGTTGATATTGTAGAGGATGCAACGCCGTCGCTTAGAGAAACTGCCGATAATGCCGAGGAATATTTTGATACGTACGAAGATGCGCCGAGCCGGGAACGCTACACCCTTGAAGACGAAAACCCAGAAGAAAATGCACCAGCCCCCTCGCTCTATAGGAGGTTCTGGAGCTTGTTTGAATAAAATAGGGGTATGAAAAAGCATCGTATTTATACAATGAGTTTTGCGAGCGTGTATCCGCTTTATGTTGATAAAGCGAAGAAAAAGGGACGAACTAAAAAAGAAGTTGATGAGATTATTCACTGGCTAACAGGATATACTCCCAAAAAACTGGAGACCCAATTAAAAAAAGAAACAGACTTTGAAACCTTTTTTAAAAAGGCCCCAAAACTAAACCCCAAAAGAAAACTAATTAAAGGCATGGTGTGCGGCATTAGGGTAGAAGATATAAAAGAGAAAAAGATGCGAGAGATTCGTTACTTAGACAAACTAATTGACGAACTTGCGAGAGGGAAGGAGATGGAAAAGATTTTGAGGGAAGATGAATAGTCTTTTGTTTTCTTTAATTTCACTAAATATTTGGCATGAAGTGTGTGTCGAGAGGAACCTATGGTAAGACAAGACTCAAACCAAAGGTAGGGGATTTTCAGGATGGGTCTTTTTTGATATGCTGTTACAGCGTTCTTTTCAGAACCAAATATATTCCGCGGTAGCTCAATGGTAGAGCAGTACGCTGTGGCGATACGCAGCTTTCTACGGAAACGTAGGTTGAAAAACAAGGTGAATTGCTGGAAGCCGTAACGTGAAGACGATGGTAATCAGCAGCCAAGCCAGATTTTATTTGGAAGGTTCAGAGACTATCCCTTACGGGAGTAGCCCCCAATTTTGGGGTCGAAGCGCCTTGCATCCTAATCATAATTGGAAGGATGATGATATAGTCCATCCCTATTAGAAACAATAGGATCGATGTAACGTATTGGTTGCAGGTTCGAGTCCTGCCCGCGGAGCCAGTCAGAACAAGAGGCAGAATCTCGGTCGCCTACGGCGACAGGGAGCGGAAAATCCGCGAGGATTTTCCAGGGGTTTTGCCACGAAATCAGAAGCGCGCGATCCCGCAAAAGCGGGTTCCATGTTCTTCGAACATTCTGCAGATTCGTGCAGTGAGCCAATCTTTTTTCTTTCGCTATCGCGAAAGTTGCAGCAATAATTTTTAAATGACCAAAAGCTATGAACTACTTCCTCTACATTCGCAAATCAACCGATGAAGATGACCGCCAAGTGTTATCGCTTGAAGCGCAGGAAGTAGAATTGAATGAGTTTGCTGCGCGCGAGCATTTGCACATTGTGGACACCTTTCGAGAATCGCAGACTGCCAAACAGCCAGGGCGTCCGCAGTTTAACGAAATGCTTGCGCGTGTGGAGCGAGGTGAAGCAGAAGGAATTTTAGCGTGGCATCCCGACCGCTTGGCGAGAAATAGCGTAGATGGTGGGCGTATTATATTTCTCGTTGATAGTGGGAAAATAAAATCGCTAAAATCTCCAACTTTTTGGTTTGAACCCACTCCACAAGGCAAATTCATGCTCAATATCGCTTTTGGTCAGTCGAAATATTTTGTTGATAACCTTTCAGAGAATACGAAGCGTGGACTTCGGCAGAAATTGCGCCGTGGCGAATGGCCCGGCTGGGCACCAGTTGGGTATTTGAATGACAAGCTGGCGCATATTGTTGTGCCTGATCCGGAGCGAGCGCCACTCGTACGGAAATTATTTGAGCTCTATGCGACCGGCAAACATTCTCTGAAAGATATCCAAAATATTGCTAAATCTATTGGCTTGTTTAGCAGAAGCGGAAAAGTCTTATCGGTTTCGCTCATACAGAACACCCTTTCCAATCCGTTTTATTACGGGGTCTTTCGGTACAACGGCGAGCTGTATGAAGCGAAGCACGAGCCAATAATTACAAAGAAACTTTTTGAGAGCGTTCAGAAGGTAATGGCTAATAAATCGCGTCCGAAGAAACAGCACAAAGTTACGGAGTATCCATTCCGAGGATTGTGCGTGTGTGCCGAGTGTGGATGCGCCATTACTTCTGAAACACAGAAAGGACATCATTACTATCGCTGTACGAAAAAGCGCGGAGTGTGTACGCAAAAGTATGTGCGCGAGGAAGAACTGACAAGTGAAGTAAATGATGTCCTTGAAAAAGTTTCTTTGCCTCCGTCTTGGGCAGATAAGATGCTCGCGAAGCTTGACGCCGAGCGCGAGCAGGAAGCCCAAGACGGAACCTACTATGCTCAAAATCTAAAATCGGAAATTGCTTTGTGCGATGAGAAGCTTGAAAAACTACTTGATGCGCATTTGGATAAACTCATTTCAAAAGAGGAGTATGTGGCGAAAAAGCAAAAGCTTCTCAATCGCAAGGTGGAACTAACTGAGCAATTAGCTGATTTTGAGCAGAGCGGGGATTATTGGCTCGAACCGATGCGACTTTTCATTTTAGATAGTAAACAAGCCAAAATTATTGCTTCAAAAGAAAATCTCTCAGAGAAGAGAGATTTTCTTAAAAAGATTGGCTCGAACCCGCTTTTGCGGGATCGCGCGCTTCTG
>DFOW01000007.1 GCA_002376885.1 Patescibacteria group bacterium UBA3531 | reverse complement strand
CCCGCCAGACCGAGCCGAGAGCGATGATCGGGAACTCCCGCTGGAGATCCGGATGCGTCGCTCCGAGGGCGAGGAGCTCGGAGAGCTCACAGGGCCTGAGACCCTGACGCGCCATCTCGGCGATGGCGTCCTCGCTCGAGATCACGCGACCTGCGTGGACGAGCTCGATCTCGAGATCGGCCTTGCCCGAACGGGTGTTCGGGAAGTGCTTCTCCGTGGTGTCGGAGTTCGTCCAGTCGTAGCGACCGTCCGCGATCATGGCGTCCGTCTTCCGATCGTAGTCGACCGACACCGGGTAGGTGGTGGTCTTCTCCGTCTTCCGGAACGCGGGCTGGAGCTCTCGGGTGAACCGTCCCTTCTCCCCGATGAGGCGCTGAGCCTCGTCGAACGAGAGGTCGGGGATCGCCCCGATCATGGTGGCGACGAGGTCCTTGAGCTGTCCTTGGGTCATCGGTCGGACTGTCTCATGTGACATGAGCTGTTCCTTTCGCTTTTTCTTTGGTTGGCTGCATGAGTACAGCAGAGAGAACACACTATCTCTTATATATCCTCTCTGCTGTACTCATATGTCCATATATATAGCTGTATATAAAGGTTCAAGCTGGAAGTATTATACTATATATGATATGTATTTGTCAATAGGTGGGGGTGTGAGGCGTGCAAGGAGAAAGGTTGCGGTGGGGTGTAACTTTAGATGTGAATCCTGTGTCACTTTTGTAACTTTTTTGAAAAATAGGGTGCTGTTAGAACTATAGATTTGATATACTGGGGACGTTAGAAATAACCTTACTGGGCAAGGCCTCTCACGGTTCCAGCCCGAGGTAGCCCGCACTAAAATAATTCCTGATGTGCAAGAGTAATGGCGTATACATTTTGTACGCCATTTTCTTTTAATGTTTTCATCGATTCTCTTAAGGTGGCTCCAGTGGTGGTAATATCGTCAATCAACACAATAGTTCCACTCAAGGGGTTTTTGTTTACAACTTCGTATGAACCAATAATATTTTCTATTCTTCCAGTTCGTTTTTTGAAATTGGTTTGGGGTTTTGTCCCTTTCTTTTTCTTTAAAATAGTTTTAACAGAGATCCAATCAGGGTTTAGCTTTTCCACTTCATGTGCGAAAAACTCTGCCTGATTAAAGCCTCTTCTTAAGTGGTTTCTTTTTGTTGACGGAATAGGAACAAGCACCACCGGTTCTTCTTGTGGTGAAACCTCACACAAAAGACTATATAAAGACGGTGCAAAAATGGTTCCATATTCTTTAACTCCTCTATATTTTAAATTCCACAATGCTTTTTTAATGGAAGGTTCTTTATAAGAATAAAGAGCATAGATAGAATCGCTTACTAAAAAATTCTTTCTTTTGGGGATGTTATTAAGACAAGAATCACATAAATAAGTTCCTTTTTTGTGACACAAAGAACAGTGGGGAGGAAAGAGAATATCAAAAATCTTTAAAATCATGGCCTTTGTGGATAATATACTCCTTTATAATGTCTTCGCGTGGGTATCGGTGATATACTTTAGCATATAACGCTTTTATATGGGCTTTTTAGATACGTTAAAAAAAATTAACCGCTTTGGAAGAAGGGGAGGCAAGGTTGTTGGTGTAGACGTTGGGTCAAGCGCCATTAAAATTGTTGAGCTTGAAGACAAACGCGGAAAAGCAACGCTTTCAAAGTATGGGACACTTGCCATTGGTCCGTATGCAAAAACACAAGTTGGTGTTCCGGCAAAGCTTCCACCTAAAAAACTTGAAGAGGCTATCCAAACAGCATTTAAGGCAATTGGAATAAACGCAAAACACGGTGCCTTTGCTATCCCTCTTAAACTCTCACTCATTGTAACGATTGAGTTACCTGAAACAGTTGCCGATAAACTTGATCAGGTGGTTCCTATTGAGGCGCGTAAATATATTCCACTTCCTCCAAACGAAGTAAACATTGCTTGGTCTTTAATTGAGCGACCAGAATCAAAAAGCATGGATGCACAAAAAGAAGTTAAACCTAAAGAAGGAACACTTAAGGTTCTTGTTGCGGCAATCCAAAACGCAACTATTGGTGATTACCAAACACTTGCTAAACAAAGTGGTGTTAAAGGAGCGCTTCTTGAAATAGAAACGTTTAGTGCAATGCGCTCAATTTCAAAAGATGACAAACAAAACTATGCGCTCCTTGATATTGGGGCAGAAGACAGCAAGATTGTTATTTATAGTCACGGTTCAGTTACATCGTCTCACACCATTAACAAAGGATCGTATGCAATTACCCAAACACTTGCTCAATCGCTTCAAATAGAATTTAAGGAAGCAGAACACATTAAAAGGAAATATGGAGCGAGTGGAACGTATAAAGATAGAAACTTAACAGAGATTGTAAATCCAGAGCTTAACTATATTTTTGAAGAAGCACGAAGGGTTATAGAAACCTTTGAGAATCAATTTAAAGAGAAAGTCGGCAGTATTATTTTAATTGGCGGAGGGTCTACCTTAAAGGGCCTTGCGCCTGTGGCAAAAGAAATTTGCGCGCGAGAAATTGTTTTAGGAGATACGTTTAATCATGTAGAGCTCCCCACGCCTGCTCTTAAGGAAGTATTGAAAGAAAGTGGTCCAGAATACGCTGTAGCGCTTGGTCTTGCTCTTCGGGCGCTTAAAGAATAGATGTGAGGATAGAAAAGTAGCATAAGCACAGCTTTTTTCTTACAATAAAAAGGTACACATTATATGGAAACTCCCGCGGTTCAAGCAAATTTTATTCCCAAGCAAGGTGCTGGGGGTTCGTCTATAAAAAAGGGTTCATATAACAACCTCTTTTTCTTTATTGCGGTGGGTATTTTTATCTTGGCCCTCTTTGCCTGGGGAGGATTGCTTGTCTATGAATATTTCCTTGAGGAAGAAAGACAAGCTCTTGAGACGGAGCTTTCCCAAAAAGTTGCCGCCAATGTCGACAGAGGACTTGTTGATGAGTTAAAAGAGCTCGATGACAAGCTTGTTGCAGCAGAGACGCTTTTAGATAACCATGTTAATCCTGCACTTTTGTTTGGTTTGATAGAACAAGACACACTTACCACTTCTGTCCGTTACAGTAGCTTTTCATACTCTGTTGAAGAAGGAGAGCTTGTAGTTTCTTTATCGGGGGAAGCAAAAAGTTTTGCGTCTCTTGGGTACCAAAAAACAGTTTTAGAACAAGATGAAAGAATCATTAGTCCAGAGATCGGATCATTTAACATTAACGAAGAAGCGGGGCTTATTGAATTTGATCTTACCTATCGGGTCGACAGAGGAGTAGTTTCATTCGGACAAAACCTTTAGTATGAACAAAAATATTATTGCAATTGCTCTCATTCTTATTGCCGGCGCAATGTATCCGTTCTTTTTGGCACCCTTGTGGGAAGACGTACAACAAGTAAATAGTCAAAAGGATGCTCTCACTACCGCAATACAAAATGCTGAAGAGTTTGTAACCGTGCGAGACCAATTACTTTTAAAACGAGATCAATTTAGCAGTGCAGAAATTGCGCGAGTAAACGCTCTTCTTCCAAGCGAAGTTGATAGAATCCAAACAGTGCTCGACTTGCAACAATTGGCTCTCAGGAATGGACTTGCAGTGGGGGATATTTCAAGTGAGGAGCGTACAGGAGAAGAAGAGTTTACATCACTTGATGTTGGTCTCTCTCTTTCTGGAACATATACCGAACTAAAAAACTTTTTGAATGGACTTTCTGAAAGCCTTACGCTTTTTGAGGTTACAAGTCTTAGCTTTGGTCGTGCAGACGAAGAAACAGGTCTTGTTGACTTTGATCTTAGTATT
The DNA here is from genome assembly GCA_002376885.1 of Patescibacteria group bacterium UBA3531. Lineage (GTDB taxonomy): Bacteria > Patescibacteriota > Minisyncoccia > Phycocordibacterales > UBA3531 > UBA3531. The sequence continues at coordinate 3,723 of DFOW01000007.1, read as the reverse complement.
GAAACAAACGTATATAACGGTTAACCATGGCACAAAACGGTAAAACAAAAAATATCATAAACATTTTAATCGGCATTGTGGTTGTGGGAGGACTTGGATTTGGAGCTTTTTACTTGTTTGGAGGAGGTGGTGAAGGAGGCCCTTCAGTTACTCCTGGGGTAGGGGGTATTTCTCCTGAAGCTGCTCAATTGGTTCAGCTTTTGAGCACACTTGAGAGAATCGAGCTTGACCACACCATTGTAGAACGACCAGACTTTATTTCTCTTACTAATATAAGAATTGCTATTCCAACTGAGCCTGTGGGGACAACACGACCGTTTGATGCGTTATAATACTCCTTGAACAGTAAACGCATGGCACAAGGAGAACAAAACAATCAAGAAGCACAAACACTTAAACCTCAGGATATTCCATCGCGTGCCCTTGGCGACACAGAGGTTTCTTTTGATGTATTAAAATTTATTCCTGAAGAATCTGCACGGCACTATGGTTTTGTGCCAATTGGTCTTTCGGGCGGAGTTCTTGAAGTGGGTATTACAAACCCCGACAATTTGGTGGCCCGTGACGCTCTCCAATTTATTTCATCTCGAATCGAGATGCCCTTTAAGCTCTACCTTATTACCCAAGAGGACTTTAACACTGTTGTTGAACAGTATAAAAACCTAAAAGGAGAAGTTACTAAAGCGCTTCGAGATCTTGATGTTTCAAAAGATGAAAAAGATTTAACCGAACAACTTGCAGCGGGCGCACCGAAGGCAGAACAAAAAAAGGGCGCCAACATTGTCGAGGATGCGCCGGTTACCCGTATTGTTGCGGTGATTTTAAACCATGCAACGGAAGGAAATGCATCAGACATCCATGTTGAGCCAACACCAGATAATGTTCGAGTTAAGTTTCGAGTAGACGGCGCACTCTATACGAGTCTTATTTTGCCAAAAACGGTTCTTGAGGCGGTAGTTGCCCGCGTTAAGATTTTGACCAACATGAAGCTCGACGAAAAAAGGAAGCCACAAGACGGCCGATTTAGCGCGCGCATTAGTGGACGAAAAATCGATTTTCGTGTTTCAACGCTCCCCACAAACTTTGGAGAAAAGGTAGTGCTTCGTATTCTTGACCCTGAAAAGGGAATGAAAGACATTGATAAGTTGGGTCTTACCGATGAAAATCTTAAGACACTCAAAGAGGCCCTTAAACGTCCCTATGGAATGATTTTGATTACCGGTCCTACTGGGTCTGGTAAAACAACAACACTTGCTGCCATGCTAAATGAGCTTGATCGTGAACGGTTTAATGTTATTTCGCTTGAGGATCCGATTGAATACAATGTTGAAGGAGTAAACCAAAGTCAGATTCGTCCAGAGATCAATTACACCTTTGCGAGTGGTTTGCGTAGTATTTTACGACAAGACCCGGACATTATTTTTGTTGGAGAGATTCGAGATAAAGAGACTGCACAGCTTGCTGTTCAAGCGGCTCTTACCGGGCACTTGGTGCTTTCAACACTCCACACAAACAATGCTATTGGTGTTGTTCCCAGATTGATTGATATGGGGGTGGATCCCTTCCTTATTGCGCCAACACTCACCCTTGCAGTAGCACAGCGATTGGTGAAGGTTTTGTGTGAGGACTCAAAAGATCCAAAACAAGTGACTGACTCTATTAAGACAATGATCAATAAACAGTTAGAAGATCTTCCTGAAGAGAAGAAGAAGAATTTTAAAATCCCCGATAAGGTGTATAGCGCAAAGCGATCCCAAATGTGTCCTGGTGGTACCAGGGGCCGAGTTGCTGCATTTGAAATGCTCCCGATAGACGAAGATATTGAAAAGCTTATTTTAGAGAATCCAACAGAACCAGCTATTTATAAGGCTGCTCGGGCAAAAGGTATGCATACCATGAAGGAAGATGCCATGCTAAAAGCATTTAAAGGAATTATCCCCTTTGAAGAGGTAAGTAGTCTGTAAGTATGGGAAGGTTTATGAGTATAATGCTATAATAAAACGCAATATGGACACCGGAACTAAAAAATACAATGTTTTCATAGTCGATGACGATAAATTCCTTCTCGACATGTACTCAATGAAATTTACCGAGAAAGGGTTTCAGGTAGATATTGCTTTTGGTAGTGTTGAGGCACTTGAAAAGCTTAAAGGAGGATTTAAACCAGATATTATTTTGCTTGATATTGTTATGCCAACAATGGACGGATTCGAGCTTCTTTCAGAAATCAAAAAGAATAGTTATGCAAGTGGTGCCGTAATTGTTATTCTCTCAAACCTAGGGCAACAAGAAGACGTTGATAAAGGAACACAATTGGGAGCAGACGGATACATTATCAAAGCAAGTAGCACCCCAACTGAGGTAGTAGAAAAAGTTCTTGATATTGCAAAGAAAAAGACTCCTCCTGGTGGTGGCGCACAATAAAATAGCCAATGACGAACTATAAAAAAGAAATCGAAGAGCTTATTGCTCTTGTCATTAAAGAGAACGCTTCTGATTTACATATAAGCGCCTTCAGACGTCCTACGATTCGTATTGATGGGCAATTAAAAGTTTTAAACGATAAGCCAGTTTATTCTCCCGAGGACTCTCTTAATGTTCTTTTTGAACTTATTGACGAAAAACTTAAAAAAGAATTTTTAGAAAAGCGGGACCTCGACTTTTCTTACACGGCGAAGGCGGGGGTTCGGTTCCGTGGCAACGCCTACTTCCAAAAAGGGTTTGTAAGTATTGCACTTCGTCATGTTCCACGAGAAATTAGAACACTCGAAGAACTCAGGCTTCCAAAAATTCTTGAGAACTTTGCCAGGCAAAAACAAGGCTTCTTTTTGGTGGTGGGTCCTGTGGGGCAGGGTAAATCAACCACGCTTGCCTCTCTTATTGATTTGATCAATAAAGAACGAGCAGAACATATCCTTACCATTGAGGATCCAATGGAATATGTTTTTAAAGAAGACAAATCAATCATTAACCAGCGGGAGGTTCGTTTTGATACGCAAGACTTTAAAACAGGGCTCCGTGCCATGTTCCGTGAAGACATTAACGTTGCCATGATTGGAGAGATGCGTGACGCAGAAACCATTGGTACTGCGGTAACGGCTGCAGAAACCGGTCACCTTATCTTCTCAACACTCCATACAAATAGCGCGGCTCAAACCATCGACCGAATTATTGACTCCTTCCCGCCAAACCAGCAAGGTCAAATTAAGTTGCAGCTCGCGGCGTCTCTTTTGGGAATCTTCTCGCAACGTCTTGTTAATCGTGTTGAGGGAGGGCTTGTTCCTGCATATGAGCTTTTGATTAATAATAGTGCGGTTGCAAACCTAATTCGCGAGGGGCGTACCAACGAAATCAATGTAGTGATTGAGACAGGGTCAGAAGAGGGAATGATCGATATGAACAGAACGCTTGCGGCACTTGTAACACAAGGAGAAATTAGTCGTGATGAGGCGATTCGCCATTCGGTTAATCCAAAAGAACTTGCAAAAATAATTTAGAAAAATAATGAGCGAGGTAAGTGTAACGAACAGAGCGAATATATTTTACTTAACCCTGTTAAATAGCGAAGCTACTGATGCTTTCGCATCAGTATTTAACAGGGTGCTCAAATTTATGATTACTCACACGGCTCGTAAATAAATTTGGCATGCTTTTCTCGTATAAGGCAACAACTGCTGACGGACAAGAACAAGAAGGAACCATTGAGGCGTCTAATCAAGACTC
>DFOW01000016.1 GCA_002376885.1 Patescibacteria group bacterium UBA3531 | reverse complement strand
AAAACACCTGCGGACGCTCCCAAATATGGTTTCTTGGGAATATTTTTCTATTGCTTTAAATGAAGAGCCGCCGCGGCGTGTAGCCGCGGCGGCAAGTGTTCGACTAACCCCCCTTGAGAAAGAGAATCGCCCCCTCTCGGAGGTTCTCCATGAGGGTCGAAGCCGAAACGTCCTCCAGCGTGTACGTCAGGAGACAGAAGGCAGCGACGAACACAATCCAAGCGGAGAGGATTCGGAGCATGACCCGGGCATGTGCGGCAGTCTCGATCCCCGCAAGAACCTGGTCCTCGTCCTCTTTCATTTTGTGTACCCCCAATCTCATCCTATTAAAACGGATTTATAGCAAGGGGTCAATTTATGTTTGTTTTATTGACTAAATACTATTCAATTAAGTAGTCTTTTGTAGGAGGTTTCTAAGATGACATATCGGGTTAAGTTTCTGAAGGGTCTTCTTGTAGTCTGTGTGTTTCCATTTTTCGTCTTCGGACTCTTTTTCGACGAGTGTCTTGGGCCGATCGTCTGCGTGATCGCAGGTAGCATGGTGGGACTCGTCAAGAACGAGTTCCCCGCCTGGGGCAACTACCAGAAGCATTTCGACCACGCGCTCACGGATCGCATGACTGGAGTCAGCGAAGCCTTCGGGGAGCGCTTCGATTCCTTCTTCACAAGGATCGAAAGTCCTACCTGAGTGTTCGCGACAGGGCTCCGTAATCAGAAAGATTGCGGAGCCCTTGCATTTTAAGGGTCAAATTAGTAAAGTAGTTCTACCTGTCTGCCGACAGGCAGGCTGTGCTCTTATCTGGGCACGGTTTTCATTAGAGATATGCCAACAGTAAATCAGTTAGCAAAAAAGGGCCGAAAGGCAAAAGTACGAAAATCCAAGACAGTCGCTCTTGGGAAGGGTTTTAATACACTTAAAAACAAGCCAACCTCATACAATTCTCCCTTTAAACGAGGGGTGTGTGTAAAAGTTGGTACCACTACTCCACGTAAGCCTAACTCTGCTCTCCGAAAGATCGCCCGAGTTAGGCTTACCAACCATAACGAGGTAACCGCCTACATTCCAGGAATGGGGCACAATATCCAAGAGCACTCAGTGGTAGTGCTTCGTGGTGGTGGTCCTAAGGACTTGGCAGGTGTTCGGTACACCGTTGTTCGAGGTGTTCTTGATACCGGAGGGGTAGAGAACCGAAAGAAGGGACGAAGTAAGTACGGAGCTAAAAAGCAAAAGGCTTCATAAATTTTAATTACCAACATGCGAGGAACCGTTAAAAACAGAAACATTCCAGGACCAGATCACCGATACGATAGCGAAAAGGTGAGCAAGTTCATTAATTACATTATGGAACGAGGCAAAAAAAATACTGCCCGAACCGTTTTGTATGGTGTCCTTGACGACATTAAAGAAAAAGACAAAAAAGACCCTCTTGAAGTTTTTGAGAAGGCTCTTAAAAATGCGTCTCCACAGATGGAGGTTCGTTCACGAAGAATTGGAGGAGCAAACTACCAAGTTCCTCGCGAAGTTCGTCCAGAACGACAACTAGCACTTTCAATGCGTTGGATCTTAGAAGCTGCAAAAAGCAAAAAAGGATCTCCTATTAGAAAGCGTCTTTATGATGAAATTATTGCAGCAAGCAATAACGAAGGAGATGCGGTAAAGAAGAAAGAAAATGTCCACAAAATGGCAGAAGCCAACCGTGCATTCGCTCACTTTGCATTTTAATATATAAACTCATGTCAGATACAAAACACTATCCGTTAGAGAAGGTGCGCAATATTGGGATCATTGCACACATTGATGCAGGTAAAACAACCACCACCGAACGGGTGCTTTTTTATACTGGAGTGTCTCACAAAATTGGTGAGGTTCACGAAGGAGAGGCAACCATGGACTGGATGGAGCAAGAACAAGAGCGTGGTATCACTATTACAAGTGCTGCAACCACTGCTTTTTGGACCCCTATTTATGCGGGGGGAGATAAAGATAAAGAAGTTCGTTTTAATATTATTGACACTCCTGGTCACGTAGACTTTACCGCTGAAGTTGAGCGATCTCTTAAGGTGCTCGACGGAGGAGTAGTGGTATTTGATGGTGTTGCCGGAGTAGAGCCTCAATCAGAAACAGTGTGGCACCAAGCAAACAAATACAATGTTCCTCGAATTTGTTTTGTAAACAAACTTGACCGAACAGGGGCCTCTTTTGAACACTCATATGCAACAATTCTTGATCGATTAACCAAGAACGCTATTCGAATGCAGATTCCGATTGGAGAAGAAGACAAACACGACGGCGTTGTCGATCTTCTTGAAATGAAAGCATATGCTTTTGAAGGACAAATGGGTAACGAGGTAAAAGAAATTGAAATCCCAGCAGATCTTAAGGCAGATGCAGAAAAGTATCACGGCGAACTTATTGAAAAGATTGTTGAAAACGATGAGACAGCAATGAATACCTACCTTGAAGGTGGTGAGGTTCCTTTGGCGAACTTAAAAAAACTTTTGCGAGAGGCTGTTATTGCAAATAAAATCTACCCCGTATTTTGTGGATCAGCACTTAAAAATAAAGGAGTGCAGTTGGTACTTGATGGTGTGGTTGATTATCTTCCATCACCGCTCGATGTTCCTGCCGTTAAGGGAATCAATCCAAAAACAGGGGAAGAAGAAGAACGAAAAGCAAGCGACGACGAACCACTTGCAGCTCTTGCCTTTAAACTTCAAACCGATCCATTTGTAGGGCAGCTTACTTTCTTCCGAGTGTATTCAGGAACACTTGAGGCAGGAAGTTATGTGTACAATTCAACCAATGGAGACAAAGAACGAGTAGGACGAATTCTTCGAATGCATGCTAACCACCGAGAGGAGGTTAAAAAGGTACACGCAGGAGAAATTGCAGCAATCGTTGGACTTAAAAAAACTCGCACATCAGACACCTTGTGTGATGAGGCAAAACCTATTGTTCTTGATCAAATCGAATTTCCAGAGCCTGTGGTATCAATGAAGATTGAACCAAAGACAAAGGCAGACCAAGAAAAGCTAGGGCTTGCATTAAGGCGTCTGGCAGATGAAGACCCAACCTTTAAAGTTTCAACTGACGAAGAGACACTGGAAACTATCATTAGTGGAATGGGTGAGCTTCACCTTGAGATTTTAGTAGATAGATTGAAGCGAGAATTTAGTGTTGAAGCAAATAGTGGTCAGCCACAAGTTGCTTACCGAGAAACGATCCAAAAAGAAGCAGAAGCAGAAAATAAATACATTAAGCAATCAGGAGGTAAGGGGCAATATGGACACGTTAAGATTCGAATCAAGCCACTTGAAGAAATTGATGAAGACGCAAAGGTTGCTAAAAATGTTAAACGAGATGAACACTTTGAATTTGTAAACTCAATTAAGGGTGGTGCGATTCCACAAGAATTTATTCCAGCAGTAGAAAAGGGATTGCGCGAGGGGATGACCAAAGGAATCGTTGCCGGATACCCTATGGTAGATGTTTCGTGTGAACTTTATGATGGAACCTATCACGAAGTCGACTCAAGTGAGATCGCCTTTAAAATTGCGGCATCTATGGCACTCCAAGAGGCAGCCGGGCGAGCAAAACCAGTATTACTTGAACCAATCATGAAGGTTGAGGTAGTAACTCCCGAGAACTTTATGGGTGATGTGTCAGGACACCTTTCAAGTAAACGGGGACAAGTTGAAGGAATGGAAGATCGCGGACAAATGAAGGTTATTAAAGCACATGTTCCACTTTCTGAAATGTTCGGATACGTAACTACTTTGCGATCAATGACCGAAGGACGAGCAAGCTTCACCATGGAGTTTGAAAAGTATGATGTCGTTCCTTCAAACGTTGCCGAAACCATCAAAGAGTCTCGAAAATAAAAACAAGAAACGTATGCAAAACACCTCGACATATGTCGAGGTGTTTTGTTATAGTGAGTCTGGAGGACGTCCACCATGAAGCGATGGATAATTCCCCGGGTCGCGCACTGCGGCGTCGGGGCGAGACCCATGCCCGGGAACTTCGGTTCCCGGGCATCCTATTTGAAAAAGGTTGACAAATAAAAAATAGGTGGTAACATGCCACCATTACTAGGTCGAGTTTGAATATTGATATCAAACTATAGATATGAAGAAATTTATTGCGGTACTCCTTCTTCTTGCAACGGTTGTTGTTTCAGCACCGGCTGTAGTGGATGCTTGTACCTATGTAGCAGATGATAAAGACAAGAAATGTCTTACTGCGGCTGGATTTACTTCAGCAGCACCTGCATCAGTTTCTACAGGAAGCAAGTTCACTCAAGAGTGGAACAATCTTGTGACTGTTCTTATGAACTTGCTTTGTAGCGCTTATGGTGATGTATACTTTTTTGGATATACTATTGATACAAAAGTGCTTTATTCGGGAGGGTACTGTGGAGGACCTTCTCTCTAAACGCCTATAAGGAACTAACAAAAATACCCGCCATGTGCGGGTATTTTTGTTTGACACAGAAACTAGATTTGATACCTTAAGTGCGGTGGTGGCTCCGGACGAGCGGCATGCGTGGTCCGAGCAGGCACTACGGCCACTGTCTGCTGGCATGGCGTCGGCAGCGTACGTGACTTGCGCGGCACGTTTCGCGTGCCGGAGCCCCACCCTTCGCCCAAGGAAAGATCCTTGGGCTTTTTATTTGACAATGTTTTTAACGTGTGGCAATCTTCTCTTCGGAAAAGAAACTAGGTGTCTCTATAAAGACACTTTCTGGAAACAAGGAGGGTTCCATGATTCAGAACGACGTGATGGCCGAGCTCGGTGCGCAGATCAAGCCGGGCCTCGGCATTCTCGCCACGAAGAAGCTCGTGCTTCAGGTCTCGCCCGTGCCGGGGATGACCATCACCGACAAGAACCTCCGTCTTGAGGTCGTCGATGTCGACCAGACGAACGGCGACGGTGGCGAGGGGTTCATGGCTCGGGTGCATCTCGAGTTCTCCGGGGACTGGAAGCAGACCCTCCAGGACAGTTCGAACCCCGAGCTCATGATCGAGGCCCTTCAGGATCGTGGCTGGGAAGTCGAGACGGGCGCCGACGAGGACGACGAGGAGTCCGAGGACGAGGGGGTTCCACGAGTGCTCTACTCCGAGCCCTACTGCTGACCTCTTTCGGGAGGTCTTGAGGCCCGAGTGTATGCGAATACATTCGGGCCTTCTTGTTTATATATGCAAACTATCGTAGGTTAATACTAGAATCGTGGGGGGAGTATGGCCGAAGAGCTTTCTATTGAGATTATTGACGATCTTCACGGGTATCGTTGTCCTCTGTGTTGTGAGGTATTGATTGAAGGCCAATCCCATATCTCAATCACCATCACAGGGAGCGAAAACGAGGAGGAAAACGACTCGTACATACTGTGCTCAGACAAGACCATCGTTTGTTGTGGCATTGCGCAAAGAATGCCCTTCTTCTACGGATCGAGCGAAGAGAGCCTGAAGCATGCGCGAAGACTGCAAAGAGGTAAGGTCAACATCACCCTGATGACCTATGCCAACATCGACTTTGCACCCTTTGCGCCAACAGAGGAAGAGCCCCTGCACTAGCCCCGCCCAAGGAGAGCCGTCCGCGTGCTTCCTCGGGCGGTTTTCCTTCAAAAAGTACCAAAAACATTTACCCGCCCAAATCGCCCTCTATAGAGCGATAAAAGCGATTTGTTTGGGTTGACTAAAATCCTCATTTTCTATACTATACTCATACGCCAGACGAGGCGTTTTTTAATCGTCAATTATTATTAGGTCGTTATAAACGTTAGTGCTCGTGGCTCGGTGAACACCGTTCTCGTGAATCGAGCCTTGAGCACTAGAAGATTAATAAAATAAAAGAATATGGCAGATACATTCGACAGAAGTAAACCACACGTAAACGTGGGAACTATCGGTCACGTTGACCACGGAAAGACTACCCTTACTGCGGCTATTCTTCACGTGCTTAACTTGGCAGGTAAAACTGTGAAGCTTAAGGCCGTTGATCAAATTGACAATGCGCCTGAAGAAAAAGAGCGAGGAATCACCATCGCGCTCTCTCACAACGAGTATGAGACCGACAAGCGTCACTATGCTCACATCGATGCGCCAGGACACGCCGACTACATCAAAAACATGATTACCGGTGCTGCGCAAATGGATGGTGCTATTTTGGTTGTTGCTGCGAGCGACGGGGTTATGCCTCAAACCAGGGAGCACATCCTTCTTGCAAAGCAAGTTGGTGTACCAAAGATTATTGTATTTCTTAACAAGGTTGACCAAGTTTCAGATCCTGAATTGGTTGAACTCGTTGAAGAAGAAGTACGAGACCTTCTTACCAAGTACGAATTTGATGGTAAAGAAGCTCCTGTAATTAAGGGTTCAGCTCTTAAAGCACTTGATGCAAAGGGCCAAGATGATGAAGCTGCAAAGCCAATCATGGAACTCGCAGATGCTTTGGACAATTACGTTCCAGAACCTACTCGAGAAACCGACAAGCCATTCCTTATGCCTATTGAGGACATTTTCTCAATCGAAGGACGAGGAACCGTTGCTACCGGACGAATCGAGCGAGGAATTGTGAAGGTTGGAGAAGAAGTTGAAATTGTTGGTATCAAAGATACTACCAAGACAACCATCACCGGAATCGAAATGTTCAACAAGCAGCTCGACGAAGGTCAAGCTGGAGACAATGCAGGAATCCTACTCCGAGGAACCAAGAAAGAAGAAATTACTCGAGGACAAGTTCTTGCAAAAACAGGTTCAGTTACGCCTCATACCGAGTTTGAAGCTGAAATCTACATCTTGAAGAAAGAAGAGGGTGGACGACACACTCCTTTCTTCACCGGATACAAGCCACAGTTCTATGTACGAACAACTGACGTAACCGGAGAAGTTACTCTTCCAGACGGAAAAGAAATGGTTATGCCAGGAGACACGGTAAGTGTTAAAGTAAAGCTTGTAACCCCCGTTGCTCTTGAAGAAAAACAACGATTTGCTATCCGAGAAGGAGGTAAGACCGTTGGGGCAGGAGCAGTATCAAAGATTATTGCCTAAGTTAGTTCAATGACAGCCGCTACTAAAAAAACAACGAAGAGTAAAAAAGACACGGTTGCGCAAAAACTTCGCATAAAAGTTTCTGCGTACGAGAACAAGGTTCTCGACAATAGTGTTAAGCAAATCATGGACACAGCAGTGCGCTATGATGCGACTCTTCGTGGGCCTATTCCGTTACCAACCGAAATCAAAAAGTATACGGTTAACCGCGGAGCATTCGTCCATAAGGACGCACGAGAACAATTTGAAATGCGGGTCCATAAGCGACTGATTGACATCGATAATCCGACACCAAAAATCATTGAGAGTCTTACAAACCTCGATCTCCCCAGCGGAGTTAACGTAGACGTTAAGATGATGTAATCAAAAACCCGCCGTATGGCGGGGTTTTGATTTGCAACTTTCTTTTTATGAAAACTTTGTTATTTTGATGAAGGAGGATCGTACAATGGTTGGCTTGAGGATTTGTGATCATTGCGCTCGCGGCGATCATGAGAAGTGCGAGGGGGGGGAGCATCCCCCGCGTGTTGCGGGGGAAGTCATTCTCGGTGGGTTCATTTGTACCTGTCGAGACGATTTCCATCGAGATCGGGAGAAGCGACTGGGAGGAGACAGAGTGAACCCAGACGTCTTCCTCCCCTGATCCAAGAAAGCTACACGCCCCGGACAAAAGTCCGGGGCAGCTTTTTATAAAAACAAGCCCCGGCGCAGTGCGCCGGGGCGATGATCAGGTCTTTGTGATGAACGAGGCCTTGTTTCTTTTTTAAGGGAATTGATATAGAGTCAAAAGGAGAAAGGGGGGCTACATGCTCTATCGACTTCTTTTTGTTCTTCTCGTTTCCTTCGCCTTGGGGTGTATGGGGAAGGCTCCCCAGGACAAGGATCCAGTCACGATTGCCGCGCCTCTTCCGCAGGTGGCAACCCCTCCGGTGATGGAGATGTCTCCCTGTGTTCAGGATCGGATCGACGGCTCGTGCTACTTCCACCCCGAGCGGGAGTTCACGAATCCCTACGAGATGATTGCGTCGTGGCGCAACGAGTGGGCCTGGTGTAGTACGTTCTTCAACTTCGGGGACGTCAGCGACGACCTGGACTACGACACCCTCGTTCGGGTCCAGAGGCAGTACCGAAGGGAGACGATCGGTTGCATGTTCGAGCGCAACGGCTGGGCACGCCGGGAGTGATCGCAGCCGGGGTCTGAATCAGTCAGACCCCGGCACGCGACCCAATCCAAAAAGGATTGGGTTTTTAAATTTTATATAAAAGATATCAACATAAAGAGCGTGCAACTCTTTTTATAGACGTTACAGTAAAAGTAGGAGGTCACCATGAGACGCGAACCCGAAGGGGAACCCGCTCTCTCAAGATCCAAGGCAGGTCACCGGGAGGGGTGTGATCCGACCGTCAGGTGTGGCGAGAAGACCGTCACTGACGAGGAGGCAAGCGCCGACTATCCGGGCGACGACCGTCGGGATCCCAACGAGGGCTAGGTTCTACCGTGCCCCGCGAAGTGCAACGCTCTTGCGGGGCACTTCCACGCATATTTGCTCGCACTTGCGGGTTTTTTTATTTGGTGTAGGTTGAGAAGTAGAATCACTCATGGAGGGGGCCATGGGAGAAAAACGAAAGGTCGTGTATCCGGACAACTGGCTGCGCGATTGGAGGGAAGCAAGCGGGATCACAATCCGACAGATGATCGAATGGACCGGTCTTGGTGAGACCACCATTCGAGAAGCCGAGAAGGGGTACTACTGCAGTCGCAGAGTAAGGCTTCGCATTCTGGGTGCACTTGGGCTCAGCACAAGGAAGGAGCAAACCATGTGGGGCCCGAGTCTGGACTATCCACCCGAGCGGGTGGAAGGAAGAGAGTTCCAGGCTCTTCCCGAAAAGGAGAAAAAGAAGCTGGTTTGGTACTAGGGTTAGGGGCAGGGCTCCGCATTAGATGCGGAGCCCCTCTCTATTTGACAAAAAAGGGGTGTATCTATAGTATGTACCCCAAGCTTTTGCCTCATTTGAGGCTTTATTGACAACGTAGGGCGAGAGTCTCCAAGCTTGCTTGAGAGGACCGAGCCGAGGAAGTCAACTTAGATCCCCACGGGATCTAGATTTTTTGAAGCGGACCGCCCGCTGCCCAACATCCACGGGCATGGAGGGAGAATACCTATGAAATTTATACTAGCGACAAAACAGAATATGACACAGATTTTTGACGAGGAAGGCCGCGCTCATCCGGTGACCGTTCTTTCAACGTCTCCAAGTGTCGTAACCCAAATCAAAACCAAAGAACGAGATGGATACACTGCTGTTCAGGTTGGATATGGGGAAACTAAAAAGTTAAACAAAGCAGAAAAGGGTCATGTAAAAGATCTTGGAAACTTTCGGTTTCTAAAAGAATTCCGAGTTCCAGAAGCAGATGCTGGCAGTTACAAAGTTGGCGACACAGTAGACCTTACGGTGTTTGAAGAAGGAGATAAGGTCCGAGTTTCTGGTGTCTCAAAAGGAAAGGGATTCCAAGGAGTGGTTAAGCGACACGGATTTGCCGGAGGACGCCGAAGTCACGGGCAAAAACACTCAGAACGAGAACCAGGATCAATCGGATCAACTGGACCACAACGAGTATTTAAAGGAGTAAAGATGGGTGGACGAATGGGAGGAGAGCGAGTAACTGTCCGAGGCCTTAAAGTGGTAAAAGTTATTCCAGAAGAAAATCAATTGTATGTAAAAGGAGCAATCCCTGGTCGCAGAGGTACGTTAATTGAAGTTGTTCAGTAATATCATTATGGAAACACAAGTATACGATCAAAAAGGAAAAGCAGCTGGCAACATCAAACTCCCTGATGAAGTGTTTGGAGTACGTTGGAATAGCGACTTGGTACACCAAGTAGTGGTTTCTATGCAATCAAACCGGCGCGCTGGAACCGCTCACACTAAAGACAGAAGCGAAGTAAGCGGTGGCGGTAAAAAGCCATGGCGACAAAAAGGAACAGGACGCGCACGACACGGATCAATCAGGTCTCCTATTTGGGTAGGGGGTGGAGTTACCTTTGGTCCACGTAAAGATAAAGACTATGACAAAAAGATTAATAAAAAGATGAAGACTAAAGCTCTTTTTGCTCTTCTTTCTAAAAAGGCAAAAGACGGAGAGATTCTTTTTGTTAAAGATTTAGCAACTGAAGCAAAAACAAAAACAGGTGTTGAATTTTTGAAGGCGCTTTCGGCTGTCAAAGGATTTGAAAAGATTGCTTACAAAACTGGACGCCGAGCACTTATTGTTACACCTGAAAAAAATACTGATATTGAACGAGCATTCCGAAACGTAAAAAGTGTCGAAGCAAGTGAGCTCCGCAACATGAACCCACTTGAAGTTATTACCTACAAATACATTGTATTTGTAAAACCAGAAGATTCAGTAAAGGGCCTTGTGGCACGAGCTAAATAAAACGACCATGTCAGAATCATTTGTAAATCAAAATTTAGCATCGCTTATTATTAAAAAGCCTCGCATTACCGAGAAGTCAACATTTTTGGCAGAGCAAAATGGCTACACCTTTGTGGTAGATGCTCGTGCAAATAAAATTCAAGTTAAAAAAGCAATTGAAGAGCTCTATAAAGTAAAGCCTGTTAAGGTAAACATGCTCAATGTTAAAGGTAAAAACGTTGTACGAAGAGGTAAAGCTGGTCAAACAAGCGGTCTAAAAAAAGCGGTTGTGTACCTTAAGAAGGGAGATAAGATTGAACTCGTATAATCATGAAGAAATATAAACCAACAACACCAGGAAGACGAGGAATGACAACGGTAACCTACCGAGGTGTTTTAACGACCGACAAGCCACACAAATCTCTCACCAAGGGTGTTAAGCGATCAGTAGGACGAAACAGCGCAGGACGAATTACAACCCGACACAAGGGTGGTGGGCACAAACGGCTCTACCGAGACATCGATTTTAAATATGATAAACGAGATATTCCAGCACGAGTTGAAAGCGTTGAATACGATCCAAACCGAAGCTCATTTATTTCACTCGTTACTTACAACGATGGAGAAAAACGATACATCGTAACGCCACAAGGTGTAAAGAAGGGTGCAACATTTGTAGTGAGTGAAAAGGCTCCGATTAAAATCGGAAACCGAATGCGACTCAAAAATGTTCCTGTAGGAACCTTTGTACACAATGTTGAACTTAAACCAGAAGGTGGTGCAAAAATTATTAGGAGTGCAGGGAACTCTGCTGAAGTACAAGGTATTGATGCCGGGTACGTGCTTCTTAAAATGCCATCAACTGAAGTTAGAAAGGTGAATGAAAACTGTTTTGCAACTATTGGAGAAGTTTCAAACGATGAACATAAGTTGGTAACCTACGGAAAAGCAGGACGAAGCAGGTGGAAGGGTATTAGGCCTACTGTTCGTGGTTCTGCCATGAACCCAGTCGACCACCCCTACGGAGGAGGTGAAGGAAAAGCAGGACGAGGACGCCGACGGGCGGTTTCTAAATGGGGTAAGCCAACCGGAATCGGACAAAAGACCAGGAGGAGCAAAAAATACTCAAACAATTTAATTGTTTCAAGAAGGAAGGTAGGGAAGAAGAGGAAATAAGGTTTGAGCTATATAGTTTTATGAAACACAAACCCCACTCCAGCGGTGGGATTTGTTCTATCCTCGGCAATTTTTTTGACCAAGCAAAATTGCCTGCGGACGTTCACAAAACCATATAGCGAAAATTGCTTTAAAACGAGCGAAGGCCCCGGACACATGTGAATGTGCCGGGGCCCTTCGTTTGAGAACGAGCGTCCTAGTGCTCGTCCTCTGCCACGTACTCCTTGATCATCATCGAGAGTCCCTCAATGATATCGAAGGTGTCGATGTGGGGAGTAGTCCACTCTCTGCTGTTGTTGTCGGGGAGCCATGTGCCACGGGAGGCCTCCTCTTCCACCGAGAGGGTCCCCAAAACCTTCGGATGGTCAGCGACCTCATGTTCGGTGGCGATCACGAGGTTGATGTCTCCGAAATGACCCGGAATAGGGCCCTGAACAAAGACCTTGCTCCCGCCGCATACGTCAGCCAAGTATATCTTGGCATGCATGGCGATCTCGTATAGATTCATCGTACTTGTTCCTTCTCGGGCTTGCTTTCCTCCCGATTCCGTTGATCTCGAGACATGTCTCTCCTCAAGCTCCATCTGAGCAGTCCGAAGGCACTCAGGATGACGAGAGAAAGAAGGACACCCGTTATTTTTACACCCCAGCCCATAAAATACCCCCTTATGTTGCAGTTTATGGAGGTGTGATCCGTAAGATAAAATACCACCATTATAAAAAATGTCAAGCAAAAAGCCCTAAAAAAGCCCTAAAAATAAGTTGACAGGGCCGTTCAGTCTGGTAGTATAGCCTCTGCCTCAGGGAGGCATTTTGTTTTAGAAAATATGAGTAGATCACTCAGAAAAGGTCCTTATGTGGACGAAAAATTGCTGAAAAAGATCAGCGGAAAGAAGCCCGGGAGTTGCGGGGTTATTAAGACGTGGGCACGGGCGAGTCAAATTGCACCAGAAATGGTAGGGCACACGTTTGGCGTTCACAATGGACGTGATTTTATAGAAGTTACTCCAAGCGAGGACATGGTAGGACACAAGTTAGGAGAATTCTCTCCAACTCGTAAGTTCCACCGTCATGGAGGAAAAATGCAGAAAGAACTCGACCAAGCTAAAAAAGAAGCTGAGATTGCTGCTGCTAAAGCTGCAAAGAGCGCAACCGATACTCCTAAGAAATAGACTCTATGAAAGCAGTACTCTCAAATTACAAACAAACTCCACGTAAAGTTCGGCTCGTTGCAGATCGAATTCGTGGTAAGGGAGTAGATGAAGCACTTACGGAGCTTTCTTTTATGGATAGGAAGAGTGCGGCAGCTGTGAGGAAGCTTCTTTTAAGCGCTGTTGCAAATGCAAAGCAAAGTGGAACTGCTGAAAAGTCAGATTTAATGGTAAAAGAGGTAAAAGTTAATAAAGGAGTAACCTTTAAACGATTTATGCCGGTATGGCGAGGAATGGCACACCCGATTCACCGAACACGAAGTCATATTGAAATCGTTTTAGCATCAAAAGAGAAATAATATGAGTCATTCAGTCCATCCATATTCACATAGACTAGGAATTCTCCGTGATTGGAAGTCACGATGGTTTGGACGTGGCGGAAGCTATCAAGAATATTTGCGAGTAGATGTTTTGCTCCGCGAATATCTAGAAAAGAAGCTTCGAGGACTCTATGTAAACTCAATCGAAATGGAACGAGGAGAGAACTCATTCCGAATCATCATTAAAACAGCTCGCCCAGGAATGGTTATTGGACGAAGTGGAGAGGGGGCAAAGAAGTTAAGAGCAGACGTTTTGAAACAAATGAGAAAGTTGGGGGTAGAAGCTCCACGAGATTTTAAAATTGATATTGAAGAGGTTCGTGATCCAGAAACCCATGCAGCAGTGGTGGGGCAAATGATTGCAGAAGGACTCGAAAAACGACTTCCATTCCGCAGAGTTATGAAGCAAACCGTTGAGAAGGTTATGGCAAACCGAGGCGTGCAAGGTGTACGAATCAATCTTTCTGGACGATTAGGTGGAGCAGAAATGGGACGAAAAGAATATTTGAAAGAAGGACGAATCCCTCTTCAAACGCTTCGTGCCGACATCGACTTTGCAAAAGAGAAAGCTCATCTTCCGTATGGAGACATTGGGATTAAGGTATGGATTTACCGAGGAGATATTTTTGAAAAACGAAAGAAAAACTAAACCATCATGTTATTTCCAAAGAAAGTAAAATACAGGAAGTGGCAAACTCGTCGCAAAAATCCTAATAAAATTAAAGCCGATACACGCGGGTTGACGGTAGCGTTTGGTTCATATGGATTGAAGGCAGAAACCGCAGGACGAATTACCTCAAACCAAATTGAGGCAGGACGTAAAGCAATCTCTCGAAACATTAAAAAAGTAGGTAAATTGTGGATCCGAATTTTCCCCGACAGACCTCTTACTTCAAAGCCTGCTGAAGTAAAGATGGGTAAGGGAAAGGGAGATATTAAAGGGTATTGTGCAGAGGTGCGGCCCGGTCGGGTTCTTTTTGAAATCGATGGTCTTTCAGACGAAGAGTCACGAGAGGTTTTGCGAAAAGCAGGTGCAAAGCTTCCGGTAAAGACTAAAGTTGTAAAACGAGACTAATATGGACGAAAAAAAGAAAAAAGATTTACTAAAGAACTTGAACGAAAAGCGAACCCAATTGCGAGAATTTCGATTTGGTGTTTCAGGAAGTAAGATCAAGAACGTTAAAGAGGCAACAACTGTCAGAAAAGAAATTGCCCGAATTTTAACTGAACTCAATAAAAAAGAAGTAACCACAGAAAACCATGGATAAAACTACAGAAACACACAAAAAGCGATTGAAGGGAGTCGTGGTAAGCGACAAGGCGGATAAGACGGTAACCGTTAAGGTGCGCCGCTTCACAAAGCATCCAAAATATGGAAAATTCATGACCATCGATAAAAAGTACAAGGTTCACGATGAAAACAATGCCCACAAAGTGGGGGATGAAGTGGTTATTGAGTCATGTAAGCCCGTATCAAAAGATAAGAGCTTTAAAGTTGTTTAATCATGTTACAAGAACAGTCAATCGTAAAAATTGCAGATAACACAGGAGCAAAAATCGGACGAGTGTTCCGCGTTCTTGGAGGATCTCGGAAAAAATTTGCACAGATTGGCGACGTGGTGATTTTGTCGGTACAAAGCGCAGAGCCCAGAAAACAAGTTAAAAAGAAGGATATTTTGCGCGCAGTTGTGGTACGGCAAACTAAACCGTTTAGACGAAAAGACGGGTCATACTTACGATTTGATGAAAACGCTGTAGTAATTGTCGACAATAAAAAAGAACCACAAGGAAACCGAGTGTTTGGTCCGGTACCACGAGAGGTAACCGAACATGGGTTCCAAAAGGTAACATCACTTGCACCAGAAGTTGTTTAACTACCATGAAAATTAAAAAAGGCGACAACGTAATAGTTATTTCAGGGAAAGATAAAGGAAAGAAAGGAAAGATTCTTAAGGTTATTCGAGATGATGAAAAAGTAGTGGTTGAAGGAATCAACGTTGTTAAACGAAGACAGCGACCGAGGAAGCAAGGAGAGAAGGGGCAAACCGTAGATGTAATTATGCCACTTCATGTTTCAAACATCATGCTTGTTGACCCTAAAGGAGGGAAGCGGACTCGAATTGGTAAAAAGCTTGTAAAAGATGCATGGGTCAGAATTGCAAAAAAAAGCGGAACCGAAATTAAATAATCATGCAAACCGTAAAAGAAAAAGCACAAAATAGTTTTTCTAAAATCAAGGAAGCACTTGGGGTAACAAATGTTATGTCATCGCCACGATTGGTAAAGGTGGTGCTTTCTTCAGGAACCGGAAAAATTACCGATAAACGAAAGAAAGAACTCGTGACAGACCGACTCACCAAAATTGCCGGGCAAAAGCCAGCACCACGGGGGGCACGAAAATCAATTGCGACCTTTAAACTCCGAGAAGGAGATGTAATCGGAACGATGGTAACTTTGCGGGGAGACCGAATGTATTCGTTTCTTGATAAGTTCATTAATATTGCACTTCCGCGAATGCGCGACTTTAAAGGTATCGATCCAAAGGCGATTGACTCAATGGGGAACCTAACTATTGGGCTCCCAGAGCACACTATCTTCCCAGAAACGGGAGATGAAGACCTTCGGGACGTCTTTGGGTTATCGGTTACGGTAGTAACCACCGCCCCTAATAAAGAGATGGCGGAAGCGTTCCTTCGGGAGATTGGGATTCCCTTCAAAAAATAAGGAAAATCCCACGGTTAAGCCGTTTGACAAGCACCCGCTATTTATATAGTATGGAGCGCGAGCTCTGGTGGAGCTTTTATTTTATCTAAGGGATATGGCAAAGAAATCAATCATTGCAAAAGCAAATAGGAAGCCAAAATTCATGAGTCGGACGCTCAATCGGTGTTTTCGATGTGGGCGAAAGCGAGGCTATATGCGAGATTTTGATATGTGTCGAATTTGCTTTCGAGAATTTGCCAATGAAGGAAAAATCCCTGGCGTAAAGAAATCATCATGGTAACCGATCCAATCGCAGACTTCATTATTCAGCTAAAAAATGCGAGTGCCGTAGGGCATAAGAGCGTGGTTTTGCCCTATTCAAAGCTAAAGCACGAAATCGGTTCAAAGCTTGAATCACAAGGACTCGTTGGTTCTGTTACTAAAAAAGGAAAGAAGATTAAGAAGAATCTAGAAGTAGAACTTCTTTATGCAGACGGGTCACCAAAAATTTCAGCGGTTACTCGAGTTTCAAAACCAGGACGTCGAGTATACAAAGGAAGCAAAGACATCAGAACTGGATTTAACACTACTATCCTCTCAACACCAAAAGGAATTTTGACAGGAGAGGAAGCAAAAAAAGAAAACGTAGGAGGAGAAATCCTTTTTACCATTAAATAATATGTCACGAATCGGAAGGCAAACAATTGAAATCCCACAAGGAGTAACCGCAGAAGTAACTGACGGGAACTTTTCTGTTAAGGGTCCAAAAGGAGAGCTTTCTCGAAAATTTAAAAAAGAAGTAGAGGTAGTAATTGAAGACAATGCTATTACCTTTAAACCAAAAAGCGAAACCCTTTTTGCAAAAGCTATGTGGGGAACAACCGCATCTCATGTTGCAAACATGGTAAAGGGAGTAACCGAAGGGTACGAAAAGAAGCTTGTAGTAGAAGGTGTTGGATACAAAGTTGAGCTTCAAGGTAAAGACCTCGTGCTTTCAGTTGGGTTTTCTCACCAAGTAAAAATGCCCGTACCAGAAGGACTTGAAGTAAAGGTAGAGAAGAACACTATCGCTATTTCTGGGCCAGATAAAGAACAAGTAGGATTGTTTGCGTCAAAAGTTCGCCTTGTTAAAAAACCAGAACCCTACAAAGGGAAGGGGATCAGGTACGAAGACGAAGTGGTAAGACGAAAGCAAGGTAAGAAAGCAGTTGCATAATTCACCCGAAAAAATTTTATGAAAATTTCTTACATTTACACAATTGAACAAACAAGAAAGCAGGTCGAGACGATGGGTGTTTTTGGTGTTTAAAATTAAACGGGTCAATGTTACATAAAACCGCACAACGCATTAGGCGACATAAACGAATCAGAAAAGGTATCCATGGTACTGCAAATACTCCGCGCCTTTCGGTGTTCCGTTCAAACGCACATATTTATGCGCAACTTATTGACGACGACAAGAATGCGACTATTTTGTCTGCAAGCGATGTCGACAAAGAAGTAAAAAAAATGAAAGCAGACGAAAAAGCAAAAGGATTTACTAAAATTAACACTTCTCATTTAGTAGGAAAAGCTCTTGCAGACAAGGCAAAAGCTAAAAAAATTACCAAAGTAATTTTTGACAGAGGAGGATTCTTGTATACCGGTCGGGTAAAGGCAGTTGCTGAGGGTGCACGCGAAGGAGGACTAACATTTTAATCATGGCAGAAGAAACAAAGACAACAAAAAAAGAAGTCACTAAAAAGGCACCTGCTAAAAAAGCCCAAACAGGCAAAGCAACAACCAGACGTGGGCCGGGTGGTCCCAGGCGTGGTGGGCGAAAGCCATTTGTAAAAACTCCTCAAGAGTTTGATCAAAAAATTATTGATATTAGACGCGTAACTCGTGTGGTTGCAGGAGGGCGACGATTTAGCTTCTCTGTTGCCTGTGTTATTGGAGATAAAAAGGGACGAGTTGGTGTAGGAATCGGAAAGGCAGGAGACACGTCTCTTGCGATTCAAAAAGCTGCTCGAGATGCTAAAAAACGCCTCATTAAGGTTGCTCTTACCGAAAAGCATTCAATCCCGCACGAAGTAGAAGCAAAATTTAATGCATCAAAAGTAATTATTAAGCCAACCAAAGGGCAAGCACTTATTGCCGGAAGCTCTGTACGAAACGTGCTCGAACTTCTTGGAGTTAAAGGAGCAAATGCAAAAGTACTTTCTCGAAGCAAAAATAAACTTAACAATGCCCGAGCTGCAGTAAAAGCGCTTAAACAACTTTAGTAAATCAAAGAACGAAGTGATTATGACTTACTTAACCCTGTTAAATAAAATCAAAGATTTTACTCCACGAAGTGGAGTATTTAACAGGGTGCTCGATTTGTATAATTATTCATTCTCAAGTAAGATGCTTTCGAATTCATAAATAAAATCGGCATATGCAATTACATACTCTTACCAAAAAAACACCGAATAGAAAAAAGAAGATTGTTGGGCGTGGAGGAAAGCGCGGAACCTATTCTGGACGTGGAGTAAAAGGTCAAAAAGCACGAGCAGGAAGCAAGTTGCGACCAGAAGTTCGGGACATGCTTAAAAAGATTCCAAAGAGGCGAGGATACGGAAAAAACCGATCACGAACCGTAAACCCAACAAACCGAAAACCAGAAGTAGTAAATGTAAGCGCACTTAGTGTATTTACTGATACTCCGGTAACACCGCAAACACTTCTTGAAAAGAAATTGGTAAAACGAAGTGGTGGATCAGTTCCTATTGTTAAAATTCTTGGAACGGGAACTATTAACAATAAAGTAACAGTGGAAGGGTGTCTTGTATCAGAGGCAGCCGCTGAGAAAATCAAAAAAGCTGGGGGAAGTATAAAATAATCTTCCATGAGCGTATTCTTAGAAAAAACAAAACATATTTTTACCGACACCACGCTTCGGAAGAAAATTTTATTTGTTATCTTTGCTCTTATTTTGTTCAGACTAGGAGCAAATATTCCGATTCCGGGAGTAGACTTTGTTCGTCTTGAAGAATTCTTTTCTGGAAACACTTTCTTGGGGCTCCTGAACGTATTCTCTGGGGGAGGGCTCTCTAACCTCTCTATTTTTATGCTTGGAGTAGGGCCGTATATTACCGCCTCAATTATTATGCAATTGGCGACTATGATCTTTCCGCAATTGCGAGAAATGTATCACGAGGAAGGAGCTCTTGGACGGCAAAAATTCTCTGCTTATACTCGTTACTTAACGGTTCCGCTTGCAATTGTGCAAGGGTTCTCTCTTTTGGCGCTCTTGCGTAACAATGGCGTATTGATTGAACTCACACCGTTTGAGCAAGTCTTTAATATTATTTTAGTAACGGCAGGCTCAATGCTCCTTATGTGGATCGGAGAACTTATTAGTGAATACGGAATCGGAAATGGAGTGTCACTTATTATTTTTGCAGGAATCGTGGCAGGACTCCCAGGAATCTTAAGCCAGCTTATCTTTACCTTTAATGCAGCACAAATTCCGCTTTACCTAGGATTCTTAATTGTCTCACTTTTGATTGTTGCTGGAATTGTAGTAATTACTGAAGCCGAACGCCCTATTCCTATTACCTATGCAAAACGAGTAAAAGGAATGAAGGTGTATGGTGGAGTTTCAACCTACCTTCCTCTTCGAGTAAACCAAGCAGGAGTGATTCCTATTATTTTTGCACTCTCATTCCTTCTTTTCCCTCAGATTATTGTGAACTTTTTTGCAGCAAGCACGAATCCTATTATTGAGGTGATTGTTCGTGGCCTTACCTTCTTTATCTCTAACTTATGGCTGTATGGAGGATTTTACTTCCTTCTTGTGTTTGCCTTCACGTATTTCTATACGGCGGTAACGTTTGACCCTGATGCAATTTCAAGCAATCTTCAAAAATCAGGAGCTTTTGTTCCGGGAGTACGGCCAGGGCAGTCAACCTCTCAATATATTGCAAAGATTTTGACGCGAATCACGCTTGTGGGAGCGCTCTTCCTTGGATTTGTGGCTGTATTGCCATTTATTATGCAGGCAGTAACCGGGAATCCAGCCCTTGCTATTGGAGGAACGGGACTCCTTATTGTGGTTTCGGTGGTCCTTGATCTTGTGAAGAAGATCGATGGACAGCTTTCAATGAGGGAATACTAATTTTTTTGCATATCCCCAGAAGAAAATACCCCCACTGTTAGGGGGTATTTTCTTCTGGTATAGTACATGCATATGGCAGTTGAATTCGAAAATAATTCATATTCTTCCAATAATTATGGAGGAGCACCCAAGAAAGTGGGTGGAGTAACGGGCTTCATTGTGAAGCTTGGTTTGGCAAAGACAGCAAAAGGAGCAAATAAGGTAATGCTTGTTATCATTGTTCTTGCCCTTATTTGGCTTGGTTATGCATGGTTAGGTGGTGGTAGTGTTGGGGAGACTACTTACGTTGAAGATCTTACTCCAGGGCAACGACAGGCTCTACCTCAGCAAGTTATTGATAACCTCCCATCAAGAAACTAGTATATGAAAAAACTTTTAAATAGAGGATTTACTTTGATTGAGCTCCTTGTAGTTATTGCAATCATTGGAGTGCTTTCAAGTATTGTTTTGGGGCAATTAAATAGTGCACGAGTAAAGGCAGTTGACGCCAGAAGGACGTCAGACCTAGAAAATATCCAAATTGCATTAGAGTTGTATAGGGACGACACTGGACGATATCCAGTTTTGACTACCGTTCCCGGCTTTAACCAAGCAAATGCAAGAATTAGTACTGCTGCCAGCTGGAGTGACTTGGCGACAGAACTTCAGAATTATATTCAACTTCCTTCGGATCCAGTTAATCAGAATGGTAGTTTGGGTGGACTTATTCAGCCTCCTGTGGCCGCCGACTCCTTCTTTTATTTCTATATGACCGACCCTGCTGGGGACAGATATGATCTGGTTGCTAATTTAGAGGTTGGCAATGCTGCTTCATGTCCTACAATTGGATCAGATTCTTCTGAGGTATATGTTGGTGCTATAGGTGGTTCAGCCGGAGGATATGATTGGTGTTCTGCGGGAAACCAAATTATCTCAGAGCCATAGTAAGATAAATGTTTCTAAAAAAGGACTACATTTTAGTACTTTCTTTTGTAGTCCTTCTGAATCTTGCAGGAGCCCCCTTTAATGTGGGGCTTTTGCGTTTTGTGGCGCTTATTCCTCTTATTCTCATTTTTAGGCAAGGGTACTCATTTAAAAAAGAATCCTTTTTGGTTTTATCGTCGGGCCTTTTGTATCTTTTATGGCAGTACAACTCTATCCTTCATTTGGCTCCACTCGATTGGCTTGGAATAAATAGTATCTTTTTGAGTTATGTAATTGTGGTGGTGCTTTGGCTCATTTTTTCAAGCTTTTTAACGCTCAGTTTTATTCCGCTTCTTCTCTCTCGCTACTCACTCTATGTTCTTCCGTTTGTATGGCTTGTGGCAGAGTACTCTCGTTCATGGCTCTACTCTCTTATTGTGTGGGGAGATTCTTCGAGTCTTGGAGACCACTTCTCTTTTGGTTTCTTAGGATATACCACTTCAACAAGTGAGTCATTATTGGCTCTTGCCCCAACACTTGGTGTTTATGGACTCTCATTTTTTGTAGCCGCAATAAATATTTTTATTGTCATTTTACTTACTAAAAAAAGTATAAAAACATACTCGGTGTTTTTTGCGCTTATTATTATTTTAATAGCTTCCGAATTCTTCCTTCTTGTCCCTAAAAAAGAAGTTGTAGGAACACAAGAAGTAAGAGTTGCTGCAATTCAAAGCAGGAACCCTGTTCAATTTGCTTATAGTGATGAGTATTATAGTCAGGCTCGTGCCAACAGTGAAAGAGCAATACAAGATATTTTACAAAAGTATCCTGATACTTCAGTTATTGTTCTGTCAGAAAACTCACAGCTCATACGAACAATTCAGGAAGAAGATAATGTCTCTGAGCAAGAAGCAAAAGAATATCTTTTAGGAACTGATACAGAACGATTGTTAATTGAAGGAGTCTATGATCCTGTCCGAAACGTTTCTCTCTCAAGATTTTATTCGAACAAGGCTCCGACTGTTGAAATTGAAAAGGGTCTTCTTATGCCGATTGGTGAATATCAACCATATGTCTTTCGTATTGGGGCGCAACTGTTAGGAAGAGGTGAGTGGTTTAGGGATCTTGAGGTGCAGAAAGGAACTAATAGTGTTCAATCAGAGTTTAAAACAGTCCAAACACACGCAGGGAACATTAGTGCGGTAGCGTGTTCAGAGATTTTATCGTTTCCAATCTATGACCAGATAGAAGAAGAAAATCCAGACTTTATTGTGCATCAACAGCGTCTAGCTCACTTTCATAACAAGAGCAAAGTGTTTGAACAAATCCTTGCTGTGTCGCAACTCCGAGCTGCCATTACTGGTAAGTATATTATTGGGTCAGTTGATTCGAGTGGATACTCCCATATTATTGGCCCTGACGGGAAGATTCTTGAAATTGGAGATGAAGACACCCAGTATGTTACCGGCGTTCTTTCTATTTGATTTTAGGACTCCGATTTATTAGGATAAACGGACGATGTCAAAACAGACACACATTTTTATTGGTAGGTCAGGGTCCGGAAAAGGAACACAAGCAAAATTGTTGCACGAACACCTCGAAGGTAATGGTGTGACCGTTAAGTACATTGCTACAGGGCAAGCATTCCGAGACTTTATACAGGGTGAGGGGTATACACAAAAACTCTCAAAAGGGCTTATGGACGAAGGAAAGCTCCAACCAGAATTCTTGTCGGTATGGGTATGGGGAGGAGAATTTATTGCAAAACTTGAGGGAAACGAAGATATTATTCTTGATGGAACACCCAGAACCCTAAGCGAGGCAAAAATGTTAAGCCACGCTCTGGCATTCTATGGATTTACTCCAAATGTATTTCATCTGGATATCAGCCATGATGAGGCGGTTAAACGACTCACGTTACGGGGTCGTGCAGACGATAAAGATGAAAAAGAAGTAGAGGAGCGTTTGCGTTGGTTTCAAGAAGATGTCGTTCCTGCAATAGAATATTTCAAGTCGGATGACTTTCATAACTTTTTTGAGATCAATGGAGTAGGAGACGAACATGAGATTCATAAAACAATAAAAGAAAAATTATAAAAAATGAGTTTAATAAAAACACCAGACGAAATAAAAATATTAAAAGAGGCAGGTAATCGCCTCTCTCGTGTTTTAGTTGAGGTGGGGAAGGCGGTTGTGCCAGGTATTACTACACAAGAGCTTGATGACTTGGGAGAGAAACTCATTAGAGATGGAGGTGATGTCCCGGCATTTAAGGATTACACGCCTGAAGGCGCCAACACTCCGTTTCCTGCAACGGTTTGTATTTCAGTAAACGATGAAATCGTTCACGGTATTCCAGGAGACTATGCCCTTAAAGAAGGTGATATTGTAGGGCTTGATATTGGCCTTATTCGTGATGGAAAATATATTGTCGACATGGCACGAACGTATCCCGTGGGTGCAATCAGTGATGAAGACAAAAAACTGTTAGAGGTTACTAAACGATCCCTTTTTGCTGGTATAAAAAATGCTATTCCAGGAAAAAAAATTGGTGCTATTGGTTCTGCGATCGAGGCGGTTGCAAAAGAATATGGCTACGGTGTTGTTGAGGTATTAGGAGGACACGGTGTGGGCCATGCCGTTCACGAGGAACCATTTATTCCAAATTTTGGAAGCAAAAATAGTGGTCCAGAAATACAAGAGGGTATGGTTTTAGCACTTGAGCCAATGCTTACACGAGGAACTAAAAATGTGATTCTTAAAGACGATGGCTATACGTATGCAACCAAAGATGGAACAAACAGTGCGCATTTTGAACACACTATCGCTATTACAAAGAAGGGGCCAGTTATTTTGACGGAATAGAAGTCTTTCGTTACAATAAGCATCCATTAATCAATAATAAATACAGAATGAAAGAAGAAACGACATTAATTATCATGAAGCCCGACGCAGTACTTCGTAACTTGCTCGGAGAGATCGTAAGCCGATTTGAAAGAAAGGGTCTTAAAATTGTAGGAATGAAAATGGTAAAGCTTGAAGACACTCTTCTTGAAAACCACTACTCTCACTTAAAAGATAAGCCCTTTTTTGAATCACTCAAAAATTACATGCAAAGCTCACCGGTGATTGTTATGGCACTCTCTGGGGTAAATGCAATTAGTGCAACACGTCTTATTGTGGGGCCAACCAAGGGGTATGAGGCAGATGCAGGGAGCATCAGAGGGGATCTCTCAATCAGTGGGCAAACCAACATTGTTCATGCGTCAGATTCCCCTGAGACAGCAAAAGAGGAGCTCGAACGCTTCTTTAGTAAAGACGAACTCTTCAATTATGACCGTCTAGACCTCGACTTTATCTACGGAGAGGACGAACGAGAATAAACCCACCAGAATTTTTAGCAAATAAAAACCTGGTTGGGTAAACCTTTATCCGCTGTGGATTTCATGTGGATGGTTTTGGGGAAACCATGTATAACTTTCGTCAAAAACTTTCTTGTAACTCACACACCCCATTTCGTTTATAATATATGCAGGGTTGCCTGAGATGTTTCCTTGTAAGCATTAGTCCAGATCGAGTAATTTTTTAAAGGGAATCCAATAGGTGTGAGGTTCGCCCCTCACGATGAGGATACCCACTTAGCGTTTCGCTAGGACTAAAGCTTCAAAAGTTCAGGTAACCCCAGCACAGCACCCCGCACCATGCGGGGTTTTGTGTTGGGAACGTCGGTGCGGTATAATAGGGGCAGGATTATTCTAAGGCACTGAACTAGGTTATAAGGTCCTTAGGGAGCGCGGAGTCTTTTTTAACCGAGGTTTAAAAAGCAGTGCACCCACCTATCACTAGGCTAGGACCAGTGCCCCTGAATAATCCCACAAAGGCGCTCTCGTACTATGCGGAGAGCGGTTTTGTTTGGGGAGTCTCTACGGGTATAATAGCGGACGGCACCTGTCCTGTCAGAAATTCAATGTATTTTTTAAATTGTGGTGGTGCTGACCGAAGGGTATTACATTATTAAATTAGGATTATTGAGAGTAACAATTTCGTATAGGATGGAAAGAAATCGATCACTTGAATTTTTTATAGGGGGACTGATATCGTTTATTTTTGTTGCTCAAATAGTGGCACTTGCTTACTTTTTATATTGGGAATTTTGGTGGTTTGATATTGTTATGCACTTTCTTGGGGGTCTTTTTGTAGGGCTTTTGGCTACTTACCTCTACTACCACTCTCGATTTATCGAACCAAAACACTTTTCGTTTATTTTTATCCTTCTTTTATCTCTTGGGGCTTCTGCCCTTATTGGCGTTTTGTGGGAATTGTTTGAGTTTGCGTCAGACCAGTTTGCTATCTCAATTGGTAGACGTATTGAACTCCAACAAGAGTTCCAAGACACTTTGGGGGATTTGTTTTTTGATCTTATCGGGGCATTTGTGGGAGCGCTTATGTACAAAACACTATGGAGAAAAAAGTAACAATTACCTTTTATGGCGGGGTTGGATCCCCAACAGGCTCCAACTTTATGATTAGCGACGGTGTAACCAAAATCCTTGTTGATTGTGGTCTTTTTCAAGGGCGCCGTGTAGGAGAGGATACCAATAGAAAAGATTTTACCTATGATCCAAAAACCGTCGATGCTTTGTTTGTAACCCATGCACATATCGACCATATTGGACGTATTCCAAAACTTGTTCGAGACGGTTTTAATAATCCTATTTATTCAACACCACCAACCAAAGACATTAGCGAGCGCATGCTCGACGATACCATGGGTATTTTAGGGAAGGAGGCAAAAGAAGATAGCCTCCCACCCTTGTACGAAAAACAAGATGTAACCAAGGCAATAGGACTCTGGAAGAACCTTGATTACCATCAAGAGATAACTGTTGGTGATTTTAGAGTAAGGCTACGAGAGGCAGGCCATATTTTAGGATCTGCTCTTATTGAATTTGTGTACAATGACAAGCGAATCCTTTTCTCGGGTGATTTGGGTAACTCACCAACACCACTCCTAAAAGATACGGAATCATTTAAGGGTACTGATTATTTAGTGCTTGAGAGTGTGTATGGTGATCGTAATCACGAAGATAGAGATACCAGGAAATATATTCTCGAAGATGTGATTGAGGAGACCATGAAAAAGGGTGGGGCCCTCATGATTCCGGCATTTTCACTCGAACGAACACAAGAGCTTTTATATGAATTAAATGATTTGGTAGAGCATGGACGGATTCCACAAGTTCCTGTCTTTATTGATTCACCACTTGCGATCGATGTAACCAAAATCTACAAAAAATATAAAGATTACTTTAATAAAGATGCCCGAAAAATAATAAAAGACGGCGACGACATCTTTAATTTTCCAGGACTTGAATTCACTTATAAAACTGAAGAATCAAAAGCTATCAGAAACACTCCTAATCCAAAAATTATCATTGCGGGGTCAGGAATGAGTAATGGTGGACGAATTATTCATCATGAAAAACAATACTTAAGCGATCCTAAAAGTACACTTTTGATTGTTGGCTATCAGGTACCAGGGAGCTTGGGGAGAGAACTGCAAGATGGAGCAAAGAGTGTTACAATTTTAAACGAGCAGATTCCTGTAAAAGCTCGAGTAACAACCATTCACGGGTACTCTGCTCATAAAGATTCAAACGCACTTCTTGATGCGGTTGCTGAGGCAGGAGACACACTTAAAAAAGTATTTGTCGTTCTTGGCGAGCCAAAATCATCACTCTTTTTAGTGCAACGAATCAGGGATTATTTAGGAATCGAAGCAGTTTCTCCGGAACATGAAGAAACTATAGAAATTAACGTATAACACTATGACCGAAGAAGAAAAACACCAACATTTAAAAATTAAAATTGCCGTATCGGGTGCCGCTGCCACTGACCATTGTGGTGACGAGGCGCTTGAGAAGGCAACCGAACTTGGAAAAGAGATTGTTCGCCAAGAAGCAGTGCTTGTGCATGGCGCAACAACAGGTTTTCCTCTTTGGAGTGGCAAGGGAGCAAAGGAGGAGGGAGGAACTGTTATTGGAGTGTCTCCTGCGGCAAGCGAGGCAGAGCACGTAGAGCTTTACAACCTCCCACTTGATTACATGGACCTTATTATTTACACCGGATCTGGTTTTAACGGACGGAACTTACTTTTAACACGAGCAACCGATGCAGTAGTTGTGGGGTGTGGAAGAATTGGAACAATTAATGAGTTTACGGTTGCGTACGAAGATAAAAAACCATTGGGAGTTTTGGAGGGGAGTTGGGCGACCGATGAAGTTATCAAATTCATGGTAGAAAAATCAAATAGGAAAAATGATAAGCTCATTTTTGACAAAGACCCAAAACGACTTATTGAACGATTGATTGAAATGGTTGAGGCTGAGAAAAAAGAAAGTTATGGTGTTTACGCCAATAGTGACAAGGTATACAAAGACTGTAACGGCCCTGATTGTAAAGTTATTCTCTAAAAATAAAATCCCCAGCTGGGGATTTTATTTTTCTTCTTTGGTGGGTGCTCCTAGTGCTTCTTTGTATACTGCTTCGAATGCTTCTGGTTCGTGTTCTGCTAAGTGAGCAAGTACTTTTCTATCGAGTGCGATTTCCTTTTTCTTGAGCGCATCGATGAATTTACTGTATGAGGTTCCAAGGTTTTTTGATGCAGCACCGATTTTAATATTCCAAAGTCGTCTAAAGTCTCCTTTCTTTTTTCGCCTATGTGCAAAGGCATGAGCCCCTGCTTTCAAAAGTGCTTGCTTTGCTTCTCGCTCTTTGGTGCTTCTTCCAAATCGATATCCCTTGGCAGCTTTAAGAGTGCTTCGTCTGGTTTTTAAACTGGTTGTTCCTCGTTTTACTCTAGCCATTTTGTTTATTTGGTACTAACTGGTTTAGGGTCTTCTTTTTAATAGTGATGGTTTCTAATCCTTTTTGTTTCAATTGCTTTTCTCGTTTTGCTTTAGCATTAAAATGCCCATGGCCCTTTTTGCGTGCCAAAAGCTTTCCTTTCTTACTTATTTTTACTCTTTTTGTTAATGATTTATTTGTTTTCATGTCTGGTGACTTACGTGTCCCGTTAATTCCGAATGTTGTGAGGAATTTTACTGGGATTCGTTTTCATTTTGTTTTGCTTTTCCTCTCTCAAGAATTACCGTGAGTCCTTTAGGACTTTTTTTAGGTCCGTCAGCAACTTTATGTTCTTCGGTAATGAGCGTAAGGATTCTATCAAGACGAGTTTTTAAAAAGTCTTGATTAAGATACTTTGCCCGTCCCCCCAAAAAAAGATCAATCTTTACTCGGTGACCCTCTTTTAAAAAGGCGCTCGCCTTTTTGCTCTTAAGCTCAAGGTCGTGCTCTCCGGTTCCGATTTTTACCTGAAGGGTTTTAGTTTCTGTTTTGTGACTCCCTTTAGCAGTCTTTGCCTTCTTTTTCTCGGCATATTGATACTTTCCGTAGTCAATAAGCTTTGCAATAGGGGGCTTTGCTTTTGCAGAAACTTCTACCAAGTCGGTGTCTTTGTCCTCTGCCATTTTGAGGGCTTCCTTGGTGGGGAAGACTCCAATATTGGCACCTGTTTCATCGACAACGCGAACCTCGGACGCGGTTATTTGATTGTTAATTCGTACTGAACTACTCAAATCTATTAAATAAACCCCAGTTCGGGGCACCAAAATACTACCGAAATAAGGGCCCAAAGTCAATAAATATGAGAAAGGGCCGCCGTTCTTGACCAAACGGCGGCCCTCTTGTTCACGATGGATATTCCTGAGTGAGTGCACTCCAGTTCTCCTTGGGGCGCACCGCCTCGGACCCTTCCTTGCACAGAGGGCACTCCTCTGGAGTCCAGATCGGCATCTCTCGGTCGATGAGAGAGATGATCTTGTAGCCGTCCAAGAACTCAAGCCCCGAACGGTTCACCAGGGTTCCGACCACGTTGGTCGGTGACCCACCACGCTCTCTGATCTCTTTGATTGTGCCACGGGTGGTTCCACCTGTGGTTATGACGTCCTCGACAGGCAGGACGATCTCGCCAGGGTCAAGGTCGAAGCGTTTGAGCGCCATCGACCCATCCTTCTGTTTCTCGGTCCAGCCGAGCTTGACCCCGAAGATGAAGGAACAGTCGTGTGCGATGGTGATCGCACCAAGCGCAGAGCCGACGACACGAGAGAGCGTCGCACGATCCACACCGGTCTCGACCAGTTTTACCGTGAGCGCCTGGACCGCCTTGTGCGCGAGCCTGGGACGCTCCAAGATGAGACTTGCATTGAAGAAGCCGTTGGAATGCCCTCCCTTGGTAAGGAGAGCATGAGGCCGCTTCCTGTTGCCATCATGAACCCAAAGCGCCCCCAAGCGCGTGAATTCATTGGCAAACCACTCTTCATTATGAGACATGACTTCCTCTTGCCTGAAAGGCAGTTTGAGTAAAAAAGCTTCTAGTGAAACCCTACAGGAAGAATGAATGTTTGAAAAGAATAAAAACGAAAGCCGGCCGCAACCCAAGGGTAGGGTGCGGCCGGCGGCCTAGGGAGAGCGACGCCTTCCCGGCGGATGAAGGACGAGGAGGTCTACCAGCTTCCCGGGGGTTTCCTGATCCTTCTTCATGGATGCATGGCATCCGGAGCGGACGAGCCAGTCCTGGTGGTCACCACGGACCGAAGCGCCGATCATGGCGGCGTTCGGACACTGTTCACGGAGCGCCTGGATGAGCTCTCCCGTGTTTGTTTCCGAACGGTGCACGTCGGCAGAACCTGTGTGCATCCGAACGCTTGCGGTCATCAGGATGAGGTCCATCTCGGGGTGGGGTTCGTCTCCCAGAAGGAGCCGAGCCTGATCCTGGCTACTTGCAGCCAGAATGGTGGCCTGAAGACCCCTTCTCTCGAGAAGGAACTCCATCCTCCGTACGAAGGACTGCAGGAGGGTCTCCTCCTGCTCGACGAGGAGCACGTTGTAGACGCTCTCGCCTGATTCGCTATGTTCCGACATCGGCAAACTCCTTTGGCGAATGAACTCCAGAATTTTTAACATAAAAACTCTTATTTGTCAATTTTGCACAGTCGCGATTTCGGGATACAATGCTTGAGTCGCACTAGCCTATATTAGAAATATTATTAATCTATTAAATAAGCGAAACGCTATGAATTATCAAAAAGGAAACGCGCTCCTTATTGTCATCGTTCTTATCGCACTTGTTGCGGGGTACTTGTACTTTACAGGCGGTGAAGAAGGAGGAAGCGAAATGGTAAAGGAATACACCGTTACCGTTAGCAACGTAAGTGATGCACAACCACTCTCACCAGGAGTACTTGTGTTGCATACAAGTGAAGCAAGTCTTGATTTTGAAGGAGCTGTTGCTCCAGCAGAACTTGAGCCACTTGCAGAGTACGGATCAAACACAGCATTTGCAGAACTCGTAGCAACTCTTCCAGGAGTTGTTGAAGTGATTTCTGTTGATGCGCCAATCATGCCTGGTCAACAAGCACAAGTTTCAGTTATGGTAGACGAAGATGGACTTCTTCTTTCAGGAATCATGATGGCCGTTGCTTCAAACGACGGATACGCGCTTCTTAATGCAGTAGAGCTTGATGGAACCGAAAAGACCGTTGCTGCAGCAAACTTTGATGCAGGAACTGAAGAAAACACCGAGCTTGGAAGCGGATTTGAAGGAGGTCAACCAGACCCATCTCAAGGAGAAGCTAATGTTGAAAACGGAACTGCAACCGACCCAGTTGCTGAAGTTGCCCTACACGATCAATTAACTGACACAATCATGGAAGTAATGGTAACTCCAGTGGTAATGGAGATGGACGACGAAGAAACTGAAGACGGAGAAGAAAACTAATACATTCTTCATTCGTTAAACAAAAAACTCCCTGTAGCTGCGGGGAGTTTTTTGTATGGTGCTATACTAGTGCGTGTTATGTCTAAGGAAATAATAAAAGAGATTCTTACGTTTTGGTTTGAAGAAACTAAACCAGAACAGCAATTTAAAAAAGATCCAGAATTTGATGAACTCATTTCTTCAAAATTCAAAGAAACGTATTGGGAAATTATGGATAATAAAACAAAAGACTGGAGAGATACTCCAGAGGGGAGACTCGCAGAGGTAATTGTCCTTGATCAGTTTGCTCGTAATATGTTTCGAGACGATAAACAGGCATTTGCTGGAGACCCGCTTGCCCTAAAGCTTGCACAAGAGGCTCTCTCGGTTGGGACTGATAAAGAGGTTCCAGAAGATAGAAGAGTGTTTTTTTACATGCCGTTTATGCATAGCGAGTCAAAAGAGGTTCATGAAGATGCTCTTAAAATTTTTACGGAACACGGAAATGCACGAAACTTAGATTACGAAAAGAAACACAAAGATATTATTGACCGCTTTGGAAGATATCCTCATAGAAACAAAGTGTTAAGAAGAGAATCGACCCCTGAAGAATTGGAATTTTTGAAAGACAATCCAGGGTTTTAAGGTTTTTAAAAAAGAGAAAAGGCCACCTCATTCTGAAAGAATGGGTGGCCTCCTTTGACCCGAAGGTCAGAAGAGCCTGGATAGCTCCTGAGCGATCCCGATCACGAGCATGGCGCCCGGGAACGAAAGCCTGATGATCCAGTCCATCTTGGTCGTCGGGGGGATCTCCACGGAGTTCTTGGGCTGGCTCGCCCAGAACGCATGAGCCTGCGGGTTCAGCATGATACTCCTCCTTTTGAAGGACTCAAGACGAGGGGATCTCGTCCTGTCTTAACCAAAAATACTCTATCATAAATATAGAGTATTGTCAATGGTGGGGTAGAGA
>DFOW01000002.1 GCA_002376885.1 Patescibacteria group bacterium UBA3531 | reverse complement strand
ATACAATCGAGGCGATGCAATCGTAAACATTCTTTCCGGCGCGGGTGGTGACGATTTCGAGGGTGCCATCCCTTTAGCAATGAACGCAAAATAAGTAGAATAGACCTTCCGGCACCACTTACGAATGACGCCACTTCCACGACTTAGTGGAAGCCGACCGAGCCCCGCTTTCCGCCCATTAAATTTTTTTAAAATCCCCCCGCAAAAAGAAAAGTATGGAGGGCGGAAACGGGGCGAGGGCTGAGCGCCGGAGTGAAGCGAAGGCGCTGGCGGTATGAGTTAGTATCACCACGTGGTCGGAGTGTACGATGTCGTTCATAGCTACCACGCGCTCCGCGCGTGGCTCATCTCTTTTGGAAATAGGTGCGAGCTTGGTAAAATAGAGACACAGGTATCAATAATGACCGGTTTCAGCCGGTCATTATTGATACCTGTGCCCAGGAGAGGATTTGAAAGCCGGAAGTGCGCTGCCGGGGGCAGATGAAGCACTGAGGCGGGGTCGCGACCGAGCGTAGTGAGAGTTGTGACCAAATCCTCTGCCATAAAAAACATTCAACTCCTCTCCATGACCAAATCCTCTCAAAAAGATCTATGCTAAACTGTCTTCATGAAGATTGGACTCGATTTTGATGGAGTGGTTTCTAATTTAGGGAAACTGAAAGCTTTTGTACTTAAAAAAGTGTATGGGGTCTCTGTTCCTCACACAAAAGCCGACGCTTTTTATATTATCGAAAACAAAATTCTTTCTCGTGATGGCTATATTGCCTTTAAAAAATTGATTTATGAAGACATTGATGCTCATTTATTTATGGAACCCGTTCGTGGGGCGGTTACTAATATAAAAAAGCTCCAGGCTGATGGACACGAGGTAAAAATTGTTACTGCGCGCACGGGTGTTGCGCTCGATGTCGCAAACAAATGGCTAAAAAAACATCATTTACACTTGCCCATTGAAGGAATTGGTTTTGAAAACACAAAGCACGATGCCGTAAAAGGGTTTGATATATATGTTGACGATCTTTTGATTCAGCTTTCCCAAATGATGGATGTCGTTCCTCACCGATATTTGTTTAGTTGGGGGTATAACGAAAAGTACGATGAGATGGGTATCGCACACCGAGTAAAATCATGGCACAAACTCTACGATGAAATCTGGAATCTAGAACACGCCCGCAAAAAACGAAAACAAAAACATGCTCTACACACGTAAAGGAGACAAAGGAGAGACGGGATTTTTTGGAAGCGATAAACGAGTGTCAAAAGCAAGTGCGCGCCCCGAGGCACTGGGCGAACTCGATGAACTCAATTCATTTTTGGGAGTCTGCAAAGTAAAAGCAGAAAAAGAAGATTTTGAAACAAAAGAGGGAAACCACTCTTTGGCAGATACTTTAAACGATATTCAACAAAATCTTTTTATTGTTCAGGGAGAGGTGGCCGGGGCAACCACACGAATTACAGAAGAGAAGGTAAAACAAGTTGAGGGTGTTATTGCAGATATTGAAAAAGAATTACCGCCAATCAAAATGTTTAAGGTTGCAGGAGGAGAGCAACTATCGGCAATGGTAGATTATGCGCGTGCAGTATCACGCCGTGCCGAGCGACGGGTGGTAAAAGCATGTGAAGAAGAAGAGGCAAAAGTGGGGGAACATACTCTCCAATATTTAAACAGACTCTCTTCTCTTTTGTACGCTCTTTCTAGACTTATTAATGCCAAGTCTGGTATAAAAGAGCAATCTCCTACGTACGAGTAGGTTGTCATAAAAACTTCTAAATTTCCACAAGTGGTATTGTTTACCTAGGATATTTTTCAAGATAAAATAGATATATGCCACAAGTTAAGTGTAAACTTTGCAAAAAG
Source organism: Patescibacteria group bacterium UBA3531 (assembly GCA_002376885.1). GTDB lineage: Bacteria > Patescibacteriota > Minisyncoccia > Phycocordibacterales > UBA3531 > UBA3531. The sequence goes on along the minus strand of DFOW01000002.1, from coordinate 52,244 downwards.
GAATTTTACGCGAAGCCATTCTTTTTGAGAAATGGGGGAGGGAAGTACTGTTCATCTGCTTGCCAATATAAAGGAGCAAGAAAAGGAAGAAATGTCCCCTGTTTTATTTGTAAGAAGGTTTCCTATAAACCACTAGCAAAGCTCAAAACTTCAAAAAGTAAGAAATATTTTTGTAGTAAATCATGCCAGACAAAATGGAGGAACTCGGAGTTTATAGGGGAGAAACATGCCAACTGGGTACACGGGAAAACGGCATATAAGTCTGTTTTGGCTAGAAATAAGGTCCCACAGACTTGTAAGTTATGTAAGACAAGAGATAAAAGGATTCTTGCTGTACACCACAAGGATCAAAATAGATTAAACAATAAGCTTAACAATCTTGTGTGGGTGTGCCATAATTGCCACCATCTTATACACCACTACAACGTTGTTGTATAGAGATATGGTGCTCGTGGTGTAACGGTTAACACTCAGCTCTGTGGAAGCTGTGATGAGAGTTCGATTCTCTCCGAGCACCCCGATTAGGACGACCAGCCACTTTAAGGACTGTGTCGTAAGGAGAACGCAATGGAAATACTGGCTTTTTTCTTTTTACGGTTGGGTTCTGAAGTAAATAATTCAAAAACGCTCGTTTTTCATCTGTTTCAGAACTCTCAAATAATTCTTGTGCACGAGTAGCCAAAGAAAAGACCCGAGCTACGGTAATATGATATTCAAAATTACCCTTGTCGTGTTCTTCTAATTCAAGATTGAGTGACTGCATCTGGTCGTGATACTCCTGGTGTTTTTTGTCATAAACATCCTTAGTAATTCTCAAATCATTCAAATTAGGGATAATAGAAAATCTTATGCGAAGAAATAATAGAGACTTGTTGAATGATTTTGTAATACCAATTTTCAGTTTTTTTATTTGGAAACCGATTAAACTTCTTTGGAAGTTTTTATCAGACATAGCAGAGAAGGTTTATGGAAGGGTTGTTATGGCAATCAGTGCGGTTATTTTTTCTTATATAATTTATCTAATTTCTCTAAACATAAGCTAGTTCATATGCTTTCAATTGAGGAATGCAGAAAGTATCTTGGTGATGACCTTTCAGACAAGCAAGTAGAAGAACTTAGGGATGCTTTATATACCCTGATTGATAAAGTCCTTGATGAACACTTCTCGTGGTAGACTTTCACTATGCCTCTTGTACGAATTGAGTATGATAATGAAAAAGTAACCGAAGAGGAAACAAGGTCTCTTTCTAATGGGGTCAGGGATATTGTCTCTGAGGTAACGGAAATTGAGGATGTTTTTGTTTATGCAAACAGTTCTCAAATCAAGATAAAAGTTGCTCCGATAGAGGTGTTTGTTGAGATGAGTGCTCACAAAATAAAAGATGCAGACCAGTTAATAGGAGAAATCAAAAGTCGTCTGACAGAATGGAAGGAAAGTAACAGTTTTGCCCATCCTCTAAACCTCACTCTTATTCCTATGAACTGGAAAGTTGAAATAGGAATTTAGATATGAAACTCTACCGATTTAGTCCAATAAAAAGTAAAGAGGGTTTACTTGAAGCCATCAAGCACATTCATTTTGAGTGTCATAAGTTGTGCCATCAAAGTTTCGGTAAATACTTACCCAATGCAGGGAATATGGGGGTCTTTTGTCACTACGAAGATGAGTATAATTTTCTTACAAAATTGAGAGAAGAAATGACCGAACCATCAGATAATCCAAAACAAAAATACTATAAGCTTCACGAGCCAATTACTATTCCTGAAAAAGATGGAGTTCCAGAAACAACCTATACGCATCTCTACATCAGAAAACCAGACCCATACAGACACCACGTAGGGGATGTTGATTTCTATCTTGAACCAGACGAATATACAAAACTAAAACAATCGCTTCTTGATGGGACAAAACGACTCAAGGGAGCACGAGTTTTTGACCGAACCGACCTTGATATGATTGAGCTCTATGACCCTGATGTTGATGTGTTGGGGTATGTGAGTACGGTAAAAATGACGGAAACTGTACGAGTTAAACAAACGCAATGAAATATATATTTGAAATAACTATTAAGGACGGTTGTTCCGAAGAAGACTATATTCAAGCGTGGAAGAATGGAAGTACGATAATCCAAAAACAGGAAGGTGCTCAAGGGACGAAGCTGTATAAGAAAAACGGAGAGGAGGGAAAGTTTATAGCAATTGCCAGTTGGGAATCTAAAGAGTCACGAGACAAAGCAATGGAAAATCTCAAAAGCATTGATGCTGGTGTTCAAAAGATACTCAGCAAGCATAGAGAATATGGAGACATAGAAGCACTTGGTAATTTTGAAGAAGTTGCTAAAGTAGAGCCTAAATAAATTTGATATACTTTTTATATGAAATTAAACATAGAAGGAGTCATAATAATTCTTGGTAGCTTACTCCTTATCTTTCCTGGGGCAAGTATTTTGCTAGGAGATACAAGTGAAATCTTGTATGAGTGTTGGGGTTTGTGTGGAATATGGCTGTATGCAATGATTGCTGGTTTGATAGGTTTTGTGATTGGTGTACATCAACTTAAATCACGGGACACTTCACAACAACTATCAAAACCACTAAGATGGACATTTCTGATTTCTTTTACTATAGTTGCTGTAATCTTTCTCACAATTTATCTAAATAGTTGATAGCTTTGGATATGAATAAAATAATTACAACACTTGTTATCATAATCATTCTTGTTATAGGTGGTTACTTTGTGTATCAAAACCAAGAGGAAGCTCCTAATTCTGAAATAGATACAGAGCAGACTCAAGAAAATGGTAGCGAAAAAGAAATATCTTCTGGTGCAGAGGATATGAACATATACCGTACTAGTCAATATGATTTTGAGTTACGCTATCCAAAAGAACTAAATGTTGGAGAAGATAAAGACGAAGGTTTACTGGGAAAGCAACTAGGAGTAGCGTTTTATAGCACCGATAGCTCCGACCCAGAGATACAATTTGTTGTGTATGACAAGGTGGGAGGAGGAAAGAGACTGTTTGGCCCTAGTGCAAGTGAGAGTGGAGAAACGTATGAGTCAGCTTCAAGCAAAATAAAAGAAGTGGCAACAAGTGCAAACATCAAATATGAAAATGTGGAAGTAAATGGCCTCAAGGGCTTTCGCTTAGATACTTTTGGAGAGGGAACCCACGAAGACATCTTCTTGTTTGGGAAAGACTATACCTATTCCATTGTTGTAAGAAAGAGCTCTGGCATTCGGTCATCGTCACTATTTGAAACAAGTAACTATACAGGAAGCCCCAACAATCTCTCGGAGATTTTTAACTAATGAAATCGTGGCTTAGTACAGTTGCGAAACTTCTTTTTTCCATAGCAGTCGGACTGATTGTTTTGTATGTTCACTTTATCTATCTTGAGAAATATGGAGAGGTTTCTTCCAGAATGATAATCGCAACAATTGTTTTGTTTGTGTTTTTTGTTTTAACAAGCTACGTCTACTCTTTGCCACGTTTTGAAAACTTAAGAAGACCCTTGTGGGGATTTAAGAAAACTCCAGAAGGATACAAAGATACCAGTATAGAAAAATATCCTTATGTAGTGGTCACGCTACTAGCCGTTATTTTAGCTTCACTGTTTGGTACAGCTCTTATCCTTCCCAATGTGTATTTTTGGGATACTATCAAAGTAATTGGGGTGTATGTGCTTCTACTTCTTGCAGTTATCTGGAAAATTAGACAGTAAGGGCAGGGTGCATAGTTTGGGAAAATATCTCTAATTCTCTTTCAATTTCTCTCCAGTTGAGGGTTCTTAACTCGTCCAACCAGCGACCCCGATGATTTTCTCCGTCTAGGTTGGTATACTTTTTGCATGAGGAAACGCCTGATTATTATCCTACTGATTATTTTGCTAGGGGGTGGTTTAGTCTGGTATTCTTCTAGCATGAGTACAGAGAAAATATTAGTAGACAAAATCTATGACCGAGAGATTGATTACTTAAAACAAGAGCTGTGGTTTGAGTACGCACTTGAGAACGATGAAATACTTCCAGAACGACCACAACTAATTGGTTCTGTTAATGATATTCCAATATTTAATAAAGACGATGACAATCCTGGCATAAATAATCGTTACGGTTCAAGAACAATTAATGATTTTGTTGTGGGTGGAGAAAATACTTTTGAACTCTCTGTTTCTTCTATGGCTCCAGATACGAAAGTAAGAGTTCGTATAGCACTTCACGAAGAAGGGGAATTCCCAGGATACTTCTTAAACAATGAAGAACCAGAAGGAGTTACTCTTGCTGAAATAGTGTGGGACAGTAAAACTGAGAAAACTGATTTTCCTCTAAACTTAAAAGGAAAACTCTCTATTAAAAATGCACCAGCAGAATGGAGGTGGGAGAATGCCGAAGTACTTACATTAAATAATAAAACAAAACAAGAACTCCTTAGTTTTTTTGATGTGTTGTACGAGAAACATAAGAACAAAGATATAGATGGAATATTTGAATTAGAGAGAATAGCCATAGAAGAGTTCGCTGTTGCCTTTCCAAGATATTCATCTCTTGATTTTGAAAAGCAAAAAGAACAGTTTCAATACAGTCTGAACAACAATGGGGGTTATACCCTTGCTCCTGTAAATAAAGACGAGCTTGAATTTTCCCTTGTTGCCGAGGGCAGGTTGGTGCAAATAATGGACAAAGAGGGTAGGAGCCCTATTAGGTATCTTCCTAATGAGCCTGATGATGAGGGGGATAGTTGGCCACAACGTATCTTTATCGGCAAGATTAATGGAGAGTATAAGGTTCTAAGAGGTATATTTTAGTTCTAATACCATCCAGGTAGCCACCCCGAGATATTTTTGTGATAGACTTTTTTTGATGAAGAAAGCACTCTTTTTTGTATTTTTAGCTTTTCTTTTAATTCCTTTTTCTACTTTTGCTCAAGAATCTGAACAAGAAATTATCAGGGCAGAGGTTTTAGAAATCCTTAGTGAAGAAACAAACAAGCCTATCCCTGGGACAGGTCTTGCAGGAGACGAACAAGAAATCAGAGTCAAAATTCTTGAAGGACAAAAAGAAGGAGAGACGGTCATTTTCTTTAATGATTTTATTTTGCTTGAAGAAGGTGATGTTTTTTATCTTAATTTTTTCTCTGACAGTTTGGGAGTTGATTTGTATTCAGTTAACGACTTAGATAGAAGCATTCCATTATATGTTTTGTTTGGATTGTTTGTAGTAGTGGTTGCTTTGTTTGCGGGGTTTCAAGGGATACGTGCACTCTTGTCACTTGGGATCAGTTTTTTTATCATTCTTTACTTCTTGCTCCCACAACTTTTGGCAGGGGCGCCACCCATTGTAACGATCATACTCTTTGCTCTTCTTATTTTGATTATTGTTATGGTTCTTACGCATGGATTTAATAGAGAAGTACTTGCGGCGCTTTTAGGGACAGGGGTGAGCATTATTATCACCGGACTTTTGGCACACTACTCAATCATTTTTACAGGACTTTCTGGATTTACTTCAGACGAATCAACGTATTTAAACATTGCAACCGGTGGAAGTATTGATTTAACAGCCCTTTTGCTTGGCGCCATCATCATTGGAGTACTTGGACTCTTAGATGATGTGGCAATAACACAGGCGCACGTTGTATCTCAGTTTAAAGGGATTACCCCAGCGCTTTCTAAAAAAGAGATTTATACAAAAGCACTCAAAATTGGGCGTGAGCACATTGGAGCACTCATTAATACACTGGCTTTGGCCTATGCAGGGGTGTCACTCCCTCTTCTTTTATTATTCTCAACATCAGATGCAAGTGTTGGATTCATTATTAATAGAGAACTTTTTGCAACAGAGATTGTTCGGACCATTGTAGGGAGTATTGGCCTTATTTTAGCGGTTCCGCTCACAACACTTGCCGCACTTTATTTGGTGAAAGAAGGAAAAGAGGAGCATCTTCGTTAGACATTTGTATTTTTGATATACTTTTTATATGAGCGCTAAAAAACTTCTTTATATTTTTATCTTTCTTGCACTTGTGCCTCTTTCTGCTCATGCACACGTGGGGTATGTTTTGAACGATCAAGAGCTCGCTGACAGCAAGGGGCTTGATTGGGGGTTTGTATTTAGTGTGCTAAATAATGGGATCAATTTGATTGTGATGGGAGTCACTCTTCTTTTTGTTGCGTTACTTCTTATGTACTGGAAGCATATTCCTTTATTAAAAAAAGAAATCAAAAATATCAAAAAAACCCTAGAATCGTATAACGAATTCATTCCGTGGATTTTACGGCTTTCTTTGGGTATTGCATTGATTGGTGCGGGGGCCTCTGAAGTCCTTCTATCGCCTGCGCTTTCTGGGTATGCATCGCTTGCGACACTCCAAATTTTTATTGGATTCTTGTTGCTTGCGGGATTTTTACTACCGTTTGCCACCATTGCCGCGCTTCTCATTGGTCTTTACGGGATTTATGAAGACGTCTATCTTTTAGGAAATATTGATTTTTTGATGGGGGCACTCGCACTCTTTATTTTGGCTGATGCGCGCCCTGGCCTCGATGACATTATTGGCATTCCCTTTGCTTCCTTCCTAAAAAAACTAAAAGAATACGTACCATTTATTTTGAGGGTTGGTGTTGGTGGGGCGATGACGTACTTAGCGATTTATGAAAAGTTTTTAAATCCTCATGCATCTGCTCTTGTGATAACCAATTATGGGCTTACGAATGTTATTCCTGTGAGTCCAGAAATGTGGGTGTTTTCTGCAGGGGCGGTTGAGCTTCTTGTAGGGCTCCTTATTTTGACAGGATTAAGAACAAGGCTTGTTTCTGCAATTGCATTCCTTGTTCTTTCTCTTTCATTCTTTTATTTTGGAGAAGATGTTTACTCTCACATTACACTCTTTGGAATTCTTTCAGCCATCTTTGTTCTTGGGGGAGGTAAATGGAGTATCGATGCATGGATAAAATCAAAATAAAAAGAGCATACGACAAGCCAGAGAAAGGTGATGGGGTGCGAATACTCGTGGATCGCCTCTGGCCCCGTGGAATCACTAAACAAAAAGCAAAAATAGATATTTGGGCAAAAGACCTTGCGCCAAGCGCTGAGTTACGCACGTTGTATCACAAAGATAAAAAAGCACGTTTTAAAAGCTTTTCTATACGGTATCGAGCCGAGCTACAATCAAATAGGGACTCCTTAAAAAGCATTAAAAAAGAAGTCGGAAAAAAGAAGGTGACCCTCGTGACAGCAGTACAAGAGGAAGATATTAAAACATCACACGTACCCATTATTGAACGGTATTTTTAAGGTATTTGTTATACTAACCTTATGATTTATTTTATTATCAGTTTGGTATTGGTTTTGGTTGCAGTTATTTTTGCCCTTTCAAATTCAGAGGCTGTTGAAGTACAGTTTTTGTTTTGGGGGTATGAAGGGTCACTTGCTCTTATTCTCCTCTTAACATTTTTGCTTGGAATGTTGACAGTGCTCCTCTCTCTTATCCCAGGATTTTTTAAAAAGAAATCAGTAAAAAAAGAGGAAGAGCCCAATAAAGAAGTTGAGGTAAAACAAACAATAGATAACGCGTCTCAATAAAATGGAACTTGTTTTTGCATTTTTAGTGGCGCTTGGAATAAATCTTGTTATGTTTGTCCCTGCTTTTATTTTTAAGACGGATAAACTTACTGATCTTTCTTACGGACTTTCGTTTTTGATTGTGGCATGGATTTTGTATGCTCAAAGTGACATGGGTCTTGGGAAGGTGATTCTTCTTTTCATGATTTCGCTTTGGGCAATACGCTTATCAACCTACCTTTTTATTCGAATCAGAAAAATAAAGAAAGATAAACGTTTTGATGGAATGCGTGAAAGCTTTGTGCGCTTCTTAAAGTTTTGGGTTTTGCAGGGAGTGAGTGTATGGATGGTTCTTCTTCCAAGTATTTTATATTTTTCATCAAAAGATGCAGAGCTTGTGACACTTTCGTTTGTGGGAATTGTATTGTGGGGTGTTGGACTTTTGATTGAAACCATTGCTGATTACCAGAAATATTCATTTATTAATAAAGAAGAAAATAAAAGGAAATGGATAGAGAGTGGGTTATGGAAATACTCAAGGCACCCCAATTATTTTGGAGAAATTCTTCATTGGGTAGGGATTTTTGTATTTACCTACCCCGCGCTTATGGGAATTGATGTTTTGATTGGAACTGTTGGGCCGCTTTATATTGCACTCCTTATTATTTTTGTAAGTGGAATTCCTCTTTTAGAAAAACAAGCTGACGCGCGCTGGGGGAATGACTCAAACTATCAAAACTATAAAAAGAAAACGAGCGTCTTGGTTTTGTTGCCACGGTTACAATAAAAGACTATAGTGAGGGCAGAAAGTGGGGTGCTTGTGTTCGAATGGAACGAAAGTAAAAGTCTCTCCTGGAATTTCTCTGAGAACACTGCGATGGTCGTGGTACTCATCTTGGGGATCTTCTTGAGAGACCCGAACCTGAAACCGATCGAGGTGATTCGTGGACGTCGAAGTTCGTCCTCATGACGATGACCCCTACGGGGGCACGAGAATGCTCGGGTACCTGGTGATCCTTGCGGGGCTTGCTGTTGCTGGCTTTGCCGCACATCAGGTGTTCCCCGACGTTGCGGAGTTCGTCTATCAGCTCTTGTCGGGGAACATCAGCTTCAGTAACCTGGCGCCGCTCGCTTGCGGGAAGAACACCTGCTAGGAGCAGGTAAACAAGAAACAATCGCCTCGCGACCTTTTTAAGGTCCGGGGCGGTTTCTTTTTCTTGACTTCGGGTAAACCTTTTGTATAGTGGGAACACGCGGATGAGCGAATGCGGGGTATTCGATGGAGGACGGATCCCCGTGTGACGCCTCCGAATAGGGTCGTGCCCCAGTGGCTACGGGGGCTTGTACTGGGGCACGGCCTGTCCTTCTCGCGCCCAGGACAATGTCCTGGGCGCCTTCTTTTTTTATGTAGTTGACTTTTTCTCGTAGAGGAGTAGAACAAAGAGTAGACAAAGGAAAGTCCTTTGAACAAAAACTCATCGCAATGGGGGGACCAAACGATGAGGAACATGCTTGTCGTGGCGATGGCCTTCATGGTCGTCGCCAGTACGCACTCCGCGATCGCGGAGGAGGAGGGATACAAGGAGCCGTTCTTCCGAACGTTCGTTTCGGCAGAGCATCCGCACATCTTCGAGAACGGCCTTGCGATCAATGGGGGTATTCAGGGTCGGGTCGCCTTCGACCTGGTCTTCTGGGAGCACCTCTACGCGAACATCGAGGTCAGGACGCGCTGGGACGAGGACTTCTCCGAACGCGGTCCCGACAAGTGGATCACCTGGGAGGTGGGGACGAGGTTCAACTTCGCTGGGATCGAAACCGAGTGCGGCGCGTCGTACTTCGACAGCGACGACTTCTTCGCTCGGTCGACGGACGACACCGACACGAGGCAGATCTCGCTCTCGGACATCGGCCGAGCCCACTGTGAGCTCGCTCACACGTGGCGTTTGGCAGAGCGTCACACGATCCGTCCGTTCATCAACGTCGGAGCCTACATCCCGATTCGGTCGGGGTTGGACCACGGGTTCATCACGAACCTGGCCGTCGACTACGGGCTCTCGTTCCGTCACCTCGACTTCGAGGCACGGATCGGCGCGATGAACGACACCGGAGCCTTCGGCTTCGGGAGTGGGTGGCTCGCTCGGGCGCGCGCAGGAGCCTTCGTGAAGCTCTGGCGCGTCTCGGTCGGACCCGTCGTCGAGGTGATCCATCCGCTGTCGATCAACGACATCACGACGGAAGTCCCTGTACCATCCGATCTCAAGGGACTCGTGGAGCGCTTCGGAGTATCGGTTCCCAAGACGGTCAACGTCACTACGATCGACCCGCGCAACGACCAGGGGACGACCTACGCCGTGAAGGCGGAGTTCCGCTTCTTCTGGGACTAGTTCATGTTCAGAGGGGTTCAAGGGGGAGAAGGGCCTTCGGGAAACCGAAGGCCCTTTCCAATTTCACTTGAAATAATCCACGAATACACAACATAACAAAATTACACTGGAAAAGTATTGGTATACTAAAAACGTTATGGATGTGTACAAAATCCTTTTACTACTATTAGGGCTTGCAGGTGCTCTTATGATGGGGTATTTGTTGAATCTTCATTTGGTTCCTGCCGATCAATCATTTTGTGACTTAGGAGGAGGGCTTTCGTGTAGTGAGGTAAATACAAGTCAGTATGCAAAAATTTTGGGAATCCCCGTGTCACTTTTGGGACTCATTTATTTCCTAGGACTTCTTTTTATTGTTGTGGCAAGGTACACGCGGGAAAACCTTGGAAAGATTGCTTTTGGTACGGAAGAGGATTTTCTCTTCAAATGATTCCAGGGGGAGCAGAACGAATTAAATATTACACAGCAAAAATTGAAAGTATGCAGGAGCGCCACCCAGCAACCCTCATGCTCTTTACGGCACTTATTGGAGTATTTGTGGTATTGGTAGAGCTTCTCTGCACCGGAGCACCATACTTTGCAATTTTGGGGCTTTTAGCGGAAGGAAGTTATTCTCAGGCAGTACCCCTTCTTCTTCTTCTTCTTTATAATCTTATTTTTGTTCTTCCGCTTTTGATTGTGATCATTGCCGCATACTTTGGAGCAACTTCAGAAAAACTCGAAACATGGCGAAAAGAGCATCGGGGACTCATGCGACTTGGTATCGGACTCTTCCTTGTAGCACTTGGTGTATATATGATTTATGTGCTCCCACCAACCTGGTGGCCATTCTAGGGGGTGATTGGTATACTGTCTCAAATGACAGGCAGACTCCGAGATTTACGCAACCTAGGACCAACGTCAGAAAACTGGCTTAACAAAGTTGAGATCTTCTCTAAAGAAGATCTTGAAGATGTTGGAGCGCTCGAGGCCTACAAAAAAATAAAATTTGCTGGTTACAAACCATCAAAAAACCTCTACTATGCACTTGTAGGAGCGATTCACGATAAAGATTGGAGAGACGTGTCGCACCTAGTAAACCAACAAGAAGTTGAGTCACTATGATTGACAGTAAAGATAAAGAACCACATGAATTACGGTTTGAATATAACGAAATTACTGAGAGTATTTTTTTAGGAACAACTGTGTGTTGTCAAACACATTTTGAAGAAGATTTATTGGCAAAAGGAATTACGACTGATATCTCCCTTCAAGAAGAAACCATGGACTTTCCTCTCGGGGTGGAGTACTACTCATGGATCCCTGTTAAAGACAATAGCGCCCCTACGCAAGATCAGTTTGACTTGGGGGTAGCAACCATTGATTCTATTTTAGCGAAAGATAAAAAGGTTTATGTGCATTGCAAGTTTGGACATGGACGAGGTCCCTCTCTTGTTATTGCTTACTTAGTGTATTGTGGCGACTCAGTAGAAGACGCAATAGAAAAAGTAAAAGAAAAGCGTCCCGTGATTCATCCAAACGAAATACAAGTGAAGGCACTTAAAGAATACGAAAATCGTATACGATGATTGACTACGAAATTTTATTTCAAATTTTCCTCATTTCGTTTTTAGTAAATGGTATTTGGGAAATGAACCATAGTGTTTTGTATACAACGTGCTACGAGCTTCCTCTTAAAAAAACCATGAGACTTCTTACTATCATGTCGTTAAAAGATGGATTTTGGATCTCTCTCTTTTACATCGTTTCTATACTTATTTTTGGTGAAGTAAACCCGTTTCTTAATCTTTCTCAACTGACACTGTTTATTGTTCTTGCTCTTTTGTTCTCGTTTGTTGATGAGAGGGTCTCTATAAAGAAGGGGAGATGGGCATACACAAACGAAATGCCCCGTATTTTGGGGGTTGGGCTCACTCCGTTCCTTGAGCTTGCAGTGACTGGCGTCATTGCCTTTTTTGTAGTATTTTATATTTTCTAATATGGATAAGAATCAACAATACATAGCAATTGGTCTTATTGTTCTTGCCGTGCTTTTGGTAGTGTTTTCTGGTGGAACAAATAAGTTTAACTACGAACTTCCTGATTTTGGGCTAAACGAAGAGGCACAGGATGATTTTCAGTTTGCGCTTGATTCGGGAGCTGAAGGTCTTGCATGGAACCCAGATGTGACACTCCGAGCGCTTACCATGATTGACGGCAGTCGTCCTCTCGGAGAATGGGAGCTGCGAAGGATTACAGTATTTGGACTACCAGATAATAGTGCTCAATATTTAGTAAAAGCAACAAGTGATGGACGGTTTATTCCTGTCGAATACGAAACAACCGTTGTTGATGTTGGAAATACTTTGGACTTGAGTGAATTTAAAGTGAGTTCTCAAAAGGCTTTTGATAAGGCTCACAAGAAAGCGCGAGGTATCGAGGCAAATCCAGACGATAAAGTCACCATTAACCTTACCTTGATTGACGACAATGGGCGACTGGTGTGGAATTATCTCCTTATTGTTCAAAGAGCAAACTTTGAAGAAGGAGAACCAGCCGGCGAAGTCTTGTTTGTCACCATGGATGCCAGAAGTGGGCGTATTCTAAACAAACAAAGAGAAAACCTTTAAAATAAAATCCCCGATCGGGGATTTTATTCTTTGTTGGTAAGTTTTTCTAATATAAATCCAATAACAGGGGCTAAGAGTATCGGGACAACTCCAATATAAAGGAGTGCCCAGGTAGGGTAACCTTCATAAGGTTCGCGTATCTCTCTGACGATGTTTGAAACCAAAAGGAATCCCAAAAAGAGGGGAGCAAAATATTTAATAGCAAATTCCCACCCAATTCCCACGTTCCACTCTGAGTTTTTATTAATAAAAACACGGAGAGCACCCCGTTTCCATAACCACCCAACAAGGAGTGCTTCCAAGAATCCAACGGTGATAAGACCGTAATTCACCACAAAGTGATCAAGAATATCTAAAAAGTAGAGCCCTGCTTGTGTGGTAAAGGGCAAACTTCCTACAAAGGTTACTGCTGCAATACCAAGAGCAATCTTTTTAGTAGGGACACGTGGATACCGGTTTCTAAAGGTAACCGCAAGCGCTTCAAACAAAGAAAATGCAGAATCAATGGCGAGCATCAAGAGTGTTCCAAAGAAGAGCACAGCAATAAGTGAGTTAAACGCTGGCATTAAACTAATAGCTTCAGGGAAAACCACAAACACAAGTGACGGCCCTCCAGCAACGACGTTGGTGATAGGAACACCTTGCGCCTGTGCCATATAACCAAGGGTTCCAAATACTACAAATCCAGAAATAAAACTTACTAAAAAGTTTCCTAACGCAACAAGCCCTACGTTTTTTGTAATTTCAGAACTCTCTTTTTTAAGAGAGCCATAGGCAATCATAATTCCAAAAGCAACTGAAAGTGAAAAGAATACTTGCGAGAATGCCTCAAGCCATAGCTGCGGATTGAGGAGTGCACTAAATTGAGGAGTAATGTAGAGCAAAATACCTTCGCCTGCGCCAGGGAGCGTCACTGCTCGAAGTAAAAGAATAAGCAAAATAACAAATGGGAGCGTTGCGGTCCACACCACTACTTTTGAAACGCTCCGTACTCCCTTCCAAACAGAAAAGTATACCAGTGCGTAAGCAAGCAAGAGCCCAGAGAGTACGGGCCACGATATTCCGCCAACGACACCAACTCCTTCAGAAACATTTAAAATGTCGTTAAAAAAGAATGAACTTGTGTCGGATCCCCATCCCAAAGTGAACGCACTTGCAAAGTAATCTACGCCCCAAGCAACCACTGCCATGTAGTAGGTGAGCACCAAAAATCCAAGCATGAGAGCAAACCATCCAACGTATTTAAATGCTTTTCGTACGGACCCTAATGCGTCGGGAGCCCCCTTTCCACTCATTTGCCCAAGAGCAACTTCCAGTAAAAGAAGCGGAATTCCAATCACAATATTGGCCACAACTACAGCAAGTACAAATGAACCTCCTCCGTATTCAAATGCTAAAAAGGGGAATCGCCATAAATTACCAAGTCCTGCTGCGCTTCCGATTGCTGCAAGAACAAAGATCCACCCGCTCGGCCAATGTGCTTCTTTTGTCATATCTACAGTATGAAATGCATTGTGTATCCTGCAAGAAGGAGTTGTGTACAAGAAAAATAAGGCTTTTGCGTGCTACAATGTGGTAACAAAAGGCGTCTCGTATGAAGTTTCTTTATAAAGAAAGTTGTAAAACAACTGATCGTAAACTTAAATCTCTCGGAGGTGATCTTTTTTCTTATTTAGAACACTTAACAAGTTGTGTAAAAAATGGAGGGTACGAGTTTAGCGAAAGCGCAATTAATTTACCAAGCGACAAAGCTCTTTTAGAAGAAATTACAAGCCTTGCTAAAGAAAAACGAACAAAGGAATTAAAATATATCTTTTTGATTGGAATCGGAGGATCTAATTTAGGGTCAAAGGCCTTGTACGAGGCCATGTATAAATTTAGTGATCAGTTTGAGTACCGAGTCCCTAAAATCTTTTTCTTAGATACGGTAAATTCCAGGCTCCTTATCACAACACAAACATTTATTAGAGAGAAATTAAACGATCCAAAAGAATTTATTGTTATCACAACTACAAAATCAGGCAAAACAACAGAGACAGCAACAAATGTAGAAGTTGTTTTTGAAGCGCTTTCTAAAAAATTTACCAAAACAGATATTTATAATCGAATGGTGGTTATAACTGATAAAGAGTCGCCACTTTGGAATGAGGCAAAAGATAAAAATATAAGCACCTTGTCTATTCCTAAAATGGTTGCAGGACGTAACTCGGTGCTTTCTCCAACAGGACTATTTCCTATGACCCTTGCAGGTCTTTGGGATACAGGAGCGTTTCTTAAAAGAGCAGAAGAGATGCGTGATACATGCCTTATAAATGATATTGAAAATAATCCTGCGCTTCTTTCTGCTTTAATTACGTACCACCATTACACAAAAGGGAAGACGATTGTAAACAGTTTCTTTTTTAATAGTGAATTTGAATCAGTAGGAAGATGGTATACACAACTACTTGCAGAAAGTGTTGGTAAAAAACACAACAGTGATGGCGTAACAAAACGAATAGGAGTAACGCCAACGGTTTCGATTGGTTCAACCGATCTTCATTCGGTGCTTCAACTTTATTTAGATGGACCAGACGATAAACTTACAACATTTGTCTGGTTTAATAGGGAGGGGAATATTGAACTTCCAGAAAAGAGTGAGTTTGGTTTAGTTGATATGATTGAAGGAAAAACATCAGACGATGTGATTAGTGCTATCTACGAAGCAACAAAACGAGCCTATAAAAAAGAGGGCTTGCCATTTGTGGAGGTGGTGCTCGAGGATTTTTCAGATCTTGGAGCCTTTATGCAATTTAAAATTATGGAGGTAATGTATCTGGCTAAACTTCTTGGGGTGAATGCCTTTGATCAGCCTGCGGTTGAATACTATAAAAAAGAGACACGGAACTTGCTCGAAGGCTAATTTCCTCTCTTTTTTACGATCTGCTATAGTAGAGGCACAATAAGTAAATAATATATATCTATGGACGCACTCTTAAATGATCCTACGATCAAAAAATTAATAACCGGGCTCCTCGTAGTTCTTATCATCTTGTTTGTTGTTATGGCCCTCAGTGGTCTTAAAGCTTATGGAACTATTGGTCAATCAGTTGATTTAAACCGGACGATTTCAGTAAATGGAACAGGGGAGGTTGTTGCTGTTCCTGATATTGCTACCATTTCAATTTCTGTTGATGAAGAGGGGCTCGATATTCCAACCGCTCAAGAGGAAGCAGCAAAAGAAGCAAACACAATTATTGAATTTTTAGAAGATAGTGGTATTGATGAAGATGATATTAAAACCACAAACTACTCAATCAATCCACAATATGATTACGTGCAAGAAATATGTCCTGTTGGGTTTCGGTGTCCGGGTGGTAAACAAGAGCTTCGTGGATACAGAATCAGTCAGAGTATCGAGGTAAAGGTCCGAAAAACCGATGAAGTAGGAGCAATACTTTCTGGTATCGGAGAGCTTGGTGCAACAAATGTCTATGGACCAAACTTCCAAGTAGAAGATCGGGATGCACTTCGTGAAGAAGCACGAGAAGTGGCTATTAAAGATGCGCGCGAAGAAGCAGAACGTTTGGCGGATGCACTTGGTGTTCGTTTAGGAGATGTAGTGAACTTCTCTGATAGTGGATTTTATCCTTACTATGATCGATTTGGTTTTGGAGGAGATACTGCAACACTTGAGAGTACAAAAACAGTCCCAGAACTCCCCGTTGGCGAAAGCACCATCACTTCAAACGTAAACATTATTTACGAAATTAGATAAACTACACCCACTCACAAAAACGCCCGATACCCGGGCGTTTTTGTATTGATCATTGCTATAATAAAAGTGTGACTGGAAAACATCTCTATATACCCATTTACGTTTTTTTAATATTGCTTCTTGCACTCTCTTCATTAAGTGGGTCAATTTTTAACTCCTCTGTTTGGGATGGCGCTAAAGAAACATTTAACGAACTTCGAGGAGGAGGTGCGCAACTTGCAGGAGGGGTGCCGATAACGGGTCAAATTGCTTTTCCGGGGGCTGAGGGGTTTGGCGCACTTGCTCGTGGTGGGCGTGGGGGAGAGGTTTTGTTTGTGACGAATTTAAATGATTCAGGGCCAGGGAGTTTGAGAGCAGCACTTGAAGCGTCTGGGCCAAGGACTGTTGTGTTTCGGGTTGGAGGAACCATTGTTTTAGAAAGAAACATTCGTATCACAAATCCCTATGTGACTATTGCGGGGCAAACTGCCCCCGGAGGGGGAATTACTCTTAGGTACGATTCTGGCGGAGAATTAGGGTTGCTCGATATTTTGACCCACGATGTGATTGTACGGTACATACGCATTCGCCCTGGTCCAAATACCGAAACACCTGTTGGGGTCGGTACGTGTTGTCTAGACGCACTAAACATTCGCGAAGGAGCACACGATGTAATCATCGACCATGTTTCAGTGTCGTGGGCGACTGATGAAATTTTTAGTATCGGGGACGTAAACAATATAACCATACAATGGTCCATTTTGTCTGAGGGCTTGTTTTGTTCCACAGATAACTTTAATTATATGACACAGCCCGGAGGATATTGTAATGGTCACTTTGTCACAGGAGGAGCACAATTAGTAGGGAATGGAGCCAGTTCATTTCCGAATGGATTAAACATCACTATCCATCATAGTTTATATGCTCACACAAGTCAGCGAAATCCAAAGTTTGATGGTCCGGGGCACTTGGATTTTATTAATAACATTATTTATGATCCTGGGCACCAAATAGGAGTAGCAGGCAACAATACCACCGTAAACTATATTGGAAACCTTATTAAAGCCGGGCCCGTAACAGATGACTATGAAGATAGATACTTACTTTTTGAGACAAGTGCACTTGCTGTAAATTCAGGTACTTCTCCAGAAATTTATTACACCGACAATATTATCCAGACGGTAGTGCCCGAAGTCCTTTCACAAAGAGCCTTAAATAATGGAGCTGTCGTATCTTCAAGTCGTTTTTCTTCACCATGGGTGACCGAGGTCCCAGCGAGTCAGGTGCAAAATATTGTGTTGGGAGATGTGGGCGCAAATCGCCCACAAAGAGATTCAGTTGACTCTCGAGTAGTAAATGACGTAAACAATAGAACAGGGTTTTCTGCGGGGTATCGTTTGGGTGTTAATTACCCAAGTGAGGTTGGTGGATGGCCTATTATTGTTGGAGGAACTGCACCAACTGATTCTGATAGTGATGGTATGCCCGACAGCTTTGAATCAAGCAATGGTCTCGATCCTAATAGTGCTAGCGATCGAAACGGAGACCTTGATGGTGATGGCTTCACCAACTTGGAAGAATATTTAAACTCTTTGACTAGTAACCCAGGAGATGGAGTAGGAGGAACTGTGGCACAAGGCGGGGGTGGTTTGTCCGGAGGAAGTTCGAGCGGATCATCATCAAACAGTAATACTGTTCCCGAAGAAGCTGGTCCTCCACCAACAGTAAACATTTCAAATCTGACAGAAGGGGACACCGTCAGTGGCCTTTTCACTATTAGGGCCAATGCCATGAGTTCAAGTCTTGTAGATACGGTTGAGTTCCAAGTAGATGGAGAGAGCATTCGCTTTGATAATAACTCACCCTATGGAGGGTTGTGGGAGACACGAGATTACCCTAACGGAACCTATACCGTTACCGTCATTGCTCGAGATATTTTTAATCAAACCGATATTGATACAGTGCAAGTGACGGTTAATAATACTCAAACAATTGCACAAGCAAGTCCCCAAGCAGAGCAAACAAATACAAATCAAGTTACCCAAAGCTCATCCCAGTCTCAAGTGTCATCACCACCTCCACGACAAACAACAACTAGGCGTGCTGTTACTACCTTTAGAAATACACTAAATGCCATTTTCCCTCTTGCGCAAGAAAATGATGATAACTTTTCTTTGGGTGCTCCTGTTCCAGTGCTTCCACTCAATGTTCAGCAAAAAGAAGCAGGAGAAGATGCCGAACTTGCAGGAGAAATGTTTGATGCGAGAGTGATTAATGAGCTCAAGGATATTAAAGTTGAGGAGCGTCTTATTCAGGGGGTTGAATCACAACTTGCTACTCCTATGATCTTTTATATTCTCGGTCTTCTTTTGGTGGTTATTCTTGCCATTAATAATGAGCGCAAACGGTTTCTTGCTCTTCTTTTGATAGGTCTTATTGTGTTTGGAATTGTTCGGGCATCTATAGAAACTTCGTCACTTGCATTTATTCAATTTGGAAATCCTGGTCAATTACTGTTTCTAGACGCGCTCCTCTTTTACTTTGGTGTATTTTCGGGAATCTTTTTCTCAGGATTTGTTGGTCTTTTGGCACCACGACCAGTGGGGCTTGTGATTTCATTTATTGTAACCACTGGCTTCTTAACGCTCTTTGTATTATTTGGAGTTAATTAAAGAGAAAATTGTCCAATTTGACGGAGGAGAGCCTTTCTGCTACTATACATCCACTGCCCGAGAGGGCTTTTTTAAATAGAAAAATCTACTTGCCCTGTTAGAAATTCATCGAATAGGGATTAAGTAGGAAAATTATTACTTAAAATTTTCTCGTTAGGATGGCATTTAACCCAATCAAATACGTACAAGAGACACGAGGAGAGCTCAAACATGTAAGCTGGCCAACTAGGCGTCAAGCGCTCCAGTTTACTGGTTTGGTTATTCTTATTTCAATTATTGTTTCTATTCTCCTTGGAGTTTTTGACTATATCTTCGGGGAAATTCTCCAATTATTTATCTAATCATGTCAGAAGAAACACCAAACGAAACAAAACAAGAAGAAGCTGTTGCTACACCAATAGGGGGTTCTAAAGATCCTAACCGAAAGTGGTATGCAATCCATACCTATTCAGGGTATGAAAATGCGGTTGCACGAAACTTACGTCAACGAATCGATTCTCTTGGAATGGAAAACAAGATTTTTAATGTTCTTGTTCCAACAGAAAAGAAAATTAAAATCAAAGGAGGAAAACGAGCAGAGGTAGAAGAAAAGATCTATCAAGGATACGTGCTTGTTGAAATGATCTACGACCCAGAAAGTTGGTACATTGTCAGGAACACTCCTCGAGTGACAGGATTTGTGGGGTCAGGTGTGGTCCCAGTTCCGCTAAACGAGAAGGAAGTAGACGGGCTCTTTGGAAGAATGTCGTCAGACACCGTAAAACACAAGATTGATTTAGCTATTGATGAATCAGTACGAATCGTCGATGGGCCCTTCAAAGAGTTTGAAGGAAAAGTGGGAGAAATTGACGAGGAGAGGGGTAAGGTTAAGGTCCTTGTTTCAATGTTTGGACGAGAAACACCGGTTGAGCTCGACTTCTTGCAGGTAGCAAAAATATAAGTAAGATCTCTATATGGCAAAAAAAGTAGTAAAACAAATTAAGGTACAAGCTCCTGGCGGAAAGGCAACTCCTGCTGGAACTCTTGGTCCTGCGCTTGGACAGGCAGGAGTAAACATTGGTGAGTTTGTAACCCGATTTAATGATGCAACTAAAGACAAAATGGGAGTAACAGTTCCCGCAGTAATTTCTGTTTACGAAGACCGAACTTTTGATTTTGTGGTAAAGACTCCACCTGCATCAGTCCTTTTAAAAAAGGCAGCTGGAGTAGACAAAGGATCAGGAACAAATTTGACTAAAAAGGCAGGGAAGGTGACAGCCGCTCAAGTAAAAGAAATCGCTGAAGAGAAAATGCAAGATCTTTCTGCAAATGATGTTGACCAGGCTTCAAAAATCATCGAAGGAACAGCACGTTCCATGGGAATTGAGGTGACGAAATAAATATTTTTAAAATTTAGGAACGAGAAAAGCCCCGACTTGGTTAGCCAAGTCGGGGCTTTTCATCACCGACCGATCTCACGGTCCTTGAACAGCTTGGGGAGCATGGCGTTCGGGTTCCACGAACGCTTGAGCTCTTCGATCTCGGTGCTGGTCTGGTACTTGCCGTCCCCCGAGTACTGCACGTCGAGGACATCTCCTGTCTCGAAGAAGACGATCTGGGCGATACGTCGTCCAACGATGAGGGGAATGGCCCGATGTCGCGAGTTGTTGGTGATCTCCATGGTCCACCGGTTGAAGAACCCGACGTCACCCCAGCCTGCGCACTTGCAGACTTCGATGAAGTTTCGACCGAGCGACGATCGCGCCTTCATCATGGTGGTGATGTGGTTTCGTCCACCGATGAACTCTTCGGTATGGGCGAGAATTGTCTCGCCCGGCTTGATGATGATCACCTTGTCCCTGGGGGCGATGCCAGTTTCACCGAGATGTGCTTCATCGAGAAGCTTGAAGGCTGGTTGTGCCTGGAGGGGTTCTCCCCAGACGGCACGAACGTCTGCCTCACACCACGGGTTGTAGAAGCCAAGGAACCGTTCGGGTTCACCCTCGCGAAAGTAGTACTCTCCGAGGGTGACGTCGTAGCTCGACGTATTCAGGTTCTTTCTGTCGAACGGATCGATGATGATGTTGCCTTCCTCCTTTTCTTGGAGAATGGACTTGTCGGAAAGAGCGGGCATGGTTTCTCCTTGAGGAGGGTGTCTAGTGTAGAAGTTACTTTTTCTTACTGTTTTTGTCAAAAGAAAAGGCCCTGGTGTGCATGCACACCAGGGCCTTCTTCGTTTCGTTTCTTCCCATCTTGACCTAAGAGGAAGCGCTACGACGAGTGATGTCCTGTTCGCCGCGCTTGACGTCGAACCGGCCCGGCTCGTCATCGAGATGAAGAACGAGTCCTGCATTTCCGAACCTGCTTGTCAGATGCTCCGCCATGGCGCTTGCCTTCGACACGAGCGTCGGGTGGACGAACCGCGTTGCACGGAGCTCCACCAAGTAGACGAGCGCCGGGAGGTCTCCCGAGAGTCGGTTGGGGAGCTGGTAGCCCATCGGGATGTAGTACTGCTTAAGAAGCGGCGACTCATCCAGATTGTTGGTCTGAGACCGTTGCCCAGCAAGAAGCCGAGTAGCCCCCTTGGCTACACCCGTCGGGAGGGCGTTCAGGTACCACGGCTCGAAGTCGTGGATGTCCGTCACAAGAGGCATTCGCTGAATCACCGCTCGGTGACGCTGAACGTCACGGAACGACCCGAAGTCGAGCATGAACCCGAACTGCATCGTTCCACACTCCGCCACGATCTTGGGGAGCTCCGTCTTGGCCGGCCTCCTTTTCATGGCGTCCTGATATTCCGAGAGAAGGATGGGGTCCACCCCGTCCCGAAGCACTTCGACTCCATTGTAGGGGGCATGACGGAAGTAGTAGAGCTCCTTCATCCACCACTCGAGGTACCCCTCCATCGCCTCGTAACGCTTGTGTCCGAACGAATCGGGGTGCGTCTTGAGGAGGACGGAGTGCGCGGCATCTGCGACTTCGCGGACTTCCGCAAGCGGGTGGTTGCGGAGACGCATCAGGTGATCCGCCACCTGGCGAAGCTCGCCGTGCCAGGCAAGGTTCGTCTCGGCACCCGCCGGGAGGAAGCCCCGAAGGATGTCGAAGGCACGTGCCTTGATGGCCTTCTCGTAGACACCCTTCTTCTCGTCGGTTCCTCGCGGGTAGAGCTCCATCAGGTGTGCCACCACTTCTTCCTGACTGGTCAGGTAGAACGTGCGCCACTCATCGAGGATACCCTTGGACTCGAGAGAACCGATGGGATCGACGAACGGCTGGTGGGCGAAGTCGATGTAGCGGGTCGAGCACTCCTGCCCGTTGTAGAGCGCGAAGTCCTGGACGGCCTTGGCGACGAGCATCGAGACGCCCTCGATGAAGATGGTCACGCTACCGCAGTCGCCGATCGACTTGTGGGCATACCCCACGTAGTAGGTGTCCATGAACTTGCGCTCGTCTTTCTCGTCGAGCTCTTCGAGCTTGGTGACGATCACTCCCGGGTCACGAGAGTAGAACGCCTGAAGCATGGCCTCGGCCTCTGCTCCAATTTGCTCACCCTTGTTCAAGGCGAGCACCATTCCACCGCTTGAAAGATCGCAGACGGTGTGGCGGAGACCGCCAATTTCGAGAATTCCCGTTTCCATCGTTTTACTCCTTTGGTATCGATGGGAAAACAAAGATCTGCTAAAGACAGTCTACGTATGACAGGATCTTTGTCAAAATAGTTTAGGCGTGATAGAAATGGTGAAGATTTCCCTCGAAAGAGGAAAGGAGTTCTACATGAGTAATGGAGGGGGCGGCAACGCTCCTAACAAGGGCAAGCTCATCGTTATCGATGGAGCTGATGGTGTTGGGAAGGCGACACAAGTCGGTCTTCTCGTTGATCGTCTCGGTGTCGAAGGGTTCGAGGTTGGTTCACGTGACTTTCCTCGGTACGAAACGTTGTACGGCAAAATGGTGCGCGCGTACCTCGATGGGGAGTTTGGTGATCCGACGAAGATTCCTGCCAAGCTCGCGTGTGCACCGTATGCGCTCGATCGGGCTGCTGCAAGAGACTCTCTTCTTGAGATGCTCTACACGCTCGATGCGGTAGTTGTCAACCGCTATACCCCCAAGCAATGTCGGGTATCAAGCGGCGAAGCTCGCAATAATCGAAGAACAGGATGAGATCGTCGAATGGATCGAGGAGGGCGAATACGGAGAGCTTGGGGTTCCTAAGCCCGACCTTGTCGTCTACTTGGACGTCAGCGAGCGTGTCGCACGTCGACAGATGGAGGCGCGCGCTCGTCACGAAGGTGGAAGCCTGGACGGACACGAGGCGTCGTACGAGTTCCAGCAGGCCGTCAACCAGGTCTATCGACGACTTGCCAGGAACCGATCAGATTGGGTACTCATCGAATGCTCGCCTGGCGAGGACATCCTCGATCGGGAAACCATTAGTGATCTCATCATGGGGGAGGTGATGAAGATCCTCTAGGGAACAGAAGGGGCCGCTCTGTAAAGGAGCGGCCCTCTCTTTTTGTTATAATCAATCTATGGATAAAGAAGATCTAAAAAAGAAAATTGGGGAGGAGGCGTATCGAGTTACTCAAGAAAAAGGAACCGAGATGGCGTATACCGGCAAGTTCTACAAACACAAATAAAATGGAATGTATACGTGTATTGTGTGTAACGCTCCACTTTTCTCGTCCGACACAAAATTTGATTCGCACAGCGGGTGGCCAAGTTTTTATGATGTGGCAAACTCAGATGCCGTAGAACGACACACCGATACCAGCCATGGAATGGAGCGTATAGAGGTTACGTGCAAAAACTGCGGTGCTCACTTAGGTCACGTATTTCCCGATGGACCAGAAGACAAAACAGGAGAGCGATACTGCATCAATTCAGTGGCATTAGATTTTAAAAAGAAAAATGGCGATTAAACCAGACTGCGACAAATGTGGAAACGAGTTAAAAGATTTTGGAGGTATTTTATTTGGTCCTCCAGATAAAGAGGGTACGGTAAAAAAATCCCACCTGTGTGTTGATTGTTATAATCAAATTAAAAAAGAATTAAGATGAAACGACTTTTTATTATTCATGGGTGGGGAGGAAACCCGGATGAAAAGCTTCTCAGGTGGCTAGGGGACGAATGTAAACAAGAAGGATTTGAGGTGGTCATTCCTCGGATGCCCAATACAGATGAGCCAGTAATTGAAGAATGGATAGGGCATATTAAGGATATTGTGGGGGCTCCCGACGAGGAAACCTTTTTTATTGGTCATAGTATAGGTTGTCAGGCAATAATGAGATATCTCGAAACGATTAACGAAAAAATTGGAGGGGCAGTGTTTATGGGTGGCTGGTTTACGTTAACGGGCATAGATGATCTTGAGGATCAAGAAATTGTAAAACCATGGGAGGAAGAAAATATAGATTTTGGAAAAATAAAAGAAGTTACTTCAAATATTGTTGTGGTTCTCTCAGACGATGATCCCTACGTTCCATACAAAGACAATAAAGAACGATTTGAAAAGTATTTAAATGCAAAAATTATTACTGAACATAATAAAGGGCATTTTACTAATGACGATGGGGTAGAAGACCTCTCAAGCGTTAAAAAAGCACTACTTGACTTTTAGATTAAATTATTATATAATAGGAATAGAAAGATACGAACAGGTTTATTTGTGTGATATTGACTCTAAGTAAGAGTTTGGTATCACATAAGCAGAACCTTTGACCAAGTGGGGGTATCGGTCATGTGTTGGCAGGACGAGGGTCGGAAACCGACCGCTCTCGAGCTCATCGTCGAGGTGGGCGAGAGGCACCCCGAGAGAGATCTCAAGAAGGGTGCGGATGAGCAGGATTCGGAGGATGTCCTCGAGATCGTCGAAGAGTCCGGCATGGGAGAACCCGCCGGAGTCGAGGTCCACGACACGTAGTTCAGCCGAACGCAGAGCAGAAACAAGAGGCCCACGGAAGGAGACAACCGTGGGCCTCGATGCGTATGATAGAATGACCCTTATGGTTGGCCACAATTTACGAAAAATAATAGAAGAATCCCTTAAAAAACTTTCGCTTGAAGGGGACTCTTTTAGTGTTGAGGTTCCGCACGATCCCGCTCATGGTGACTATGCAACGAATGCAGCGCTTGTGTATGCAAAAAACACTGGTAAAAACCCGCGACAGCTTGCAGAAGAAATAAAAGGAGAAATTGAAAACAATAAGCCAGAGTGGGTACAAGAAGTCACGATCGCAGGCCCCGGTTTTATAAACTTCACACTCACAAGAGAACACATTCAAAAAAATACAAAGAGTGCGGGGAATGAAGACTATGGCAAAAACACTTCCCTCGAGAGGCAAAAAATTTTAATTGAGTACACAGACCCTAATCCATTTAAGGAATTTCATATTGGGCACTTAATGAGCAACTCCATTGGAGAATCGGTTTCAAGACTCCTCGTGTTTTCTGGAGCCGAAATTAAACGAGCCAATTTTCAAGGGGATGTAGGAATGCATGTTGCCATGGCGGTGTGGGGTATGAAAAAAGGGGAAACAGATTCAGGGAAAGCGTACGCAAAGGGAGCAACGGCGTTTAAAGAAGACATCCAAGCACAAACAGAAATAAAAGAGATTAATAAAAAAATCTACGAAGAAAGCGATCCTGAAATTACAAAGATCTATAAAAAAGGACGAAAAGAAAGCCTTGCTCGGTTTGAAGAGATTTACAAACGATTAGGAACGCGTTTTGATTTTTATATTTTTGAGAGTGAGACGGGCCCTCTTGGGGTAGAGCTTATTAAAAAGAACCCGAATGTGTTTGAAGAAAGTGATGGAGCCACCATTTATAAGGGCGAAAAGGTAGGGCTCCATACCCGTGTCTTCATAAACAGTGAAGGATTCCCAACATACGAGGCAAAAGATCTTGGAAACTTTAAAAGAAAAACCGAAATATGGGACCCAACCGAACTTGTGGTAGTGACCGGAAACGAAATTACAGACTACTTTAAAGTAGTGCGCGCAGCCGCAAGTGAAATTCCAGAGTTAGCGAGTATTGCAGACAAAACAAAACATATTCCACACGGAATGCTTAGACTTCCGGGCGGTAAAATGTCTTCACGAACAGGAGATGTTATTACCGGAGAATCCCTCCTTAACGATGTGGGAGAAACATTAAAAGAGAAAATCACAGATGGAACTCTTTTAAATCAAGTTTCCGTTTCTGCTATTAAATATTCAATGCTAAAACAAGAAGCAGGAAAAGATATTATTTTTGATTTCGAAAAGTCTCTTTCATTTACAGGTGATTCAGGTCCGTATTTACAATATACACATGCCAGGTGCAATTCTCTTTTACATAAAGCACAAGAAGAGGGAATTACTCCAAGTGATGAGACTCCACTTACTGAAACACTTCCGCTTGAACGAGCCCTTCTTCACTTTCCAGAAGAAGTTATGAAAGCAACACACGAATATTCACCGCACTACATCGCAACGTATTTACATAATCTGGCATCACTCTTTAATACCTTCTACGCAGAGGCTCCTATTGTAGAAAAAGATAACCTAGCGAGTGCTTACAAACTATTTGTTACGCAATCGGTTAAAGAAACCCTTAAAAAGGGACTCTTCTTGCTAGGTATAGAAGCACCCGATAAGATGTAGGATTTTTTTTGGGGATAGGTTTTGAGAACCCGCTTCGCGCTCTCCAGCGGAGCGCTCGCTTATCCTCGACTCGCATCGATCATTCTATAAAATGATCGACCAAGCATGCTCGTCTCCGGCAGGTTCTCAAAACCTATCCCTGAAATGATTGATTAAGTTGATAGAGGGTGTTTTCTCCTGTAATCTTTACCTTATGCAGGACAAGAACCAGAAAAGTCATATAGCCCAAAGGGAAGAAGAGACGCTCGCTTTTTGGAAGGAGCGTAATATCTTCAAAAAATCCCTAAAAAAAGAATCTCCCAAAGGGGAGTTTATTTTCTACGAGGGTCCTCCAACCGCAAACGGAAAACCAGGTATTCATCACTTAGAGGCCCGGGCTTTTAAGGATGCCATTCCTCGGTTTAAAACCATGCAAGGCTACCACGTGCGCCGCAAGGGAGGGTGGGATACGCACGGACTCCCCGTTGAACTTCAGGTAGAAAAAGAGCTAGGACTCAAAAGCAAAAAAGAAATTGAGAGTTATGGTATTGAGAAGTTTAACCAAAAATGTAAAGAAAGCGTTTGGCAATATGTTGATTTATGGGAGAAGTTTACCGACAGAGTAGCCTATTGGATTGATCAGGATAATCCATACGTTACGTATCGAACCAATTATATAGAGTCGGTATGGAACATTGTTAAGCGAATTTACGATGACGGCAGGATCTATAAAGACTATAGAGTGGTGCCGTGGTGTCCTCGGTGTGGTACAGCACTTTCAAGTCATGAACTTGCACAAGGGTATGCCGATGTAAAAGATTTATCAGTTACCGCAGAATTTCGTGTAAAAGGAAAAGAAGATACGTCATTCCTTGCATGGACAACGACTCCGTGGACCTTGCCGGGTAACGTTGCTCTTGCTGTTGGTCCTAACATTACCTATGTCGAAATTGAAAAAAAGGATATGGGTGACGGCAAGTTAGTTCGATTTATTCTTGCAAAAGATAGATTAAAGGCAGTATTTGGAGATGATGAATATACCATTGTAAAAGAGATGAAGGGGAGCGAGCTTGCAGGTATGGAATATGAACCACTCTATGACTTTCTTTCAGGCGATAAAAATCTAAAAGATAAAGAAAACGGCTGGAAAGCGTATGAAGCTGATTTTGTAACCATCGAAGATGGAACAGGAATTGTTCACACAGCTGTTATGTATGGGCAAGATGACTTTGAGTTAGGAAACAAGGTAGGTCTTCCCAAAAAACATTTAGTAAAGGAAGACGGATATTTTTTTGATACGACAGGAGAGCTCTCGGGCAAATTCGTAAAAGATGAAGAGACAGATGTAACTATTATTAAAGATTTGGCGCACAGAGGGCTTTTGTTTGATAAAAAGAAGTATGAGCACTCATACCCTCATTGTTGGCGCTGTAAAACTCCACTCATTTATTATGCGCGCGATTCCTGGTACATACGAATGACAGATTTGCGTGACAAGCTTGTTGCCGAAAATAATGACATCAATTGGGAGCCTGATCATATTCGAGATGGACGATTTGGAGAATGGTTGCGCGAGGTAAAAGATTGGTCGCTTTCTCGTGAACGATATTGGGGAACACCGCTCCCCGTATGGCTATCAAAAGATGGAAAAGAGCAAAAAGCCATTGGTTCAATTGATGAGCTTAAAAAAGAGACAAAACGAAATACTTATTTTGTGATGCGTCACGGCCAAGCAGAAAGCAATGCAAAAAATATACTAAGTTCAAAAGAAGATAATCTGCATCACCTAACAGACAAAGGAAAGAAAGAAGTAGACGACGCTATCAAAACACTAAAGAGTAAGAAGATTGATTTTATTGTTGCATCGCCGTTTTTGCGCACCAAAGAAACAGCAGAGCGCGTAGCAAAAGAACTTGGTATTTCAAAAGATCAGATTATGTATGATCACAGGATTAAAGAAGTTGATGCCGGCACTTTTAACTTAAAACCAGTAGAAGAGTATCGAGCGTTCTTTTCTTCAGTGTATGAAAAGTTTACTAAACGACCTCCAGAAGGGGAGACTGCGATAGATGTAAAGAAACGAGCGGGAGAATTTATCTATGATGTCGATTCTCAATATGAAGGAAAAACAATTCTTATTATTACTCACGAATATGTTGTATGGATGCTCGGAGCAGTTAAAGAGGGCCTTACCAATGAGGAGACAGCACATATAAAAGATCTTACTAAAGACTATGTAAAAACTGCAGAAGTGAAAGAATTTGATTTTGCGTATCTCCCACACAATGGTAATCATGAAATTGATCTTCATCGTCCGTACATTGACGAAGTTATTCTTCGAGACTCAAAGGGAGACAAGATGGTTCGAACCAAAGAGGTGATGGATGTATGGCTTGATTCGGGGGCAATGCCGTATGCGCAAGACCATTACCCATTTGAAAATAGTGATACATTTCGTCCTCAAAAAGGTTGGTTTAAAAAACAAAAGGGCTATCCAGCAGACTTTATTAGTGAGGCAATCGATCAGACGAGAGGGTGGTTTTATACACTCCATGCTCTTGGGGTTTTGCTTGGGAATGGAAAAGCCTATAAAAATGTTGTTTCTTTGGGACACATTTTAGATGAAAAGGGAAAAAAGATGTCTAAGTCGCTTGGGAATATTGTTGATCCATGGGAGGTGTCAGATAAGTATGGAGTAGACGCACTCCGTCTTTGGATGTATTCGGTTAACCAACCAGGTGATGCCAAAAACTTTGATGAACGTACTGTTGATGAGATTGTTAAAAAGGTTCTCAATCTCTTGGGAAACACTAAAAAATTCTATGAGCTGTATAGGGACGAAAGTGTTAAGAGAGACAACACCAGTAAACATGTTCTGGATGTTTGGATTGTGTCTCGACTCTCTGAATTAAATAGTGCGGTTACGCATGGTCTCGAAAACTATCAATTGTTTGGCCCAGCACGAGCCGTGCGTGAGTTTATTGGAGATTTGTCGCAATGGTATGTGCGGCGTTCCCGCGCCAGGTTCAAGAGTGAAGAAGAAAAAACTGACGCACTTAAAACACTTGGCTATGTGTTACACGAGCTTTCAAAACTTATGGCGCCGCTTGCTCCGTTTGTTGCAGAGGATGTGTACCAGGTAACAAAAGAGGAGGGGGATACCGAGAGTGTTCACTTAGCAGATTGGCCAAAAATCGAAACAA
This sequence comes from Patescibacteria group bacterium UBA3531, assembly GCA_002376885.1. Lineage (GTDB taxonomy): Bacteria > Patescibacteriota > Minisyncoccia > Phycocordibacterales > UBA3531 > UBA3531. The sequence continues at coordinate 22,474 of DFOW01000002.1, read as the reverse complement.
AAGATGAAAAGATACTTTCTGCCATGAAAGAAACTCGAGAGATTGTTTCAAGCGGGCTTCTTAATCGTGCTGAAGCAAAAATAAAGGTAAGGCAATCACTTGCAAAGATCACAATCCAAAAAGATTTACCTGATTCATACAAAGGACTCATCAAAGAAGAACTTAATGTAAAAGAGGTTGTGGTGGACAGTAATCAAAAATCACAAACTATTCTTGACACCAACATAACTGATGAATTAAAAGAAGAGGGGCACGTGCGAGAATTTATCCGTAACGTTCAAGAGCTACGTAAAAAAGAAGGATGTTCTCCAGACGATACCATTTCTCTTACGGTTTCAACGAATGACACTGTTCAAAAAATAGTAGAAGCAAATAAAAAAACAATTATAGACTCTACTAATACGAGTGATATTGCATTTGGAGACGTTACAGGAGAAGAACTTAAAGACGGGGATCTTGGCTACAAGCTTTCTCTTAAAAAATAATGAGTCACGAAATTTATACGACCGATGCCCTTGTTCTCTCTTCATATCAAAAAGGAGAGACAGCCTCTGTTTTGGCCTTATTTACCAAGGATTTTGGGCTTGTGTATGCTCATGCGGATGGTCTTCGAAAAATGGAATCAAAGCTTCGTCCCGCTCTTCAAAATCATTCATATGCGCAAGTTTCTCTTGTTCGGGGGCGGGAGGTGTGGCGAGTAGTAAATGCACAAGAAAAAGATTATTTATCGGGAGTGCGAGCCGACAGCGGAAAACGATCTGTCTTTGTTCAAACGCTCGCACTTATTAAACGTTTTTTGGGCCAAGAGGAACCACATACGGAATTGTTTAATGATACAGTTTTGGCGTTTGAATTTTTAAATGCATTACCTCTTAAAAAAGAAGAACTCTCTCGTTTTGAACTTTTGCTTGTGCTCCGGATACTTTCATCGCTTGGATATTTAAAAGAGGATCTTGAGACACGACATGAATCGATTCCTTTTAAAAGTGTTTTAGGATTTAGCAGATGGGAGAGAGAGAACCTAGACTCACTTCTTGGAAAAGAAAAGGAATGCATCTTAGCAGTGAATGAATCCTTCCAAGCAAGTGGGCTCTAGAAAGACCCAAACCCAAATGCTATACTCTCGTTAATGGCAAACGAGCTACCTGAAGACAAAAACGAAGAGAGTCATCTTGGCGATCTTGAAAAAAAGCTGTATCAAAAAGATAGCAATTTGAGTTATAAACGGCAACGACTCGATCCGCGGGATGTTGGACGTGTGGCGCGAGAATGGAAACAAAAAATTCCTAACAAACAAGAAGTGGGTAAAAAAGTATTTCAAACATCATTTTTAAATAAGCTCCTTTTATTTTCTATTGGGTTTTTTATATTGGCAGTGAGTGTCTCGTTTTATTTTATTTGGATCAAGCCACGTGTTACATCACCACAAAATATTGATATTTTAGTGAAGGCTCCTGCAAGTGTTCAGGGTGGGGAGGAGGTTCCATTTCAAATCATTATTACGAACGAAAACGACGTTGCACTTGAGACGGCAGATCTACGTATACAATTCCCTGAAGGAGTTTTGGTGGACGGAGTTCGTCCTGTCGGTGATCGTTATACCGACACGCTTGGTGTGCTTCAGTCAGGGCAATCTATCACAAAAGACCTCGATTTGACGTTTTTTGGCGAAGAAAATACCGAACGTGATTTGTTAATTAGCCTTGAGTATCGGGCCCAAGGGTCTAGCGCAACCTTCTCAAAAGAAAAGGACTATACGGTTGTTTTAGCGACGTCTCCTGTGAGTTTATCGGTTGATATTCCAACCGAAGTTAATGCGGGAGAAGATTTTGCAATTACCATTGATACTATTTCAAACTCAAACTCTGTCGTAAATGATTTTATGATTGTTGCCGAATACCCATTTGGTTTTACGTTTGAGACTTCTGATCCACGCCCGACGTTTGGCGATAACATTTGGTTCTTAGGGGATCTTTCTCCAAGCGCTCGCAAAAATATTACAGTGATTGGAAGCATTGAAGGGCAACCAAACGAAGAGCGAACCTTTAAAATAAACGCAGGGATCCAAGATCCAAATAGTACTCGAGAAATCGATGTCCTCTACAACTCATTTGTTCAAACGGTTCCTATCGAACAGCCGTTTGTGGCGGTAGACTTTGTAGTTAACGGCGAGCGAGGGAGCGAGGTTGCTGCACAGAGCGGCAAAACAATCGCAGGGGAAATTACGTGGGAGAACAATACCGATTCACGAATCTTAAATGGGGAACTTTCCGTTTTGATTCGGGGTGATGTGTTTGACGAGGGAAGTGTAAAGCCCGATAAAGGATTTTACGACTCATCAATAAATACGATTTTATGGAATCAAAACACAGACAGGACTCTTCAGGTTATTGAGTCAGGAGAATCAGGAACCGTTCGGTTTAACTTTGATACGGTATCGCTCTTTGGGGCAGGAGGAAGCAACTTTACCAACCCAAACATTACTCTGTCTCTTATTTTTAGAGGAGAAAGAATTTCTCCAGGATTCCCAAGTGAGACGATTCGTGTAACACAAGAAAAAGATATTAAGATTTCATCTGCACTTCAGTTAAATGCATTTGCAACACACAGTGTTGGTCCGTTTGGGAACACGGGTCCTATCCCGCCAAAGGCAGAGCAAAGAACAACGTATACGGTGACGTGGGCTCTTGTAAATTCATCTAACCGAATCTCAAATGCACAAGTAAAATCAAGTATCCCATTGTATGTGACATGGAAGGATCTTATTAGTCCTCTAAGCGAAGACGTTCGGTTTAATAGCACGACAGGCGAAATTACCTGGAATGTAAGCTCGCTTTCTCCAGGAGCACGTAAAGAGGTGTCGTTCCAAATCGAGCTTCTACCAAGTCTTTCTCAAGTAGGGACCATTCCTGTCATTTTGTTCCAGTCAGATCTTGAAGGGTTTGACACCTTCACAGGCCAAACACTTCGCGATCAAGAATCATCAATTAGTACCGCGCTCGATGGCAACAATGACCCTCTCTTTATTGTGGGGACAGGAAATAATGCGCAAGTTACGCAATAGAGCGTATTTGTTCGGGCTAAAAGTTATAGTAGGATAAACATATGGAAGGACGGAACATAAACGTAACCATAACGCTTGAGACCGTTGCAAAAACAGTCTTTTTCTTAATTTTGTTATGGATTCTCTATCAACTAATCGATCTTTTACTCGTTGTTTTAACAGCAGTTGTTTTGGCGAGCGCTATTGAGCCCGCCGCCCGCTGGTTTGCACGGTACAAGGTTCCCCGAGTGGTAGGGGTTCTTATAATGTATGTTTTAGTATTTGGTATTTTTATTGGTACCTTTTACTTCTTTATTCCACCACTTATCGATGACCTTCAAGGAATTACTAAACAATTACCTCAATATCTAGATTCTCCTACTATCAGCAATACTCCTTTTGGAGATCAACTTCCAGGAACACTTACGATACGAGAAACGTTAGACGGCCTTTCTCGAACGGTGAGTGACCTTCAATCCAACTTCCTTCAAATCCTCAGTGTTGTCTTTGGTGGAGTGCTTTCGTTTGTTTTGATTATTGTTATCTCGTTTTATTTGGCAGTGCAAGAAGATGGAATTAAAAACTTTCTTTCTATCATTACGCCCGTAAAACACGAAAAGTACGTGATTGGTTTATGGCAGCGTGCGCAAACTAAAATTGGATTATGGATGCGAGGGCAATTACTTTTGGCACTTATTATTGGAGTGCTTGTGTATCTTGGACTTTCAATCTTCCAGGTAAAATATGCGCTTCTTTTGGCCCTTATTGCAGCAATGTTTGAGCTTATTCCTATATTCGGCCCTATTTTGGCCGGGATCCCGGCAGTCGGTATAGCATTTACCGACGGGGGTGCAAGTTCGGCCCTTCTTGTGATAGCCTTGTACGTAATCATCCAGCAATTTGAGAACCAGTTAATTTACCCGCTGGTGGTTAAACAGGTGGTAGGGGTCCCCTCTATTATTGCAATTATTGCTCTTATCGCGGGCGCGGAGCTCGCGGGCTTACTTGGAATCATTCTATCTATTCCAATAGCAGCAATTTTGATGGAGCTTTTCAACGACTTAGATAAAGAGAAGCATCACTTGCGAGAAGAGAATCACGCTGCTGCCTAAAAAGGCACAATGAAAGAATCGTTTTATATTACAACTACACTTCCGTACGTAAACGCGGACCCACACGTTGGGTTTGCTTTGGAACTTGTTCAAGCGGATGTTATTGCTCGCTACCAAAAACTAAAGGGGCGAGAGGTATTTTTTAATACCGGAACCGATGAACATGGAATAAAAATTTTTAGAAACGCGGGAGAAATGGGTATGGAACCTATTAAATATGCCGATCAGTATTCAGAACGTTTTCAAGCACTTACACAAGAGCTTGGCATAACCGAACACAACTTTGTTCGCACCACAAGCGAAGACCATAAAAAAGCCGCTCAGGCATTTTGGAAAAAGTGCGAGGAGAAAGGAGATATCTACAAAAAGAATTACAAAGTTAAATACTGTGTAGGGTGCGAGCTTGAAAAAACGGATTCAGAACTTACCGACGGTAAATGTCCTCTTCATCCAAATGTAGACATTGAAGTTATTGAAGAAGAAAACTACTTTTTTAAATTCTCAAACTATCAAGACAAACTTTTAGAACTTTACAAAAACAATCCAGAGTTTGTGTTGCCGGGCGCACGAATGAACGAAATCACAAGCTTTGTAGAAAGAGGACTGCAAGACTTTAGTATTTCAAGACTCAAGGAGAAAATGCCGTGGGGTGTAGAGGTTCCCGGAGACCCAGAGCATGTTATGTATGTATGGTTTGATGCTCTTTCAAACTATATTTCTGTAATTGGATGGCCAGAAAAGGAAGAAGAATTTAAAAAATGGTGGCCGGGAGTTCAGGTTGCTGGTAAAGACAACCTTCGTCAGCAAAGCGCCATGTGGCAAGCAATGCTTATGAGTGCAGGACTTCCTTCATCTAAAAAGATCTTGATCCATGGGTTCATTAACAGTGGAGGGCAAAAAATGAGTAAATCACTCGGGAATGTTATTGATCCACGAGAAATAATTAAAGAATATGGAGCAGACGCCCTTCGATATTATTTAGTTCGCGAAGTAAATACCTTTGAAGACAGTGACATGACCATGGAACGTTTTAAGGAGGCATACAATGCAAACCTGGCAAACGGCTTGGGTAATTTGACTGCGCGAATAATGAAACTAGCAGAAACTCATCTTGAAAAGCCGGTTGAGTGCAAGAAATCACAGATTGACCCCGGCATTCTGGGGGAATTAGATTTGTTTGAGATTCAAAAAGTTGCAGATCTGTTGTGGGAACATATTGGCCATGTTGATGTGTTGATACAAAAGGAAAAACCATTTGAAGTAATAAAAACAGAGAAAGAAAAAGGCATAGAAACAATCAAAATTCTTGTAGAAAAATTGAATGTAATTGCGATCAATCTTGAACCGTTTATGCCGGAAACTTCAAAAAAGATTAAGATGGCAATCAAGGAAAATAAAATGCCAGAACCTCTTTTTAAACGACTGGACTAATGGAACCAAAGGCAATCGATATTCATTCTCATGTAAACTTCGAAGCATTTGCTGAAGATCGTGACGACGTTATTAAACGGGCGTTTGAAGCTGGTGTATGGATGATAAATGTCGGGACAGAGGCGTCTACTTCAAAAAGCGCTGTAGAGTTTGCACATAAATACGATACGGGAATGTATGCAACGGTGGGACTCCACCCCATTCATGCGGGTGGTTCAGATTACCACGACAAAAACGAACTCACTGAAAATGAATTTAATTCGCTTAAAACAGATGTTGGTTTTGTGAAAGAACTTGGCAGGGACGACAAAGTACTTGCCGTGGGGGAGTGTGGCTTAGATTATTACCGATTAGAAACAGATACCAAGGAAAAACAAAAGAAAGCATTTATCGAACAAATCCATTTAGCAAACGAGTTGGGTAAACCACTCATGCTCCATGCAAGAGGGGAACGAGGAGATGATACTCCGTACGAAGAAGCGCTTGAGATTTTGCAAAAAGAATCAAAAGTAAAAGGGAACTTTCATTTTTTTGCAGGGAGTTTAGATGTTGCACAAAAAATTTGGAGTGCTGGTTACACTACGAGTTTTACTGGGGTGATTACCTTTGCGCGAGTGTACGAAAAACTTATTAAAGAAGCTCCGCTCGATAAAATCATGGTTGAAACGGATTGCCCGTATGCGGCCCCCGTCCCACATCGAGGCAAACGGAACGAACCCCTTTTTGTTTTAGATATTGTTGAGAAGGTGGCAAAAATAAAAAAGATGCCCGTTGAAGACGTACAAAAGCAATTGGTTACCAATACTATGAACTTTTTTGGTTTAAGTGCATAATAAAGATATGAATCCCGTTAGAAGTTCCGCAAAGTTTGTTGTGTATATTGAAAAATGTAATGCGAAGACGCCTGCGGCTTTTGATGGTGATTTAATATTAAAGAGTAACAACTTCTAACGGGATGAATAAATTACTTATTGCAATTATTGTCATCATTATTCTTGGAGCAGGATGGTATTTTGTGTCGCCTCTCTTTTTGAGCACAACAGTTGAGGACAAATTTCCGTTTAGTGTTCCAACTGAAGAAGAGTTTGAACAAATGACCGATGAAGAAAAATTTGAGCTTGAAATGAAGATGTTAGAAGAGGCAGCCAAACAACCCGACGTAGTTATGGAAGAAACCATGCCAGCCGAAGGGGTGACTCCCGAGACCGAGCCTGCGGCACTTGCAAGCGGTGAATTTAAAGATGCAGACAGTTTCCATAAGGGGAGTGGAGATGCAACAATTTACCGTCTTCCTGATGGAGAACGACTGTTGCGAATGGAGAACTTTGATGTAACCAATGGTCCAGATTTGCGCGTATTGCTTGTAAAAAACTCTGACCCAATGAGCCGTAGCGATGTGGGGGATGATTATATTGAACTCGGCAAATTAAAAGGAAATAAAGGAAATCAAAATTACGAGATCCCCGACGATGTAGACGTGGACGAATATGGAAGTGTAGTAATTTACTGCAAGCCGTTCCATGTCATTTTCTCAACAGCAACCCTTAATTAACCATGGAGAACAATAACGAACTCTTCCCCAACCTAAAAAAAGAGGGGACAACACATGAGGTTCATCACCCCCATGCTCTTATGTGGGTGACTCTCCTTGTAATTGTTACAGCTGTTATTGCTGGAGGATGGTTTGTATTGCTTCAAAATAAGGATAGAAACGCACCAACCGAGCCTATTGCTTGTACCGCCGATGCCATGCAATGCCCGGATGGCTCGTGGGTAGGACGAACCGGCCCAAACTGTGAATTTGTATGCCCAAGTCCTTAAATAATTGCCAAAATAGGGGCTATTTGCTAGGATAGTGCGCACGTGTCCCGTTAGAAATCCAAACAAATCAAGGATTTTTATGGGATGTTGTGTATTTAGTCGATTACGTATACTATAATCAATTATTAAGATTTTCTAATTGGGATGTTAGGTTTAGGAAAAAAGGAAGACCTGTCTGACGACAAGGCAGGAAAAGCGCCCGAAGAGGCAAAAATCGAAGAGACCCCTGTAACTGAAAACGAAGAAGTTATGGATCTCTCAGGCGAAGACATGACTGAAGAACCCCGTGTTTACGAGGTTTCTTATCTTATTGTCCCAGGAATTACTGAAGAAGAAGCAGGAGCAGAAGCTGCTAAAGTTAAAGCACTTGCAACAGGTCGTGGAGGAGAATCTATTGCTGATGGCGCTCCCAAAAAGATTACCTTGGCATATCCTGTGGTTTCATCTATTTCAAACAAAAATACTACCTACACAGATGCCTACTTTGGATGGACCAAATTTACTTTAGAGCAAGAAAAGATTAACGAAGTTAAAGAAGAGCTTGATAAAAACACCAACATTGTTCGGTTTTTAATTATTAAAACCACAAAAGAGACCCACGTTATTAAACCAGCACCTCGAAGGGTTTACAAAAAGAAAGACGAGGAACCAAAAGTTACCAAAGAAGAAGGTAAGGGTCCTGTAGATGAAAAAGAACTCGATAAAGAAATCGAAGGACTTCTTGTAAATTAATATGTATCTCAACAAGACATTTATTATTGGAAACTTAACGCGAGACCCAGAGCTTAAAGCGCTTCCGTCTGGAACAAACGTTACCTCGTTTTCTCTTGCTACAAACAGGAGCTACAAAGATAAAGACGGAAACCAACAAGACCAAACCGAATACCACAACATTGTTGTGTTTGGACGTCAGGCAGAAACAGTAGCGCAGTATTTGCGAAAGGGGAGCTCAGCACTTGTTGAGGGACGACTTCAAACCAGAAGCTGGGAAGGACAAGACGGGAAGAAGAATTACCGAACCGAAATTATTGCCGACCGCGTACAGTTTGGTCCTCGGAAGTTTGATGGAGGCCAAGCACCAGGAGAAGCACCACAAGCTAAAAAACAAGCTCCTAAAGAAGAAAAGATCGATACTATTGATTATCCAGACGAAGATATTAACCCAGAGGATATTCCATTTTAAATATGAAACGAGACGATACCACCGTAAATATTAAACACGTAGATTACAAAGATGTAGAAACCTTGAAGCGGTTTTTGACGCCCTACGGGCGAATAATGCCAAATCGAGTTTCTAATCTTTCTGCTAAGAGTCAGCGTAAGGTTGCCCTTGCAGTAAAGCGAGCGCGGTTTATGGGATTGCTTCCGTATACGGAGAAGTAAATTTTTTCGAAACAAAAGTTTGAAGCACCGAAAAACACCCTCCGGCGGGGTGTTTTTCTTATCCTCGGCTCGCATCCGCCTGGGCGGACCAAGCATGCTTCGCCTGCGGCAGCACTTCAAACTTTGTTTCTGGGAGAGAGTTTAAAAAAATGAAAAGACGGTGACTCCGGCATAGCCGAAAAGGAGGTTGAAGATAAGATTTCCGAGGAAAAATGCAGGGAAGAGGTATTTGAGTTTGTATCCCAAAAAGGCAAGGGGGATAACTAAAACTTCGTTGGGGAGGGGAACAAACGCTGCGTATAAAAACATGACAAAGTAAGGTGCAAAATGGTGATGCTCTTTAAGGTTTTCAAGAGCTCGGACGAGCTTAAAGTTTTGCTCTTTGCCGTGCGTAAGATCCCTGCCCACGTTTCCAATTAAGTATCCAAACAAGTCGCCCAAGGTGAGGCCAACACTCATCGTTACAATAACTGCCCAAAAGTTAAGCCCTGATGCCACAAGAGCTGGCGCAAAAGCAATTACTGGGATAGGAACAATAACGTTAAACCCACTGATGATAGATGCAATTAAAATTCCCGGATATCCAAATTGGAGAATAAGTGCGCGAAGTTCGTCATTGTTAGGAACCTCAAATGCTAAAAAAACAGCCGCCCCAACAAGAACAAGGAGCGCAATAACTTTTACAAAGAGTGGTAGAGATTTCATTTACCCGCCTATTTTTTTTGTTAAAAGTATTTTCATATTCGCACTCTCGTATAATACCAAAATTATTGATTTGGGTTATCAAACTATAAAAATTTTTCGGGCTCGTTTTAACTTTTTTCTGCGCGCTCTGTATACGAACCTGATTCTGTATTAACTCGAATAACATCACCCTCATTAATAAAGAGGGGGGCGCTAATAACAGCACCAGTTTCCAAGGTAACTTGTTTGTTGCCTCCTTGTGCTGTGTTACCTTTTACGGCCGGTGGTGCATCGGTAACTTTAAGATCAACTTTAATAGGAAGCTTGAGCCCAATGATTTCTTCATTAAACAAAAGTCCATCAACAAAAGAGTTTTCTTTTAAGAATTTGCCCTGGTCTCCTACAAGTGTTTCTTCTAATTTGAAGCGTTTACTTGGATCGCTTTCTTCACAAAACCACCATTCGCCACGATTATTGTAGAGATACTTAATAGTTTTTTTAGAAATGTCGGCTTCTTCTGCCTTTTCGTTCTGATGGAATGATCGTTCGGTAACTTTGCCACTAATTAAGTTGCGCAACTTGGCATCGTTTACGGGTTTTCTTTGTTGTTTACGAAATACATGTGAAGAGAGAACCTCATATGGTTCTCCATCAAGTACAATATATTTCTTTTCTTTAATTTCATTGTATTCAAGCATAACGACGACTATTTTAACCCCGTTAGAAATCCATTTCAAGTCGTTACAATCACTGGAACTCTGGCACCTTAAGATTTTCTAATGGGGCTAGCTTACTTGCCGTCCTTAGTCTACCGTCACTTTTCAAAGGCAAGGAAGTTATATAGGATAGGAATACAGACCTATGGATGAGGCAACAAAGCAAAAAACAGACGAAGAAATCTTGGCGCTGTCTATTGAAAAGCCAGCTCTTTTTGAAGAGCTTGTTAATCGTTACAAAGAAGCCTTTTTGCGTAAGGCACGGCGCATTGTCGGGGATAGGGAAGAAGTTCACGATATTGTTCAAGATGCCTTTACTAAAATTTACTTGAACGCAGGACGCTTTCGCGAGGTAGAGGGAGGGAGCTTTAATGCGTGGGGGTATCGTATTTTGGTAAACACATCACTTACGTATTACCAAAAGTTTAAAAAAGACCATGCCCGGAATACATATTTGGACCCAGAGATTGCAGAGATTTTACCCGACAAAACGCCGCACCAGTTAGGACACGCAAGTTTTTTTGAAGATCAAATTGTAACGGTGTGTTCTAAGATGCCCCGTAACTTATCGCGTGTCTTTACGTTATATTTTGTGAAGGGGAGAACACATGCCGACATTGCAGACGAAGAGGGAATAACAGAAGGCGCTGTAAAAACACGAGTATCGCGTGCCAAAAAAGAATTTAAAAAGATTCTTTTAAACTCAAACAATATTTAATATGAATATGACATCGCCACAATTACAAAAAAGTATTATGCGCAGAGTCTATGCAGTATGGTTTTTGCGTAAAGTTACAAGTCCACTTTTTGTGCGAGTGTACATAATGCTTGCCCTTATTTTCCAGCTAGTGCGATCGGTTTCGGTAACCGACATTGTTTCAAATATTGGGAATGTGAAAGTGTTTAATACCTTTAATTATCTTATGGATGCTTTTGTTAAAACAGAACCAGCGGTACAAGTGTATACGATGTTATTTGCGGCACTTGGTATATGGGTTATGTACGAACGACGACGCCAGACTCAATTTGTTTCCGAGTAAGGAAAAAGGAGTGGTCGATTTATAAGTCCTAACAAAATACCTCCAGTCGCGGAGGTATTTTTTTTCTACTTTATTCTTGAGCTTCTTTTATCTTTTCCTTAATTGCTTTCATGAGCTCTTTTTTGAGCTTGGTATTGCCTTTGAGTGTGGTTCTGGCGCTATCATATCCGCGTCCTAGCTTTTCTTCTCCAAACGAATATGATGCTCCTGCCTTTGAAACCACTCCATGCTTTTCTCCAAGCACCAAGAGCTCTCCTTCGGGGGAGATACCCTCGTTATAAATAACGTCAAATTCAGCTGTTTTGAATGGCGCCGCAACCTTGTTTTTTACCACTTTGGCACGGGTTCGGTTTCCAACCACCTCGTCTCCTTTTTTGATTTGAGCGAGTCGCCTAATATCGATTCGAACCGATGAGTAGAACTTAAGCGCCTTTCCTCCAGGGGTTGTTTCTGGATTACCAAACATAACACCAATTTGCATTCGGATTTGATTAATAAAGATAACCACTGTTTTTGATTTAGAAACAATTGCCGTTAACTTTCGGAGTGCTTGCGACATAAGCCGTGCCTGTTTACCAACATGGTGTGCGCCCATGTCTCCTTCAATTTCATCTTTTGGAGTAAGGGCGGCTACTGAGTCAACAACAACAACATCAATGTCTCCGCTTCGTACCAAGCTCTCTACAATCTCAAGTGCTTGTTCTCCGTAGTCTGGTTGCGAAATAAGTAAACTATCTGTTTTTACTCCGATCTTTTTTGCGTATTGCGGATCGAGTGCATGCTCTGCATCAACAAAGGCACAAACACCACCTGCTTTTTGAGCTTCAGCAATAATGTGCAAAGTAAGTGTTGTTTTACCCGATGACTCTGGCCCATAAATTTCAATGATTCGCCCGCGGGGAACACCTCCTACACCAAGAGCAAGGTCTAAACCAAACGAACCCGTGCTAATAGCGTTTACATCGACTTTTGGTTGTTCGGAGAGCGTCATGATAGACCCTTCACCAAACTTTGCTTGAAGATTTTTTACTGTTTCTTCTACTCCCTTTCCTGTCTCTTTTGGCTCTGCTTTCTTTTTAGGCATGATTATCTATAAACTACTTGTAATCGTTTTTTTTCTTTTTGATTAAACCGATCTTCGGCTTCGATCTCAATTATATTATAGCCATAGTGGAGCAACAATTTTTCGTTAAAAGTTCCTTCCTCGTCCACAAAAATTTGGCGTCCGTTTAGGGTAATAAAGGCTGCATTTTTAATGTTTCCCTGAAGCACTAAAAGATCATCCATTAAAACAGAACCGTCCTCGGGGTAGGTAATAGCAATCTCGGGGCCAAAAATAACGTCACGTGCCCGTCCGTAGCTGTAGAGTGCGATCACAATAATTAAGAGAGTGATAGGAAGGAATGAGAGAAGTGATCGTGTATTGCTGCGTGTCATGTTAGAGGTTTGGATTATTTTCTTCGCCTTCTTCTTCAGGTTCGTCGATAGGGGATTCGTAGACTTCTCGTGGTTTTGATCCTTGTCCCGGGCCAACTACACCGCGCTCCTCAAGCATGTCGATCAATCGTGCAGCGCGCGCATAGCCAACTCCTAACTTTCGTTGCAAGTATGATGTTGATGCTTTTCCGGTATTAATTACCAAGTCACGTGCATCTTCGTATAGATCGTCTTCGGGCTCGTCCTCTAAGTCTTCGTTATCAAGATCAACACTTACCAAACGATTACCGTTCTCTACTCCTTCAAGATCAAGTTCATCCATAAGTTCATCGGCGTATTCTTTCTTTAAGTACTTAGCAACTTTTTTTACTTCGGCCTCACTAATAAAAGCACTTTGGAGCCGTACCGGCTTAGACATTTCTCCTGACTGGTAGAGCATGTCTCCTGCACCTAAAAGTTTTTCTGCACCTGCAGAATCCAGAATCGTTTTTGAATCAACTTGACTTGAAACCTGAAGGGCGATTCGTGATGGAACGTTTGCTTTAATAAGTCCGGTAACCACATTTACAGAAGGGCGCTGTGTGGAAAGGATTAAGTGGATTCCTACCGCTCGGGACATTTGCGCAAGACGCACAATCGCGCTCTCGAGTTCTTTTGGATACGACGACATAATGTCGGCAAGCTCATCGATAATGACCACAATGTAAGGCATTGGTTCGGGGAGATTCTCATCGTCTTCTTCTTTCTCAAGCGCTGGGTCAAGAACCTGGCTGTGATAGGTGGCAATGTCCCGAACTTGTTCGGTTTCAAGAATGCTGTAACGCCGTTCCATTTCTTTAATGGCCCATTTAAGTGCCAAAATAGCCTTCTTTGGATTGGTGATGACAGGAGTAAGAAGATGAGGAATATCTTTATAAAGGGTGAGTTCTACACGCTTAGGGTCAATCATAATGAATCGCAAGTGTTCCGGGCCATTCCGGTAGAGGAGGGAAGTAACCAAAGAGTGGATGGTAACTGACTTACCAGATCCAGTAGAACCTGCAATCAGCATGTGCGGTGCCCGGGCAACGTTAGAGAAGCTTGGTGCTCCGGTAACGTTTTTACCAAGGGCAACATACAACGGTGCCGCTGATTCTTTAAAGTCACGTCCAGAAATAAGAGAGGCAAGTCCAATAGTAGATTTTTTAGTGTTCGGGATTTCGATTCCTACCAAGCTTTTTCCAGGGATTGGTGCTTCGATTCGTACTGGGTGTGCTGCAAGCGCAAGTGCCAAATCATTTTGAAGCGCCACAATTCGGGAGAGTCTCACTCCTTCTGCAGGCTTAATGGCGTATCGGGTAAACGATGGTCCTACCGATACTTCGTCGATCTCTACTTCAATACCAAAGGTAAGAAGGGTTCGTTTAATAATGTTTGCGTTTGCTTTTATGTCGCCGTGGTCTGGCTTTCCTTTATCTCGCTCAAGGAGAGAAAGTGGGGGAGGAGTGTATTCTCCGTGTCTTGCGTATTGTGGGGCAATGTCGGCCTCGTCATCTCCTTTATTAAAGAGTTTGCCAAACACTCCCTTCTTTTCTTCTTCAGGTTCTCCATCGTCTTCGTCCTCATCCTCGTATTCTTCTTCCTCTTCTTCATACTCCTCATCCTCGTATTCTTCTTCGGGTTCTTCGGTAAGATTCACGTCTTCCTCTTCTTCCTCTTCTTCGTCTGTTTTTTTGCCAAGACCAAATGTTGGGAACTTTGTATTAAAAATAATAAGGATAGCAATAAGGGCGATACCCACTAAAAAAAGCGGCCCTGCAATGGGTCCAAAAAATCTAAGCATCGGGTAGGCCGCCAAGTTTCCAAGCGCGCCACCTTGTCCTTCGAGTCCCATTTCAATAAGACCAAGCCCTGCAAGTAAAAAGAAGGTACCTCCGATTAAATTAATTGAGACAATATTTGGTCGTTCGCTTCTAAAGAATGAAACCGAAACAAAAAAGAGAGAAAGAGGGAGAAGAAAGTATCCCGCCCCAAAAACTCTTTTTAAGAATGAATACGTTCCGTCACCTGCAACACCGGCATAGCCAAATGCAGAGAGCGCCAAAAAAAGAGCTATAACAAAAAAAAGCACTGCAAGTACTCCGTGCTTTGTTTCTTCCTCAAGTCCAAGAGAGATGCCTGCAAAGGGGTTTAGTCTGATTGATCGTTTCTTTTTTCTTCCCATGCCGATTTTATTTATGAACGCAGTGAATAATTTATAAATCGAGCACCCCGCCCTAAGTTTGCCTAAAAACAATTTTGCGCAGTGCGCCTGCCGAATAGGCAGATTCTGTTTTGGGCGAAGCGCTGCGCCCCTGTTTGGATGAGGCTATTCGCCTCTCGCGCTTCGCGTGTATTTTCAAAGCAAATTTAGGGCGGGGTTAAGGTAATCAAAGTCATTGTCTATTTACAAGATAAATACAATTCCTTGATTCCCTAAATTTTATCACAAAGGAAGCAGTACAAATTATGTGGATTAGTTAGGAGCATAAAGTGCTTTTTATAGATAAAAACTTAATGCAAACCCTATCTAGAAATTTACAAAAGGTTCTCCAGAAGATGCTTGTAAAAGCTCAAGAGCGCCAAAAAAGACATACTTGCCTTTTTATATGACCTATATATACTAACGAAATAAAGGTCATAATCTTATGGACACAAAACTCACACAGGCGTCTCAACATCTAAAAGACAATATAAGAGACATTCAAAAAGAGCTCTTTTTCCTTAAAAAAGTAGAGAAGCTCACTTCAGCTCTCTACAAGGTAACCGAGCACATGCCTGATGAGGAACCACTTAAATGGAAGATGAGAAACGAAGGTCTCGAGCTCCTCTCATCATCTATGTCTTTTATAGATAATAGACGAGATACCACTCATCATGACTTGTCCATTATCCTCCATAACACCTCTCGAATCGTCTCACTGTTAGAAGTGTCCTATATGGGGAGTTTTGTATCGCAAATGAACTTCCGTGTCCTAAAGGACGAATATGACTCTCTTAGCTCTTCAATCACAAGCTATAAGGGAGAGCGAGAGGTAAGCCCAGCGCTTTCAGTCACTAAAGATGAGATTGAACAAAAAGATGAATCTCATACGCAAGAGGGAATCAAAAGGACATTTATAAAGGACATAAAGGACAATGAAGTTACGCTTGATTCACTCTCCGAACCAAATACGATTTTTAAAGTAGGACACCTTACTCCATCAAGGACAATGACAGGTATTTCTCAAACGGTAAGGCCCGCTATCAAGGCGCGAAGCGCTTCAGCTCACAAACCACGCAACAGTAAAGATAAAGAAAAACGACGTGATCTTATTTTGTCTTTTATCAAAAATAAGCATGAGGAAGTGAGCATAAAAGACATTTTTGAGCTCCCAGAACTTAAGAAAAACTATAGCGAAAAGACCATTCAACGAGAGCTTATTGATATGGTGGACAAGGGCGTCCTTAAAAAGAAGGGAGAGAGACGCTGGAGTAGGTACTATCTATAGCCTTTGGGAGCCTTAAGGTTCGCTCCTAAAAAATCTCTAAAAACAGAAAAAAGCCCGAGGTTATTGACAATTTCGCTATAAACTATAGTATGTACAGGCTCTAAAACTCGGTTGTTTTTGGCAAAAAAGAGTGTCAAGAAGGGATAAAAATCACTTCTTGGAGAACCCTAAAATATCGTTTAATACTAAGGGTTTTTGTTATCCACACTTTGTTTTGCTCACACCTTTTTCAGGTACTATACTTAACCGAGAGGAATGAGCAGAATTGTCTGTGTTTTTTTCAGTAACGGAATAGGCAACCCGTACGTTGACAACTAAATATTCATTGAAGAGAAGAAATGGATAACTAAAGTCTACGTACATTATTAATTTGTTCTTAACCTTCCTTGTGCCAACGGGTGACCATGGTAGCGGCGCCTGGGAGTTTGGTTAAGATGCGTAAGCGGTGTTTGGCGGTCGAGGCAAACCAAATGATTGTTTACGCTATTCGTTTCTTAAGAGACATCTTAAGAGACATAAACATAAAATTGCATTAAAAAAAGTAAATCAATATATGACTACAACTAGTTTACTAGGACGATCTGTAGTTGCCTTCATTGGTTTAGTAACAGCGTTCGTAATGATTGGTGGTACAGCAGTACTTCCTGCAAACGGACAACTAAACAGCACCCAAATCCAAGCGATCTTAGATCTCTTGACCAGTTTTGGTGCAGACCAAGCAACCATTAACAATGTTAATGCGGCGCTTAATGGGCAACCTACATCAGGAACCGGAAGTGGATCTGGTTCTTCAGGAATTGCATGTTACAACTTCACACGAAGTTTGCACATTAACATGAGTCCAAAAACAGGAGCTGACGTTGTTGCGCTTCAAGATTTCTTGACCGCGACAGGTGACTTCAATTACTCAGGTGGTTCAACCGGATTCTTCGGATCAATCACTCGAGATGCAGTTGCTTCATGGCAAGCTTCTAGCGGAGTTTCTCCAGCTGTTGGATACTTCGGACCTCTTTCACAAGCTGAATACAACACACAGTGTGATACCAGCGGAAGTGGATCAGGACCAGGAAACAATGGAAACAATGGTGGTGGAACAACCGTTCCTGTAAGTGGAAGCCTTACCGCTTCTCTTGCAGCAACCTCACCTGCACAAGGTGTGGTTATTACCGGACAGGGAGTGGCACGACTTGCTGACTTCTTGATGGTAAACGGAGCAAACACAAGTGCTAATGTAACCAAAGTTACATTGGATACAGAATACATCTCTAACGATACTGACTATTCAAACGTATACCTCTACGAAGGAGGAGTACGATTGACTGATGCAGCGTCTGTTACCGATGGAACTATTACCTTCAATGACAGCGCTGGATTGTTCAGCGTTGCACCAGGAGCTTCACGAACCATTAACGTACGAAGCGATATTGGGTCAGGAGCAACTGGAAAGGTGATGGGAGTTTCTCTTCAGTCAGTTGAAGCGAATGTTCCTGTAGCAGGTGCACTTCCAATTCTCGGCGCTGCACAATCAGTAGCAGCAGGTACCTTGGCAACTGTTGACTTTAATTCAACAACCCTACCAAATACCGACACTGGTGTTGAACCAAACAATGACGTTCGACTATTCCAAAACACTGTTAGTGTTAGCTCAAACGAAGTTAACCTAAAGGCAATGACGTTCCGAAATACCGGTTCAACTCAAAGCAATGACCTTATCAACTTCGATCTTTATGTAGACGGAGACCTTGTTGCAAGTAAAGCAAACATGGACGCAGATCGATACGTTCGATTTGACTTCTCAAACAATCCAGTTTATCTCGACACGGGTAATCACATTATCCGACTTGAGGGAGACATTGTTGGGGGAGCTTCACGAACCTACGACTTCGAAATCCGAACTACTGGTGACGCAATCTTTGAAGATGCGGAACTTAATGCAACTATTATTCCAACAGTGGGAGGTTCATCCTTCTCAGCAACTAGTGGTGGAACACAAACCATCGGAAGTTCAACTGGTGGATCAGTCACCACTTCAAAGGCAACCAACTCACCAAGCGATGACGTTTCAACTGGTGCAACTAATGTAAAGCTTGCAACCTTTGATTTCCGAGCTTCGGGTGAACGAATGAAGATTGAAAACTTGGATGTTAATGTAAACACTGCAAGCGCAGGAGAAGGAGGACTTGATAACGGTAAGGTATTTGTTAACGGAAGCCAAGTAGGATCAACTAAGGATCTTACTGAAGCAACCGACGTTAACTTCACCTTCGGATCAAGCTTCGTTATTAACCCAGGTGAGACTGCAAAGGTTGAAATTTACGCAGACACTAAGACCACAACAGGAACAAACCTTCTTGCAAACGGAACTATCCAAGTTAGACTTGGAGTAGGTTCATCAAACGCGCAAGGAATGAGCTCTCTACAGACCTCAAACGTTCCTACAGCTGATCTTACTATCGCTGGAAACACTGTTACAGTGAAATCAGCAACAGCAACAGTAACCAAATCAACTGGTTACGGTAACCAAACACGACCCGCAGGAACTAATAACCTAAGGGTTGGATCGTTTGTTATCTCTGCTGGCTCAACCGATGGATTGGATGTCAATACATTGGCGATTGAACTTTCAAGCGCTGAGGCGGCATCTATTACCAACTTGAAACTTTCAAGCGATGGAAACCAACTTGGTCAAACCAAGGGCTCACCTTCAACATCTAACTCATTCTCAGTTAATTTCTCAATTCCACAATCTGGAACTAAAGTTATTGACGTGTATGCAGATGTAAGGAGTGACGCAGACAATGGTCCATGGATTGCAGAGTTCAGTGAATTGACCGGAAACGGACAAGACACAGGAACAGTAGTGTCGGTAACTTCAAACGTTGTCTTGCAAACCATTACCATTGGTTCAGGAAGTCTTGCAGTAGCGAAGGGAGCAGGAGATCCTAACAGTGAAAACATTGTTGGAGGAATTAACAATGTAAAAGTTGGAGAATTTGAATTTACTGCTACAAACAGTGACTTCGACCTTGAAGAAATGATTGTTAAGATCTCTAACAACGCTGCTTCATCAGTATCAGCTGTTAAGCTCCGATACAAGAATGAAGCTGGAAATACAGTAACAAGTCCTGGACAAGTACTTACAACAAGTTCAACCCAAGGAAATGCTACGGCAACCTTTACTAACCTTAATGGATTCATTGAGGCTGATGAAACCATGGCTGTAGAAGTTCTTGTTGATACCGTTGACACTGATGTAAACGGTGCAAGTGGAGCAACCATTAACGTAACTTTGGACTATAACAATGGATTCAAGGCGGTTGATGCGGCAGGAACTCAATCAACATCAGTTGGTTCAGCAGACGTAAGTTCTGACGGAACCTTCTACGTCAGGAAGACCATTCCTACCTTTGCTCAAGTTGACTTAAGTGGAAACCCAACAAGCGGTAACGCATTGTATGAATTCACGGTGTCAGCTGACGCACAAGGACGAGTTGATATTAAGAAGATTACCTTTGACGTAATTACAAGTGGTGTAACTATCACCGACTTCTACTTGCGAGAAAAAGGATCATCTACTGATATTAACGATACCGATCCAGAATCTGACAGTGGAAATGACGTTGAAATCTTTGCTGGAACAAACAATGACGATGACGTTATTGCAGTTTCAGCCGGATCAAGCAAGACTTTCCAACTCTTTGGAACAGTTACTGGATGGGGTGATGATGGCGATAGTGTAACTATCACCTTCGCAGAAGACTCAAGTGCTCAAGCGCCTGTATCTTCAGCAAGCTTGACCTCATCAGCCGAATTGATTTGGTCAGATCGATCAGCAACAAGTCACACGACTATCACTGCTGACTGGACCAATGGGTTCCTCATTGATGACTTCGGAAGTGACGTTCAAAGCTTCTCAACGTAAGCCACGAATTAACCTTCTTGTAGTCTGAAATAGGACCACGCAAAACCGCCCACCTACTTAGGTGGGTGGTTTTGTTTTGGTTCTTTTTTTGCTACGATACAGAAACATATATGGAGCAGTCACAAAAAAATTTTGGTATTGCCTTTCTCATCCTTATCCTTGGATTGGGTATTTGGTATTCTATAAGCAATAAAAACAATCAAGTTTTTAAGGTGCTCTCAGAGGATGATATTGCTTCATGGGAGACCCAAAAGTTGGGTGGTATCTCAGAAGAGGAGCTAAAAGAAAAGATTTCCGATCTTGAAAATAAAGCTTCCCAAACACAAGACCCAGAGGAGCTCTATAATGTTTGGATTGAACTTTCTCAAAATTATAGATATCTAGGTGATGGAGAAAAATCATTTGAGGCACTCAATGAGGCCCTTCTTGTTTCTTCGGACAAGGCAATTGCTTACCTTAGTATGGGTGCTCTTTTGAATGAAGTTGGGGCGACACAAAGTGCGCGATTGGCGTATGAGACGGGAGTAAGCAAAGAGCCTCAGTTTTCCCAGTTTCAACTTCAGTTGATTGATTTTTTAAGGTTTACCCCCGGTATCCCTGATGAGGATGTTGAGGCAGCTTTTGAGGAGGGACTTGCACGGACTGGAAATAGCACAAATATTTTGCGCGAATACGCTATTTGGCTTGGGGACAAAGACAGAAATCAAGAAGCAATCGAGGCCTGGGAGATGCTTCTTTTGCAAAATCCAAACAATAGAGAACAAATCGAGGCTCGAATTAATTCACTTAGATAATGTCACTCTTTAAAAAAGAAAGCACATGGAACAAGGCTCTTTTATGGTTTTTGTATGGAACGGCGCTTACTCCGCTTGTTTTTTGGAATGATTTCTTCTATCCCTTTATTGTTCCCAAAGCAGTTTTTTTTAGAACGCTTGTAGCACTTGCAACCGCACTCTTTTTATATCTTTTTGCAACCGGGAAACTCTCAATCAATACAGGGATCCTTAAAAAGAAATTGGTATGGTTACCAGGACTCTTTTTGGTGGTAAGTTTTGTTTCTTCTTTTTTTGGACTCGATTTTACAAAAAGTCTTTGGTCAGAGTATTCTCGATCAGAAGGACTTTTAACACTCACACATTTAGTTATCTATTTTTACCTTTTGATTTTGGTATTCAAAAGGGACGAATGGAACACCCTTATTAAAATTATTAGCGGTGTGTCTATTGTTGTGGCACTCTCTGCGCTGCTTGAATATATGGGAGCCCTTAAGCTTGTTCCTCAATCAGGATCTGGCCGTGCAGGAGGACTCATTAACAACCCTGCATTTTTATCGGCGTATCTTTTATTTACGGCACCTATAACGCTTTATTTGGCGCTTGGCTATAAAGATGAAGGGAAGAAAAACTACTATTATATTTTCGGGGCAGGCGCTCTTCTTTCCTTCCTTACTATTTTAATTTCTGAAACTCGGGGTGCGGCACTCGGAGCGCTTGGAGCACTACTTATTCTCCTTACTTTTGGAACACGATACTTTGATTCAAAAAAGGCTCGGAAATATGCGGGTATTATTTTGATTGGACTTGTCCTTCTTGGTATGGGTGGTGTGTTCTTTAAAGACGAGCTAAAGGCTAGTAGTATTGGAATAATTTCACGTCTTGCACATATTTCCTTATCAGATGAAACAACCATTAGCCGTTTATTTGTATGGAAGGAAACCTTGCCTGAAGTCCTTAAACGACCAATCTTAGGGCATGGAACAGAAACATTTGAGTATCTTTACAATAAACACTACGACCCATCAGTGGTCCCTGAAGAATGGTTTGATCGCTCACACAATGTGTATTTAGACAGATTGCTTGAAGGGGGCATTGTTGGATTCCTCTTGTATGCAGGTATGCTCGTGAGTCTTTTGTATTACTTATGGAAACGACGGGATAACGACAAGCGAGCATTCTTTATATTTGGATTCGCGGCTCTTGCCTACATGGGGCAGAATTTTTTTGTCTTTGATTCAATAAGTTCACTTGTTATGTTTTACGGATTTTTGGCATGGCAAACGGCCCGGTTTTATGAGGATGAAGATGAGGCTATGGAGTATACCAAGGGTGGTGTGGTGCAAATTATTCTTTTTCTCCTCGCGCTTCTTGCCATTGTGTCGGTGTACTTTTTTGGATACCGACAATTTACTGCCAATAGTCTTTTGTATGAAGGATACTCATATCAAATTGTAGACGTCGATCGCTCAATTGGTGCCTGGCAAGACGGAAACTCTCGTGTGCCGTATTATGGTAGAGAATTTGGATACCAAGCTTATGATTCTTATTTTAATAAGATTGCAGAAGGAGTAGATGCTAACAATCTTGGAAGAAGTTTTGA
>DFOW01000009.1 GCA_002376885.1 Patescibacteria group bacterium UBA3531 | reverse complement strand
TTAAAAAGTTACGCGAGCTGGGTTCAGACCGTTCAGTGGTGAATCAATTGATTGACCATTGAACCATTCTGAATCCCTTCAAGGATTGTTAGAATCTTTTCGAATATTAAATGAGATAGAACCAATCACATCACGGCGGTTGTACATTTTACGTGTACAACAAAGCTAACTATATCGGTGAAACCCGACTTCAGTTTTTAAAACTGAAAGGGCAATACCGAGGGAAGTTTTACGACTATAGTAAAACCCCGTAGAGACTACACGTTAGCCACTCTTACAAGGGTGAAGGTATAGTCCAATGCACTTAGTAACAAGTGGTATCATGCGTGAGACAGGTTGGTCTCCTATCTGCTGTGGGCGTCGATCATTGAAAGAATTCGTTCCTAGTACGAGAGGACCGGAATGAACTGACCTCTGGTCTACCTGCTGTCATGCCAATGGCACCGCAGGGTAGCTATGTCGGGAATGGATAACCTCTGAAAGCATCTAAGAGGGAAGCCAATCTTAAGATGAGTGATCTAGACCCCTAGGAGATGACTAGGTTGATAGGCTCTATGTGTACGCGTAGTAATACGTTTAGCAGAGGAGTACTAATTCGTCATATCCTATTAGGAAATTTGAAAACCATTGTTTTTATAATTTATTGATTCAAATCGTTTGCGTTCTTTGTTCTGGTGATTTGTCGGTGGGGTAACACCTCTTACCATTCCGAACAGAGCAGTTAAGTCCACTTGAGGCGATGATACTCTTTATGGGGAAAGTAGCTTGTCGCCAGAACAAAGAACGCAAACAAACATAAAGACCACACATATTGTGTGGTCTTTATGTTTGGTGGATAAGTCTCATGTAATCTGCTTCAGGAGTGCTATTCTTAGGGTAAGTATGTATTAAGAAGATTTTCTTAACCTCTCAAAAGGGAACAGAGGAAAAACAATATGGAGGAACATTATCTTAAAAAAGAACTTTATGATTTGGTAAAAAAAGATTCACGTATCTTTGAATTTCTTCAGTCCGGCTCTCTTGATGGAATTTGGTATTGGGACTTAGAAAAACCAGAGCATGAATGGATGAGCCCTCGTTTTTGGGAGAACTTTGGATATGACCCAAAAGAGAAAAAACATTTGGCAAGCGAATGGCAAACCATGATTAACCAGGACGACTTAAAAATGTGCATTTCTAATTTTGAAAAACATAAAAAAGATCCAAACCGTCCGTATGATCAAATTGTTCGATATACTAAAAAAGATGGCTCTATTGCTTGGATCAGATGTCGAGGTCTTGCTATAAGAGACAAAAATGGAACACCAATAAGAATGCTTGGCGCTCATAACGATGTGACCACCCTAAAAGAGACAGAAGCAAGTTTACACCAAAAACTTAACGAACTTGAGCAGTTAAACAAACAAATGATAGGGAGAGAAGTGAAAATGGATCAACTCAAAAAAGAGGTTGATACTCTTTTGAAAGAACTAGGGAGAGACAAAAAATACACTTAGTGGATTATTATATAGAACAAACGCTATAGAGTTGTTACAATTTAAGAGTAAAAGCACCCTTTAATACTATGAAAAAGGTAGCTCTTTTAATTTCTTTATTGTTTTTTGTTGCCGCACTTGCTTGGTATTCTTTTGTGGCCCCAGAACTTTTACGGCTTCCACAAGGGTTTAACTATCAAACAGAAGTTCTCTCACTTGATAATTTTTATGACGAAGAAGAAGGAAGGTATTTAGGGGATCAACGTTCAGTAACTCGATTTAGTTATGACGTTATTGATGAAGTTGATGATGTTTATATTATTGACAATGTCTTTTCTGTTCAAACCCCAGAAGGAGACCCTATCTTCTCAACTTCACAGCAATATGGAATCAATCCGGTTACGCAAGAACATGTTCCTGGCTATGGTAACCGAGATAGAAAAGGATATTTATTTGCTCCTCGTAATCTAAAAGAAGGGGAACCCTTTACCTATTGGCATATTAATTATGATGGCCCTGCAGAACTTACCTATGTTGGTAAAGAAGTCCTCTCTGGTGTAGAAACCTATCACTATGAATCCTTTTATGAAGGAGTTCCCATTGATCAGACAGAAAACCTATCAGGATTGCCTGGTGTTCCAGAAGAACGAGGCATTATTGTAGAACCACATCTTGAACTATGGATAGAACCAATAACAGGGTATTTAGTTAAGTATCAAGATGATACGATTGCCTACTATTACGATCAAGAAACAAAAGAAAAGATTGCTCCTTGGAATCATTTTAAAAATAGTCTTTCCCGGTCAAGTATTGCTAATAATGCAGAAGCGGCTCTAAGTTTGCGGCAATACACTTTTAATGTTCAATATGTAATTCCATTCTTATTGTTTGTGATTGCACTTTCAATTCTTCTTTGGGGAAGACGTGAAGTAGCGCTTGGAGTGCTTGTATTTGGGATTATTATGTCTTTCATTGTTGGAATGTACTACAGTAGGGATTTGGGAGAAGAACAGACTACTTTTAAAATCGGAATTGCATGGTGGGTAGAAGGTTCACTTTTTGAAAGAAACTTAAAAGGATTTAAAGATGCGCTTACTCGGGCAGGATTTGTTGAGGGGCACAACATTGAATATGTTCAAGGGGCTCCTTCGGAAGCAAATAGTGACGTACACCGAGCGCTTATCCGGTCGTATATTGATGACGAAAAGGTAGATTTAATTTATTCGCTCACTACACCAGGGACTCTTATTGCAAAAGAGGAGACACAAACACTCCCAATCGTATTTTCGGTGGTCACGTATCCTCAAAAGGCGGGTATTGTTACATCACTTCAAAATTCCGGAAACAATTTGGTGGGTTCACGAAACTGGGTGGCATCAAGTGACCAACTTGCAACCTTCAGAACAATTGTTAACGACGTTGCGTCGATTGGATTTATTCATAGAAAAGATGAACCCAATTCAGAGATTCAATACGAAGAAATGCGGAGCCATGCAGAGACGCTTGGTATTGATGTAATAAAAATAGAGCCAGCTGTTCAGGAAGAAATTGTACCGCGTTTGTACGAGGCACGCTCACAAATCGACTCGCTCTATCTTTCATGTGACACTCTGGTGCAAACACCAAATAGTGAAGAAATAATTATTAACTTTGCGTTCGAGCACAACCTGCCATCGTTTACGTGTGGAGAGACAGGAGTAGAGAAGGGGCTTTTGGTAGGAACGGTTGCAGACTTTTTTGAGATCGGACGCCTTGCGGGAGAAAAGGCAGCACTTATTTTAGAGGGTGCATCGCCATCGTCACTTGAAACATCAGTGCTTTCTCGTCCTTTTGTCTACGTAAATCTTGATCGGGCGGAAGAACTCGGGCTTGTTGTTCCGCAAGATGTATTGACTCGCGCCAAAGGAATAATTCAAAAAGAGATTAATGAATAAAAGTATTACCATAACGTATTGGCTTGGGGGTTTTGTGAGCTGTGCTGGTCTTTTGGTTATGGTTGGTTGGTTTTTTGATATAGACATCTTAAAAAGTATTGTGCCTGGTTTTGTAACTATGAAGTTCACGACCGCACTTTCCTTTTTTGTTTCAGGAATATTGTTATGGTCACTTGCTCACTTTATTGCCCGCGAATCAGACATTGCTCAGTTTTTGATTGCGACTGGTATTATTATTGTTTTTTTGGTTATGTCGACGCTCCTGTTCTCGTACCTCCTTGACTTCAGGACGGGTCTTGAGGACTTGTTTGTGCAGGAGGAAGTGATAACGGAAGAGACCGTTGCTCCCGGGCTTCCGTCGCTTGGTACCATGGTTGCCTTTATTTTGGTTGTGGTACCTAGTACCAGTATTTTTTTGGCACGAAACGATGCTGCTAACATTATTTACTCAATCAATGGGATTCTCATTATTGTTTTGGGGGCAATCGCTCTTTTGGGGTATGCAATAAAAACTCCAGCGCTTTATTACTTTATTCCAGGAGTAAGTACGGGTATGGCGATTCATACAGCACTCTTGTTTGTGCTTCTAGGTATTGGATATCTCTATTTAGGAAACGCAGTAAAACACGCAAACGATTTGTATGCTCATTAGAGAACGACTATTCTTCTTCTTTATTATTGTGGGGCTTGTACCGCTTTTATTTGCAAGTACCATCGTTATTAGCTCGCAAGAACGAGCTATTACACGGCACATTGTTCAGCGGCTTGAAGCTATTGCTAGCATCCAAGAAGAACGACTTAATCAAATTATTGATCGGTATCTTGAACAAACAAAACTTATTACCTCACGAACACAATTACGTCGGAATGTAGAAGGATATGTACAAACAGGAGATGAAGATCTTTTGATTGCTTCACAAAGAATTTTAATTGATGCTATTCGTTCAGTTCCCGATATTAGTGAAATCAATCTTTACAGCACAGCTGGAGAATTTTTAATTTCTACTAATTCAAATAAAGAGGGGAACCCTCGTGAATTTTTAGAAAATGACTTGTTAATCCCACGACTCGAGGACCTTTTTAAGAATGATCAAAACATTGTTCGAGTCCACATGCTTGGGCCACTCCGTATTAACGGTGAGACGGTAGGGGTTCTTGAGGTAGTGATTAGTGCAGCACCCATTTTTGCCGTAACAGAAGATTATACAGGGCTTGGAGAAACAGGTGAAGTACTTATTGTAAAACGTAACAAAAGTGGAGATGCACTTTTTTTGACGCCACTTAGGTATGATGCGGGGGCAGCCCTTACCCGCGGAGTTCTCTCATCTCAAGTCAATGTTCCGGTTACTGAAGCAATACGAGGAATTGAACGTATTATTCTTGATGATAACACCCGGGATTATCGGGGAGAGTCTGTTGTTGCGGCAACACGATTTATTGAATCAACAGAATGGGGGATTGTGGTAAAAATTGATCAAGAAGAAGTATTTCAATCGGTAACACGCCTTAGAAAAACAGTAACCATTATTGCAATAGAAACCATTCTTGTGGTTGTTGGTATCTCTCTTTTAGTGTCACAAGTTATTGCGCGACCTCTTAAAGATCTTACAAAGTTTGTTGGTTCTATTAAAAAAGAAGGGTTTAAAAATAAATTCTTCTTTAAAAGAGAGGACGAAATTGGAATCTTGGCACGAGCCTTCAATAAAATGACTGACGAACTCGGTGCTCTTTATAAAGATCTTGAAAATAAGGTAAAACAAAGAACTAAAGAGCTTGAAAAAGCAAAAGGCGAACTGGAAGATAAGGTGACTGACCTTGAACGATTTAATCGCCTTACGGTAGACCGAGAAATGAAGATGGTTGATCTAAAAAAAGAACTCAAAGAACTTAAAGAAAAGGGTAAAAAGAGTGATTCATAATGACAGCAAAAGAGGCATTAAAAAACTTCATACACTCTGGTAGAGGAGAAAATAGTCCAGAAGCGCTCCGTAAACTTCGTCTTATCAATACCTTTTCTCTTGTGGGTGTTCTTTCACTCCTTATTTTTGGAGCGGTAAATACAGTGCAAGGAGACATTTTTCTCGGTATTTTTGAAGTGCTTGCCGGTATTGTAGGTATTGGAAACATTGTCTATTTGCGCAAAACTCATAACGTAAAGGTTGGAGGGCGGGTTATTTTGGCCCTTATGGTTGTTATTTTAACAATTCTTTTCTTTCGAGGGGGCTTGGCTGGCGGTGGACTCTTTTGGTTCTTTACCTTTCCTCTTCTAGCATTTCATCTTTCTAAAACAAAAGAAGGTTCTCGGTGGATTTTTCTTCTTGTGGGAATACTTCTTATTGGTTTTTTTGTCCTCCCGCTCCTTGGGGCAATGACATTTGAACGATCGTTCGGATCTATTTTTATGTTTTTAATGGCATTTATGGCGGTAACCTTCCTTGTTTATTTTTATGAGAAGGCCGGGGTAGAGTTTAGAAATGTTATTGAAAAACAGGCAACGACTATTCAAACAGTAACAAAAACCCAAGCCGTATCAAAAGAAACCATTGAAGAGCAGGAAGAAAAATTAGTTAAGCAAGTAACCGAGCTTGAAAATACGCGCAAGGCCATGTTGAATCTTTTGGAAGATCTTAATTTGGAGAAGGACAAATTAAGTGAGTCAAAAGCACTCGATGATGCTATTTTATCGAGCGTTGGTAATGGGCTTGTGGTGACAGATGAGAGTGGAAAGGTGGTGGTCATCAATAAGGTTGCCCTTGAGTTTCTTGGAAAAAAGGATAAGGAAATCTCTGGAAAGGAGTGGGGGGATGTTATTAAAGTTTCTAAAGAAGACAAAGTACCACTAAAAAAAGAAGAACTTCCGTATGTTCAATCAATGAAAGAAAAGAAAGTGGTGATAGCAACTTTCCCACATTATTACTTTTTTGAGAATAAAGATAAACAAAAGGTCCCGGTATCTATTACCGCATCTCCTATCATTAAAAATGATAAACTCTTAGGTTCAGTTGTTATTTTCCGTGACATTACGAATGAGATTGCAATCGATAAAGCAAAAACAGAATTTGTTTCTTTGGCATCTCACCAATTGCGCACACCACTTTCGGCTATAAATTGGTTCACTGAAATGCTTATTAGTGGAGATGCAGGAAAACTTAATAAAGAACAAAAAAAATATGCAGAAGAGGTGTACGCCAGCAGTAGACGAATGGCAGAACTTGTGGGGGCGCTCCTCAACGTGTCTCGTCTAGAGCTTGGAACATTTTCAGTTGAACCAGAAGATATCAATCTTCCTGAAATGGTTGAGGATGCCGTAAAAGAGATGACACCGCTCTCAGAGAAGAAAAGTATTACTATTCAAAAAGAAATTGAAGACAACCTTCCTGTCATGAAGGCTGATAGGAAGCTGATTAGGATTATTTTTCAAAATCTTATTTCGAATGCCGTTAAATATACCCCTGAAAAAGGTACTGCAAAAGTGTATGTAGGAGTGAAAAAGAAGGGCGAAAATATTGATGGACGAACCCTAAAAGAAGATAACTTCTTATTTACAGTTTCTGATACAGGAATTGGAATCCCTGCAGAACAAAGAGAGCAGGTATTCACAAAGCTTTTCCGGGCCGACAATGCTCGAAAGGTTGAAACTGAAGGGACAGGGCTTGGACTCTATATTATTAAATCAATTATCGAGCAAAGTGGGGGAGAGATATGGTTTCATCCAAACGATCCTAATGGGACTACCTTCTTAGTGCTTTTCCCGACTCATGGAATGTTTAAGAAACAGGGTACGACCAGCATTGGAGGTTAATTGGCTTGTGTAGTATCATAATTCTGTATGGAAAATAAAAAAACAATTTTAGTAGTAGAGGATGAGCGACCGCTTCTCGAAGCAATCCATTCAAAATTAACAAAAAGTGGGTTCGAGGTAGTAACTGCTCGTACGGTAGAAGAGGCTCTTGACGGGCTTAAGAAAGGAGATGTCCAAGCTATTTGGCTTGACCATTATTTAATGGGTAAGGAGACAGGGCTTGATTTTTTGAGTGAGATTAAGACTGACGGATCTCCGCTTAAAAACATCCCTGTGTTTGTAGTTTCAAACACAGCAAGCGAAGACAAGGTGCGGTCATACCTCCACTTGGGAATCGAAAAGTACTTTGTGAAAGCAGAGAAGCGTCTTGATGAAATTATTAGTGAAATTAATGTCCTGTTGGGGGAATAATTATGGAGAAAAGCAAGAAGATTTTAATCGTTGAAGATGAAAAGCCGTTAAACGAAGCGTTGCGTGCTAAGTTGGAAGACTCTGGATTTGATGTTGCGGTTGAGACCGATGGAGAGAGTGGTCTTAAGCATGCAAAAAATGATCCGCCAGATCTTATTCTTCTTGATATTCTTATGCCCGAAATGGGGGGGCTTGAAATGCTTACCCACCTGAAACATGAAGATTCCTTGAAAAATATTCCTATTATTGTTTTGACCAATATGGAAAATAAAGAGTCAATTGCTGATGCGGTCCTTGAAGGGGTATCAGATTACTTTATTAAGGCTGACATAAGACTCGACGACTTAATAGGAAAGATAAAAGATAAATTAGAAACAAAATAATGGCAGAAGAAGGAAAAAAGATATTACTTGCAGAAGACGAAACTTCTATCGCAAACGCGCTCAAGTTAAAACTTGAGCATGAAAAATTTACAGTGACTCATGTAGGAAATGGCAATGAGGCACTCAAGGCAATACAAGACAATTCTTTTGATCTTGTTTTACTTGATCTTATGATGCCCGGGAAAGATGGATTTGCAGTCCTTGAAGAATTAAAAGAAAAAGGATCAAAAGCCAAAGTGCTCGTAACATCTAACTTAGGACAAGCAGAAGATAAAGAAAGAGCGCTTGCACTTGGCGCAACCGATTTTTTAGTGAAAAGCGATACATCGCTTGTTGACATTGTTTCTCGGGTACGAGAACTTGCTTCGTAAACTATTTTTATGAGTTTGGGGGACGACAAAATCACAAATGCGCTCCTTAAGGGTAATTATCTTAAGGAGGACGCCATAAAAGAAGCACAGGAGTTTGCACAAAAAAATCGTGTAAGCTCTGTTTCGTACCTACTTAATAAGGGACTGGTTACAAGAGACCTCATTGGGCAGGCGCTGTCTGAAACGTTTGGTGTTCCTTATGCTGACCTAAACTCGGTTGAACCAACCGAGGCCCAAGTACGTAAAATTCCTGCAAAGTTTGGGAAGCAGTATCGAGTGATCTTATTTAGAGAGACTCCTAAAAGTGTTCAGGTGACTACTGATAAGCCAGAGCAAAAGGACCTAGCAACGAAACTTAAAGAAATCTTCCCCAAACAATCGGTTCAAATAGCTTACTCTCTTTCTGAAGACATCGATGATGCCCTTATTCATTATCGTCAAACACTTGATACACGTTTTAAAAAAATTATCGCTGGCAAGGTTCGTATTGCGGGTGAGCTTATTGACGAGATTTTGGCAGATGCTTTTGTGTTTAAGGCGTCTGATATTCACTTTGAGCCACGAAAGGAAGATGTTGTTGTTCGGTTTCGGGTGGATGGAGTGCTTCAGGAAGCAGGACGAATTGGTAAAGAGTATTACGGAAACGTTTTAAATAAAATAAAAATCCAAAGCAATTTGCGTATTGATGCGCATTTTAAAACACAGGATGGTTCGATGAGGTTTGTTCATAATGGGAGAACGGTTGATGTTCGGACCTCTATTGTCCCAACAGTTCGTGGAGAAAAGGCCGTGCTCCGAATGCTCTCATCGTATGTTGAAGGGTTCTCTCTTCAAGACCTTGGTCTTACACATGAGTATGAAGGTCTTTTGAGCGACGTTGCTCATAAACCATTTGGGATGATTTTAACAACCGGTCCAACAGGGTCTGGTAAAACAACTACTCTGTACTCGGTATTGCGCCTTTTGAGTAGTCCCGATGTAAATGTGACGACGATTGAAGATCCTGTTGAATATCAAATGGTGGGAGTTAATCAGATTCAGGTAAACGAAGCAACAGAACTTACTTTTTCAAAAGGGCTTCGTTCTATTGTGAGGCAAGATCCCGACATTATTTTGGTGGGAGAGATCAGAGACCAAGAAACAGCAGAGATTGCCGTTAACGCTGCTCTTACTGGACACCTTCTCCTCTCAACGTTTCATGCAAATGATGCGGCAACTGCTATTCCACGGCTTCTTGATATGGGTATTGAGCCGTTTCTTCTTTCATCAACACTTGAAGTAATCATTGCACAGCGTCTTGTGCGAAAAATACACGAACCATGTAGACGAAGTAAAAAGGTAGCCAGAGCTTCTCTTAAGGGAAAAATAAAAAACATACAATCGTATATCCCTAATCAAACTATCACGCTCTACGAAGGCGCAGGATGTGCAACATGTAATCATACTGGCTTTGAAGGACGAACCGCAATCTTTGAATTTATTGTTATGACACCTGCTCTCCGGGCCCTTATTATGAATAATCCTTCATCACAACAGATTTGGGAAATTGCACGAAAAGAGGGGGCGAAGACACTTTTTGAAGACGGAATGGGCAAGGTATTGGGTGGTGTAACAACGGTTGATGAACTTCTCCGAGTAGCAACTCCAAACGAAAATGTCCAAAAGAGCCCCAAGAAAAAATAGATTCATCGAAAGGATAAAAAGAATCGGTCTTACCAGCGACCGTGACTTTTTCTTGCACAACTTATCGGTCCTTATGTCTTCGGGAATGACCTTGCGACAAGCGCTTAGTGCTATTAAGGATGGTGTAAAAAATAAACGGATGAAAAACATTATCTCTATTCTTCAAGAAGATGTTGAAGAAGGAGACAAGCTTTCAGAAGGGCTTGCTCGAACAGGACTTTTTTCTTCTTATGTTCTTTCTCTTGTTCGGATTGGAGAAGAGTCCGGGAGGCTTTCAGATAACCTGGAAGTAGTTGCATTAAATGAGCAAAAAACCCGGGAGTTTAAATCAAAAATAAAGTCGGCAATGATGTATCCGGTATTTGTGTTTGGAGTGACTCTCGTGGTGGGAATTGGAATTGCTTGGTTTATTTTGCCTCGTCTTACGGTTGTATTTTCTCAATTAAATGTTGAGCTTCCGGCTGTTACACGAGCTCTTATCCGTGTTGGGGAGTTTATTGCTGAATATGGAAACATTGTGATGCCTCTTGCTATTGCTCTTATTATTCTTATTTTTTATACGCTCTTTTTCTTTCCCAAGACTCGTTTTATTGGAGAGTGGATTTTATACCATATCCCAGGAATTAAAGAGTTATTAAAAGAAGTTGAGCTTGCTCGGTTTGGATATTTATTTGGGACACTCCTCCGTGCTGGTCTTCCGGTGGGTCAGGCGCTTGAGTCGGTTACTGATTCAACTACATCACTTCGTCACAGGAAGCTCTATAAAAATTTACAGGACGAAGTACTGGAAGGAAATTCTTTTTACAAGAGCATTATAAAAAGAAAGAAAAATAAAAAACTTATTCCTTCAACGGTTGCACAAATGATAAATGCAGGCGAGCAATCAGGGAAACTCCCAGAAACTTTTTTGCGAATTGGAGAATATTACGAAGGACGAACTGAAATACAAACAAAAAATCTCACTACGATTTTAGAACCAGTGCTTTTGGTTATTGTATGGCTTGGGGTTGTGGGTGTCGCTGTGGCGGTGATTTTGCCAATCTATGGTCTCTTGAGTGGGTTACAATAAGTATATGAAAAAGGGATTTACTCTTTTTGAGATTCTTCTTGTGGTTGCCATTATTGGTATTATGGCGGCCCTTGTTCCCGTGGCATATGTTCGGCTTTTTACCGACACATCAGTTGACACCGCAATAAAGACCTATAAAACAACGGTGCGTCGCGCACAAACACTTGCTTTAAGTGGGGAAGGAGGAGACGGATGGGGAGTGTATATAACCACAGGTTCAGCCACAATTTTTAAGGGCGGCAGTTATGCGGGACGGGATACAAGCTTTGATGAAGTGTACGAAACAAGCGGAAGTGTTGTAGTGAGTGGTATCCAAGAAGTCACCTTTGAGAAAATTACAGGAAGTGCAAGCGGAACAGGAGCAACCATATTCTCGCCATCTATTGGCGACCCACAGTCAGTGACGATCAATAGCAAGGGAGTGTTTCGTGATGAAAAAGAAGCGGTCACTGAACAGTCAGAACAGTTTTTTATTGATACGAGCACGGTTTCAATTGGCCCACCAGGAAGAAGGCGTGTTATCAATATTGATTTAGAAAACAATGGAACAGCAACGGCAACAATAGAGACAGTTACGCTCACCTGGAGCAGGGCTTCTCGGGTTATTCAAGAATTAGTTTTTGGTGGAACAACAGTGTGGTCATCAAGTGGAGTGGGAACTCCAACAGGAACACAGTCGTCGGGAACACAATTAGATATTGTTGACTATGAAGTGCCTTCGGGTGGAGATATTGATGTTGATTATATTCAATACAATGCCTGCATGCGAGGAACTGATTTTACTATGGTTTTGAACTTTGATGACGGGTCGGCAACGTCTACAAGCTTTAGTACAAGTGGAGGATGTGGAGGAAAATAAAATACAAAAGAGGAGGACTATTGGTTGAGGTGCTTTTGGCAATTGCACTCTTCTCTCTTCTCGTTCTCTTTTTAGTGGGGTCGCTTGCATTTAATTCAACAAATGATGGAACGGTATCTCGTCGTGCCAAAGCGCTTACTTTGGCCGAAGGGGGACTCGAAGCAGTCCGAGGTATTCGAGACGGTGATTTTGCAAACGTAACAGTTGGGACCTTTGGCTTGGCCACAACATCAACTGGCTTTATTTTTTCAGGGTCAAGCGATACAACAGATATTTTTACTAGAGCTATTACTGTTACGAGTCTTGATAGTTATACCAAAGAGGTTTCAGTAGAGGTTACCTGGAATGAGCAGTTTGGAAGGGAAGGGACTATAACACTTGCTTCTCGACTTACTGACTGGAGGAGGCAACCAATAGCACTAATTGGAGACTGGGCCAACCCATCAGTAGAAGCAAATATAGATGTCTCAGGAGGTCAGAATGGGTTAAAGATACAGGTTCTGGGAGATTATGCATATATGATAAGAAGTGGTGGAGACCCAGACTTTTTAGTTATTGATGTTTCTGATACAGACAATCCTTCAATTGCTGGTTCAATGAACATGTCTGCTACTCCACAAAATCTGGCCGTGTCGGGAGATTATGCCTATATTGCATCCAATCAAAATAGTACAGAGCTACAAGTAGTTGATGTCTCAACACCAGCAAGTCCATCGCAAGTTGGCTCGTTTAATGCAAGCGGAGGTGCAGATGCTCGGGGTCTCTATGTTAATGGAAACACTCTTTACATGGTCAGGTCTTCTAGTGGAGATGATGAATTTATTGTCATCGATATAACTACACCAACTGCTCCTTCTCTTTTAGGGTCAGTTGATTTGGGTGATACTGCTCGAGAGGTTGCTGTCTTAGGGAATTATGCATATGTTGCTTCAGAAGCTAATGCAAATGAACTCCAAGTAGTTGATGTCTCAACACCAGCAAGTCCGTCGATTATTGGTTCTCTTGGTTTGTCGGGCGGGGCAGATGGACAAACTATTGCGGGTGTTGGAACATCTACCGTGGTTCTTGGCAGGTCAGATGGTCGTATACATATTTTATCGGGAGACACCCCCTCTTCACCAGTTGAACTATCGGTTTATAGTGCAACAAGTAGTATTAACGACCTTTCAATTGGAAACAATGGCGCCTACGTATTTGCTGCAACCGATGCCAATGATGGAGAACTTCTTATTTTAGATATAAGTACTCTTACATCACCCACCTTTGTTG
Organism: Patescibacteria group bacterium UBA3531; assembly: GCA_002376885.1. Taxonomy (GTDB): domain Bacteria; phylum Patescibacteriota; class Minisyncoccia; order Phycocordibacterales; family UBA3531; genus UBA3531. The sequence continues at coordinate 10,333 of DFOW01000009.1, read as the reverse complement.
GCTCGTACGAGACAAATACAGGCGATTTAAATGGTGTTGCGTATGATACAACGCTTGACCGAGTCTTTGCCGCAGGCGAGAATAATTCAGAAGAATTTATAATTTTTGAACCACAATAATGGCTAATCTATTTTACAAAAAAGGAGTTACCTTAATTGAGTTACTTTTGTATATAAGCATTGTAGGGATTATTGTTGGTGCAAGTATTGTGCTTTTAATTACTGTACAAAGCTCTTCAACAAAAAATGATTCACTTGTAGTTGTCGAAGAACATGGGCACAACATTATCGAAACCATAACTCAAGCAGTACGGAGGGCAGACAGCGTAACAGGGCTTGTCCAGGGTGCAACAAGTACTACCCTCACCCTCGTTATGAGCGATAGTTCCATAAACCCAACGGTTTTTGAGCTTGCAAGCTCAACAGTGCAAGTCACAGAAGGCGCAGGAGCAATAACACCACTCTTGCCAGTTGAGGTTCAGGTCACTAATCTCCTTTTTAGGAATACTACAAGCACAACCAGTAATGCGGTAATAGAAATTGAACTCTCGCTTTTACGAGTGAGTTCATCGACCCGAAATGAATTTGATTATAATGAAGATTTTTATGGAGTTGCAAGCACACGAAATTAAAAAACCTCAAAATGGATTTGTTACACTCATATCTATTTTAATAGTGAGTTCTGTGAGTGTTCTTTTGGTGCTTTCACAGCTTGAAGGGGGGATCGCTCGCACGCAAAATAGAATTACAGGAGAGCAAGGGGCAACCGCCAGAGGACATGCCAATACTTGTATTGAGGAGGCTCTTGAAGAGATCAGGGAACTAGAGTCATATACAGGGAGCAATTCTATTGCCTTCTCTCTTGGTAGTTGTGAATGGCTGGTAACCAATACAGGAGGGGAAAACCGCACTATTCGGGCAACAGGCACGGTAGATACGGTTCATAGGAATGTTGAGGTCCAAATTACTGCCATAGACCCTTATATCAGTATTTCATCGTGGAATGAGGTTGTGGATTAGTTTATGGCTTAATAGGGGGGGGTCTGTAGAATAGGAGTAAGTCGGTATTAATTTTCATACTAGAAATTTTAAAAATCATGAAAAACAGAGGTTTTACATTGCTTGAAGTATTGCTTGTGGTAGCAATTATTGCCATTTTGGCGGGAATTGTTATTTTGGCAATCAACCCAAACAAGCAATTAGGGGATACTCGAAATGCAGAACGACGTTCTGATGTGAGTACTATTCTAAACGCAGTGTATCAATATGCACTCGACAATGATGGAAATCTTCCGTCAGACATTACTACGAGCAACCTAGAGGTTTGTGCAACAGGAGGGTCATGTGCAGGGTACGCAGATCTTTCAGTGCTTACCAACAATGAAAGATACCTTGTTTCTATCCCTGTTGACCCGCAAGGGGCAACAACATCAGCCGCCAATGGAACAGGTTACTACATTTATCAGTCATCAAATGGACGAGTTACGGTGAGTGCACCAGCAGCACTTACTGAATCTAGCGCTACATCTTCAATTAGCGTTACTCGTTAACTTCAAGATCTAGTGAAACTAACAAAATACGCCCTTGTGGCGTATTTTGTTATACTAGAAGACATCTATGCTTTCATGGAGGACTAGGCGACAAACACTATATATTATTATTTTCCTCATACTTCTTGTGGGGCCCTTTGTTCTTTATTTTGTAGTACAGAAGCCAGGAGCAAATTGTTTTGATGGTAAACAAAACCAAGATGAGTTTGGAATTGATTGCGGCGGATCGTGTGCTCAAGTGTGTGAAGAAGAGGTGGCAGACCATATTGTCCAGTGGCAGCGCATATTTGAATCTCGTCCTGGTGAATATTATGTGGCTGCTTTTGTAGAGAATCCCAATACTGACTTTATTGCTGAATCATTTAGGTACACCTTTGAGGTATATGATAAAAACAATGAACTTCTTATAAGCAAGGAAGGAGTCTCAAAAAGTAACCCGCGCGAACGGTTTATTATTTTTGAGCCGGGTCTTCGTTTAGAAAATCCCGAACGAGTTTTTTTGGAAATTTCTGGCGTAGAGTGGATTCGTGACGAATTGTATCGCCAGCCAAAGCTCTCTATTAGAAATGAGAACCTTTCTCTTGCCACGTCTCCTCGGCTCACGGCAAACATTTTAAACGAAGAAGACGATCGGTATGATGCCGTTGAGGTATCTGCGGTGGTATTCAATGAAGAGTCAAATGTTATTGCGGTGTCCCAAACTGAAATAAAAAACTTGGGGGGAGGGGAGTCAGAAAATATCTTCTTTACATGGCCCGAAGAGTTTAAGGAAGAACCACGGATTTGTTTGGAGCCTATAGAAGTTATGCTTGCTTTTGACCGCTCTGGTTCTATGAACGATGATGGTGTGGACCCGCCACAACCACTCTCTGACGCGCAAGATGCGGCACGACGATTTTTAAGTGAGCTTTCGTTTAGAGATTTTTCGGGCCTTGTATCGTTTGGAACCCAAGCAAGTGATCCAATAGATCAAACACTTACAAACGATAGAGAGGCAACTCGCCGTGCTGTTTTGGATATTTCTATCTTGCCCGAAGATGAAACAGGCGCCACAAACTTGGGAGAAGGAATTCTAAAAGCACGAGAAGAGCTCGACGGTCTTATAACAGAGGGCCCCCATAAGGAAGTTTTAATTGTATTAACTGATGGAAAGGCTAATGCGCCCAAAGATCCAGGGGGGGAAGAGTTTGCACGTACTCAGGCTCTCTTTTCAAAAAGTCTAGGACAAGAGATTTATACTATTGGTTTGGGAGATAAGGTAAACCAAGCATTCCTGCGAGACATTGCCTCAACTCCCGAGCATTACTACTTTAGTGCAACAAGCGAAGAACTTGGTGGTATCTATAGTGATATTGCAACAAGTGTATGCCCAGAAAGGATTTATTTGACAGGAATTTTTGCACGACCGATCAATGGAAATTAGAAAACAAATAGATTGGACTCTTCTTATTAGTGTTGTTCCGCTTTTGGGAGCAGGACTTGTTACTATGTTCTCGTTTTCTGGTGGGGCTGATATTGAAGGGTATTTTTTTAGTAGGCAAATTATTTGGATTGCAATCTCTCTCCTTGTTTTCTTTTTGCTTTCGTTTGTTGATTTTAGATTCTTAAGGAAAAGTGGAGTGGTTCTTTCAATCTATCTTTTTTTTGTTCTTCTTCTTCTTTTTTTACTTATCCTTACAACGGCGGTCAGGGGAGCTCAAAGTTGGTTTTTAATTGGAGATATTATTGCATTTCAGCCAGCAGATTTTATGAAGTTGGCCTTGATTCTTATTTTGGCAAAGTATTTTTCTCGTCGTCATATTGAGATTGCTCATATTAAGCATATTATTATTTCGGGGGTCTATGCTTTTATTCCTTTTGTTTTAATTTTTCTTCAGCCTGACTTTGGATCGGCTATGATCATTTTTTTAATTTGGCTCGGAATGATTATGGTCTCGGGCGTCTCAAAAAAACATTTGGCACTTGTGGCATTTGTTGCGATCACTTCTTTTTTGTTTTTGTGGGGGGTGGCTCTCACGGACGTACAAAAAACACGAATCTCTTCATTTCTTGATCCTTTGGCTGACCTTGAGGGCGCTGGCTACAATGCCTATCAATCAACGATTGCGGTTGGCTCTGGTGGTTGGTTTGGGAAAGGGGTGGGGTATGGAACCCAATCACGACTTGAATTTTTACCCGAATATCAAACAGATTTTATTTTTGCGGCCTTTGCAGAAGAATGGGGATTTGTGGGTGTAGCAATCCTCTTTATACTCTTTGTGATTGTTTTTTGGAGGATTCTTTTAAATGCATATAAGGGACATACTAATTTTGAAATGCTTTTTGGACTCGGTCTTTCTATCATGCTTATGAGTCACTTTGTGATTCATGTGGGAATGAATATTGGACTTTTGCCCGTGACAGGGCTTACGGTTCCATTCCTTTCTTATGGAGGGTCACACTTGCTTGCAACCTTTGTAGGGCTTGGGATTTTAATGGGTATGCGTAGCTACGCTCGGGTTTCTCACCGAGACAAGCTAGAAGGGAGGGAATTTATTGGTGTTTAGCTTTTGTATATCTTTAGTGTTTTCTCAAGCATCTTCTCTACAGAAAACTCTTTTTGTACAAGGCTCGTGAGTGCTTTTTGGAGGACCTCCTTTTTGTCAGTATTAGTAAGGTAGAATTCCACTGCTTGCGCAATTTCCTCGGGACGTCTTGGCTGCACCAAAAGTCCTGTTTTAAGATCTTGGATAACTTCATGGACCCCGCCAACGTTTGTTGCGATCACTGGAAGCTCGGCAATTCCCGCCTCAAGAATTGCATACGGGAACCCTTCTTTTACGGACGGAAGAATGAAGATATCGAATGCTTTTAGAAAGCTCTTTGCATTCTCTTTGTATCCTAAAAAGAATATTCGATTATGGACCCCTTCTTTTTCGGCAAGTTTTTCCAAAGATTCTTTTTTCTCTCCGTCACCGATAATAAAAAATGAAACATGCTCGGGGAGATTTTTAAGAGAGGTAATCGCATACGAAAGCCCTTTATTATTATGGAGTTCAGCAATAGTCCCAAGCCACAGTGTGTTGGGACCAGGGACAGGTTGTCCTTCAAGTAAGCTGTGTCTAGCCTCGTCTTTTGAAAGCAACTTCTCTTTTTTAATTCCGTTATGTACCACAGCAATTTTTTTATAAACCAATGGATACTTCATTTGATCTTTTACTTCGTCTGAAACCGCAATTGTTTTGTGAGAAAGAAGAACAGTAAGATAATGCAAAAAAAAGATTGCTCTTCGTGAAGCAACGCTTCGTTCTTCTTTGTGTGCCCATCCATGTGCGGTAAAAATGATTCGTTGGGTTCCGGAAAGTCTTCCGGCGAGTGCTCCCATGCCTCCAATTTTCGAACTGTTTACATGAAGGATTTTTGGTTTTTCATTTCGCAGGAACTTCCAAAGTTTATAAAATACAATAAATTCTTTAAAAATATTTATGTCACGAGAAAGTTCAGGAATAACCTTGGTTTGTATATTGTATTCTGCTAGTTTTTCGGTAAGGGGCCCGGGCGTGCCACTCACTACCACAACCTCATACTTTCCTTTTAAATGAGTGGCCAAATCATGCACGTAACGCTGGGCCCCGCCCCAATTTGACTTGGTTATAGCAAAAACAATTTTATTGTTTACAGTTCCTTGCATGAATCTAAAAATACCATTATTGTAGGGGGGCAGCAACGAGCCTATTTGAGGCTCTTTTTTGTTATAGTAAGTAAAAGGGAATCATGAAGTTTAACGGTAATAAAGAAGCGGGAATCTTGTTTGTCGGAGACATTCTGTTTTGGGCTGCCGCATTGTGGCTGACCCTTTTGGTGAGATACCAAGAGTTCCCCGGAGAAGATGTCTTTGTTTCGCATATCCAACCTTTTGGGATCATTTTTATTGTATGGGCGCTTATTTTTTTCATCGCTAGTCTTTATAACCGTCAAACCATCCTCTCGCGTTCACAACTTCCTACCACGCTTTTAAATACTCAAGTGGTAAATAGTGTGGTGGCGGTGCTCTTTTTCTACTTCATTCCTTACTTTGGAATCACTCCTAAGATTAATCTCTTTATCGACCTTGCCTTCTCGTTTGCTCTCGTTTTAATCTGGCGATTGTATATTTCAGACATTCTTTTAAGAGGAAGAAAAATCAAAGCTCTTATTGTGGGAGAAGGGAAGGAAGTAGATGAGATTGTAGAAAATGTTCATAACAGCACCCAAGCACGAATGGGTCTTGTAAGGGTGTCGTCTGAAACAGACGTGGCGGACAAAGTAAAAGAACATGTGCCACAAATTGTTATCCTCGATCTTCATAACGAAAACCTTAAGCGATTCTCATCAGATCTTTACTCTCTTCTTTTTTCGCGAATTGTTTTTGTAGATATTCATGATGTATACGAAGGACTCTTTGGAAGAGTTGCTCTTTCGTATTTAGACGAGAATTGGTTTTTGGAGCATATGCAAGAGCCGTATCGAATTGCATACTCATGGGCAAAGCGGGGCATGGATGTTGTGATTGCGCTTGTTCTTGGCCTAGTGTCGCTCCTTTTGTACCCAATCGTCTACGTGGCTATAAAGCTAGAAGATGGTGGTGCGCTCTTTATTAAACAAGAGAGGCTGGGAGAAGGAGGGCGTCCTATTTCTATAACTAAGTTCAGAAGCATGACGGGCATTGATGTGGGTGACGAGGCCCTTCAGTCAAAACAAAAGGTAACCAAAGTTGGAGCCTTTTTGCGCGTGACACGTCTTGATGAGCTTCCGCAGTTATGGAATGTATTGAAAGGAGATCTTTCTTTAATTGGTCCTCGTCCAGAGATTCCAGCTCTTGCTCGTCATTACAAAGAGGAGATTCCGTACTATGACTTACGGCACCTTATTCGCCCAGGTCTTTCGGGGTGGGCACAGATTTATCACGATAATCACCCGCATCACGGGAGCGACGTTGAGGCCACCAAAGAAAAGCTTTCATACGATTTTTACTATATTAAAAATAGGGGAATCATTGCAGACCTAAAAATTGCACTCAAGACCCTAAAAACACTCTTTTCTCGGAGTGGGGTGTAATTGTTGCGAAATAGAGCGGAACCCCTATAATGGGCACCATGCAACGACAGCGTATTATTGCGATTGTACTCATCCTGCTCGGGCTCTTCCTTGGGTATTTTGACTATGCTTCTGAGCGGGGGACTCAATTTGCGCAATTCCCATTTGCTTTAGGACTCGACCTTTCTGGGGGAACACACCTTGTGTATGATGCCGATCTTTCAAGGGTGATTCGTGGGGAAGAGCGAGAGTCGCTCGATGCTCTCCGGGACGTTATTGAACGAAGGGTTAATATTTTTGGAGTTTCTGAGCCATTGGTTCAGGTTGAGCGAAGCATTGGCCAAGATGGGGAACAAGAGGGAAGATTGATTGTAGAGCTTCCGGGAGTAACCGACGTTGATGAGGCAGTCTCTCTTATTGGAGCAACGCCTGTTCTTGAATTTAAAGTTGAACGCAGAGACATTGATCAGGATGCGCTTGAGTTTGACGAACTAACAGGACAGGTTCTTTTAGATGGTGTTGTTCTTGGTCCTAACGATATTTATGTCGAAACAAGTCTGACAGGGAAGAACTTAAGACGAGCACAGCTTCAATTTAATAATGTTTCGGGGGAGCCGATTGTCGCTCTTGATTTTGATGGCGAGGGGTCAGATCTGTTTCGTGAACTAACGCGAGACAATATTGGACGCACCATTGCTATTTACCTTGATGGTGTTCCGATCACAACTCCCGTTGTCCAAAATGAAATTACTGGTGGGCAAGCACAAATTACCGGAAACTTTACCAATGAAGAGGCGCGAACCTTGGTAGGGCGACTAAATGCCGGAGCACTTCCTGTTCCGATCTCTCTTCTTTCGACCCAAACCGTTGGTTCAATTTTGGGAGCAGATGCAATAGAATCGGGTGTTCGTGCAGGGCTCTATGGATTTATGTTAGTGGCACTCTTCTTTGTGCTCTGGTACCGGCTTCCAGGACTGTTTGCGGTTATATCACTTCTTTTTTATGTCGCAGTACTCTTTGCAATCTTCAAACTGATTCCGGTCACTCTCACTGCAGCAGGAATCGCTGGGTTTATTCTCTCGATCGGTCTTGCAGTAGATGCGAACGTTCTTATTTTTGAGCGCTTAAAAGAGGAGTTTGCTCGCGGGAAACAAAAAGAAGATGCCCTTACCGAGGCCTTTGCCAGGGCATGGCTTTCAATTCGGGACGCAAATATCTCAAGTATCTTAACAGCAATTATTCTCTTTTGGTTTGGTACCAGTCTTATTAAAGGATTTGCTCTTACGTTTGGTTTGGGAGTTGCCGTTTCAATGTTCTCGGCAATTGTATTTACTAAAGCACTCATGTTCTCATTTATTCCAAGCTCAATGGCACGTAAAGAACATAGTTTAATGAAAGCTGGATTCAAAAAATAATATGAATATTATTGCAAACAGAAAAATATTTTTTACTATCTCAGGAGCTCTTATTGGCGCTTCACTCTTAGCGGTTTTTGTTTGGGGTATTCCTTTAGGGATTGATTTTAAAGGAGGCGCACTTCTTGAAGTTGAATACACAAACGAAAGACCAGCTGTTGGTGAAATTGAAGACTCGCTTCAAGTGCTTGATTTGGGTGGAGTTCGTGTGCAAGAGACAGGGGATCGTGGAGTTATCATACGAACCCGCACCCTTGTTGAAAACGAGCATGGTGAATTGCTCTCCATCCTAAAAGAGTCCGATCAAAACCTTATCGAAAAACGATTTACATCAATTGGTCCTGTATTGGGTGAAGAGTTAAGGAGCAGAGCAACCATTGCACTTCTTTTAACATCGCTTGTGATCATTTTGTTTATAGCGTATGTTTTCCGTCATGTTTCGCACCCGGTAAAAAGTTGGAAGTATGGAGTGGTGGCGATTATTGCACTTTTGCACGATGTTCTTATTCCAACAGGAATGATGGCAGTGTTAGGAAAGTTCCAGGGAGCCGAAGTTGATGCATTGTTTGTAACCGCTCTTTTGGCGATTCTTGGTCTTTCGGTAAACGATACTATTGTGGTGTTTGACCGTGTTCGTGAAAACCTTACCAATAAAATCTCAAAAGATTTTGCCGAGACCGTAAACACAAGCCTTAATCAAACCATTGCCCGATCAATTAATACGTCGCTTACAACACTTCTTGTCTTGGGAACCCTATTTTTCATGGGTCCAGAATCAACACAAACCTTTGCTCTTATTTTGATTGTGGGGCTCATTGCAGGAACCTATTCATCAATCTTCCTTGCAAGTCCGCTTTTAGTAACACTCGAAAAAAGACAAAAAAAGTAATCCCCAGGGGTTTAGCGTTTTGTACTGATATACTAAAACTGTATGAAAATCAGAGGTTTTACCTTGATTGAACTTTTAGTTGTTGTGGCCATTATTGGTATTTTGGGAGGAGTGGTGTATGTGTCAGGAGGGGACGCCCGTGCCATTGCAAGAGACAAGACAAGAGTCAATACATTAAAGCAAGTACAATTGGCTCTTGATATTTATTATGAGAGAACAGGGGAATATCCACCTGGCATAGCTGACCCTCCGGAGGAGGGGACAATCTCTTGTTCGAGCAACTTTCTTTTCTTAAGTGAGCTTGTAGATATGGGTTTGTTTGGAACAGTCGTTGAAGATCCTCTAAATAGGGAACCTTACCGCTTAGGATACGCCGTCTCTGAAGACCAGGAAGAGTATGTTTTAGTCGCTTACTTAGAAAAAGATACTGAAACTGCACAAAGCGATGGAGGTTATTGTGATAATTACTACGAAGTAGGTCCATGGAAGCAGAGCCCCCTTCCTTATGAAATTTTTGATGTGTGTACATACCCCAACCCGTCTTCGGTCCCATGTCCTTATCCATAAGAGAGAACACCTGGGGAAGAACGGGGGACTAAAAAGGCTGGAGTTGATACAATAAAGTAAATGCATAGACACCATTTTGTTGGGAAATTGTATCCTTTGGTACTGGCAGGACTCCTTTTTGTTTTGGGGGTTTCATTTATCTCTCTAAATAATTTTTCTCCCGAAACGCAAACTGCACAAGTGGTGCCATCTAACTTGGTTTTGTATTTCCCGATGGATACGGTGACAGGGAACGATTCCTCTCCGAGTGGAACCAACGGGACAGTGGTTGGATCTCCAACCGTTATTCCTGGTCAGGTTGGGAATGCCTTATCGTTTGACGGAGTAGATGATTTTATAAACTTTAGTGATGGTCCACTTAATCAAACAGAATCAAACGGGGTTTCGGCGGCAACATGGGTGTGATTTGACGATGCAGTAACCGGAGGGCAAATGATTTTTAATAGAAGAGACCTTAACTTTGCGCTTGTTAAATGGGGAAGTGGTTTGAGGTGTCAGATTGGTTCTGGAAGTGTAAATGTTTCTACCGTCAATTTTCAACCACAACAAGGGGTGTGGTACCACTTTGCATGCGTGCATGACCCTGTAGCACAAACGCTCTCTCTTTATGTTGATGGATCGGTGCACTCAAGTGTCAGTGCAACTGGGTTTACACAATTTCAAAACGGTGACGTAAGAGAATTTTATATCGGTGCAAGTCTTGGTAGCGGTTCTCCGGCGGGTCACCTAAATGGAGACCTTGATGACTTTAGAATTTACAATCGTGCTATTACCCCAGGCGAGATTTCTCAAATCATGGGTGAAAGCGGTGGAGGAGGTGGCCCCACCCAAACCTGCGGTAACAATGTAATCGAAGGA
>DFOW01000006.1 GCA_002376885.1 Patescibacteria group bacterium UBA3531 | reverse complement strand
TCCCGCCTGCCTGCGCAGGCAGGCAACTGCTGACCCTACGTCGCTGTGACTCTCGGAGAGGGAGGACACACCTCGTCCTCCCTCTCCTTCGGCCCTTCGGCCCTTTGACACTTACGTATTTTGTGTCACTGGGACAAGGGCTTTTTGTTTTGGTATATAATTAAATAAATCTTTGGTGCTACCTCGGTTACGGCTTGGGTAGAAAGGTTTAGAAAAAATACTGATGAGAGTTTGTTCGGCGATAGCTTAACAAAGAGTGTCGTATTTTATTCTCACTAAAAAACATAGCAGTTGGTGCTCTTGCTTGGTAAGCTTTAATGCTTCATATAAGATACAGTTCCGAGAGTATTCAAGGGACAGTGGTATGGATGAGTAGGGGCACGAGAGGTCTTCGTGGTGAACGTCAACTGGAACGCCGACAACCGGAAGTGGAACGTCAACGCCTGGAAGACGGGCGACAATACCTGGAACGCCGAGAACCGCATCTTCTCCCGAAACTATCGTGTTTCTCCCTCACATACGTGAGGGAGTTTTTGTGACAAGCCCCTTCTTCCATCCTCCTACCATCTTTCCAATTTCATAGACACTACCTGAAAGTTCAGTAAATTTATTCATATCAAGCGCTCCTATTTCCCAACTAATACGAAGAAAGAATTTTAAGAGATCAAGTGCGTGAAGTGCTTTCTCAAGTGTCCTCTCTTTCTCATCTTTACTCTGGTAACTTGCAACAAACAAAAGTTCTAAGATTTGGAGAAACAATCCATCGATCTTGTCTCCCAATGAGTAGCGAGCTTTCTTAGGGAAGTGATCTCGATAGCCACACCACATTTTGTATACTGTGGTCATGCGTTCGATTAACGGTAAAACCTGTTGGGGGGGGGCTTTAAATGAAGATTTTTCTTATGAGGAAACAATTGGCTCATGCCTATCAGGATATCATTTCTGTTCAGAATTTACTGCTCGCTTGGAGAGAATTTCTAAAAGGGAAAAGAAAAAAGATTGACGTGCAGGTGTTTAATTATTTTCTTCTCGATGAAATTTTTGATCTCCACCAGAATTTAAGAGATAAGACGTATAAACATGGTACGTACCACGCTTTTAATATATCTGATCCCAAACCAAGGAATATCCATAAAGCAACTGTTCGTGACAGATTATTGCACCACGCTATTTACAGAATCTTGTATCCTTTCTTTCATCAAGTATTTATTGCTGATTCCTACTCGTGCCGTATCGGGAAAGGTACTCATAAGGCTTTAAAAAGATTCAAAGAGTTCTCATATATTGTTAGCAAGAACAATACAAAAACGTGTTGGGTACTTAAATGTGATATACGTAAATTCTTTGCCAGTATTGATCAGAGCGTATTAATGAGCGTCTTAACCTCATATATTCCTGATGAGGATATCCTGTGGCTTCTTAGAAACGTCGTTGGAAGTTTCCATACACAGAAAGGTAAAGGACTTCCTCTCGGTAATCTTACTTCTCAACTGCTAGTAAATGTATATATGAATGAATTTGATCAGTTTATGAAGTATACATTGAAAGCAAAATATTATATTCGCTATGCCGATGATTTTGTTGTTTTTTCAAACGATAAAAAACAGCTAGAAACGATTGTTCCTGTCATAGAAGAATTCTTATGGGATAAATTAAGATTAAGACTTCATCCTGACAAGATCTCTATAAAGACCTTAGAATCGGGAGTAGATTTTCTTGGGTGGGTGCACTTTCCTCAACACAGAATATTACGAACAACTACCAAGAGGAGGATGTTTAAGAATATCAAGGAGAAAGAAGGGAAGGCTGAAACCGTACAATCGTATCTAGGATTATTGTCCCACGGGAATACGTGGAAGTTGCAAAATGAAATTAAGAAGATGATGAAAGCCACAAAGATGTTTTTTAAACATATTCTCCTAGGGTGCGCACTTTTTAGTTGTTATAATGTACAGAATGAAGTACTCAACAGATCAGTTGAAGAAGTTTTTGCTGGACACCGGTCTTGTTTCTACAACCGACATCGATAATGCCGAAAAAAAAGCGCAAGAAAAAAAGACAACCATTGGAGATGTCTTAATTAGTGATGGGAAGATTCCTGAACAAGACTTTCGGCAAGTCGAGGCACATGTTTTGGGCGTTCCGTTCGTAGATTTGAAAGGTCAAAAGATTGATCCAAAAGTGCTTTCTCTTATTCCAGAGCCTGTTGCTCGCAAACACAATATTGTTGCGTATAAACGAGACACGCAGAATGTTGAAGTTGCCATGCTTGACCCGCAAGATATTGAAGCAATTGAGTTTATAAAGAAAGCAACTGATGCAAAAATCCAAGCACGTCTTACCGACAGCGAATCAATGAAGACGGCGCTCTCTCAATATCGCAAAAGTTTGTCACAAGAGTTTAGTGACTTAATTAAAAAAGAAGTTGGAAACGTTAAATCAGTAAAACAAGAAGGGGAAGAGGAAGATGCATCAGAGGGCGATCTAAAAAAGATGGCAGAGGATGTTCCGATTGTTCGGATTGTCGACAGTATTTTAAATCATGCCGTAACACAGCGAGCGTCTGATATTCATATTGAACCGTACGAGGGGCAAGTAATTATTCGTTACCGAATCGACGGACTTTTGCACGACGCCATGACGCTCCCCAAAAATGTTGGACCGGGGATTTCTGCACGTATTAAAGTGCTCTCTAACTTGCGTCTTGATGAAAAGCGCTTGCCACAAGACGGACGATTTAAAATCGAAACAGAAGGGCAAGGAGTTGCGTTTCGTGTCTCAACACTCCCAACCTATTTTGGAGAAAAGATTGTAATGCGTTTGCTCCCCGAGTCAGTTAAGGGGTTTTCTTTGGAGTCACTTGGTTTCCACGGGCGTGGTCTTGAAGCAATTCACGAAGCAACACGGCAAACAACCGGAATGATTTTAACAACAGGACCAACGGGCTCTGGTAAAACCACAACACTCTATACACTTTTAGATATTTTAAATAAACCAGAAGTAAATGTTTCAACCGTTGAGGATCCTATCGAATACCAAATGCCGCGCATTAATCAAACACAAGTTAAGCCCGATATTGGTCTAACGTTTAGTGCAGGGCTCAGGACTCTTGTTCGTCAGGACCCTGACGTGATTATGGTGGGGGAGATCCGAGATAAAGAGACGGCAAACCTAGCAATTAATGCGGCCCTTACCGGACACTTGGTGCTTTCAACACTTCACACCAACAGTGCTGCAGGAGCAATCCCACGAATCACTGAAATGGGTGCCGAAGAATTTTTGATTGTGTCTACTGCCAAGGTGGTGCTTGGTCAACGATTGGTGCGAAAGCTTTGTAAAACAAAAGAGGAATACACTTTAACCGATGCAGAGCTTAAAAAACTCGAACCACATATTGATTTTGACAAAGTACTCGCCGCTCTTAAAGAAGAAAAGATTGTAGATGGGAAAGCAACATGGAAGACCATCAAATTTGGCCGCCCTAAAAAATCAGACGAGTGCCCCGATGGCTACAGTGGCCGAATGGGAATTTACGAAGTGCTTCCGGTAACACGAAGTATTAAAGAGCTCATTATGAAGGGTGCAACAGCAGATGCTATTGGCGACCAGGCAAAAAAAGAGGGAATGATGAGCATGATTGAAGATGGAATTTTTAAAGCGGCACAAGGACTCACTACTATTGAAGAAGTTCTCCGCGTTATTAATGAATAACCATGCCAACATTTGAGTACAAAGTAAAAACAAAAGATGGAAACGTCCAAGAGGGCAAGATGGAGGCCGAAAGCCGGCTTGTTTTGGCGCGCACCTTGCGCGAACAAGGCAACTTTGTGCTTTCTGCACAAGAGATAGATAAAAACAAAAAGCAATTTGGTGGGGGACTTATGGCAAAACTCAATAAAGTTTCGCTCAAAGATAAAATTATTTTGACAAACAACTTGAGTGCCATGATTAGTGCCGGACTCTCACTTTCGCGATCACTTGAAATCATTTCTCGTCAAAGTAAAAACCCAAAACTAAAACAAGTTCTGTCATCTCTTATTGCAGATGTTAATAAAGGAGTGGCATTTGGTGACGCTCTTGAAAAATTCCCGGATGTTTTTGAGAAGATTTTTATTTCAATGGTTCGCGCCGGAGAAGAGTCAGGAAAATTACCCGACTCTCTCAAATTAATTCAAAGTCAATTGGAAAAAAGTTACGAACTCCGCAGAAAAATTAAAGGCGCCATGATTTATCCATCAGTTATTTTGGTACTTATTATTGCCATTGGAATCTTGATGATGATTTTTGTGGTTCCAACGCTTTCTGCAACGTTTGCAGACTTGGGTGCAGAGCTTCCGGCGACTACTCGATTTATTTTGGGATTGAGTGACTTTATTACGACCTACATTTGGTTCATTCTTGGCGCGATTGTTATTTTGGTCCTCCTCTTTATTCAAGGGTTGCGAACTTCTTCGGGGAAAAAGGCGTTGTCGTGGACGGTTCTTCATTTGCCGATCTTTAAAAATATTTCAAAACAAGCAAACTCAGCACTTACCATGCGGACGCTTTCATCACTCATCTCTTCTGGTGTGTCTATGGTGCAGGCGCTTGGTATTACGTCTGAAGTTCTTCAAAATCCCTACTATACAAATGTATTAAAAACTGCAGAAAAAGAAATTCAAAAAGGTACAAACCTTGCAACTATTTTTAATAAAGAAGAAAAGCTATACCCCATTCTTGTAGGGGAGATGGTTGAGGTGGGAGAAGAAACCGGAAAGCTTTCTGAAATGCTTGAAAAAGGAGCAATTTTTTATGAGGAAGAGGTTGACGCAGTCACCAAAAATCTCTCAACCATTATTGAACCGCTTCTTATGATTGTGATTGGTATTGCCGTTGGATTTTTTGCAATCTCTATCATCCAACCGCTTTACTCAATCGGAGACTTTATTTAAACGATGAAACAAAAGGGGTCACAATATAAAAAAGGTCTAACATTAATTGAAGTTTTAATAACAGCTGTTATTTTTTTAATGTTGGCACTTGCCATTTACCAGGGGTATGTTGCCTCTTTTGAGGTTATTCGATCAGCAAAACTAAAAACAATTGCTTCGCTTTTAGCAAACGAACAAATAGAACTTATTCGCAACTTACCATACGAAGACGTTGGAGTTATGGGGAGTATTCCAGATGGAATCATACTGGGAACACAACAATTTACGCGAAGCGGAGTAGAATTTACGGTAAATACTGTTATTAGAAATATTGACGATCCGTTTGATGGGACTATTGGAGGAGTTCCTGACGATTTGTCTCCAGCTGATTATCGCCTTGTCGAGCTTGAAGTATCTTGCCCAGCTTGTCAGGATTTTGAAACTTTATTGTTTACTGCTCGAGTTGCTCCTATTGCACTTGAGACGAGTACGGGAAATGGTGCACTTTTTGTTCAGGTGTTTAATGCGAGTGGACAACCACTTCAAGGTATGGATGTTTTAGTCGAGAACAATACAACAGCATCTCCTATTTCTATTAGTGATGTGACCGATGCAAATGGCTTTTTGCAACTGGTTGATGTGCCACCTGGGATTCAGGTGTGGGAGGTTACGGTATCCGAACCAGGATACTCCTCGGCCCAAACATATCCTCCCGGAGAGATGTCTAACCCCAACCCAACAAAACCACATGCAACCGTTGCTACAGGAACAGTTACCCAAATTAGCTTTGCAGTTGACACTCTAGCAACACTAAACATTGAGTCAAAAACACAAACGTGTTCTCCAACAGGAAACGTTTCTTTTGATATGACTGGCACCAAACTTATTGGTTCAAGTCCTGATGTTTACAAATACCAGCAAAGTCATTCAACGGATGCTGGAGGTTCTCTTACGTTACCCAATATAGAGTGGGATACTTATTCAATTGATCTTACTGATGAAACGTATGATTTGGCGGGCTCCATTCCATTTCTTCTTTTTTCAGTAACTCCAGGAGCACAAGAAGACCTTCTTTTAGTTACAGAACCCTTGAATCCAAACTCTTTGCTTATAAGTGTCACTGATGGGGGGACAAGCCTCCCTCTTTCTGATGCAACAGTTACATTGTCTGCAACATCAACGAGCTTTAATGAAACGTTACTTACAAGTCAGGGATATTTGCGACAGACCGATTGGAGTGGTGGGAGCGGGCAAGCAAGTTTTGTTGATGAAACACGATACTTTAGCTCTGATGGCAACATAGAGACAAACCTACCGTCCGGTGAGCTTAAGTTGAAGCAAGTTTTGGGCGATTATGTGCCAAATGGGGAGCTTATCTCGTCTACATTTGATACAGGAGCAACGACAACTGACTACTTCATAATTTCGTGGGAGCCTGAAAGCCAACCTGTTGAGACAGGAACAGACCCAGTTCGTTTTCAGGTGGCAACAAATAATGATGGTACGACATGGAACTACATTGGACCCGATGGAACAGGAAGTTCTTACTATGATTTAGCAAACACAACTCTTCATACAAGTCACAACAATAATCAGTTTCTTCGTTATAAAATATTGCTATCAACTGCATCGAGCACCTATACACCAAACATTTCAGATGTTGCTGTTACCTATAGTTCTGAATGCATACCATTTGGACAAACTTACTTTAATGGTTTGACGGCAGGAGGCTACACCATAAGCATTTCAAAAACAGGGTACCAAGACTTTACACAAGACATTACCATTAGTTCTGGTTGGCAACTATTAGAGGTGGATCTTTTGCCTGAATAATTATGAAAAGGAAAATAGACAAAACAAGAGGATTTTCAGCAATAGAACTTCTAACAGTAATTGCAATTTTGGGAATTCTTGGATTGGCCGTAGCTTCTTTTCAATTAGATGTTTTTTCGAATAATTCTGTTTTACAAAAAAGCTTGAGTGCACAACAGGATATTCGAAGTGCATTAAAAATTATGGTTCGGGAGATTAGACCAGCCCAGTCCGCAGCAAATGGTTCATACGCAATTAGTAGTGCGCTTAATAATGAATTTTCTTTTTTTAGTGACGCTGACAATGACGGTATTCCTGAGCAGATTCGTTACTTTCTTGATTCAGGAACTCTCAAAAGAGGAGAAGTCATTCCGACAGGAAGTCCCCCAGTCTACAACCCTCTTAGCGAAACAGAGAGAACGCTTGCACGAAACATTGTGAACGAAAACGAAGATATTTTCCTCTATTATGATGGGAATTTTACAGGAACAGGGAATCCTCTTGTGCAGCCAGTTGATACATCACAAGTGCGTCTTGTTCAAATTACTCTCTCGATTGACGACAATATACTTAAACCTCCAGCAACAACCACAAGCTCTACACAAGTTACTATTAGAAATCTAAGAGGAGCACAGCAATAATGTTTTTACAGGCACACAAAAAAGAAAAAGGTTTTGCACTTGCCGGAGTCTTGGTGTTTGGGTTTATTGGAGCGCTTTTAGTTGCGGGGATTGTTTCGTGGGCGGGGACCAATATAAAGAGTGCAAGGAGAGATGTTTTAAGGGAACAAGCTCTGCAAGTTGCAGAGGCAGGGATTGAGTATTACAGATGGCACTTGGCACACGATAAGACTGATTACCAGGACGGAACAGGGGGGCCGGGGCCGTATGTCCATGATTTTCTTGATAAAGAGGGAACAAAAATTGGAGAATTTAGTTTAGATATTACACCACCTGCAACAGGTACGACCATTGTTATCATTGAATCTACAGGAACTATTCTTGAGGATCCAAATGTAGAACGAACTATAGAAGCAACGCTCGCCATCCCTTCAATTGCTCGTTTTTCGGTGGTTGCAAATGATGTGATTCGGTTTGGTGAAGGAACTGAAACGTTTGGGCCGATTCACTCAAACGAAGGGATTCGTTTTGATGGTTTAGCACACAATATTGTTTCAAGTGCTGTTGCCGAATATAACGACCCAGATCATGGAGGGCAGTTTGGCCCCATGGAATTTGGTGTCCATACACACGTTACTCCCGTTGACCCCGAGCCTCCAGCGTCAGTACCACTGCGCCCCGATGTTTTTGAGGCGGGGAGAACGTTTCCAGTTCCAGCAGTTGATTTTGATGGTTTTACCAACGATCTCTCTAATTTAAAAACAGAAGCACAGTCAGATGGTCTCTATTTTGCAGACTCTAGTGCTCTTGGATACAACATTGTTTTAAAAACAGATGACACTCTAGACCTGTATAGAGTTGATACTACATTTCCTCCTCCGTCAAATGGGTGTAACAACCCTGGGCAAAACGATTGGGGGGTGTGGAGCGTTGGTACGCAAACCCTACTTGGAAACTATCCATTCCCAAGTAACGGAATTGTTTTTGTAGAGGATGATCTTTGGGTGGAAGGACAAATTGATAGCGCTAGGATTAGTTTGGCTGCTGCGCGCTTCCCTGAAAACCCCGGAAATTATGCGAACATTAGTTTTACCAACGATATTCTTTACACTAATTATGACGGAACTGATGTTATTGGACTATTTTCACAGAATGATATTAATGCTGGCCTCACGAGTGCGGATATTTTGAGGATCGATGCAGCACTCATTGCTCAGAACGGCCGTGTGGGGCGCTACTATTATCGCCCGCAACAAGGAGGAAATCCTCGTTGTACTCCCTACGATGATCGCGACACGATCACCCTCTATGGAATGATTGCAACTAGTGAACGGTATGGTTTTGCCTATACCGACGGTAATGGTTACGACACACGAAACATTATTTATGATGCGAACCTTCTCTATGGTCCTCCACCTCTTTTCCCTCTCTCCACAGATCAATACGAGACTATTTCTTGGAGAGAAGTGGTAAACTAGTACGTAATGAAAAAGTTACTTATTGGAAACTGGAAATTAAATCCAACAGATGAAGCGACGGCAAAAAAATTGTTTTCTGGAATTAAAACAAAAGCAAGTAGATTACGAAAAGTAAAAACAATTATTTGTCCGCCATCTGTGTATGTAAGCGCTCTTGCAAAAGGAGCAACCAGTAAATGTGCTGTTGGCGCACAAGATTTGTTTTGGGAAGTAAAAGGAGCCTTTACCGGACAAGTGAGTGCACCAATGATAAAACGTCTTGGAGCAGATTACGTTATTGTTGGTCATTCAGAAATGCGAGCACAAGGCGACACCAACGAAACAATAAATAAAAAAATTAAAAAGGCTTTTGAGTATCGATTACAAGTAATTCTGTGTATTGGAGAGAGTGAACGTGACCATGATGGTCATTACTTAGAGTTTTTACAGAATGAATTAAAAGAGGGACTTTATAAAATTCCAAAAAAATTACTCCGTAATTTAATTGTTGCCTATGAACCTATTTGGGCAATTGGCGCAAAGGCAAAGGCAGCAAGTACTCCCCAAGACTTTTTAGAAAAATCCATTTTTATTAGAAAGGTTCTCTCTCACATTGCTGACAAAGATACTGCAATGAAGATTCCTGTTTTGTATGGGGGTTCAGTGAATGAAAAAAACGCAGAAGGATTCTTAACAGAAGGGAAGGCAGATGGGCTTTTGGTAGGGCGTGCATCGCTTTCTAAAGATTCATTTAATGAAATGCTTGGTATTGCCGAGCGAGTTAAGTAACGTGTCCCGTTAAAAATTCAAGGGGCACAATAAAATCACAATAAGTTATTAATTAAAATTTTGTACGGGATGGAGCTTCGGGACATTACAAAAGAAAAAGACTTGAAAGGAAAACGAGTTCTTTTGCGACTCGATCTCAATGTTCCTTTGGAAGACGGGAAGATTGCAAATGATTTTCGTATTCGAAAAAACGGAAGAGTTATTTCGTACCTTCACAAAGTTGGTGCACGTACGGTTATCATTGCTCATTTAGGAAAGGATGGAAGAGAAAGTCTTGCGCCCGTAGCATCATACCTTCAAAAAAAATATTTACACTTAGAATTTCTCCCTACGGCTGTTGTCGGCGCAGAAGTCATACAAAAAACAAAAGAGATGAATGATGGAGACATTATTATGCTTGATAATCTTCGCAAAAATCCGGGGGAGAAAGAAAACGACCCTGGTTTTGCAGAAGATCTCTCTCTTTTGGGAGACATCTATGTAAATGAGGCATTTGCCGTATCGCACCGTGAGCATGCATCTATTGTGCGGTTGCCACATTGCTTGCCCTCATATGTTGGTCCTGTTTTTTTGGAAGAGCTCGAAGGTCTTGGAAAGGCACTTGCACCAACCCCTCCTTTTTATGTAGTACTTGGTGGTGCAAAAATTAGTACCAAGCTTCCTATTGTGGAGAAGTTTATTGGAGTAGCAGATAACATTTTTTTGTATGGCGCTCTTGCACACGATGTCTTGTATGCGAAAGGGTACGAAATAGGAGATTCTTTAGTTGATAAAGGTATTGATGTAAGTCACATTGTAGATAATAAAAAAATAATTTTACCGATTGATGTTGTGGTGACAAACAAAAAAGAGGGCCGATCAATTAAACCAATAGAGGAGGTGAGTAAGGGAGATATTATTTTTGATGAAGGACCAGAATCTATTTTAAAAATCAAAAATACTCTAAAAGAGGCAGCAACGGTGTTGTGGAACGGACCCCTTGGAAATTTTGAGGCAGGTTTTACTCAAGCAACCGAAGACGCCGCCATGATCATTTCAGATTTAGATGCATTTAGTGTAGTGGGCGGGGGCGACACCATCGCTGCAATACAAAAATTAGGGTTGAACGAAAAATTTTCTTTTATTTCAACGGGTGGGGGCGCCATGCTCGAATATTTAGCAAAAGGAACCTTGGCAGGAATAGATGCTCTTGAGGGACGATAAATAATTTTTACGTGTCCCGTTAAAAATTCAAGGTACACAATATGACCACAATAAATTATTAATTAAAATTTTGTACGGGATGGATAAAGCGATTGAAGGATTTCACGACTATGTAATGAACGATGTCTTGGGGGATGTTCGTGGTGTTACCTCTAAAAAAATGTTTGGTGGTTATGGTATTTATAAAAATGGAACCATCTTTGCACTTATTGTCGACAATGGAGAGCTCTACTTTAAAGTAGATGAAGAACTCAAAGAAAAATTTAAAAAAGCAGGGAGCGAACCGTTTGTATACACCGGACACAAAACAAAAAAGGCAACCGAGATGCCTTATTGGTTGCTTCCAGAAAAGGTAATGGAAGATCCCGATGAGCTGCAAGAGTGGGTTGAAGATTCGGTTGCTGTAAGTAAAAAATCTAAAAAATAAAACGAAAGCCACCCGGTTAGGAAACCCGAGGGCTTCCGTCTTGGGTGGCTCTTGGTGCTACAACTGTTTCGACATGTAGAAACCCGAGTACTGGACTCCGTCTACGATGGCGTATCGAGGATTGGTACCCCAGGTTTTATACCCAAGACTCTCGTAGAGTTTTCGGGCACCCTCTTGTGTTTCCCGAACATCGAGGTTCAGTTGATCGAGGTTTCGTTCGCGGGCTTCCTGTTCTGCCTGCAGAAGCAGCTTCCTGCCAATGCCACGACCACGGAAGCTTGGATGGACGAAGAACACAGAGATTCCGCCGACGAAACTGGCTGCCTCGCTCCTGCTTCCTGGTAGTGTTAACTGGAGTGATCCAACTGCATCGTCTCCGACGGTTGCGACAAGGGCTACTACGTTGGGCTCCGCCGAGACGACGCTCCAGTAGGCTTGAAGCTCGTCTTTGTCGGGCACAGAGACCCATCCAAACCCACCACCGTCTCGAACTGCTTCTTGGGTGCAGGTAGTGAGGCTGTTGAACAGATCTATACACGTGTCGCGAACAAGATATTGAATGTCCATTGACACCTCTCTTTCTGAAACCAACCTTAGCAATTGTAATTCTTGAGGTCAATTTTGACTTCCTTCTTTTAGTACGTAGACTAGCAAGCAGAAGGGGGGCATGGCATGTCTTGTGGAGCGATTCTGCCCGGGGATCAGGCGGGGTCACCCCTGCATGGCGATGAAATAGTTTCGTGTTTGCTTAACGGGCGTGGAGAGAACCATCTGACTCGTTTACCCGACGGCAGGTACGTTCAATGGACTTTCTTGTCTTCCTGCACGGAATGCAGGCCAGATGATTGTTCGTGTTTCGACTACGACTTTCTGTCTGAAGACGAGGCACAAGAGCTCCTTGAGAGGGGGCACGGGTAAGTTGATTGCTTGCCCACAAACAAGAGAACATTATTTTTTTAGTGTTCTCTTGTTTGTTTATGAAATTTTTATTTTTGTAAGGACTTCTTCAGACTCTTCCTTTGAAAGCTCTTGTCCGGGCCAGTGTTCTAAATTGTCGCTCTTGAGTCGTGGAATAACGTGGATGTGAGCATGGAACACCACTTGCCCGGCAGCAGTCTCATTGTTCATTCCAATATTAATTCCGTCGGGGTTGATACCTTTTTTAATAGACATAGCAACTTTTTTTACAGCGACAGAAAGCTTTTTTAGCGTTTCGTCAGGAATCTCATATAAATCTTTGTGGTGTTCTTTTGGAATCACAAGCGTGTGCCCAGGGTTAATTGGTTTTGCATCCAAAAATGCAAACACCTCGTCGTCTTCATATACCTTATATGAAGGGATTTCTCCCATAATTATTTTGCAAAAAATGCAGTCATTCATACCAGTAAGTGTATGCTACAATTTTGTTTATGAAAAGATGGACAGAGCAGAAAGAAATTCCAAGTGAAACCCATAACGAGCTCGCATCATACCCAGAATTTATTCGAGACCTTCTATTTAATAGAGGAATTGATACAAAAGAAAAGGCAGAACAATTTTTAAACCCCGACTATGAACGTGATCTTCATGATCCCTTTTTGATGCTCAACATGGACCGTGCGGTAGGACGAATTTTGGAGGCAATCAATAAAAAAGAAAAGATTATAGTCTTTGCAGACTGTGATGCCGACGGTATCCCAGGGAGTGTGGTTTTAAATGACTTCTTTTTAAAAGTTGGGCACGAAAATTTTGAAATTTATATCCCGCATCGGTACAAAGAAAAGTATGGATTGAATATTGACGCTATCAAAAAGTTTAAAAATGATGGTGCTTCTCTTTTAATTACTGTTGACTGTGGCATCACTGATAATGAAGAAGTTGCTTATGCCACAAAGGAGGGAATCGATGTGATTGTTACCGACCACCACCTGCCTGGGGAAGATTTGCCATCAGCATATGCCATCGTAAATCCCAACCAAAAAGAGTGTTCGTACCCCAACCCTAATTTATGTGGGGGTGGTGTTGCTTTTAAACTTGTCCAAGCACTTATTGATAAAGGAAATTTTGAGGTTGGCCCCAATGGATGGGAGAAATGGTTAATTGATGCGGCGGGGATCTCAACCATTAGCGATATGGTTCCATTAACGGGAGAGAACCGTGCCATTGCGCACTTTGGTCTTAAAGTTTTACGCAAAACAAATCGTCCGGGTATTGCAAAACTCCTGCAAAAAAAACGTATTGCACAAAACCAAGTGACTGAGGAAGACGTTGGGTTTACCATTACTCCGCACATTAATGCAGCAACGCGAATGGGTGTTCCCCACAATGCATTTTTAATGTTAAAAACTCGCGATGGGCTTGAGGCACACGAATATGTTCAGTATCTTCATCAAAAAAATGAAGAACGAAAAAAGACCGTGCAAACATTGCTCGAAGAAATAGATGATCGCATTGGAGATGTGTCCAACAAAGAAATTATTTCTCTTGGTGATCCAGCATGGCTCCCCGGTATTTTAGGGCTTGCTGCAAACCGAGTGGTTGAAAAATACAAAAAACCAGTATGTTTGTGGGGGCAAGAGGGGAGTGATGTGGTTCGTGGCTCATGCCGTGGCGATGGCAGTGTTCATGTAAAACAGTTAATGGATGAAATCGGTAGTGACTTCTTTTTAAATCATGGAGGGCACGTGCATTCGGGTGGGTTTTCTGTTGGGGATAGTGACGTATCTAAAATAGAAAATAAGTTTGAAGAGGCATACAAAAAAGTAAAAGAAGAATCAGTTGATGAAGAACTTTTAATAGATAAAACACTTACCTTAAACGATATTAATTGGGGTAACTATGCTTTGCTTGAATCACTTGCACCCTATGGTGTTGGAAACGCAAAACCCCTTTTTAAATTCGAAAAGCTAAAAATTAAAGAGGCGAGTTTTTTTGGAAAAACAGGAACACATTTAAAACTTGTTTTTGAAAGGCCTGGGAGTTGGGGAATGCCTGCAATACAATTTTTTGCTCATGATTATGAAGATGGTCTTAATCTTGAACCAGGGAATTACGTAGATGTGCTTGCACACATAGAAAAAGATATGTTTAGACGCAATCCAAGTCTGCGTCTACGGTTGGTTGATATAAAAGAAGCGGAACTATAATTTTTCGAAACACAGTTTGAAGCACCGGAAACCCTATTCCAGCGATAGGGTTTCCTTATCCTCGGCTTGTGCCCGCCCAAAGACGAACCAAGCACACTTCGCCTGCGGCAGCACTTCAAACTGTGTTTCTGGTTAAGTAATTTGTTACGTAGCACGCTACGTAACAAAACGAAAACCGCCCCGAGAGCCAGGACGGCTTCGGGGTTAGTTGCGAGGGTCGGGGTTGCCCCTAGTCCTCGGTGACGTGGAGCAGGCCCGCTTCGGCTGCTTCTCCCACGCCTGTTCGTCCGTTCCACACCTTCTCACCGTGGGATGCGGCTCGGTCGAGTTGGTTTTCCGTCAGTTTGACGCCTTTGCGTTTGGCTGCGGACTTCACATAGGTTCGCACGTGGGCTCGGTCACGGTCCCGTTGCTCCCTCGTTTTCCCGGGCATAAACACCTCACTTTCTAATCTTTACCTTACAGGAAAAGCACTAGGAATCAATAAGGAGAATTTTTGTGTATAATCACTACACATGAAAAAAGTCATTATTTATACAGATGGTGGAGCACGTGGGAATCCTGGTCCTGCAGGAGCGGGGGCAGTTATAAAAGATGAGGAGGGTAACAATCTTGCTTCGCTTCATAAATCATTTGATACACTGACCAACAATCAGGCCGAGTACGAGGCGGTTGTATTGGGACTTTTGGAATTAAAAAAACTTTTTGGGAAAGAAGAAACACAAAACTTGGATATTGAGGTTCGTGCTGATAGCGAACTTGTAGTTAAACAATTAAATGGAGAATACCAAGTAAAAGAAGAAGGACTTCATCCTTATTTTATTAAGTTATGGAACATGCGCGTAAAGGATTACCCAAACGTTTCTTTTGTGCATGTCCCACGGGAGCAAAATACAGAAGCCGATGCACTTGCAAACGAGGCCATGGACAATCTTCAGTCAAAACTTTTGTAGGCACTTGTCCTATTAGAAGTTTGTTTACCATGAATTTTCAAAATACTGTCTTCGAAAAACACGAACTCAAAATCTCCAGCGACGATTTTGGTTCTCGCTCTCGTCCTCGCTCTTTTACTTACGCAAAAACCATGCCTGCTCGGACTCCGAGAGCTTTTTCAAAAACAGTATTTTTAACTTTCTAATAGGATGAACCTCCTTTATATAGGAATACTTTCATTTTTAGCGGGCGTTACCATACGCCTTCTTTTTATATTTGATACGATCTTTTCTTTTGTCCTATTTACAATCGCGTTTCTTTTATTTCTTGTATCAAAAAAGAAAAATATTGTTGATAAAAAATTTATAGTTGCTGTCTCTATTACATTTTTATTTTTAGGGGCGGGCATGCTTCGGGTGAGTATGTTGGGTGGTGATACGTTTTCTTTAGATTCTCTCCTTGATACAAAAACAACACTTGTTGGTGTAGTCACTACAGAAGTAGAACGAAAAGAAAATTATAATCGTTTTGTTATAGAAGCAGATAACGAAAAAGTGCTTGTGTATACTCGACCCTTTGAGCCTGTTTTTTATGGTGACGAACTAAAACTGACGGGCACTCTAAAAAAGCCAGAAATTTTCTACGATGATCGCGGCGATGCTTTTGATTGGCCACAATACCTAGCAAAAGATGATATTTATTACGAAGTTTTTTATCCAGAGGTTGCGAATCAGGGAAAAGCTAATCTTTCTTTATTTCAAAATTTTAAACGCTCTTTATTTATTATTAAGCAGTCATTTATAGAGAACGTTCGACGCGTTGTTCCTGAGCCAGAAGCCTCTCTTTTAGTAGGAGAGGTAGTGGGAGAAAAAAGTTCTCTTGGGGACGAACTCGAAGAATCATTGCGGAGAACAGGAATTATCCATGTGGTGGTGCTCTCAGGTTATAACGTGACTATTGTTGCCGATAGTATCATTAAATCACTTAGTTTTGTTCCTCGAGTTGCCTCTTTGTACTTGGGAATTGGAGGAATTGTATTGTTCGCACTCATGACCGGGGCAAGTGCCACTATTGTTCGTGCTTCTATCATGGCAATTTTAGTTATTTTGGCTCGTCGCTATGGAAGGTTATATGACATTACGACAGCGCTTTTAGTGGCAGGGTTTTTAATGGTTCTTCATAACCCAAATATTCTTTTATATGATCCTTCATTTCAATTATCATTCCTTGCAACACTTGGTCTTATTTATGTTTCTCCTGTTATAGAACAAAAACTTTCTTTTCTTACACAAAAATTTGGGTTTCGAGAAATTGTAGGAGCAACTATTGGAACACAAATATTTGTTTTGCCGCTTCTTGTGCATTTGGTGGGTGATGTTTCGCTTGTATCGCTTCCGGTGAATCTTTTAATTCTCCCTATTATTCCACTAACGATGCTTCTGGGGTTTATTACAGGAATGTTTGGATATTTTTCGTACGCACTCTCTCTTGTTTTTGGTTGGGCGAGTACACTTCTTTTGTCGTATCAGCTTTTTATTGTCGAGATGTTTGACGTGGCATATGCGGCGATCTCTGGGGTTGCGCTTCCTTTATGGCTCGTTCTTGTTCTGTATGGTTTTCTTCTTGCATATTTTATACGGCGGAGTACCATGTAAGACACCTGTCCCGTTAGAAATATTGAAGGGTCAGGAATTATAATGTAAAAGGAGTGTAGTAAATTTCTAACTGGGATGGACGAAAACTTCAATCAAAACAATCTAAATCAAGGGGGAGAGGGAAAGGATCTTTCTAAAGATTCAGGAACGCTCCGCGCACTCATTATTGTCGTGGTCATTGCTCTTCTTCTGGGAGCTTTTTATTTTATTGGTTTTGGTGGAAGTGATACGACAAACGAAGAAGTACAGCAAATTCAAGACGGAGAAGCCACACTTTCAGTAGTTACCGACAAGAAGGACTATTCTGTTGGTGAAGATGTAATTATTCAAATCCTTCTTGATACTGATAAAGAAATTAGCGGAGTAGATGTTGTGCTTTCGTACACTGACGAAATAGAAATTTTAGAGGCAGGAAAACCTACAGATAATGCACTTAATCAAACAGCGGCAGCGTACCTTCAAACGGCTCAATCAGGATTTAGTGATTTCCCAGCGGCTCGTTTTGGGGAGGATGGTGATAGAAAAACTTTTTCATTTTCAGGAATCACGCAAGCCAGACAAACAATTACTGGCGCTCAGGTGGTTGCAGAGCTCCTTGCGAAGGCTTCTTCTCCAGGGGAAGTAACTATCGATATTGTCTTTGAAGAGCTTGGTTCTCCGCGAGACACAAACGTTGCTTTTGATGGAAGAGACATTCTCACTGCTGTGGAAAGCACTACAATCAGCATTACCGAGTAGTGATATACTAGTCGCATGAATACAACAATCATGCGAACAGGTGGCTTATTTTTAGGGGTATTGGTGTGGGCGCTTTTAGGCGCTTCTTTTTCTTATGCAGCAACACTTACCCTCTCTCCTTCGTCTGGCACGCACGCTGATGGGGAGATTTTTTCAGTTGATATTCTTTTGGACACACAAGGGCAGGCAGTGGATGCAGTAGACATAGATGCTCTTAACTATGATACAACTCTACTTTCTGTTGTTGATGAAGATAGCGGCACTAGTGGTGTTCAGATTTCTCCAGGGACCCTTTTTGGATCGACAAATTTTAATGTTGTAAATACTTCTTCTGGCGCAATCCAGTTTTCGCAAGCAACAGGATCAGGAACAAAATTTACCGGAGCAGGAACACTTGCCACGGTTCAATTTCAAGTTATTGGAGATGGTAATGCGAGTCTTTCATTTACAACAGGGGGCACAAATAATACCAATGTTGCCCAAGACGGAAACAATGTTTTAACACAAGCACTTGGGGGAACGTACACTGTTGGAGATGCGGGGAGTCCTTCAACAAAATTTACGATCGGACAAGAAATTGAAATTACCGGAAGCACGGTGAATGTAAGAAGCACTCCCGACGGTTCTGTTTTAGGAATACAAACAAATGGCAATCGAGGTACGGTGATTGGTGGTCCAGTCTTTGCAAGTAATTTTTGGCGATGGGAAATTGATTTTGACACGGCACCTGATGGATGGATTGCAGAGGATTTTGCAGATGTTTACTCTCCACCACAAGCCGGTTTTGATTTTTCAGTGAGTGATTCTGGTAATAGGACAGTAACACAAGGAGGTTCAGCCAATAACACTATTACTGTCGGGCTTGTTTCAGGCACATCACAATCAGTTAACCTTTCGGTTTCAGGACTTCCGTCAAATACAAACTCTTCTTTCTCGCAGTCATCGTGTACACCAGGATGTTCCTCAACGCTCACGCTTACTACTACCGGAAGTACACCAACAGGAGTAAGTACTATTACCGTAACCGGGACAAGTGGAACAACTACTCGCCAAACAAGCTTTACTCTTACCGTAAATGCTCCGGCCGATACCACTCCACCAGTTATTTCTAGTGTTGGAGCGTCAGGGGTTACTACAAACAGTGCTACCATTTCGTGGGCAACCAATGAAGGGGCGACATCGCAAGTACAATACGGACCAACCACAAGTTATGGAAACACGACACCGCTTAGCTCGACTTTAGTAACAGCTCACGGAGTTTCTCTTACAGGACTTTCACCAAACACAACATACAATTATCGTGTTCTTTCAGCTGATGGCGCGGGGAACAGTGCACAATCGTTGAACAGAACCTTCACAACACAATCGCTTCCCGACACACAGGCACCGGTTGCTATTTCTAACCTTTCTGCGAGCAACATTGGAATGACATCACTTAACTTGTCGTGGAGTGCGCCGTCCGATTTACCAAGCGGAAGCGCCCTCTCTTATGATATTCGTTACAGGACATCTCCTTTAACTGAAGGAAATTGGGGAGGAGCAACAATCGTTAGCGGAGAACCAAGCCCAGGAAGCCCAGGAACCAGTGAGGCATACACGCTTGTAGGACTTCAAGAAGGAACAACGTATTACATTGGAATTAAATCAATTGATAGTGTTGGAAACATCTCACTTCTTTCAAATATAGTGACAGCAACTACTGACTCGGTAGTGGTGATTCCCGATCCAACCGTTTCAATTACTGCAAACGGAGACAATGGAAGCACGCAAATTTCATACAATAGCAGTGCTACGCTTTCATGGACATCAACCAATGCAGTAACGTGTACTGCAAGTGGTGCGTGGAGTGGAGTTAAAAGTTTGGTTAGCACCGAAGGAACAGGGAATCTTGCCTCAAATCAAACCTACACCATTACTTGTCAAAATAGCGAAGGAACAACTGCCCAAGATAGTGTTGTGGTAAATGTGGGGGCGCCACCAGAGCCAACGCTTTCTTTTTTGGTGAATGGGGGCACAAGCAATATTACGTTGCCTTCACCTAATTCGGGGGCTACGCTTTCATGGACTGCAACTGACGCAACAAGTTGTACTGCAAGTGGAGATTGGAGTGGAAGCAAAGGAACATCAGGAAACGAGGGAACAGGATCTCTTACGCAAGGTGAGTCATATACCCTTGCTTGTACTGGGCCAGGTGGTTCAATCCAAGAATCAAGAACAGTTAACGTGCAACTTCCTGATCCAATACCAACTCTCGACTTTTTAGTTAACGGAGAAGAGGGGCCGATTACGGTAACTGAGGGAGATACGATTACTCTTTCATGGGACGCAACTAATTCAACATTTTGTTCTGCTTCAGGAGATTGGACGGGTGCTTTTGGAGATCAAGGGTCACGTGATGTTGTTGTAACTGAGGACTCAACCTTTAACTTGGCATGTTTGCATACTACTCAAACCAATGGATATGTTTTGGAATCAATTACGGTAAACACAGTACCACCACAAGTGAGCGTTAGTCTTCAAGTAAATAATGAAACAGGACCCATAACGATTAGTTCGGGTGGAAGTGTAACACTTTCATGGACTGCTCTTAATGCGGACTCTTGTACAGCATCAAACGGAAGCTCTGGGTGGAGTGGTACACAAAGCACGACAGGTACTGCGACTATTTCTGGCATTACCCAAAGCTCAAGTTATGTCATTACCTGTACGAATGCAGCAGGGTCCCAATCAGATTCGGTTTCGGTAAACATTGCAGGGTCTCAACAAACAGGTAGTGGTAATACAGGCGGCGGTAGTGGAAGCGGAGGTGGAGGTAGTTTTGGCGGTGGAGTTGATACGGTACCACCACAACCACCAACCAATGTTCGAGTCCTTGGAGGACCAGACCAAATTGTTATTACTTGGGACAATCCAAACGATTCAGACTTTGTTCGAGTAATTGTGGTTCGAAAAGAAGATTCTGCACCGACTTCAGTAACTGATGGAACCGCTATTTACGAAGGTACCGGAGAAGAGTTTACCGACACCAATATTATTTCAGGAGTAGATTACTTCTATTCAGTATTTGCCTTCGATACAAATGTTAACTTTTCTATCGGGCAAGGAGGTTCGTCGTTTGCCGGAGCATTTACAGAAGATCAAATTTCAGACGAACTCTCACAAAAGGAAAACCAATGTATTCCGGGGGCGCACGGAGGAGGACTTACTCTTACGCGGTCAATGACCATTGGAACGCGCGGCGAAGACGTTAGACAACTTCAGCAATTCTTAAATGCTAATGGATTTATTGTTTCAGAAACAGGAGGGGGTTCTCCAGGTAACGAGACAACCTTCTTTGGACGAAAATCAGAAGCAGCCGTCCGAGCATTCCAATGCGCCCAGGGGGTGGTGTGTTCTGGAACAGCAACAAATGGTGGATATGGACGAGTTGGTCCTAGAACACGCGCAGCACTTTCCGCATTCTCTGGCGGAGGAATAACTTGTGAAGAACCAGAAACCCCAATTAGTGCCGGTGGAAGTGGATCGGTAAGTATTACCAGATGGCTCACCATCGGAACCCGCGGCGAAGATGTGCAACGTTTACAAGTCTTTCTAAACGCTAATGGGTTTACGGTTTCAACAAGTGGCGGAGGCTCACCAGGGAATGAAACAACCTTCTTTGGATCAAAAACACAAGCCGCCGTGCGATTGTTCCAATGCTCTCGTGGAATTGTGTGTTCAGGAAGTGTTACGGCAAACGGATATGGTGCGGTAGGTCCGCGTACACGAGCAGCCCTTCGTGGTGAATAATGATTAAACGATTACAAAACTATAAATGGTACGGAGTTGCGGCACTGGGTGCCGCAACTCTTTTTGTGTTCTATTACATAACAGTTGAATCAAATAGGTTGCTTACGGTTTCGTTTTTAGACGTAGACCAAGGAGACGCTATTTTTATTGAAGCACCAAATGGTAATCAAATTCTTATCGATGGTGGTCCTCCAAACGGAAAGGTGTTACGCGGATTACGCAAACAAATGCCATTTTACGATCGCTCTATAGATGTGGTAATGGCAACACACCCTGATCAAGATCATATTGGTGGTCTTGTTGATGTTTTGGAACGTTATCAGGTAGGGCTTGTTATTGATTCTGGTGTCCCAAACACAACAAAAGTGTATAAAGAAAAAGAAAACATTCTTGCACAAGATGAAATACATACTATAGAAGGAAAAAGGGGGACCGTCCTTACTCTTGATGAGGATCTCACTTTAGAAATTCTTTTCCCTGATAGAGACTTAACAGAAACTGATCCAAATAGTGCATCTCTTGTTGCGCGTCTTGTATACGGGGAACACGAATTTTTACTTACTGGCGATGCGCCGAAGAGTGTAGAGAATTACGTAGCAACACTTGGCAACATAGAGAGCGATGTATTAAAGGTAGGACATCATGGTTCAAAAACTTCAACAGATGTACTCTTGCTTGGTTATGTAAAACCACAATTTGCAGTTATTTCTGCAGGGGGCGATAACCGTTATGGACATCCTCATAAAGAAGTTACTGATCGACTTGAAGAGTTTGGAGTAACAACACTTATCACAAGTGAGTTAGGGACCATTACATTCACATCAGACGGTCGCGATTTGAAGATTAAATAGTACAATTATTACTGATGTACGCACAATGGTTTAAAAAAGCGATCATTTATCAAATTTTTGTTGATAGATTTTCTCGTGGAGTCGAAGCAGATAAAAATCCAACCGATTGTTGGAATACACAAAGCAAATGTGGAGGAACACTCACGGGTGTTATTGAAAGACTTCCGTATTTAGAAGAGCTTGGGATTAATACTATTTGGCTTACACCGATTAATAAGACAGACAGTTCTCACGGTTACAATATCATCGATCATTACGAAGTTGATCCCGATTTTGGAAGCAAAGATATTCTTCACGAGCTCATAAATAAAGCACACGAAAGGGGAATACAAATGATTATGGACTTTGTTCCCAACCATGTGTACGAACAAAATCCTATTTTTACGGAAGCCAGAGATGATAGACAAAGTCCGTACCGTAAATGGTTTTATTTTAGAGACGATAATTCATACGAAGCGTTTTACCAATATCCTTCGCTTCCTAAGTTAAATCTTGATTACGGACCAGCGCGTGACTACATAGTAGATGCTGCCAAATATTGGCTTGATTTTGGTTTTGACGGGTTTCGAATCGACCATGTGTTTGGCCCCAGTCACGACTTTTGGAAACACTTTAGAAAGGAATTAAAAGAATCACATCCCGATGCTCCCTTGATTGGCGAGGCATGGGGTTTTGAAGGTGTTGGGAAACTTAGATTGCACGATCTTCATACCGTTAATATTCGTGGAAAGTATTTAAAGTATTTGGTAAATGCACAAGACAGTGCAATGAAAGAATATTATGGAGAACTTGATGGCACGCTCGACTTTCGCTTTAAAGTTTTGGCGCGTCGTTTTATTGCAGAGAGCGGCGACACCAATAGAATGGAAAAGTTTGATAAAGCACTTAAAAAACACTATGCCTATTTCCCCAAAGATTTCTTTTTGCCAAGCTTTTTAGATAATCACGATATGAATCGGTTTTTGTTTGAGGCAGGTGGTGACGATCAAAAACTAAAAGATGCCGCGACAGTCCAATTTGCACAAGACCAACCTCCTGTCATTTATTATGGAGACGAGATTGCCATGAGTCAGGAAAAATATATTGGCGATCCAACATCAGGGAGTCACAATCAAGTACGCCGCATGTACCCATGGTGGATCCCTCGATACGACGAAATGTTTTATTTCTACAAGGATTTAATCAAGGCACGGAAAGACAAACAAAAAACTCCTGACCTTGAGTCAGAAGCTATCGAAGTTTCAGATCAAACACCGTATTAGCGAAGGTTTTTCTCAGTCAAATGTTTTCCTGCTTTTAGGCAGCGCGTACAAATCTTTACACGTCCGCCCCCAGGCAATTGCGCCCATTGCAAATTAGGCTGACGTCGTCTTTTGCCAGTTGGATTAAATTTGGTAGCACGAATTCGGTTAGAGTATCCTCCACCGACTTGGCTTCCTTTTTCACAAATGGGACATTCTTTTGCCATAGTGTTACGCGCCATGGTATCATGGCATCTAATTGTATGCAAGAAATCTTCTTTGGTATAGCCATATTAATCATGTCGGTTGTGGTTCACGAGGTGAGTCATGGCTATGTTGCTGATATTTTAGGGGATCCGACGGCGCGGTTTTCGGGCAGGTTGACGCTTAATCCGATTAGTCATTTGGATCCTTTTGGGTCAGTTATTTTGCCGCTCCTTACTTTTTTTACCACCGGATTTATTTTTGGATGGGCAAAACCAGTGCCCTACAACCCTTATAATCTCCAAAAAGGTAAATATGGCCCTGGGATTGTGGCACTCGCTGGGCCCATGGCGAACTTTGTTATTGCTATCTTCTTTGCTCTCTTTGTTCGATTTGGAGTCGGAAGTTTTTCTCCTTTTGTTATAGAGCTTGCGGCCTATGTAGTGCTTATTAATCTTCTTTTGGGATTTTTTAATTTGATTCCCATTCCGCCACTCGATGGTTCAAAAGTGGTGGCATCGTTTTTGCCCTATAACTTGTATCAAAAATGGTCTCGGATTGAGGCGGTAACAACACAATATTCTCTCATTTTCCTCTTCTTATTTGTTTTTCTTTTCTTTGGGATCTTTAGTTCGTTTATCCAGCTAATGTTTTCGCTGTTGGTTGGGTTTTCATTTTAAAGTTTTTCAAGAAACCACATTTGGGCAGACGC
>DFOW01000015.1 GCA_002376885.1 Patescibacteria group bacterium UBA3531 | reverse complement strand
GTATTGTCAATGGTGGGGTAGAGAAAAGGCCACCGCATTCCGAAGAATGGGTGGCCTCTCGTGGCCCAGGAGGCTCCTGGTGTGTCACTCCTTGGGAGGTCCTCCGAGCTCGATCTTCCCGATCTTGATGGTGCAGTTCGGGCTCTGGAAGTCGACCCCCTCGCCCTCTTCCATCGGGTTGTTCTTGTTCATGTGCCGAAGCGCGATCTTGTAGAACGGGTCGGACTCGAGATCGCCGGACATGAACGCGAAGTCGTCTCGTGTCGTGAAGTCGCAGCAGGAGAAGCAGTAGCGGTTCGTATTGATGTGCTTGATGTCCGAGTAGCTGACGTCCCGAGTCTCGTGCTTCCATGTCCAGGTCTTCCTGGATCCGCAGGCGCTGCACTTCCTGCCAAGGAGCGTCAGGAAGGTGACGAACTCTGCATACAGGAACAGCACGACGAACAGTGCGATGAGGTTGAGAATGATGCTCATGGAGCTCTCCTTTTCGAAGGGCGTACAAGGGGGAGAAATTCCACCTTGCCGTATCTTCCTCTATAATATCATAATATAATAGATTTGTCAATATAGGGAGAATCGGGGTCAAGGGAAGGGGGATCGGTCACAGGGTGAATCGGGGTCCAGTTTCTAATTCGCTTCGCTCATAAGAACTTCCTCCCCGAGCTCGCCATCGCTCTTGCGATATGGCTCCGCTTTTCGATTCCCCACGAATGCTGCGCATTCTCCAATATCTAATCCAAAAGAAAATACTCCACACAAGGTGGAGCACTTTCTTCTGGTGGAGATGGGGGGAATCGAACCCCCGTGCAATAAGTGATCTTTGGCACGTCTACATGTTTAGAGAGTTTAGTAATTTAAGTAATGAGACTCAAAACTCACAAAATATCTCATTACCGAGTCTTAGGTTGTCGGAGAATCAGTCAGACAAAAAGATTCTCGTATCCTGAATAGATGACGCTTCTCTAACGTATCAGGAATGAATCAGAGAAACGGCGCTTACGCGAAGGCAGGCGCTAGTTGGAAAGGCGAGAGAACTCGCTCTTTCGCTTTTGCTACGTTTGCACGTATCAAGTCCAACCTTTTAACGAGTTGTTGGGGCTCGACATGCGGTAATCCGAAGATGGGACTCATCGTCGAAGCCGATCATCCCCCATGGACACACCTCGGGGGGGAGGTATGCCCATGGTGACTGACCGACGCACTTGCCTAGATGGCAGAACTAACTATTTTTCAAGGTGCGGCGAATATCTCGGTCGGTGTCTCGTTTTTTGATTGTTTCGCGTTTATCATGTTTCTTTTTACCACGTGCAACGCCAATCGCAACCTTTATTTTCCTACCCTTATTATACAACGATAGAGGTATCAATGTCAAGCCTTTTTCTTTCTCAAACCCAACAAGGCTCGCAAGCTCTTTTTTATGAAGCAAGAGTTTGCGTGGTCGTCTTTGATCGTAATTTTCAGGAACATTATTTGCTTGGTAGGGAGAGATGTCTGCTTCTACTAAAAACGCTTCGTTGCCACGGACAATAACGTAGGCTCCTAAAAGGGATCCTTTGCCGGCCTTGATTGCTTTTACTTCATGACCCAATAGGGAAATGCCAGCCTCGAGTTCTTCGAGTACCTCGTAATTAAAGCGTACTTTTTTATTGTCTATTAATGGCTTCATAAATTTTATTGTATCAACTTTTTTTAAGAAACCACATTTGGGCAGACGCTCATCTCTCCAGCGGAGACTCGCTCTATCCTCGGCAAATTCTTAACCAAGCAATTTGCCTGCGGACGCTCCCAAACGTGGTTTCTTGGGGAAGGTTTATCTTATTTAAAACAAGAACACCCCGCCGGACGGTGCGTGTCCTTGCGGGGTGTTTATTTGGCCCTCTAGGAGTTCTTGTACCCCGTGAGGAAGGAGAACAAGAAGCCGCTACCGGCGGCGATCGAAATCGAGGCCGCCATGTTCTTGGTGAGCGTGTAGGTCCCGAAGGCGATCAGAGAGACTCCGATGTACAGGAAAAATCGCATTGTTGCACTCCTTTGTGGCTTATATGGCTTGCGAACGATCAAGGGGTGGAAATTCCTACCTCATTTAATCTTCTCATATAATAACATATATATTATACTTGTCAAGTATCTCTCTTTGAATATCCTTATTTTTAGGCCCCCAAAATCTCTATACAGCACCCTAAAAATAAGGTAGTATGGTGTACTCTTGTATCTCTGTTCGTTCAGCAATACTCTTGAAAAGAGATACGGGGTAAATATACTTACGCATTAAGATGGCTTCAAAAAAGCCCGTTAAAAAAGGAGGGATGAACCAATTTGCCAGTCAGATCGTGACGGCTCTTTTGATTTTCCTCTTCCTCATTTTTGCCTTCAATGCCTATCAAGGGTATGTAACCGAAGAGACTGAAGAGATTTCAATCGCAGAGGTTGCAACGCTTATCCAGGAAGGCGAGGTGACCGAGATTACCGTAGAAGGAGACAAGCTTACTGTTGTTCTTGCCGACGAGACGGAGCGTATTTCTCAAAAAGAACGAGAAGTAGCACTTTCTGAAACACTCGCACTCTACGGATTAACACCAGCACAAATTGGAGAAGCAAACATTGTCTCAAAAGAACCGTCTGGTGTTCGGGTATGGTTGTTGCCAATTCTTTCAATCTTTGCACCAATCCTCTTCATCCTTTTCTTGTTCTGGATTTTATCTCGGCAGGTTAAAGGGTCTACCATGCAAGCGTTCTCATTCGGGCAATCAAAAGCACGAGTGATTGACCCTAACGATAAAAATCAAAAAGTAACCTTTAAAGATGTTGCAGGAGCACACGAAGCAAAAGAGGAGTTGGTTGAGGTTGTCGACTTCCTAAAAAATCCTAAAAAGTTTATTGATATTGGCGCGCGGATTCCAAAAGGGGTTCTTTTAATGGGCGCACCAGGAACCGGTAAAACACTTTTGGCACGAGCGGTTGCAGGAGAGGCAAAAGTTCCATTCTTTTATCTTTCAGGAAGTGAATTTGTTGAAATGTTTGTAGGGGTAGGAGCAAGCAGGGTGCGCGACTTATTTAAAATGGCAAAAAAAGGAGCCCCTGCGATTATTTTTGTAGACGAAATTGATGCAGTAGGGCGACACCGTGGAAGTGGTATGGGAGGAGGGCACGATGAACGAGAGCAAACACTCAACCAAATCTTGGTTGAGATGGATGGCTTTGAACCAAACGAAAAAATTATTGTTATGGCGGCAACCAACCGCCCAGATGTTTTGGACCCAGCGCTTTTGCGGCCAGGGCGTTTTGACAGGCGAGTTGTTATTGATCTCCCTGATGTTCGTGACCGAGAAGAAATTTTGAATGTTCATGCAGAAAAAAAGAGCTTAGGAGAGGATGTAAAACTTAAAGTGATTGCACAAAGAACTCCAGGGTTCTCGGGTGCAGATTTAGCAAACTTAATGAACGAAGGAGCAATCCTAGCCGCACGAGAAGGGCGCAAGAGCGTTACTCAATTTGATTTGATACGAAGTGTTGAAAAGGTAATGCTTGGCCCAGAACGAAAGTCTCGAATTATCACAGAAGAGGAAAAGAAAATTACTGCCTACCACGAAGGAGGCCACGCACTTTTGGCAAGCGTGCTTCCTAATGCCGACCCGGTACACAAAGTTACGATTGTTGCTCGCGGACATGCAGGTGGATACACTCTTAAACTTCCTATTGAAGAAAGACGACTTCAATCTAAAAAAGAATTTTTGGACGACATTGTAGTGTCGCTTGGTGGTTATACTGCCGAACAAATGATTTTTGGTGACATGACCACCGGTGCATCAAACGACATTAGTGTGGCAACAAACTTAGCACGAAGCATGGTTACTAAATATGGAATGAGCGAAAAGATTGGTCCTGTTGCGTTTGAAGACGACAATACAGGAGGATATTTAGGTGGCCGCTACAGTGGTGGAGAAAAGAATTATTCCGAATCAGTTGCGGCAGAAGTAGATAAAGAAGTATCTACTATAATGAACGAGGCTCATAAAAAGGCACAGGAGCTTTTGGAAAAACATAAGGGTGTTCTCGATGCAATTGCTGACGAACTTATGCGAGTAGAAACTCTTGAGCAAGAAGAATACGAAAAGATAATCATTGCTCACGGCATACAACCAAAGAAAAAGGATAAGAGTCCGGACCCGACAAAGCCCATAGACTCAGATAACAAGTAATAAAAACTTGTCGGTCTCTCAAATTCCAGTACTATAGTTTTGTATACCGAGCGCCTATAGCTCAATCGGTAGAGCACGAAGCTTATATCTTCGCGGTTCCAGGTTCGAGTCCTGGTGGGCGCACATGTTTGTCATTAGAACGAATTTGGACGTCTTGACGACGTGTGTTCACTAGTGCAATACTGAAGCCATGAAACCACCACGAATCACAACCATGGTGAGTCCTCATGTTCTTCGTCGTGCAGAAGCGTTGACAAAAGAACTGAAAAAGGAGGATCCAACAATCTCACGAAGTGAGGTTATGGATGCTGCGATGGAAGTGGGACTTACGGAGAAGGGTGTTCGAAAGACTCTCGGTCTTTAAGCGACTTTCTACTCTCTTTGTTATAAGTAGGATGCGCAAAAACACAAACTACATCGTTTTGTGGAATAGTTTATGGCGTTTTGCTAACTTCTCTATATAATAGAGGAAACAATAACTAATTTTCTTATTATGGACGAACGTATGGTAAAAGATATTACGATGTTTTTCTTGGTGACGGTTATCTCACTCGCGCTTGCATCGTTTGTTGGAGGAATAAACGATCACGTTGCAAACTTGGACACAGGGTCGCAAACAGCACTTCTTGTCTCGCCGGTTTCTTCTAATCCAACAGACGCTGATCTTTTTCAAGAGTGTTTTGAAAGGGGAATCCAGCACGATGGTTGCGAAAACGCCGATTTTAATGGCAACGGAATTATAGATAGCACTGACGCAGGGCTCTTGGCAGCAAATTCAAAGTTTGATGTAAACCAAGATGGGGTAATTGTTCTTCATTTCCCTGCAAAGACAATATCAGATTACGAAACACTTGTTGCCTGCTGGCTTTCAGAAGACACCTCAAGCAATTGTAGAGCCCTTGATTTTGATGGGGACGGGATTGTAAATAATGACGACGGAGAACTTATGCAAGCAGCACTTCAGTTTGATTTAAACGACAATAAACGAATAGAGTGGAGATAAAATAAAATAAAGTTTATTCAAAATGCACATCGTGGCGCTCCTCGATGTGTTTTTTGATTGCGGGGTATCTACCAAGATCCCCACTTTCAATAA
This sequence comes from Patescibacteria group bacterium UBA3531, assembly GCA_002376885.1. Taxonomy (GTDB): domain Bacteria; phylum Patescibacteriota; class Minisyncoccia; order Phycocordibacterales; family UBA3531; genus UBA3531. The sequence continues at coordinate 5,057 of DFOW01000015.1, read as the reverse complement.
GTGTTTGAGCTTCGTTTCGTGCGGCTTCTACCATTTTAATATTTTTGATGGCTTCCATTCCCATGTCTCCTAATCCCCATTGTTTGGCTCCTGAGAGGGTGCCTTCACCGCGCAAAGAAAGGTCAAGTTCTGCCAGTTCAAAACCATTTTTTGCTTCTGTTAGTGCGCGGAGTCTTTCGTGCGACTTTTCGTTTTTAGAATCGCTAAACAAGTAACAGTAGGCTTGATGATTGCTTCTCAAAACACGCCCCCGTAATTGGTGTAATTGTGCCAAACCAAAACGCTCAGCACCCTCGATAATAATAGTGGTGGCATTAGGGACATTCACCCCAACTTCAATAACACTTGTTGCTGTTAAAATGTCGACTTCTCCTTTGGTAAATTCATCCATTACCTCTTCTTTGTCTTTTGGTTTTAACTTGCTATGAACAAGTCCAACGTTGTATTCAGGGAAGATCTCTTTTTGTAAACGCTTTGCTTCTTCTTTTGCGCTTTTTACACGGAGCGCGGTCTCTTTGTCGGGGTCGGGCTCGTCAATACGTGGGCAAATAACATATACTTGTCTGCCTTCTTTTAATTCTTCTTTTATTTTTTCATATGTCGCCTTTCTGTCGACCGGCGCAACAATTTTTGTAATGATTGGCTTTCTTCCTTTGGGGAGCTCATCAACAACCGATAAATCCAGGTCTCCATAAAGGGTAAGAGCAAGTGTTCGTGGAATAGGAGTTGCTGTCATTGAAAGTAAGTGAGGGACCTCTTTGTCTCCCTTTTTAGCAAGCTTCCCGCGTTGCATAACACCAAAGCGATGTTGCTCGTCAATGATTACCAGCGCCAAGTGTTTAAACTTTACTTTGTCTTGGATAAGGGCATGTGTCCCCACCAAAATAGGGATCTCTCCGTTTTCTACCCACTTAAGCAATTGCGCGCGAGAAATATGAGTATGACCCTCTGGATCAATTTTTGAGGGGAACTTCCTACACTCGCTCCCGGTTATAAGTCCCACGTTAATGGGCGAGTTTTTAAAGTAAGCAATAAAAGATTCAAAGTGCTGTCGTGCCAAGATTTCGGTTGGCACCATGTAGGCAACTTGTAAGTGTCCAAAGTCTTTACCATCAGGGTGAGTATGAGTTACTGCATACGCTGCCGCTGCAGAGACAGCTGTTTTGCCGGATCCTACATCTCCTTCAAGGAGTCTCGACATAGGGGAGTCCTTTTTAAGATCGCCAAGGATTTGTTTAAGGGACTTGCTCTGGGCCCCTGTTAGGGGGAAGCCGAGCTTGTCTAAAAATCGCGTGAGTACCTCTTTGTCTGCGGGGATTTTAAAAGCGGGGTTCTTTTCATACTCTTTTTTTATCGAAAGCCGTTTGAGCTGAATAAAAAAGATTTCTTCAAACGAGAACCGTTTTTTAGAGGCTTCGATGTGTGAGTGCTTTTGTGGAGTGTGGATCCATACTAGTGCCGTTTTTTGAGTTGGAAGATTATATTTTTTAAGAATGTCTTCGGGAATAGGGTCGTCTTTGAGTGCTAAAGATTCATCAGAAAGGATTTTACTAATGGCATGAAAAAACCAACGAGAGGTTATGCCTCTTGTTTCTGGATAAATAGGGAGGAAAAAAGATGACGTACCTTCTTTAAATAAAGAGTTTCCTTGAAAGGGGGATTCATCGCTATAGCTGATCTCTGGATTTGAAATCGATTTTCCGTATTTGCCTTCACTTACTTTTCCAACAATTTTTACCAAGACTCCTTCTTTAAATGTTTTTGCAATAAAGGGCTGGTTAAACCAGGTGAGTTTTAAGGTCCCAGTGTCGTCAACCAAGCTTCCTTCTGCCATGGGGACTTTTGTTAGGAAGGCTTTTTTGGTTTTGAGTGATTTAAGGGTTCCGTATACGATTGCCTGGTCTCCCTTAACAAGATCTTTGATTTGTTTAACGTCAGTCGAGCTCTCGTATCGAGCAGGGAAGTGGTACAAAAGATCGCGCACCGTTAAAAGCTTCATGCGCTCAAGCGCACGCTTTTGTTTTACATTGATTCTAAAAAGTCCCTCAAGCGGTGTAGAGAGGTTTACCCCGTTAGAAACCATTGTATTCTATGTATAAGGTGGTGGATAAAAGGAGATTGGATGAGTCTCTCTTGTTTGGATGGTTCTTGTTTCTGTCTGGGGTCCATTTATGTTTTATTTTTGTGCCTCGGTAAGTCGTCTTTCTATAACGTCCCATTTCAGATTATTGAAGAAGGCAGTAATGTAGTCGCCGCGCCCGGCAGGCAAATAGTCAATTAAATAAGCGTGTTCCCAAACATCGAGTGCAATTAACACTTTTGCACCGGCCAATTGTCCAAGTTCATGGTCGTTTACCCAAATGCTGTGCAGGTTTCCGGATTCTGTGTCGAGTGTAAGGACTGCCCAGCCGGCTCCACGCATCATGGCAATGGCACGGAACTCGGCCATCCATGTGTCTATACTTCCGTATTGATCTTCAATTAGGTTTACGATTTCGCCACCTGGTTTTCCGTCGCCACCAAGCGCCTCAAAGTAATATTCATGCATGCGCATGCCGTTCCATTCAAAACCAAATCGGCGCGCGAGCTCAGAAAGTGCTCGAGCGTTTTTTTCGGAATCTTGTTTAAGGGTGTTAATGTCATCCATCAATCCATTTACATTTTTAATGTAACCAGAATACAGTTTTAAGTGTGTTTCGATTTGTTTTGTACTTAGTCCTTCCATTTCGGGAAGGTCAAATGTTTTTTCTTCGTAATGCATATTTTTTAGATTAGATAGCGTATAAGAGTAATGGGCTTATCATAGCACTTGGACGTTCTCCTTTCCATAAATTAGACAAGAATATTATTACTTGGCAATATTGCGCTTTTTAGCACCCCTGCTAGACTGCGAATGCGGCTCGTTTAGAGAAAGACAAGACCCGGAAAGACCTGTTCTTCTCGGGCTTTGTCTTTTAAAGAGACGCCTTAGATAATTTGCTATACTAAATCATATGGAAGAACAAAAACGACTTTATCGGTCTCGTACCGATCGAAAAATTGCAGGTATCGCAGCCGGAATGGCTGAATACTTCAATATGGATCCAACCATGATGAGGATTATTTGGGTGCTTCTTGCCATTATTACCAGTGGTGGAGCAGCGCTTTTGTATATTCTTCTTATTTTTATTGTTCCAGAAGGCCCGCTTGCTTAAATAGACTGTGACAAAAAAACAGATCCACGCTTTTCAAAAAAAAGTTTGGGATTATTACCATGCAAATGGAAGAGATTTTGCATGGAGAAAGACTCGCAATCCTTATCATATTGTTGTGTCCGAGATTATGCTTCAGCAAACACAAACGTCTCGGGTAACAACAAAGTTTGATGAATTTATAAATGCACTCCCCACCTTCGAGGCGCTTGCACGTGCTCCGCAAAAAAAAGTTTTAAAATTATGGCAAGGTCTTGGCTATAACAGGCGAGCATTAGCACTCCATGCCATTGCAAAAAAGGTGGTAAAAGAACATAACGGGAAATTGCCACGTAACCAAGAGGTCCTAAAAACATTCCCTGGGATTGGAGAAGGAACTGCCGGCTCTATTTGCGCTTTTGCTTTTAACAAACCAACGGTGTTTATTGAGACCAACATTCGTTCGGTGTACCTCCATGAATTTTTTAAGAGAAAGAGTGACGTAGACGACAAAGAGCTCATGCCTTTAATAGAAGAAACACTTGATACAAACAATACGCGTGAATGGTATTTTGCCCTGATGGATTATGGGGTCATGTTGAAAAAGAAATACAAAAACCCAAGCACAAAAAGCAAGCACCACACAAAACAATCTCCTTTTTTAGCTTCAAACAGAAGAATCAGAGGGCTTTTGGTAAAAGAGTTTTTGAAGGGAACCTTTGAGGAGAAGAAGTTTAGTGAGACTTTTAATATAAAAAAATCTCTCATACGAGAGAATTTAGAAACCTTAGAGAGAGAAAAATTTCTTACCAAAAAAAGAGGGAAGTATATTCTTGCTTAACGTCTGTTTTTCCAATGCATTCCTGCAAATACGGCAAGTGTTGCCCCGAGGAGCCCGATATCTCGGAAGGTAACGGTGTCTACTCCCAAAAGCCAAATAATAACAGCAAGCTCAAGAGCGACGATAAATGATACAAGCTTTACAATGCCGTACGGAACAAACCATAACAAAAATACTGCACCAAAAACCATTTCGGCAACTCCTTGTGCCAAAAGAATCTGTTCGAATGTTAAGTAGGTTGTAAGAGGATCAATAAGCCAGGCCGGGAGTTGTTCTAAAAAGCCAAGCCAGTTTTCTGGAGTAGTGTAGATGTTATAACCAGACCATAAAAACGTAAGACCAAGTCCCAAGCGTAAAAAAACTTCTGGTTGAGTGATTCGTTTTGTAAATCGCATATCTTTACCTAAGTATATCTCAAAAAGTTGCTCAAAAATCCGAATCTTCAATTTTATGTGAAAAAATGATAATCTCTCTAAGTCAGTCACACATATAGTGTGAGAAAATTTGGAGAGGTGCCGGAGCGGTCGAACGGGGCACCCTGCTAAGGTGTTAGGCGGGCAACCGTCTCGAGGGTTCGAATCCCTCCCTCTCCGCCAAATGTAACTTCGCGTTTTGAAAGCGTGGAAGTAGCCCGCGCCGAAGGCGCGGGAGCAGGCAGAAAACAGTGTCGCTGCGCGACGAAATGGGACGGCGACGGCACGGAAAAGTGGGCGGTTTTGTCACGAACCGCATGGTTCGTTCCGACTTTTTTGACAAAGGAAGAAATCTCGGAGAGATTTGTGGATGAGGACAAAAAATCGGCTTGTTTCGTATCTAAAATCCATTAGGCTTGTTTTCAGTAAAAGCTTGCCTAAGTTTCTTTGCAAGATGTGTTGAACGATAGGGTTGCGTACGCAGGGCAATATCAGTAATTTCAATTACCTTATACTTAATGCCGTCTTTTCGCTTGAATGGTTGTACTTGTAGTTGATAGTCCATATAGCGATTATATCAACCCTAGAATTGATAACAAAAAAACACCTACCCCACCGCAACCTTTCTCCTTG
>DFOW01000011.1 GCA_002376885.1 Patescibacteria group bacterium UBA3531 | reverse complement strand
CATTGAGGCGTCTAATCAAGACTCTGCAATAAGCGCCCTTCAAAAACGAGGGTATTTTGTACTTTCAATCGATGCATCTGAAAAAAAGGAATGGTATCAAGTTTCGTTTTTTGAACGAGTAAAAACAAAAGATATAGTGATCATGTCGCGCCAGTTGGCGACACTATTTGAGGCAAAGGTGCCGGTCCTTGATTCGTTTAGGCTTCTTTCAGATCAAGCAGAAAACCCGCTCTTGGGCAAAACCCTTAAAAAAGTTGCTGACGATATTCAAGCAGGGCAACCACTTTCTCGTGCCATGCAAAACCATGCAGACGTATTCTCTGATTTTTATGTAAACATGGTTGCTTCTGGTGAAGAGTCAGGAAAGTTTTCTGAAACGTTTAACTTTTTGGCAGATTACTTAGAGCGTCAATACGAACTTAAATCAAAAGCACAACACGCTCTTATTTATCCGGCATTTATTATTATTGTATTTTTTGCCGTGATGGCACTCATGTTCACCGTAGTGGTGCCACGTTTGTCAGAAATCATTCAAGAATCAGGACAAGAAATCCCTATCTACACACAAATTGTTATTGCCTTGAGTGAATTCTTTGTTGCCTACGGCCTTCTTATTGTGGTTGCACTTGTTCTTGCGGGGCTTGGAGTATGGCGATATTCACTCACAGAACAGGGTAAGCATCGTTTAGACCTTATAAAATTACGGACACCGCTTGTGGGGGATTTATATAGTAAACTTTATCTTTCTCGTATCGCAGATAACTTAGACACTCTTTTAACAAGTGGAGTTTCAATGCTCAAAGCCCTTGAGGTTACTCAGCGTGTGGTGGGCAACCAAGTCTATAAAGATATTTTAGGAGATGCCATGGATGAGGTTCGAGGTGGGGGAACCATTTCTGAATCATTTGCCCGGCATGAAGAGGTCCCTGCCATTATGGTGCACATGCTCAGGATTGGAGAAGAAACCGGTAAATTGGGCTTTGTTTTGGGTACTATTTCGCGCTTTTACAAACGAGAGGTAGAGCAAGCAATTCAAACTATGGTTTCGTTGATTGAACCAATTATGATCATCCTCTTGGGACTTGGAGTGGGTGTTCTTTTGACTTCGGTTCTTTTGCCAATCTACAACTTGGCCGGAAGTATTGCCTGACCTGTGGAGTACAGCGATTACTCCATCAGGTCCTATCTGCCTTTGGTGGAAACCCCTGTTAAGTCTGTTTAAATAGTATAGTTATGTATTATGTGTATGTGTTATTGTCCAAAACAGACAAAAAATTCTATACGGGCTTTACTAAAGATTTAAACAATAGGTTTGAGGCACATAATGCTGGGCTTGTTAAGTCAACAAAAGAACGAAGACCCCTTATTCTTGTATATTATGAGGCTTGTTTATCCCAGGCCGATGCCACAAAACGAGAAAAATACCTAAAAACCTATTGGGGTAAGCACTACATAAAAAACCGCCTCAAAACCTACTTAACAGGGTGAATTATCCACAAGGGTTTTTGGCCTTTACACACGTGGGTTTTATAATTTTAGTGTACGTCTGTCATGTGCTTCGGCGGCGAGCTTGCCACACAAGAGCTCGCTTACGTCTCACTGTTATAGCAGAGGGATTTTGCGAGCACTTAATTGTCATGGCAGGCTGGTCGATAGACATACACATTACAAAAATATAAATATTGAAATAACAAATAAGCTATGAAATTTAGAAAAGGTTTTACACTTATTGAGCTTTTGGTGGTTATTGCAATCATCGGAATCCTCTCAGCAGTTGTTTTGGCGTCACTTAACAGTGCCCGAGACAAAGCTGCAGACGCTGCAGTTCGAGCAAACTTAAACAATGTTCGAGCACAAGCTGAGCTTTTCTATGACAATAATGGAAACTCATACGATGGCGCATGTGCAGATACAAATATTGCACAGGCTATTTCAGCTGCAACAAATGCTGTTGGCGGTACCGCAAATGGTACTTGTGCCGACACTGCGGCCGGATGGGGAATGGAGCACAATCTTAAGACTTCAGCAACTACCTTCTACTGTGTGGACAGTACTGGTAATGCTACGACTTCAGGTTCAAGTGTTATTGATGACACAGGAGGATCAGAAGTTGTTCAATGTCCATAAGTTTAATTACTTAATGAACACAACAAAACCCCGCAGTGCGGGGTTTTGTTGTGGGCGTGCTAGTATGGAACTATGGAACTTAATCAGCTCATACTTTTTTCTACATTTGTATTTGGAACGATCATTGGAAGTTTTTTGAATGTGGTAACTTACCGGTTTAATACCGGCCGTGGTCTTTGGGGAAGGTCCAGTTGTTTTTCGTGTAAAAAAGTACTTTCTTGGTATGAACTTGTTCCCGTACTTTCATACATCTTCCAAAAAGGAAGATGTCTTTCGTGTAAAAGTAAATTCTCGTGGCAATACCCCTTAGTTGAATTTTTGACGGGGGTTGTGTTTGCATCTATTGTTTGGAAGTTTTTATCAGTAGAGATTTTTCTTTCAAACACCCTCTCAAATATTATTCTTATTTCTTATCTTGTCGTTTTTAGTGTTTTGATTGTTATTGCTGTTTATGACTTGAAGCACACTATTATTCCCAATTTTTTTGTATATCTTTTCGCGATCCTTTCTCTTTTAATTTATCTTGGCGATGTGATGGGTTTAGTACCCAATCAATTATTTGCTTTTTCCTTAAATGATTTGTGGGCACCTTTTGTTTTGTTCATCTTTTTTGGTGGATTATGGCTTGTCTCAAAAGGGACCTGGATGGGGTTTGGAGATGCAAAACTTTCTATTGGAATAGGGTTTCTTTTAGGATGGAAAGGGAGTTTAATTGCCTTCTTGGTTTCATTTTGGGTGGGGGCTATTGTGGGGATTCTTTTATTGAGTTT
>DFOW01000008.1:12408-33861 GCA_002376885.1 Patescibacteria group bacterium UBA3531 | reverse complement strand
GCGTCTGCCCAAATGTGGTTTCTTAAAAAGTATACTTGCCAAAAGTATAATTTTATGCTACTATGAAGGAAGGAGGTACCCAATGCGACACGCACGGGAAATCGAAACCCTTGCGAACGATGTGGTGGAGCGCGCTCGAGCCACCGGAAAGAGGATTCCCCTCCTCGCATCGACCATGATCGATGATCCGGACCTCAGAAGGCGTGTCTTGCGCCACCTCGGAAGCAGGGGAGGAAGAAGGACCCAGGCGCTCAAGCGCATGGGAAAGGAAGAGAAGGAGGAGGAGATTCGAGAACATCCTCGAGTCCCCCAACAGCTCAACCTCTCCATGACGTCAAGCCAGGCCTAAAAGGGCCGGGACATTCACTTGTCCTGGCCCTTTTGCTTTTGATATACTCTCAACATGTTACATGAACAAATAAAAGAGGAGGTAAAAGATGCTCTTAAAGCAAAAGACGAAGTTAAACTTACCACGTTAAGAGGTTTACTAACTGCTTTTACCAATGAACTCGTTGCCGACAAAAAGAAGCCTGATGAGAAGCTTTCTAATGAAAAAGCACTTGAGGTAATTACTCGTGAAGCAAAAAAAAGGAAAGATTCAATCGAACAGTTTGAAAAAGGAGGAAGAGGTGATCTTGCTGATGACGAAAAAAAGGAGTTAGAAATTCTTTCTGTTTACTTACCAAAACAAATGAGTGGGGAAGAAGTTAAAAAAGTAGTCCAATCAAAAAAAGAAGAGCTTGGCACACAAGACAAGTCCCAAATAGGAATACTTATGGGAGCCGTCATGAAAGAACTAAAAGGACGCGCAGATGGATCTCTTGTTAAAAAAGCAGTCGAGGAAGCACTAAGCTAATGCACCTTCTTTTTTAAGAATCTTCTTTTTGTTCTCTATACCTCTATTGTATCCACCCACGCCACCGTCACTCCGCAATACTCGGTGACACGGAATATTTGAATCGTAATTAGTCCCTAAAATACTCCCAACCGCACGGTACGCGTTTGGGCTACCAGCACGTTTTGCAACTTCTTTATAGGTAAGTGTTTCCCCCTCTGGGATTCCTTTTACAATGTTGAATACTTTTTCTTTAAAGGTCATTGTAGTGAGTCGATGAGTTTTTTTAGTTTTATAAAATCTTTTTCCAAGTCCTCTCGTGTGGCTCTATTATATATTGAAGCAGCTGGATGATAAAGAGGCACAAGATGAACCTTTCCATAGGGTAACTCTGCCAAAAATGCCTTCCCATGGAGAGCACTAATAGGAGCAAGCAGAGGTGAGAGCCCATAGTTTTTCATAATATATTCCATAGAGAACCTCCCGAGTGTCGCGATAACCTTTGGCTGAATGACGTTTATTTGCCGGTCCAAAAAAGGAGCATAAAGAGCGATTTCGACTGGTTCAGGGTCACGATTTTTAGGCGGACGATCTTTTACAATGTTAGTGATATAAACGTCTTCTCTTTTAATATCAATAGTTTCAAGAAGTTCAGAGAGAATTTGCCCAGCTCTACCGCAAAACGGCCTCCCTGTTTTTGCTTCATTCTCTCCTGGGGCTTCCCCAATAAAAACAATATCTGCATCATGGTTCCCCTCTCCTAAAACAGGGAAGTAATTACTTTCTGTTCTATATGTATACAAAGGAGAATCTTTAAGCTCCATAACCTCGTCACGAATCGCTCGCAAGGCTTCGGTTTTTTCGTCCTTCTTCATATATTAAGAAATATACCCTAAATTATTCCCGATGGTACCCATATCGTTTCGCTTCATTTCGGGAAGAGTTTGAAGGTACGGATCACTTGCAATCACTTTTGCAAAGTGTCGCCCCGCAGAGAAGTGTGGCAAAATACAATAATCTGCACCGTTGTCATACAAAAGACGTGCGTCTCGATCAGTGCGTGCGCGCATAACAATTTTATAGCTATGACTTTCTTCTCTTCGTCTTTTTACTAACTCATGCAAGAAAAGGAGATTGTCTTCCATGTCTGGACACGTTGATACAAATGCACGAACTCTACTAAAGTCAATTTTATCGAGCACTTCATCATCTGACATATCTCCAAAAACATGTTCAAAATTATTATGTTTTAACTCTTCGATAGTTTCGGGGTCGTATTCAATTACTAAGACATCTTCCCTGGGCAGGTTGTAGGCAACACTCTTCCCTGTTCTATGGAACCCAACCAAAACAATTGGTTTAGTAAAGAGTTTTGTTTCTGTTGGGTCAATCTTTGTATGTCTCTTTTCAAAAAAAGATAGGTAGCGTGCCATGTAGGGATAGATCTTTTTAGCATGCGTAATCATATAGGTTGAAACCGTAAAAGTAGCAACAGCAATTACTGTCACAAGTGTTACCACGCCCGTACTAATGTGGCCGAGCCGTTCCCCAAGCGCCACCACCACCAAAGAAAATTCAGAAATTTGAGCAATCGTTACTCCTGTCAAAAACGATGCCTGTTTTTTATACCCAAGCATTCCCATTAAAAAAATAACAATAAGTGGATTACCAATGAGCACAAAGAGCGATAGAACAACCACAGCAGCACTAATTCCAGAAAAGTCAGAGAATGCCACAACCGACACTCCCAAAATGACAAAGAAGATCATTATGAAGAAGTCGCGCAAAATACGGATACGGCTCGCTATCTGTAGATTTTCAAACGAGTTTGCAAGTGTTACTCCCGCAATAAATCCTCCAATTTCACGAGAAAACCCAATGTCAGTCACAATGGCCGTGATAATGAAAAGCCATGCCAAACTCCCCAAAAAAATGAGCTCGTCACTCCGTGCAATCGTCTCAAACAGTTTTGGAATGAGCTGTTTACTTGCATAAAACGCTACTCCCACAATCGCAAGCCCCAAAAGCACGGTAAGGAAGATAGAAAGAGGAACTGCAAACGATTCTGGGAATAAATCAATCACTCCGCCCAAAAATCCAACTTCGGGCGTTCCTGACCCTGATCCAATCCCTGCCAAAATGACCAAGACAAAAATGGCAATAAAATCCTGCACCAAAAGCATCCCTACCGAAAGCCTTCCATGCAAACTGTTTAGGTCTTTTCTTTCAGAGAGAATATTGATCCCAATGATGGTACTTGAAAATGTAAGGGCAATAGCAATGTAGAGCGCTGATGTGAGCTCGTAATTAAAGAGGTGTGCAATAAGAAGCGTTGCAAGAAAGGTAAAAATAACTTGCCCCACTCCAATAATAAATGAGTCTCGCCCCACAAGCCTGAGCGCCGTGTAGTTAACTTCAAGCCCAACCAAAAAAAGGAGGAACATGATCCCTAAATCTGAAAAAAGATGGAACACTTCTTCGTTTCCAGAAAGGTCAAAAAAATTAAAAAATCCCACGATCATTCCTGCAAGCAAGTATGCAAGAATAGTGGGTTGACCCAGACGCCTGGCAACGATCCCAAGAACAGAAGCAAGAACAACAATGAGGGCAAACTGGGTAAAAAGATCAATCATGGCTTATGGAATGAGCTCCACACTGTCTCGCGGGAGTTCTTCTGGTAGATCATTTTCGGTAATTACTTGATAAGGAACCTCTTCTCCGTTTACAAGGATTCTAAGAGAGTGTTCGGGTGATGCGGTAAACTCTGCCGTAAATTCTTTTTCGCTAATCACTTGTGCGCACACTTCCGCTGTAGAAAATGAAGTAAGTTCTATCGTTACTTGCTCAGGATATGATTCTGCAATGCTAAGCATTACGTTCAGTGCGTGGCATGGAGTCGGGAGAGACACTACCCCCCTATAAACATGATTGTTTTCGTTTGAAGTACGGACAAGAGAAATACCCCCATCTGGCGTGTATACTGGGCTCCCACCGCTGTTTCCATTATTTTGCCCCGGAGTACCAGGAGCATCGGACGGTGCTCCGCGAAAAACAAAAAATCCGCCCGCCACAATAACAATCAATAAAATACTACCGACAATGACTTTATTCATTATTTCGTATTCTACCATACATCTATTTAGGCTATACTAAAGCTCATGGCAATAGAAATCACCTATGCACTCATAAGTGTAATCGCCGTGAGTGCTGTATCGCTCATTGGTGTTATCACCGTATCATTTAGTCAAAAACATTTGCATTCTATCGTCCTTCTCTTGGTGGCACTCGCTGTGGGTGCTTTTTTGGGAGACGCTTTCATTCATCTTATTCCAGAGGCATTTGAAGAATCTACCAACACGACCCTCACCTCTCTTTTAATTGTCGGGGGAATGCTCTTCTTTTTTGTACTTGAAAAGGGTCTTCATTGGCACCACCACGCACACATTAATGATCCATGTCTTGATGATGACTGTGAACCACATACCACTAAACCTCTTGGACAGATTGTTTTAATATCAGACAGTATTCATAACTTAATCGATGGAATCATTATTGGAATTAGTTACTTTATTAGTGTCGAAGTAGGGATCGCCACCACTATTGCTGTTCTTCTTCACGAGGTGCCACAGGAGATGGGAGACTTTGGGATCCTTCTTCATGCTGGCTACACTAAACGAAAGGCGCTTCTTTATAATCTTCTCTCTGCTCTTTTTGCAGTCGTGGGGGTTCTTATTGTTATCGTTGCTCAAGACTTTGCCGAACAGATTGCTGGTTTTGTTGTGCCAATTATTGCTGGAATCTTTATTTATATTGCAAGCGCAGACCTTGTACCAGAGCTTCATAAAGAAAAACGCGGTTTAAGAACCGTATTTGAGGTAGGAGCTGTAATTGTGGGAGTGTTCCTTATGTACCTTCTCCTCTTTTTAGAATAATTTAGTTGTAACACGAGAGCACTTGATCACGCTCTGCGTTTCTAAAATCTCCTTTCCTATCAATATGCCGAATCAAGATTGGCGAAATAAGTGTCGTTACAATACTTAATACCACAATAGCAGTTACGAGTTCTGGCTTTAAAATCCCAAGATCTTGCCCCACAAACACTACGGCAAGAGTTGTTGAGAGTTGCGGCATGGTAGAGACACCAATAAATGATCCTTCAAGCGATGAAAAACCAGAAAGGCGAGCTCCAAGCCAACCACTCCCAAATTTAGCAAGCACTGAACCAAGCACCACAACCAAAATTACAACCCATGCTCCTCCAAGTGATGCAAGGACCGATAAGTCAGTCTGCGCTCCAACCGTAACAAAAAAGAATGGGATAAAGAGTCCGTAGGAGAGAACATGAAGCTTCTTTTTTGTTTCATCTTTCCTAAGCGAGTCAGACAATACAAGACCCAAAAAGAATCCTGCAACAATAGGATGGAGTCCCAAAAGCTCAAATACAATGACCACACCCACCATCATGGCAAGCACCACGCGTGGCTCTGTCTCGTACGAATCAGCTGCCGAGTATCTATGAAACAAAGCATCGAGCCTTGGAATGATGAATTTGATAGCAACAAGCAACAAAACAAGGAGCGGATAGAAAATAAAGAGTGAGATATTAGCTGACGGATTTACCCATTGGAAAAATAAAGAAAGCAAAAAAAGCGATACAATATCCTCAACAATCGCTGTTCCAATTGCTGATGTCCCAAGTCGTGTTCCAAACAAGCCAGACTCCTCAAGTGAAGGAATCACCACTGCAATCGATGACGAGATAAATACGATCCCTAAAAGGATCGACGCCTGAAGCCCGTAACCAAAATAAAAACCAATTAAAAGAGCAACAATAAACGGAATAAGACCATTTACAATTGAGAGAATCCCCACTTCTCGTTTTGTTTCTCTAAGACACGAGAGGCGTGTCTCAAGCCCCGCCATAAACATAAGAAACACAAGACCAATCTCACTAAAAAATTCAATGGTTGGTGTAACTTCAAATAAATTACTCGCCCCCGCAGCGATCCCTGCGACAATAAGTGCCACCACCCATGGCAAATGGAGCCTATTGAAAATAGTCGAAAAAAACAATCCAAAAATAAGAATAAAAAAGAAGGGGACGAACTCCTGCATTGTTATTAAGTATAACAACTGGCCACACACTTGCCATCTAGGTTAAGCACATATGATACAATTTTTGTATGTTTGAATGGATTGATATAAAAACACTCCTCACTATTGCACACCTTTTTGGAGTAGCGCTTGGTGTTGGTGGTGCTTTTGCAAGCGACGGCATCTTTTTAAAAAGTATTAAGGACCAACGAATTACAAAAACCGAGTTAGGATTTATTGTTTTTGGAAGCACTATGGTATGGACGGGCCTCTTTCTTTTAATACTTTCTGGTCTTGGACTCTTTTTACTTGATCCTACATACTATCTTGCCTCTTCAAAATTTTTGGCAAAAATGACTATCGTTTTAATTCTTACTATTAACGGCATTATCTTCCACATAAGTCATATTCCCAGGTTTTTGAGACACGTTGATGAGTTCTTCCATTCCTCAGATGAATTTATGAGGAAACGCTGGCTTATCCTCTCAAGCGGTGCACTCTCGCTTATTTCATGGGGATTTGCCCTTGTTTTAGGGGTATTTAGTAGTGTCCCTTATTCATACATCACCATTATGGCCTTCTACATTGGAGTCCTTGTGATTTCTATACTTATTGCCCTTGCATTAAAAAAACGTATTTTACCTGATCATCGCAAACACTAGTTTCAAAGCCAGGCATGTTAGGATAGAGGCATGAAAAAGGTCGCTATTTTTGATATAGACGGCACCATCTTTCGCTCAAGTATTGTGATTGAGCTCGTTGACGAGCTTGTTAAAAGCGGGCACTTTCCTAAAAACGCAAAGGCTGGTTACGAAAAAGAATTCTACAACTGGCTCGACAGAAAAGGAGACTATGATGATTACATCTCTGGTGTTGTGCGAATGTTCATGAAGCACATTAAGGGTATTCCCTATAAAGATTTTGCGCGAGTAAGTGAGAGAGCCATGGAAGAAAATAAAGACAGAGTTTACCGCTACACACGAGACCTGGTAAAGAACTTAAAAAAAGAAGGTTATTTTTTGCTCGCTATTTCACAAAGCCCAAAAACAGCACTTGATCCTTTTTGTAAAAAACTCGGATTTACAAAAGTGTATGGAAGAATTTACGAACTTGGCCCCCAGGACAGGTTCACCGGGAAAGTAGTAGACGAGCACCTTATTGAAAACAAATCATACATTTTACGGCGGGCCGTTGAAAAAGAAGGACTCACCTTAAAAGGATCTATTGGAGTTGGCGACACTGCAAACGATGTGTCGTTCCTTGAGCTTGTAGAGAACCCTATTTGTTTTAATCCAGACCAAGATCTTTACCGGCACGCTATGCGTAACGGCTGGAAAATTATTGTTGAACGTAAAAACGTTATTTACGAGCTCTAGCCTATTTTTTGGTTTGAGCATCATATGCTCTCAAAATCTCAAGCGGCACCGCAAATACCACGGTATTTGATTGGTCAGAACTTAAATCGTTAAGCGACTGAAGCGTCCTCAAATGGAGCGCCCCTCCGTGCCGCGCTAAAATACCAGCTGCTTTTGCCATGTTTTCTGCAGCACCCACCTCTCCTTCCGCTTTAATAATCACAGCGCGTCGCTCTCGTTCCGCTTCTGCTTGTTTACCAATGGTTCGTTTTAGGCCTTCAGGAAGTTCAATATGTTTAAGTTCAACAGCAACAATCTCAATTCCCCATGGATCACTTGCCTTATCAACAATACCTTTGATTTTTTGTGATACTTGATCACGATTTGCCAAAAGTTCATCGAGTTCCATTTCTCCTACAGTGTCTCGCATAGTGGTTTGAGCAAGTTGTGAGATAGCAAATTGATAATCTTGAATCTCAATAACAGCAGCCCGTGCATCGCGAACCTTGTAATACACCACTGCGTTTACATTGGTTGAGATATTATCTTTTGTAATAGCATCCTGATCAGGAACATCAATCACATTTACTCGCATATCAACCTTAATGAGTCTTTGGAAGATAGGAATAACAAGTCGCCACCCTGGTTCTTTTGTTTTAGTGTAACGCCCCATAAAAAGCATCACTCCTCGTTCATACTGATTAATTTGTCGTATTACCACCGACAAAATTAATATTGCAACAATGATATAAATTATGAATTCAAATGCCATGGTAAATTGTTATTCTAATAATGAATCGTTTCTATTTTCTAAAGTGTCTTTTAAATCGTTTGCCACATCGATAATCGTCGTATCTTCTTCCTCTAAGGTGGTAGGTCTGGTGACCGAATTTGAGACATAGACCATAAGCCATGCCATTACCATAATACCAAAAATAAGGAGTACGAGTCCAAAAAAGCTTGCTCCTCTTTGAAGCTCTCTAGACATGACAGGTGCCCCCGCCTTGTTTTTGAAAGTATTTTTGATGATATTCTTCTGCTCGGTAAAAAGGCCCGGCCTTTTCTATTTCGGTCACAATTTCGGAAGTGTAATTACCAGAAGCTTCGAGTTTTCCCACAGATTCCTCTGCCTCTCTCTTTTGTTCGTCGTCATAATAAAAAATCGCTGACCGGTACTGACTCCCCACATCAGGACCTTGCCTGTGATACTGCGTTGGATCATGAACTTTCCAAAACACCTTGAGTAGTTCTTTGTACGAAACTTTTTGGGGGTCATACGTAACATGCACCACCTCTGCATGTCCTGTACTACCATCGCATACTTTCTCGTAAGAGACGTCGGGAACATGCCCCCCCATAAATCCAACTTCCGTTTCAATAATTCCAGGGACTTTGCAAAAAGCATCTTCTACACCCCAAAAACATCCCGCACCAAATGTTGCTTCTTTTTGTTCCATATTAATAACCTACCTGAAAGTAAAGATTGGTACCGTTGTTACCAACCGAGCTCCCCTGAAGAACCCCCGTACCGCCCCCTGGTGTTGGGTCAGTAAGTGCTGGCAAAGTAACTGGTTCGTTTGCATCTTCTAGGTTCGCATACAAAACACAATTACTACCACTCACCTGATAACGGTAGAATGTTTCTGAATCAGTTCCTCCGTTTGTATCTTTTGGAATGTTAGTAAATAAGTCTGCCTGCTGTGGGAATTTAGTTTGGAGCTCGCTTGCAATGTCGGCGATATCATAGTCTCCATCTCCTGCATCGGGTGTATAACACCCAAGTGCTAAGAACCTTCCAAATTGTGCAATCTCTGTTTTACGTTTTGCATCACCCGCACGATCACGGGCACCACCAAGTGCTACAAAAATTACTCCTGCCAAAATACCAATGATGGCAATCACTACAAGAAGTTCGATTAAGGTGAATCCTTTTTTCATATCTTTATTATAACTTCCGAGCGTCATATGCCCAATGAAGGACCGCCTGACGTTGCTTGCGTCTGCACGTAGCATCTCCCTTCCTGCAATTTTTTATGATTTGACCAATGTGGCGCCTAATAGCCTTCCATCGTTTGATTTGACGAGCATCCTCTTTAGGGATGCGTCTTCCCATGTAATATCTACAATACCACTGGAACCATCCTCGTGGGTCCTCTTTATAAATCCATCCCTTCTTTTTCCATACTGAAAGCGGTTGTGATGCGTTGATTCCAAAATAATTAAGCTCTGGGTCATGACGCTCGTGGCATAACTTTGCCCCGCTAAACCAACTTTTAGGAAATTCGTCCCTGCAATCAGTCATGTATTTACCACCAAACACACCCATATGAAGCATTTCTTTGGGAGTTAGGTCTGGCTTAAATTCTGGTTCAAAATTCTTGCCGGCCGGTTCTGTAAGATAGTAGACATATTTTTTTTGCATAAGATCATTAACGGTAACCTTCTTTTTCATTTTTTGCTTGGCTTATGCTTCATATTCATATACACTCCACCCTTCTTTAATTCAGATAACATTTGTTTGAGTCTTTTTTGTTTTGTGACTTCTTGTTTTCCTCGTTTTATCCATGCAAGGTAATCGTTTTGTTGATAGGCTGGTCTCTTTTTATACGCTTCCATAAGTCTACTCTTAGAAAGAGCCGTCTTAATAAACACAGGCATTGCTTCTTTTTTGCGTTTTAATTTAGACCAATCACTCATAAAATCAGTATATCAAAAACCACCCTATCTCTGGGTGGTTTTTGGAGACTTGAAAAAATTTAAGACTATTCAACGATAAGAGTTCCTACCATTCCTTGAGCCCTGTGGCTCCCCACTGAACAGTAATATTCAAACTCCCCTGTCTTGTCTGCAGTAAAGGTAACTGATGTTTTTCCGCCTGTACTCACCCGACTGGTTGCGGCACTAAATTCATCAACCACCCAATCATGAAATCCGTCGGTGCTTTCGAAATTAATAGTTACCACATCTCCTTCTTTTACTCGAATCTCTCCTTGGTTAAAAGCAAAGTTTCGCCCCGTGATGTCAAAGGTAACCTCATTTGAAGCTTCTTCTTCATTTGCTGTGGTATTTTCTTGATTATTTTGCTCGCTTGTCTCTTCTTTATTTTCCATTACTGGTTCTTGTGTGTCGCTTTGATCGCCTGAATTATTAAAGAACCAAAATCCTCCAGCAATGATAATAATGAGAACAATGATTAATCCTGCTTTCATACTATTTTTTGATTAAAGATCTACTAATGTTTTAAAGCCTCTAAACGCCATCTTGTTCATGTCGAAGGGCATTTTCATTTTTCCGTGCTTCTTTTCGTATTACGTCATTTCTTTCATCACTTTTTTATTCACGCTGTCTCTGTGTTTTTTTGATTTATAGAGGATGTACGAAAATACTACCGTCTCATTCTTTTTTATATTGCAGTACTCTTTGCAATCTTCAAACTGATTCCCGCACGCCAGTGTCTTTATCAAAAGGCATCATGCACATATTACATGCTTTTCTGTTCATGTTCAATTGTTTAGTTGGTAGGAATAACTACCCAGGTAAATCGGTAATCGCTATCCCGAATTGTGGTTCCAACATTAGGGTATGGAAGGGCCGACACAAGCGTGATCATATAGTTTCCGTATCGTGTCGCTTCTCCAAGTTTAAAGTCTAAAAAGTCGTCAAAATTTGCATCTGTATACGTGTCTTGTCGTAATCGTGCCGCTACTCGTACCGTTCCCTCCCACACACAGGTTACAGAGCCTGGACCTTGCGGACACCGGCTATCTTCTACCACTGCAGTTGGAGTAAGAGTAACGTCCATCATTTGAATAGTTTGCCCAAGCGCGAACCCTGTTGGAGTTACGGTTCCCGTTGAACCCCCAGTTGGTGGTTGCATACCACTACTACCGGTTGATCCAGTTGGCTGTGTTCCGGTGCTTGTTTGTTCTTCTGGAGTCTCTGTCCCTTCTTCTGTGCTGCTTGTATTGCCAAAATAGATAAGTCCTCCAACAAGCACAACAATAACAACGATTATCCCTATTTCTTTACTACTTAAATCCATACCCCTATTTTAGCAAATTATACGGTCTTCAAAATGTAGCGGTGTATAAATCTTTTATCAAAAAAGATACCACTGAATATACTTGTGATTAAACTTCCTGAGGCCGATTATTGCCAAAATCAAAAAGATGCATGCAAAACATCTTCCAAAGGTTTTATTTTATCGCTTTTTTGATCATAGGATTATCTACTAGCGAAAACTCTCACTATCTCTTCCTTCGAAAGCTCAAGCCCCTCTTTATTGGATATGGCTAGTAATAGTTCTACTAGAGCGTCCTTTCCATTGGTTCCTCCGACCTGCATTAGATCCATTGCTCTTAGGGTCTTCCCCTTTATTTCCTGATCATCGTGGTACCAATACTTAATTTCATTCAGAGATCCTAATATATTTTTTGAAGTTCCAAGATTGTTCGAAGAGAGTTGGTACCCATAGTGTATTAAATCTCTCAAGAGCCTATCTTTCTGTTGTCTTTTATAGTTTCGATTTCGTAACCATTCGCCGACAACAACTGCCACAATGGGAGCCAACAAAACCGCAACCCATTATGGGTTTGCAAAGATTTTTTGAAAAACTTCAGAAAAATATTGGTATTCGTTCATCGATATTTATCTTAAAAATTTTATGATTTGACTGCCGGACAGGGATTCGAACCCCAGCTTCCGCGTCCAGAGCGCGGCGTCCTACCACTAGACGATCCGGCAATAGCCCCACAGTATCAAAAAACACGAAGCCCCGCACGTAAACGAACGATTGGGGTTCGTGCTGGTGCGGGGCTTCTACTTCTTGGGCAGGAGGTTGCCGATCTCGGGACGATCCGTGAGGATCATGCTGTTGATCGTCACGAACACTCTCCCGACGAACATCCGTGCACGCCGTCTCCGACGCATCTCGCGAAGGGCGGGTTTGAGCGCTCGCTGCAAGTCTCTGGCGCTCTCGTAGGAGAGGCACACCTGCGTATGGCGCTTCCCTCCTCGTCGCTTCACTCTTGACCCTGCAGAAGGAAGAAGCTTCCCATCCACAACGTCCTCCGGACCGATCGGCTTCTCGAAGACCAGGTGGAGAGGCTGTGCCCCATCTCCACTGATGTACACAGATGTCACCCTTCCTCTCTCCTTGGCACGAACGAGAAAACGACGCCATCCTTTAGAGAACACATCTTCGAAAGCCATGAACCAAAAAAGCATGGTGTGCTCCTTTCTTCTGTTGCTAGTCTAGTTGTTTAGTGAAAAGAGTCAACTATTTCTTCCCAGCCCGAGGCTGGCCAGTCTTGGACCGGTTTTCGCGCTTGGCGCAAGCGTTTACAAATTCACAAAAAAGAGGGTGGGGCTCTGTTGGGCTCGTTCTAAACTCTGGATGGAATTGCACCCCTAAAAAGAAGGGGTGTTCTTTTTTGGGAAGCTCTGCAATCTCCATAAGTTTTTTATTGGGAGACACACCCGAAAATACAAGACCCTTATCTTCTAAAAGCACAATGTATTCTGGATTCACTTCGTACCGGTGCCTGTGGCGCTCACGAATAGTAGTTGCTTTATACGCCCCTTCTGCAACCGTTCCCTTTTTTAATTTTGCAGGGTAACCACCTAAGCGCATGGTTCCGCCCATGTCATTTTTACGTAACAAGTCTTTTTGCTCGGGCAAAATATCAATCACTACATGCTTTGTTTTTGGTTTTACCTCGGCGGTATGAGCATCACGAAGCCGGCAAGCGTTCCGAGCATACTCAACCACCATAAGTTGCATACCGTAACACAATCCAAAATACGGGATTTTGTTTTTACGAGCGTAATTAATGACAGAAATAATTCCTTCTACTCCTCTCCCACCAAAACCGCCCGGCACCAAAATACCGTGGTACTGCTCAAGCTCTTTTAACTTTTTAGGATTCTTCTCGTACGTCTCTGCATCAATCCAATCAATGACTGGTCTCCTGTTGAGTGAATACGCCGCATGCTTTAAAGATTCAAGGACCGAAATATAGACATCGGAGAGAATAAAATCCCCTGTTTTAAAATACTTCCCTACCACAGCAATACGAACCTCTTTTTTTGCTCCATGGAGCTTGCGCAACATTCGCCTCCAATCAATAAGGTCTTTTTGTTTTGGTTTTAAGTCAAAAAGTTTTAATACAAGGTTCCCCAATCCATCCTTTTCAAAATTAACAGGGACATCATAAATGCTGTCTATATCAGGAGCACTAATAACTCTATCTTTAGGAACACCGTTTGAGTCGGCGATTTTTTCTTTCCTTTTTTCATCCAAAGGAACATCGCTCCGCGCAATAATAATGTCGGGGTGAACACCGTAGGAGTTAAGCGTACGAATAGCAGTTTGTGTTGGTTTTGTTTTCATCTCACCAATTTTGCCTGGAATCGGCAGATAGCTCACCATCACAAACAATACATCCCCCGGGTTTTTAAGCTCAAGCATTCGGGCCGCCTCAATAAAAATGGCATTTTGATATTCCCCTACAGTCCCCCCAATTTCAATAATAGAAATATTTGGTTTTGTTTTTTTAACCGAGGCATCAATACGCCGTACAATCTCTTCTGTTATATGGTAAACCGGCTCTACACATTTACCTTTGTAGCCAAGTGCTCGCTCTTTATCGATGACATGCTTAAAGACCATGCCATTGGTCATATAGTTTTCTGTCGGAAGGCTCCTGCCTAAAAAGCGTTCGTAGTTACCCATGTCTTGATCGCATTCAAGACCAGAATCAAGCACAAAAACCTCGCCATGTTCGGTTGGGTTCATGGTTCCCGCATCTACGTTTAAATATGGGTCGATTTTTATAGGAGATACCCGAAATCCACGACCCTCTAAAATCTTTGCAATCGAGGCCGTTGTTATACCTTTACCGACTCCGCTCATGACTCCCCCGACGACAAAGATATACTTGGGCTTTTTCATTTTTTTAGACTTTTAGATAGCGTCTGATGGCAAGCAAGCTTGATACAATTCCAAGAACAGCTCCCACCCCCACAAGGATCAAAAAGATCATTGGGAAGTTAGAGATGTAATATTCAAATAAATTAATGCTTCCAAAAAAGTCTTTCGTAAGAGGAGAAATCCATCGTGTTACCGGATACAAAAGTGCGAGCGTGAAGAAAGCCGAAAATACTCCATACATGATTCCTTCAACAATAAACGGACCGCGCACATAGTTGTCGCTTGCGCCTACCAGTTTCATCACACTAATCTCATCTTTTGAAGTATAGATAGCAAGACGAATGGTGTTGAAGGTAACGAGCACCGTAATGAGTGCGGTAAAGATAGCAATATAGAGCCCTAGTGTTTCTACCGTATTAGTGAAGTCAATAAAGCGATCAATTGCTTCTTGGTTTTTTTCGTTTTGCGAACTGATCTTTTCGATAATGCCCGCGCCATTGTTACGAGAGATAATGCTTTCGTTTTCTAAAAAGGTAACGATAGAACCGAGTTCGCGCGGATCTTGTGCCGCAATATTAAGTTCTGCACGAAGCGGGTTTTCTCCGCCCAACTCATCGAGTGATTGCAAAATAAGAGAATCGTTTGCGTGCGTAATTCGGAATTCAGCTAACACTTCCTCGCTCGATTTATAGACCACTTCTTTTACCTCGGGTAATTGCTCGATTGATTGTTTAAGGCTCAAAATATCTGTTTCAAACGTGTCGGGTTGAATGTAGACCGTTACATCTACCTTCCCTTTAATTTGTGTGAGTGCCGCATCAAAAACAGCGCTCCCCAGTAAAAGCCCACCGATTACAAACAGTGTGACGGTAAATACTAAAAGAGATGCCAGAGAAACCGTTCCGTTTCTCCAAAAGGCAATAAAACCACTTTTTATAACTCGTTGTAAATTAAGAAACATTGCCATACTTAAAGAATATATTTACCTTTTGCATCATCCCTTATAATTTTACCCTTATCGATCGTGATTACCCGCTTCCCCAGAGCATCGATTACGCCCTTGTTATGCGTAGTTAAAATCACGGTTTTCCCCATTTCGTTAACCTTCTTTAAGATCTCAATAATATCGTAGGCATTTATAGGATCGAGGTTCCCGGTTGGCTCATCGGCAATAACAATATCTGGTTGATTAACAATTGCTCGTGCGATGGCAACCCGTTGCTTTTCTCCACCAGAGAGCTCACTTGGGAAGTTCCATAACTTTTCTTCAAGCCCTACAAGTTCTAAAACATGCGGAGCGTCCGCCTCAATTTCTTCTTCGCTTCGTCCGGCTGCTTCCATAGCAAACCGAATGTTTTCGTATGCCGTTTTATGAGGAAGCAATCTAAAATCTTGGAAGATCATTCCAATACGCCTGCGCAAGTCTAAAAGTTCTTGTTTATTGAGTGTTTGAATGTCAGACGATTCAAAAAAAACTTTTCCTTCGGTTGGAAACTCTTCTGCCAAAATCATTTTAAGGAGCGTTGTTTTACCGGCACCCGAATGCCCCACAATAGAAAGAAGCTCTCCTGGCTCTACAGAGAAATTAATATTCTCAAGCGCCGGACTTGTATCATCAAAATAACTTTTTGAAACGTTTTCGAAGTAAATCATTACTATAGGTTCTGTTCGCTCTCTATAAATCCATCCAAGTCACCTTCTAAAACTGCCTCCGGATCTTTGTGTTCAAAATCCGTTCTGTGATCTTTTACCAATTTGTATGGATGAAGGACGTATGAGCGTATTTGGTTCCCCCACTCAACGTCTGTCGTCTTTGAAATGTAGAATCCCTCTTTTTCGCTTTTCTGTTTTTCTTCAGAAAGTTTGTGCAGCTTTCCTTGCAAGATCTCAAGCGCTACCTCTTTGTTTTGCGCTTGTGATCGTTCTCCATCTGAATGAACTGAAATCCCGGTTGGAATGTGCACAACTCGTACTGCTGTTTCTCTCTTATTTACATTTTGACCCCCTGGGCCACTGGATCTACTGAATTCAATTTTAACATCATCGGGAGGGATCGCAATTTCATGCTTGGGGAATTTTGGCACCACCTCTACCATCGAGAACGAAGTGTGCCTTTGTTTTTTGGCATTAAAAGGAGAGATTCTAACAAGCCGATGCACACCAGACTCATTTTTAAGGGTTCCGTAGGCTTTTTTACCTTCCGCGGAAAAGGTGATGTTCCTATAGCCTCCGTGGTCATTTTCATTTTTATGCAAAACCCTTGAAGAAAGCCCCTGCTTTTCTAAGTATTTTTGATACATATCAAAGAGGATCCGAGACCAATCCTCGGCATCTTGCCCACCAGCCCCCGCAAAAATAGTGACAATTGCGTCACCTTTATCATATTTATTGAGACTCGCTATTTGCCCCTTAAGACGGTTAAGTTCTGCGACTTTCTCTTGTGCCTCAGTTTTATTGTTCCAAAAGTTAGGATCGGCCATCTTGGCCTCAAGTTCTTCTACCTTTTGATTGAGTTCGTGCGCATCCACGAGGGAATTATAGCACGAGAACGATTAGCTGGATGGTTTTAGAATTTTCATTAAATTCTTAACAATTTCCTCTACAGACAAAGTTCCTTCTATAACATCACTAACTAATCCTTGATTTTCTATGGCCTCTAAATAATCAAGCTCTCCCTGAAGCCATTTGTTTGCATCATCATAGTTTTGTTCTCGCATTCTTTTTTCATTCCTCTCTTTAAGTATTTTTTCTGGAACAGACAAAATAATTATTTTAAACCCACTTTCTTTTGCTTTTTTGAGTGATATCACACTAAAATAACTTCCTATATGGATACGATTATTATCTGCTATGGTTTCTTTTTCAATTTGTGGGAGCAAGACATCATGTTTGTGGTTCAAATCAGAGGGATAGACACCGTCATTTTTCTCAATAAGCAATTCATCTTGCTCAAAAGTTGACATGTTCGTTTTTGAACGAAGATGTTGATAAAGAGTTGTTTTACCCGAACACTGCGCACCAAGAATTATTGCTTTATAATTTTTCATAATAAAGGATATGGAGCCACCCGTCGGACTTGAACCGACAACCTATGGTTTACGATACCATTGCTCTACCAATTGAGCTAGGGTGGCGACAATAAAAGGAGTATCTTTATGATACCGCTCGAACCTATTTTAGCAAAAATACCGAATGACCCGCCCCGCCCCGCCCGTGCCTTTACAGGCTCCCGTGCGCGCACAAACCCTGCCCGCTACGCGGGCGGGGTTTCTCCCTTAATCTTTAACAAGAATTGCAAACCCTGCGCATCTTTCGCGCAGTGAGATATATTGCGATAAGCATAAACAATATTATTGCGACAACGAAGTACCAACGATACTCAAGAACAAACAGTGTGCCGCCAAACCCGATACCGAAAATCGCGAACAGGGGCGCGAGACATGAAGCGCAAAATGCCGTTCCAGCGATGCCCGCGAACAAAGCGCCAAGTCCTCCGACGGTTGCCGTACCCACACCACTCACTTTTCTTTTTTGACGCATGACATACACCTGCATTGTTATGAAAAGCGCGGAAAGTGACGACAGAAGAATAAGAACCGTATAATCACGGCCAGTGAAAATATCAAGTTGAGTTGCAAGCGTATTACCTGAAACTGTCCGTACCGGAATCAAAACGAAAAGCGCAAAGAAAATGAAAAGGAGGGAAAGAAAAAGAAAGGTGTAGTTTTTATTCTTGAATGGCTCGCGAATGCCAAACCACAGTATGTTTAGAAATTGCCGCATATTTAGATACAACAACTTAACTTAGAAATATCTTTGGTAAATGAAAGCGCGGCAATTTTTATCGCCTCTGAAAGGGTCGGGAACATTGGCAGTGAGTTCACCACATCGTCTATCGTATTGTCGTTTT
The DNA here is from genome assembly GCA_002376885.1 of Patescibacteria group bacterium UBA3531. Taxonomy (GTDB): domain Bacteria; phylum Patescibacteriota; class Minisyncoccia; order Phycocordibacterales; family UBA3531; genus UBA3531. Next base: position 15,736 of record DFOW01000008.1, on the reverse strand, counting down.
TAACAATCATCATTCCTGTCGCGATGAGTTCTCCAGCGTTCGGGGCAAGAATCTGCATGCCGACTATTTTCGGCGACTTTGTATCAACCGCCATATGAATAAGACCCTCGGTGCGGTGCATGATGATCGCTCTCGGCACCGCTTCAAACGACACGGTGCGGCAATTACACACGCCTTGCTCTTTCATTTGCCTGCTTTCGCTTGAACCCACGCCGGCAATCTGCGGGTCGGTAAATATGGTAAACGGCACGGTGTCGTAATCAATGGAAAGTGTTGTGCCTTTGAGTGCGTTTTCAGCCGCGAGTGTCCCTTCACGTCCTGCGGTTGTTTCAAGACGCATAGGCGAATTGGTAACATCGCCGACGGCAAAGATGTTCGGGCTGGATGTTTGAAAAGTAGGGCTCACAACAACTGCGTGTAGTTCGTTCGTTTCAGCACCGACTATTTCAAGTCCAAGCTCTTTTGTATTCGCGGTCTTTCCTGCGGCGAGTAGTATTTCGTCTCCCTGTACCATTTGCTCTTTGCCGTTTGCGGTAAATGTAATCACCTTTTTACCATTATCTTTGTATGCTTTGACAACTTCCGCGTTTGTAATGATAGAAACTCCCTCACTTGCTAGGACTTCGACAAGGCGGTCGGCGAGTGGCTTCTCAACCTGTGGCAAGATAGAGTCTCCTCGCTGAAGCACAGTTACTTTCGTGCCAAACCGCGCGAACATTTGCGCAAACTCAAGGCCGACCGGCCCCGCGCCGATAACAACTAATTCTTTCGGCTGTTTGTCCATTTTGAGCGCCTCAATGTGCGTTACAAATCCGGTTTCTCGTATGCCTTCAATCGGGGGCACGTTGGCGGTGGAGCCGGTGGCGATGATAAATTTTTCCGCACTCAATTTTTCTCCGTTCACTCCCACCTCATTTTGAGAAACAAATTTTACCTTTCCCTCAATCGCGGTTACATGCTCCAAATTTTTCAAAACTTTTTCGTATTTTTCTTGACGTAGTTTTTCAACCAGTGAAAGCTCGTCCTGCACGACTTTTTGAAAATTGAAGTTCTTTACTGCCAACTCAACCCCTGGCACGTTGTGCTTCGCGTGGTGTAAAATTTCTCCTGCGTAGAGAAGCGTTTTTGAGGGCACACAACCGACATTGACGCATGTGCCGCCGAGCGGAAGTCCGGCGTTGATGAGTGCGGTTTTCGCTTTCAGCTCGTTGGCGCGGATTGCCGCTGCAAACGCTCCCGCTCCGCCGCCGATAATTATGAGGTCAAAGTTTTTCATGGTGTTGATGTTTTTTAGAAAATTGTCGCTTGTTATAAATAACGGCGACAAGTACAAGGATTGCTCCCGGTCCCCAAACTTGCCAACCCATAAAGTCTTCTCCGCCAAAAGGTCCATATCGACCGAGAAGAAGCAGAGCGCCACCGATTACAAGTAAAATAAACGGGTAGTAGTTTTTATGCGAGCGGAAGTCAAGAATAAACCCTACGAGTGCCAAGGCGAGCAATGCAAAAACTATCCATTGCCATACGGGAATCAATGCACCAAGTCCAAGATAAGTAAGCAAAGACGCAGAGCCAATCCAGCAAAGTGGGCAGACACCCACCGCTCCTGCTCCAAGAATTGGAGACAATCGCGTTAACAGATTTTTTGCGGTTTGATTCATATTTTTTCTAGTCGCCCCTTTACCATTTCTGTAACGGGCGATTGTTTAAGTTGATAATAGACATGACGAAAATCTCTGCGGTCTTCCACAATATCTGCCTCTTTGAGCTTGCGGAGCGTGTGCGAAACCGCCGAAATAGATACGCCGATGATATCGGCTATCTCGCCAACTGATAACTCTTTGTGTCGGCACAAGAGATAACAGATTTTGAGACGTGTCGGGTCGCCGACCATATTAAACTCTTCGGCGCACTGGACGAGTGCCGCCTCGTTTTTCAGTTCCTTTTTGATTTGTTTACTTTTTTTGGTTTGCATACTTACTCAAATGGTAACATAAACAAACCGCCACAAGCAACGTGATTGCGGAAAACAAAAACGATTTTCTACTTGTATCTCAACTCAATTATATCGCCATCCTTCATTTCGTACTCGCCGAGCTCCATATTCTCTTTTCCGTTCACGGTCATGGTGACATTTTCTCCGAAGCTCATCATGTCTTTGCCCCAGATGACAAAGAAGTTTTTGAGTTTCGTATTCATCATCATTCAACAACACGAGCTTAAATCTTTCTTCTTTGATTCGAACTCTTCCTTGGCAATTTCTCCTTTGGCGTATCTGTCTGCGAGAGTTTTTAGGGCCTTGAGTTCAAACTTCAACCGCACGTTTTAGAATAACGTGTATGTATAAACAGTTAAATCACTATGAACGAGAGCAAATCGGATTATTAAAAGCAAAACTGGCGAAAACATCTGAGATAGCAGAAATACTAGGCCGTCACCCGAGCACCATACGGCGTGAACTGAGGAGGTTGGGACCACGTACACAATACTCACCACTCCTCGCGCGCAATCCTGTGGGCGGCGGACAGGTGCAGTGGCTTTTGCAACAGGGTGTTATCAAACATATTCAGACGCATGGCCGCTCGCACTATCCAAATGACAACGTGTTAATGATGTCCGTCGAACTCGGCATGGCGAACGAGTATGTGCGCCAGCTCGCGGCGAACACCGCTCGCGGTCTGCGCCAAAAAGCGCGGCAAGGAATATATCCAGGACTTGCGCCACTCGGCTATATCAACGACCCTCGCACCAAAACTATTCGCGTCCACAAGAGAAATGCCGCGCTCGTACGCGAGATGTTTGAACAGTACGCAAGCGGAAGCGCAACACTTGACGGCTTGGCGGAATTTCTTGAGAGCAAAGGCGTGATGTCCAAAGGAAATCGCCGCGTTCACATCTCCCGCATTTCATTCATTTTGCAAAACCCGTTTTATTACGGACAGTTCCGCTACGCCGGAGAGCTTTACGAAGGAAACCACGAACCGCTTATTTCAAAAGTATTGTTTGATAAAGCGAACGCTGTTTTGAAAAGTCGCGGACGCACTCCGAAAATCAAAGACGATCCCGCGCCGTTTTGCGGTTTGTTGCGTTGCGGCTTCTGCGGCATGGGCATCACGGCCGAGGTAAAAGAGAAGCATCAGAAAAACGGCAACGTCCACCACTACACCTACTATCGCTGTACTCGAAAGAACAAGGCCATAAAATGCAAAGAAGTGCCGATGCGAAGCGAATTGTTAAATTCGCAACTTTCGGCGCTTCTCGGCGAGTACGCCATGCCGCAAGAATGGATTTCTCCATTTTCTGCGTTGCTGGAAAAAGAAGCCGCCAA
>DFOW01000008.1:0-12012 GCA_002376885.1 Patescibacteria group bacterium UBA3531 | reverse complement strand
TAACGCGCCTGACGGACTTGTACGTTGCCGAAGATATAGAACGTGAAGATTACTTGTCTCGCCGTCGCGCTCTTATGGGAGAGCGCCGGACGATTGAGGAGAAAATCGTCCGTCTTGAACGAGCCCCCGCCGCGTGGGTTGAACCTGTGCGCGATTGGATAGAAACCGCGTCAACGCTGGACGAAATCGCGCAAAAGGAAGACCTCCTTTTGAAAAAATCCTCCCTCCAAAAAATTTTCGGATTGAACCTCTCAATCCACGCGCGCGAAGCGCGCGGAAACCCCATTCCCCCCTACGCGGCGCTCCGCGCCGCCAAAATTTCTGCCCCAAAAAGCAGTTGAGTTTGATTCTGGAGCCGATGACCGGGCTTGAACCGGTGACCTTTCCCTTCGTTTACACCCCTGTTTGATATGTGTAACTATCAGGGGACTAGACTGTATCTTTAGCATATCCACGCATGGGACTTAGCTACCCTTGTCAGTCGTTCGGGCGAAAAATTCGCCACGGTCTTGGTCATTACACTGACGTTTAACCGTAATTCGGGTTCAATTATCGGTTTCCCAATAAAAGGGCAAAATAAAACGAATTACCATGGGAATGCTCTACCAACTGAGCTACATCGGCATATATTTGCTCTGCACCATCTTACTTCAAACCACCTAACTTTTCAATCTCGCCCATAACAATGTTTCTTAATTTTTTGTTTGATATGTAGACTGTTAAAACTCCGTACTTTACTTTTGTTCTGTATGAGCCCTTTCCTCGACTCGGCGTTATAACTGTTTTTATAAATTGAGACCCATCTACACCAAGAACCTTTTTCCAATAGTTTAGAGCTTGTTTTTGGGGTGTATCACTAAAGACTTGTATACCAAACCGAAGTTTTTCTTGAGGAATATTATAGAACTTTTTTATAAACTTTAAATATTTCTTTATAAGGGCAGGGTCTGTATTACCAAGCCTCAGGGCATATCTATCTTTTTTGTTTCCTTCACCCCAATAAAGTCCTATTCCTAAACCGTATAGAAAGTAATCATCTTTTGTTTTCGGTTTGTTGATAGTAAACGGATCACCTTGAGGATTTTGTTGCAAATAAACAGCTTCCGAAATAGACCTTTTCGGAATACCATATTTCTTCAACCAATAGTTCACCTTGTTTTCTGAGCACTTAAAAACACGAGCAACATCTTTGGAAGATTTCTTCTTTTCTACGTAGTAGTATCTTAGATCTTTTTCATTCAACATACTTGTACAATTAATTGTACAAGTATTATCTTAATAAGTAAATCTATTTACAGTGGATAGAGAGCTTTACCACTTACCAAGGATAACCAATACTCCTACACCAATAAGGATAAGTTGCCATAGAGGAAAGTCACTTGGAATCACTCCAAGATCTTTTAAAAGAAAGTACACCCCAAATCCAACAAGAAACCATCCAAAGGTTGCGCCATTCGAACATCCTACACACCACCCCTTCATTTTATCTTTAGATTCTCCTTCCATACTTAACAAAATTCACAAATATCATCTTTCTTTTCGGTCTTTGCTTCGCAATCGTTACACCGGAAGGCAGTTCCTTCGAGAACGTACTTTCCTTCACTTTCCTTGTGCTCTTTGCCACACTGTGCGCACTTTACCATTTTTTCGTCACTCATCCTATATAAAATTCTTAACTTATAATTTTTTATATTTCACTCTCGTCCAATGGAATTTTAACAGGACAAATACTTTTTGGTTACCCTTGTAATGTAGCTCCTATTGTATCAACAGCCTTACCCCGGTGCAATCGAAAATATTCTTTCCGTCTAAAGTGCCATTTTACAATCTCAATCATAAAGACTTGTATTGCAACCATGAGCCCCACAAACCCAATCTCCCATATTGATAGCGACACGGTTCCAAGGAGAGACTGAAGGACTGGTGTGTAAATAGAAGCACCCAAAAGAAGCAGACCAATAAAGACTGACCCTAAAAGATATTTATTGTCGGTAATCCGTGTTTTAAAAATTGACTGATGATAGCTCTTAATTGCAAACACGATAAAGAGTGAGTTTGCTGCCAAGAGTGCAAAAATAAGTGTTTGTATGTGTTCAGGAGCCCAACTGGTAAAGTTTACAAGGTAATAAAAGACTCCCACAAGCATTAAATCTGCCAAGATCCCCACAATAAAAATAATGTACAAACCTTCTCTATCTATAATTGCCTCTTTTTTACCCATAGGGCGCCGCTTCATGATTCCTTTTTCTCCTGGTTCAAAAGCCAAGGCAAAGTTAGGGAAGCTGTTCTCTACTAAGTTTGCCCACAAAATCTGTACTGCCGTAATGGGCAAAAATGCGGTACCCATTAAAAGACCCGCAAGGATAATAATGATTTCGGTGAATGAATTAGAAAGGAGAAACACCGTAACCTTCCGCATGTTCTCAAACGCAATACGGCCCTCTTGTATAGCGCGCGTAATGATAGAAAAGCTGTTATCGAGCAATATAAGGTCGGCCGTCTCTTTTGTAATGTCTGTCCCTGAACCAATGGCAACACCAATGTCGGCGTCTTTAAGTGCGGGGGCGTCGTTAACACCATCTCCTGTCATGGCAACCACCTCGCCATTATCTTTAAGTGCTCGGGTAATTCTCATTTTGTGAGCAGGACTCACACGAGAAAAGATCTCTACTGTTTTAATTCTTTCTCTGAATTCTTCGTCACTAAGAGCGTCAATCTCGTCCCCGTTAATAATGTGATTATCATGTGTTCCAAAACCAAGCTCCTCCCCAATCGAGCGCGCCGTAAATATATGATCCCCCGTTGCCATAATCACCCGCACGCCCGCGTGCCTTGTTGTTTCTAAAGATTGTTTTACATCGTCTCTAATAGGATCTCGTATTGCAGCAGCACCCAAAAAAGTAAGTTCTTTTAATTCTTTTTGTAGTGCTTCAGTGTCATCACATACAAGAGTGTCTTTTTTATATGACCGCTTGGCAATTCCAATCATTCGAAAACCTTTTTTTGCATACTCATCAATTTGAAGCAAAATCTCTTGTTTTTTATGAGCAGGGATATCTGAACGATCGAGTAGCGTTTCAGGAGCTCCCGAAACAAATACATGTCCCTCTCCTCCAGGGGAAGTATAAAAAGCGGCAATGTATTTATTTTCTTCATTGAAGGGAATAAACGAGCAAGAACTAAATTCTGATTTTGCTTCTTCTAGGTTCCCTCCCTGCTCTTCAAAATAGGCAACTTTTGCCTTGTCGGTCGCCTCTCCTTGTATGTGTACCACACCATCTTTTTGTGTTTTAACAACATCACTAGCAAGCGCCATGGCACGAGAAGCGGCAGAGAGGTCATCGGAACACACAATGTGTTCAACCTTCATGTGGCCCGTTGTGAGTGTTCCTGTTTTATCAGTAACAATCACCGACGTTGACCCAAGTGTCTCTGCCCCCACCAAACGCTTAACAAGACCCCTTTGTTTTAAGATTCGTGTTGCAGACACAGCCAAAATAACAGAGAGCGCTGCTGGCAAACCTTCTGGAATCGCGGCGACCGCAACCGCAACCGCCGTCGTAAACATTTCCTCAAAACTTCTTCCCTCCCAAAAACCAAGCGCCAAAATAATAAGAGCAAAAAAAGTAACTCCAATTCCAATTCTTTTTCCAAGACGTGCAAGACGTTCTTGCAAAGGAGTTTGTTCATCTTCAACACGCGCCGTAAGAGAAGCAATGGTTCCAATTTCAGTATCCTCACCCGTAGCAACTACAATTGCTAAACCTTCTCCCTTCTCAACAATGGTTGCCATGTGAACCATATTGTGCCTGTCACCAACAGAGAGCTCCTCTTCTGCATCTTCTACCTTTTTTATAACCGCTTCTGATTCACCAGTGAGGAGCGCCTCGTTTACCGACAATGCTTGGGCTTCTATGATTCTTGCGTCGGCAGGAATCTTCATGTCAGTACGGAGAGAAATAATATCACCCGGCACAAGTTCTTTCATGTCGATGTCTTGGAGTACTCCGTCTCGAATAACTCGAGCTCGGACCTCTACAAGCTTGTTCATCTTTTCAAAAATCTGGTTTGATTTGAATTCTTGCCAAAAACCAATAAGAACATTCACCAACACAGCAAGCATAATGACTGTGAAATCAAGATATTCATGAAGCCACGCCGTAAGACCCGCTGCAATAAGAAGAATAATAATGAGTGGATTTAAAAATTGCCTTAAAAAAAGCTGCCATGCATGGAGCTTTTTACCTTGAGGAAGCTTGTTTGGTCCGTACTGCTCGTATCGTTTTTGTACCTCTTCTTTAGTAAGACCTTTTGTAACATCTACACTAAAGTGCCGCTTGATATCTTCAAGTGGCATTTGGTACCAATTTTTATTTACGTCGGGAATTGTTTGTGACACGGTTTTTTTAGTATAACAAAGTTTTGCTATTGCCCTTTTGTTTCTTGTGTCAAAGGTGATTTTCTGTATAATGGCTTGTGCCGGGGTGGAGGAGTAGTACCTCGCAAGGCTCATAACCTTGAGGCGTCTGTGCAATTCAGGCCCCCGGCACACGTTACAGGTTGCCGGCGTAGCTCAGTTGGTTAGAGCGTGGGACTCATAAGCCCAAGGTCGGAGGTTCGAACCCTCCCGCCGGCACACGACCACCTGAAATAATCTCTCCTTTCTCTGGTTATAGGAATTGATGGTAGAAAAATATCTTTATAAGACTTTTATTGTCTGTCTTTTGGCGTGTGCGTCACTCGTTATTTCTTTTATATGGAATAGTGGACCCCCTTCGGATGTTTGGGCACAAGCAGCAGGAACCATATTCATCATTGGCTTTGGATCGTTCCTCTTATGGGTCTCTATCCTTTTGCGACAATTTATTGCGAAATAGAGCAAATTGGGTATACTGATTGAGCTTTACTGTAGCATGCGGCCGTAGCTCAATTTGGTTAGAGCACTCGCCTGTCACGCGAGAGGTTGCGAGTTCGAGTCTCGTCGGCCGCGCCAAGATAAAACCGGATATCATTTGATATCCGGTTTTATCTTTTGTCGTGCAATCGCTTGTTTTTTATTTTGTAATGATAGTTTAATAGCCAGAAACAGGAGGTCCTATGGCAAGCGACAAAGAGGTCCTCGAGGTCAACGGCATCATCGAGCGAGTCTACGCACACGGACTCATCGATTTCGAGATCACCGGCACCAAGATCTGCATGGGGGTCACTAAAGGTGATGACGGGAGCCCCTACGTTCGGATTGACCTTGAGTTCCCCAACATCGACGACATGATCAAGGCCCTTCTCCGGCTCAAAGAACGAGCAGAGAAACTTGGCCTCAACTAGCCGCCCACAAGAGTCACTCGATTCTTTTGGGCGGCTCTTGTTTTAAATATATTCAAATTCTTGGAACACTTGTCCGTAGAGTGCCACAATACGGCGTGCCTCTCTTTGCGTAATTGGCTCGTCAGAATGGGCAATTTTGTTTCTAAACTTGTGAGCCTCCCATGCCTCATCAAGAGTGGTAAAATCACTTTTTTCAATATTTTTTAACTTCTCCCCTAAAGTGTCTCCCGCAAAACCCATCGTTGTAACCATTCCATCTAAAATAGTGTCAGCTTCAATAATCGCAACCTTCCAATCAGATGAGTTTTGAGACGATGCAAGTTCCAAAATTCTTTGCCATCGTTTTTCATTCCCATCGACAGGAGTTGTTTCAATCTTCAAAAGCGCCTCAATCTTTTTCTTTCTTAATCGTACCATTTTAAAGAGCACAAAAGTAATTCCGGCAATAGCGATCACTAAAAGAATATCGAGAATAAACAAAACAATATTGTTTGCAATAACAAGAGCCGCAGGGGCCGTTCCATCCTGAATGCGTTCAATTAAGTTCTGGAGGCTCGGCAGTAGTCGCGTAATCACTCCATACAATAAAAGTAAGAGGAATGCCCACCCAAACCAATCAAGGCTATGATTTTCTCCTTCGTCTGCCATTTTTTAATTATACCCTTTCAATCTTTTTTCCAAGAGCAAACAATCTGTTTTCTTTAAAGTGCGGTGCAAGAATTTGGAACCCTACTGGCAAATCTTTACCTTCACGTTCCACTGTTCCGTTGGGGACGGAAATACCAGGAATACCAACTAAGTTTGCAGAGACCGTAAAAATATCAGAAAGATACATTTGGAGTGGGTCATTAGATTTTTCTCCAATTTTAAATGCAGGTGTTGGAGCAACCGGCATAACAATGGCATCATACTTTTTAAACACCTCTTGAAACCCTTTCCTCATAGCCTTCTGAACATCAAAAGCTTTTTTATAGTAGGCATCATAGTATCCACTTGAGAGAACATACGTTCCAAGCATGATCCTCCTTCTTACTTCTTTGCCGAACCCTTCTCCGCGTGTTTCAAAAAAATCCTGGACGCTGTCACCCGTATCATTTTTAAGCCCATACCTGACCCCATCAAACCGTGCAAGGTTAGACGACGCCTCGGCTGGCATAATAATGTAGTACAAAGCAAGTGCATTATTTAAATAAGGAATCTCTACCTCTTCAACTTCATATCCTTCTTTTTTAAGAACTTCTATTCCTTTATAAAAATTTTCAAGTACATCTTTATCAATCCCCTCTTCTAAAAACCCTTTTGGGTAGGCAATTTTTTTAACGTCTTCTTGTTTTGTTTCTGGATATTCTTTACTAGTTGAGTCGCTCTCATCTTTTCCTTTTATATGATCAAAAAGTATCTCCACATCTTCTACTGTTTTCCCGACTGGGCCAATTTGGTCAAGCGATGACGCCATGGCAATGAGCCCATACCGAGACACGGCTCCATATGTTGGTTTGAGCCCTACAACCCCACAAAAACTTGCCGGTTGCCTAATTGATCCTCCTGTTTCAGACCCAAGTGCGAGTGGAGCCATGTCACCCGCAACGGAAACTATAGACCCACCTGACGAACCTCCCGGAACACGGTCGGTATCATGCGGATTTTTTGCAGGGCCAGCATATGAAGTCTCGGTAGCACTCCCCATGGCAAACTCATCCATATTGGTGCGCCCTACAAAAATAGCACCAGCGTCGCGTAATTTTTCAATCACGGTTGCATCATAGGTAGCGGTATAGCCCTCTAAAATTTTAGAACCAGCAGAACACTTCTCTCCTTTAATTAAAATATTGTCTTTTACCGCAACAGAGACTCCTGCAAGAGGAAGGACCTCTCCTTTGTCGACTCGTTCTTGCACTTTTTTTACTTGATCTTTACAGTCAAAAATTTCAATAAATGCATTGAGTTCTTTATTTTTTTCTTCAATATTTTTTGTAAATAAAAGCACCCCTTCCTCTACAGAAAGTTCTTTTGATTGTATTTTTTGTACGTATTCTTTTACCGTCATTACTTATCAGTCGAAAGAACCTTATTTACTTTAATGTAATTCTTTTCGGTCTCGGGCGCCTCTTTTATAAGGTCTTTGGTGTATTTACCAGATTCGTGGGGTTGCACATCTTCTCGCATAATGTTTCTGTGGGAATCTAATTCATCTTCCTCTTTAACATCTACCGACTGAAGGAGAGAAACATAGTCAACAATTTGAGAAAACTCTTTTGAGAGCGACTCTATTTCTTCTTCGGTAAGTGTTATGCGCGAGAGTTTTGCTAGTTTTTCTACCTCGTTTTTATCAATCATTTACCCTGTCAAATAAGATTTAAGTCTCTTTTTAATATACATCTTTCCATAGTATCTCTTAAGATACTTTTCTCGATTTAGGGCATCGTCCCGACTCTTGCATGCCTCATAGTAGATCAGTGTAAACGGTCTCCTTCCTTTTGTCGACTCTACTAATCCGTCTTGATGTTGCTTAAATCTTAACTTCAAATCTTTAGTGTAACCAGTATAAAATTTACCATCCTTCTTCGACCTCAACACATATGTATAGTAAAACCTTCCGATCATTTGAAGTTATTTGACTGGGTGAACATCATTTAAGCTTTTTTAAAAACTCGGCTTCGGTAAGAATTTTTACTCCAAGTTCCTTGGCTTTTTTATACTTACTCCCCGGATCCTCGCCCGCCACTACAAAACTTGTTTTACTTGAGACTGCACTACTTACCGACCCACCTTCCTTTTTAATGCTCTCTTTTGCTTTATCGCGAGACATTTCTTGTAAGGTTCCGGTTAAAACAAAAGTAAGACCTTCTAATTTTCTTGAGATGCTCGTCTTTTCAATCTTTACCATTACTCCCCCTTTCTCGAGTTTTTCTATAAGTTTTTTGTTTCGTTTGTCTTTAAACCATTCATAAATACTTTTTGAAACTTGTGGTCCAATATCAGAAATGTGTTGAAGTTCCTCCTGGTCTAAACCTTCAAGTGCTTCAAAAACGTCTTCTGGTGTATGTTCTTTTTTAGAAAGATATTTATGCGAAACAAGATAATTACCCAAAAGCTCGGCTGTTTCTTCTCCCACATGCAAGATTCCTAATCCATACAAAAATCGTTTTAAAGAAACTCCTTGTTTCTTTTCGTGTATTTCAGAAATAATATTATGTGCTGACTTTTCTCCAAATTGAGATAATACGTTAATATCATCCTCTTCAAGCGTAAAAATATCTCCGGCGTCACTCATAAGGCCTTCGTCCATAAATCGATCTATGATTTTAGGCCCTAGTCCTTCAATATTAAACGCTCCTTTTGATACAAAATGATGGAGGCTTCGCCTTAGAGCCGCTCCACAACGTGTGTTTTGACACCGATAATATACTCCGTCTCGAATAACAGGAGATCCATCGATTGGGCATTTACTTGGCATTACAAATTCCTTTTCTTTTCCCGTGCGTAAATCGGTGAGAACTTTTGTGATTTTTGGTATGACGTCCCCGCTTCGAGAGACCACTACCGTATCCCCAACTTTTGCTCCAAGACGAACAATTTCATCGTAGTTGTGGAGTGTTGCATGAGAAATGGTTGCACCGCGAATCACCACTGGCTCAAGTTCTGCAACTGGTGTTAATACCCCTGTTCGTCCTACTTGGATTTTTATATTATTTATTTTTGTTGTTGCTTCTTCAGCACTAAATTTAAAGGCCGTTGCTCCACGTGGTTTTTTACCAACGCTTCCTAAGTCGCCAAAGTCTTTATTGTTATTAATAATGACCACTAAGCCATCGACTTCGTACGAGAGTTTGTCTTTATGTGTTTCCCAATAGTGCCAAAGTTTAAACACTTCTTCTAGTGAAGACACTTTTTTGTTATGAGGATTAATATTAAAACCCCACTGGGCCAAAAGTTCGTGTTCTTCTTCGTGAGTTTTAACATCTTCGTTTACAATATCGTAAATATAGGCATTTAGATTTCTCTCTGCAGAAACTTTTGGGTCAAGTTGCCGCATTGACCCAGCAGCCAAGTTACGAGGATTTGCATACGTTTGTTTGCCTTCTTTTTCAAGCCTCTTATTAATCTGATCAAATTCTTTTTTATTCAAAAAAACTTCTCCGCGAACAATAACTTCTTTAGGGGCCTTTTCTTTATTGGGAAGAACAAGTGGAATTGACCCGACAGTTTTTAGGTTTTGTGTAATGTCTTCTCCGACTGTTCCATCGCCCCGCGTAGAACCTTCTATAAATACACCGTTCTCATATACAAGCTCAACTGCAAAGCCGTCTATTTTAAGTTCACAGTAAAATTCTTCTTTAATTGATCTCCCTAAGTAATCTCCTGCGCGCTTAAACCATTTGGCCATCTCTTCTTCCGAGAATGCATCGGTAAAAGAGTTCATGGGGGTTCTGTGTCGTGTTTTTTTGAAGGATGTGAGAGGTGCGCTCCCAATCCTTTGTGTCGGCGAGTCAGGAGTGACAAGAGCTGGATATTCCTCTTCTGTCGCTAAAAGCTCCCGTTTAAGGGAGTCATAAACAGCATCGCTCACCTCTGGATTATCGAGTGTATGGTACTGATAATCGTGATGATGAATAGCCTTTTTGAGCTCTTCTAGGCGCTTTTTTGCGCTTGTTTTATCCATAGAATAGCTCTATCCTATCAAATTTTTACCCTAAAAACTTGGTTTTTAAGGCTATGGACGATTTCCCCAAATGAGTGTAAGGGCCCGTTCTACCCCTCGAATTCCTGGGTCGTCACAGTTTTGATCATTGGTATTTCTTCCTCGTGCATCGATTTCGGTTACCTCGTCCCCTGCCGGAGTGAGAATTTTACGAACCTCAACAAGAGTACACACCTCAACAAGGTAGGGACTGCTGTATTCAATTGGCTCAATAGTGGTTGTAATAACGTGCCCACGGGAATCGTTTACATATTCAGAAGTAAGGTCGAGATTAGCGGCATCTGTGCCTATGCAATCAATGGTTCCTGGAAAGTTTCCGCCCGTTGTCCGTGGAATGCTTCCTGTTGGTGTTCCTGGACCCGGGAGTGAACCAGAGGGAACAGTGGCAAAACTTGGAAATGCAGATTGCCCAGAAACATCGTAATGAAATGCACACTCAATACCAATATCGGCAATAAAAAGCGATTCGAGCGAGTCTTGTTGAATGTTTGCTAATCGAAACTCTTTTAGAGCAATATTAATTATAAAAATACCAATAGTAGTTACCAAAACTACCATAAAAAGCGCCACGAACGTTACAAACCCTTTTTGTTGATTGTTGCTTAAAGACATTTTAATCAAATCCAAAGCTTCTAAAGTATTCTTCTACTGCAACACTGTTAAAACTAGTTTGTGGGGTGTCCCAACCAGTACTTACTCTTACTCGAAACTCATCTGAAGAAACTGATTCAACAGTAATCTTTCTAGAAAATTCCGAAGTTTCTTCATAAACGTTTCCTCCAATAATGGTTTCGTGCCCATATATTCTTTCGCAGCCGGCCATATCGGATGTATCACATTCTGATGAGTCAGCAAACCGAACTTGACACAAAGAGGTCACAGAACATCCAGTAAAAATATCTCGATGAACGTCAACCAAACAATTGTTCCCTGAGCCTTCAACACAGGCCATTAAAAGGCCTTGAGAAAAGCTTATAGGAGAGCCTCCTCCTTGAACATTTTTTACTGACTGTACAATATTTGAATCTTTTAAATTGCGCAGATACTCAAGCGGCTCTTCTGCCAAAAACCGCGCCGTAACTCTCTCTTTTGCATTTTGGCTCAAAAAGAGCCCTTGTTGGAGAACTCCAATCGGCGCACCAATAACAAAAGAAATAATTAAAATAGCAACAACCGTTTCAATAATACTTAATCCTTTTTTATATAATTGTTTTTCTGTCTTTGTATTCATATTTATACATCAAGAAGTCTTGGTGATACTGTTGCTTGAAGAAAAAATTCTGTTTGTTGCTCATTTCCTCCTCCAAAACGAGCAACACCTGTCATAGTAATAGTAACGAGCGGCTGGAGGCTGTCTACAGAAGATGCGCCAGTAAGGTAAAACTTTAGCGATTTAATTTCAACTTCTGGCGAAGTAAGAGGGAGGTATTTAACACTTGCTACTCCCGATGGAAAACCACCGGGATCTTCATACAATTGAATTACTTCATTTGCTGAATCGTATCGAAACACAACATACTCACCATTTTGGTCCCTGAATGAAAGTCTTGTGTTTCCATTGCTACAATCAGCCGGGGGAGCGTAGTTACTTGCGTTTGAGGTTGTGCAACGGAAGGAATATCCCTGCCTAATTTTTTTGGTCATGTTCTCCATGGCAAGTGCCACGTTTTCCATGGCTGCGCGCTCAAGAGAAATTTCTCTGGCAACGGTTTGAGCAACCAAAAGAGTATCGACAGCAACTACAAGTACAACCGCAAAAATTGCCACGGCAATCATGGTTTCGATAAGAGAGTATCCTTTTTGTGACATGCCTAACTTCATCATCATATTTTATTTACCCCCGCCTCCGCCCACAGGCTTCTCTGCAAATGTAACATCGGTAAACGGGTTTGTGACTCCTATTTGCCCACTCTTCCAAACATAAATTGACTTACCAAAGCCTTCGTCATCTATAAGATCAATACGGGCAAATGCTCGAGATGGAT
>DFOW01000003.1 GCA_002376885.1 Patescibacteria group bacterium UBA3531 | reverse complement strand
TCCCGCCTGCCTGCGCAGGCAGGCTGATGCTCTGACCCTTGGGACAGGAGGACCTTCTTCGTCCTCCTGTCCCCTGTGGTCTCTTGGGCCCTTGATCTCTTTGACCCCTCGTTAAAACGAGGGGCTTTTTTATGATTCTTTCAAATCAACAACACGCGAGAGCTCTTCTAAATCGGTGATACCAGAAAGCACCTTAAGTACTCCGTGTCCGCGCATGCGGAGCAGCCCCTGATTTTTTGTAGTATTCCAAATTTCTCTCTCGCTTGGATTATTTAAAATTACTGCCTCTACGCTTTCATCTACTTGAATGATTTCAAAAATTCCCTCCCGTCCTTTGTAGCCAGTCCCGTTACAGGCATCGCATCCTTTTGCACGCCACACGGGTGACCCAACTTCGGGCACCTCTTTTTTATACTCTTGGGGTACTTCATTCAATACTTCACTCAAAAGAGTTTTTTCTTCTTCGTTTGGTGTGTATTCTTCTTTACATTCTGTACAGAGTCTACGCAACAGTCTTTGTGCCATGGCAACAGTAAGTGCGTCTCCTAAAACTTTACTATCAACTTCAAGGTCAAGAAGCCGTGGGATAGCGCCCGCTGCGGTGTTTGTGTGGAGGGTTGAGAGCACCAAGTGCCCGGTAAGGGCAGAGTTAATAGCAACTTTTGCGGTTTCTCCATCACGGATCTCTCCAACCATCATAATGTCAGGGTCTTGCCTGAGAGCGCTCCGGAGCCCTTCTAAAAAGGTGTACCCCTTTTTAATTTGAGTTTGAGTGATTCCTTTAATGTGATATTCAACAGGGTCTTCGATGGTAATGATGTTGATCCCTGGTTTATTTACGTATTTAAGGAGGGAATAGAGAGTTGTTGTTTTACCCGATCCTGTTGGTCCGGTGTTTAGGATCATTCCGTTTGGTTTTTTTACGGCAGTCAAAACAATATCGAGCTGCCCCTGTGCCATCCCTACCTTTTCAATATCAAGCGATACGGTTTTTGGGTTGAGGAGCCGAAGCACAATCGTTTCCCCATAGGCCCCCGGTAAAACGCTTGTTCTAATTTCAATATCGTCTTCTCCAACACGAATCGTAAAGCGACCATCTTGCGCTTTGTTTTTAATATTGAGCTTTACTCCTGATGCTAGTTTGATTCGAGAAACAAGGAGGTTATAGAGTTTTTGATCAAGCTCGGTTATGTCTTGCAATACTCCATCAAGTCGCAACCTGATTCGAATCGCTGTTTCTTGCGGTTGAATGTGAATGTCTGATGCATTTGTTGCAAGGGCTCCCGCAACAACAATCTCGAGTGCTTTTGTGGCACTTCCCAAATCATCACTTTTTGTTTCTTGTTCTACCAAGCGCGTAACATCACTTGTTGATTTAATTTGGTCAGTAAATTCTTTTAAACGTTGGGGAGTGAGTTCAACAGTACTTGTTTGAGATACATTAATGTGTGACACCTCTTTGTATCTCTCCCATGCTGTCGCGAGACTTGGTTCAGAGGTTATGTGGAGTTCTGGTTCAAGGTCTTTTTTACGTAACATGTCGAGCACCTCTTCAACATGAGCATTATTAGGAGTAAGGATGGCAACCTTGGCAGTGTTTCCGTGGATATCAAAAACAGCAAGCTCTGCTTCTTTTGCAGTTTCTTCTTTAATACTCGTAAGAGCCTCAACACTTACCGGCACAATTGAAAGATCGGTGTAGGGAAGACCGTATTTGTCAGCCAAAATTTGAGCAAGGTTTTCGGCCTCTTTGTGCTTGATCTCTTCAAGCCGTTTTACTTCGTCGTTACTAAACTCAGGCATTTTCCTGATTATAGCACTTGCCCTGTCAAATAAATCATAGATTTATCCCAATAAATAGGGATATTTGACAGGGTGGAGGGCTTTAGTTGAAGGTACTTGACAAAACAGTTAAAATATGTATATAATATAGACAGGATACAGTAACGATTCATCCAGGTTAGGGCATGGCCTTGCTCTGGAAGGAGACATCAATCATGTTCCAGTTCTTCGCAAAGATGGTGTTCGTGGGTGCTCTCTTCGTTTCGACGGGATGCGCGTACAACACCAAGACCGGTCAGTGGGGTTCGGGCGGTCCGAACAACGTGGCCTCCTACCACCCCTGGGGTCCGCACGCCGGTGGCTACCGGATACAGGCCCAGATCAACGGTCAGCCGTGCAATCCGGGCGACGAGTGGTGCATCTACTACTACCGGATGAACCTCTTCGAGCAGTGCGAGCGCGCTCTTGCGCAGAACCGCATCTGGGAGACGGGCGCGAGCGTTGCTCTCCCGATCGTGGCGGGCATCATCCAGGGTTCCACTCGCAACGAGTTCGGCTACTCGGACGTCTACATCAACCAGTACGTCCAGCGCAGCTACGATCAGTGCGATCGGCCCCCGATGCCTGCGCGCGAGGTCTTCTACGGACGCCATCAGCATCCCTAGTGGGGCACCTGCCCCACACAAAGGCGAGGTTTAGTAAATCAATTGTGATTTAAACCTCGCCTTTTCGCTTGCCAGAATCTGGGCTACCATGTACCTATGAAAACGACCTCTCAAAATCTCGAAGAAACACATGATCTGGCAGAACGATTTGTTCACGAGATTGTTTTAGAATGTGCTGAAGAAAAACAAAAAGAGGCCATGGTTATTGGTTTGTATGGAGATTTAGGGTCTGGTAAAACGTCTTTTGTGCAAGGTATTGGTAACGCACTTAAGGTAAAAGAAAACATTATTAGTCCTACGTTTATTATTCAAAAACGTTATAACATCCCTAAACCAGACTCTCCTTTTAAACATTTAATTCATATTGATACCTACCGGTTAGAGGGGGACCATGAAATGAAAGACATTAAATGGGATGAACTTATAAGCGACCCCACCAATCTTATTGTTATGGAATGGGCAAGTAAGGTAGAGGGTGTTATGCCTAAACATACTAAAAAAATATTTTTTACCTTTATAGATGAAAACACTCGAGAAATAGAATGGTAAATTTACCCGCTTAGATTTTTAAGCGCACAACCAACCAAAATGACAAAACATAAAAAATCTACTTCGGGAAAAGAAGAAAAGAAAAAACTAATCCTTCTTGATGTTCATGCGATCATTCATCGTGCCTATCATGCGTTACCAGATTTCACGTCAAGTAAGGGAGAACCAACGGGAGCACTCTACGGCCTTTCGGGGATGCTTATAAAAATAATTCGCGAACTAAAACCAGATTATCTAATTGCTTGCTACGACTTACCTAAGCCAACATTCCGTCACGAGGCCTACAAAGATTATAAGGCGGGACGAAAAGAGGCAGACAATGCACTCGTTGATCAGTTAAAACGCTCATACGAAGTGTTTCAGGCTTTTGGTATTCCTATTTATGAAAAAGAAGGGTTCGAGGCCGACGACATTATTGGAACCATCGCCCAAGAAACAAAAAAAGATAAAACACTCGAGACCATTATTGCTTCGGGTGATATGGATACACTCCAGCTTGTCGATAAAAAAAAGGTTCAGGTGTATACCTTACGCAAAGGGCTTTCAGATACGATCATGTACGACGAAAAGAGAGTAGAAGAACGTTTTGGTTTTGGTCCAGAACTTTTACCAGACTTTAAAGGGTTACGCGGGGATCCAAGCGACAATATTATTGGCATAAAAGGCATTGGAGAAAAGACAGCAACCACCCTTATCCAAGAGTTTGGTGCTCTTGAACCAATGTATAAAGCACTTAAAAAAAATAAGGAGGCATTTTTAAAGGCGGGCCTTAAAGAGCGAATTATAAAATTACTTGAAGAGGGGAAAGAGGATGCTCTCTTTTCAAAAGTACTTGCCCAAATTAGGCGTGATGCCCCGGTAAATTTTAAAGTTCCACAAAAAGAATGGACCATTAATTCACACAAAGAACCCATTCTTGAATTGTTTGGAGACCTTGGTTTTAGGAGTCTTGTTAATCGTCTCGAAGAGCTTGCTCCGAGCGAAAAAAAGAAAGATGAGGAAGAAGAAAAAGAAGATGTCGACGAAGAAGATGTTAAAAAAACAGCACTTGCTTTGTGGTTAGTAAATTCAAATCTCACCAACCCCAATCTCCATGATATTTTGCAGTATGCAAATACAAAATCGTACAAAAAAGCAAAAGAGAAAGTTTTTTTTGATTTAAAAAAAGCAAAACTTGAAAGTGTTTACCAAGACATCGAACTACCCCTTATTCCTGTGCTCAAAAAAATGAACGAACATGGTGTGAAGGTAGACATCGATTTTCTAAAAAAACTTTCAAAAAAGTACCACACCCAACTTTCTAAAATAGAGAAAGAGGTCTGGGATCATGCAGGAGAAGAGTTTAACATTAACTCGCCTAAACAATTGGGGGAGATTTTATATGACAAGCTTGATATCAGGGGGGCACGAATCAAAAAGACAGCGGGCGGTGCACGAAGCACTAAAGCAAGCGAGCTTGAAAAACTAAAGGAGCTTCATCCTATTATTCAAAAAATTCTTGATTACCGAGAACTTCAAAAATTGCTTTCAACCTATATCGACAATATTCCTGACATGGTGGGGGACGACGGCAGACTTCATGCAGAGTTTATTCAAACAGGAACCACAACAGGAAGGTTTTCGTCTCAAAATCCTAACCTTCAAAATATCCCTATTAAGACTGATTTAGGGAAGGTGATTAGAAAGGCATTTGTTGCAGAAAAAGGATACAAACTTGTTGCCTTTGACTATTCGCAAATCGAGCTTCGAGTGGCCGCTCTTTTGTCGGGCGATAAAAAGTTAAAAGAGATTTTTGAAAGTGGTCACGATGTTCATACGGCAACAGCAGCAGAGGTATTTAAGGTATCGTTTGATGAGGTGACACCAAACATGCGCCGTACGGCTAAAGTTATTAACTTTGGAATTTTGTATGGAATGGGTGTTAATTCACTCAAGCAAACTCTTGAAACTTCGCGTGAAGAGGCCCAAAAGTTTTACACCAATTATTTCCAAACCTTTAAAGGTTTGGCAGCATATCTAGAAAAGACAAAAGAAGATGCTCGAAAAAATGGATACACCGAAACTTATTTTGGACGTAAGCGCTACTTCCCAGGAATTTCTTCATCGCTTCCATACATTCGTGCCATGGAAGAGCGGATGGCAATTAATGCCCCTATCCAAGGATCAAATGCCGATATGGTAAAAATTGCCATGATTGAAATTGATAAGGAACTACAAGATAAAAAACTTGATAATGATGCCTATGCTATTTTGCAAATCCATGATGAGCTTGTGTATGAAATCAAAGAAGACAAGATCAAAAAGGTTTCAAATATTGTAAAAGATATTATGGAGAGCGTTATTAAAAAGGAT
This sequence comes from Patescibacteria group bacterium UBA3531, assembly GCA_002376885.1. Taxonomy (GTDB): domain Bacteria; phylum Patescibacteriota; class Minisyncoccia; order Phycocordibacterales; family UBA3531; genus UBA3531. The sequence goes on along the minus strand of DFOW01000003.1, from coordinate 8,421 downwards.
ATTCCTTTTATAGTGGACGCAAAAGCTGGGTACAATTGGGATGAAACAGAACCTCTGTCTCTATGATTTATTTTTTCTACGGAGATACAACTACAAAAAATACAGAAAAGGCACAGAACTTGGTTGCCTCTCTTTTAAAAAAGAAGCCGGACGCTTCCTACTTTAAACTTGATCAAGAAAAATTTAATGAGGGAACACTTGAAGAGCTTCTCGAAAGCTCGGCACTTTTTGAGTCAAAATATATCGTGTATGGGAATAGACTCTTTGAAAACAAAGAGTATGCAGACTATTTAGGAGAAAATATCAAGCGTTTAAAAGAATCTTCCCATATTTTTATTTTAGTTGAAGAGAAGCTAACAGCGCCTGTCCTTAAAAAAATAAAGGGAGCAACAGAGAAAACTGTTGAGGCAAAAAAAGAGTCAATAAAAAAAGGATATGATCCGGGAATTTTTGCTCTTACTGATGCATTGGGGGCTCGGAATAAACAAAACATAATAGAGACGCTTCACGGAGCCTACCAAAACAATACGAGCCCAGAAGAAGTGTTTAACATTTTGGTGTGGCACATTAAAACGATGCTGATTTCAACTTACGTATCTAGCGAAAAAGAGGCAAGCTTTCTTGGGGTAAAACCGTTTTCATTCAGAAAAGCACGGTCTCATGCAAAGAACTTTACCGAAGGAGAGCTGAAGAATCTCCTCAATTCTTTTACGGTGCTTTTTCATGAAAGCAGACTTGGCAAGAGAGATTTAGATTTAGGAATTGAATACCTTTTATTGGGGGTGTAATCTAGACAAAACCCTTAATTTTAGCTATTATTTCGGGGTTATTTTACCGCCCATAGCTCAGTCCGGTAGAGCAGTCGCCTTTTAAGCGAATGGTCCTAGGTTCAAATCCTAGTGGGCGGACCATTATTGTTTAATAAAAAATATATGGCGTTTGTACAGGAGTTTAAAAAGTTTGCAATGCGGGGGAGCGTTATTGATCTTGCTGTTGGTGTTGTTATTGGAGCAGCGTTTGGTGCTATCACCAAATCACTCGTAGACGATGTAATTATGCCGGTTATTGGTTTGGTTACCGGAGGAATCGATTTTTCACAAAAAATGATTGTCCTAAAAGAGGCGACAGAAACCACGGCACAAGTTGCTATTAATTACGGACTCTTTATTAATGCAATTATTAATTTCCTTATTATTGCTCTCGCCTTGTTTGTGGTAATTAAGCAAATTAACCGTCTTCAAAAAGAAGAACAGCCAACAGAACCAACCGAAAAGAAATGCCAATATTGCAGAAGCACTATTTCAATAGATGCCACTCGGTGTCCGAACTGTACATCAGAGCTTTCAAGTTAGTTTATGAAAAAAGAACACTACCTTATCCTTCACAATATAAGGAGTGTAATTAATGTGGGAGCAATCTTCCGAACAGCAGATGCTGCTGGGATTGAAAAGATCTATCTAACCGGATACACGCCAACACCACGTGACCGTTTTGGAAATAAACGAAGTGATTTTGCAAAAGCTGCACTTGGTGCAGAAGAAACTATTCCCTGGGAACATAAAAAAACAATTGGCCCTCTTTTGGCGTCTCTTAAAAAAGAAGGAAGGGAACTCATTGCTGTTGAACAGTCAAAAAACTCTATTGATTACAAAAAGGTTACCGTCAAAAAACCTACAGTGTTTATTGTAGGTAATGAAGTAAGAGGACTCTCAAAAACTATTTTGGACAAGATAGGTACGGTTGCCGAAATCCCCATGAAAGGTAAAAAAGAATCACTTAATGTTTCAGTTGCGCTCGGGATATTCTTATTTCGAGTTTTAAATATTTAAAAAAACACAAACGTAAAAGGCCCCGGAATCTTTCGATTCCAGGGCCTCCTAGAGATTTAACGCATATGCGTTCGGCTCTCAAACGCCGAAAGGGTTAGTTTTGTGCGCCGCTCCCTCCGTTGCCGGAGATGGCGCTTGTTGCCTGTGCCAGAAGCGGGGCAGTGATGTCCCGCATGGTGACGTAGGTTCCCTGAAGGACGTCTGCCACCTCTCCTGCGAACCCGGGATTGCCCCGGTGCCGCTGGTCTGCCTTCTCGAGTTCCTTGTAGGAAGCGAACAGGAGCTCCAGGCCGTTTGAGATCACCACCGAAGCGGTGCCCGAACAGCGCGAGGAGTTGATCCCGTCATGGTGCTTGCAGTAGGCCTGCTTGAACATCATGACGAGCCTCTCGTCTCCCGAAAGTCCTCGGAGAGCCTCCTTGGATGACCCAAGGATCTCCCTGAAGTGACGAACCTGTGCCCGAGCATTCGCTCGGGGGTTCATGCACTCCGAAGGAGAAAGACCGTGGGTGAGGCCTGTCCTCCGGATGAACTGGAAGAGGCCACAGGCGGTCGTTGTCTTTGCCTTTGCGAGCGAGTTGAACCCACTCTCGCGATCAGCGATCGCAAGGTTCACCGCGGTCTCGACATTGTCGAGGCCTGCGGCGCGGGATTCGATGATGATGGCACGGATGCCTTCTTCTCGAATCCAGGTGGGAGCGCCCACTCGCATGAACTCACGCCCTGTCTTGGACGCGTTCTCCCGGTTGAAGTTGCGCTTGAACGTCGCGTGCTTGTCGATTGCCTCGACGAGCTCGCGTTCGATCTGTGCATCGAGGTTCCGATCGTAGATCTTGGCTCCCGTCACAAGGACGGACGCCAGAATCACGAAGGTTGCCACGAAAGCAAGCGCACTGTACGGCCGGTGCCGGACGTACCACTTCGTCCCTCGGAGTGTTGCCCGCATCCCGCGAAGGATGAGGAGCAAAACGTTCCAGAAGAGCGAAGCGATTCCCGAAATGATTTGAGACATGAACACCTCTCCTTTGGGGGATGGGTGAAAGAAATGACAATACTAACCTCTGTTTCTAATATACCATATTTAATATAAAAAGTCAAGCTTAAATACAGCCCTGTTGAGGGGCTAAAGAGCACAAAAGAAGAAGCCCCGCCTGGTTTGGAGGCGGGGCAACTGGCCCCTGTTCTTATCGGGGCTCGTCTTCACCGAGGTGGATGGTCTTGGGATCGAAACGTTCGAGCTCCTCCTTGGGAACCGGGGAACGGTTCATGAGAACGTAGACGGCTGGGGCCATCTCAGGAAGTCTGTTCAGACACCCCCCTTGTTCGTAGGTCCTGAAGATCAAGGCAAGCGAATCGCGTTGATGGGCGCGGATTTGGCGAGACCTTCCTTCGAGTCGGTAGAAGGTCTCCCAGACGCCAGCATTGCCACGGGCTACCTCGCACAAGAGCTTCACGATTTCATCTAGGGACATCTTCCCTCCTTTTCTATAAACACCCTATAAAAACACCCGCTACTTTGCAAGAAAATCTTGGAGGGCTGTTTTTGCCACGGTTGCATCATCCCATGGAGTCTTTTCTCCCTTTGGCCCCATAATGTACGGATCGGTTCCTTTTCCGGTGATGATTATTACTTCATTCTTTTTTGCATCAGCGATTCCTGTTTCGATTGCTTCTTTTCTATCTAAAATAATTTTGAGTGCGGGGATCTTACCACCTTCTTGTTGGATGGTTTTTATTTTTTTATCTACACCGAGTTTTACGTCGTTAATGATTTGGTACGGATCTTCGTCGTAAGGATCCTCATTCGTTAAAATAATTTCTTTGCAGTAGGTTCCGGCAATGGCACCCATAAGTGAACGCTTCCATCGGTCGCGCCCGCCACCTGTTCCGCCCAAAATACAAATCTTCTTTTTTGGATTCAGTGATTCATAGACTTTTAACAATGAATCAGCAGTATGAGCATAATCAACAATAACTTCAAAATCTTCAAATTCATTTCCGTTTGCATCTTCTCCTATAACACGCTCCATTCGGCCGCGCACCCCTTTTAGATTTTTGATAGTTTGTTGGATTACTTTTTTATCAATACCAATGCTTTCAGCAAGCGTCATTCCCGCAAGAACATTGTAGACATTAAAATCTCCAGGAAGGTGAGAAGTGATAGGGATTCCTCGCCAACGGAAGGTGCTTTTGCCACCTTTTGTTACAAGCTCATTAATATCGTTAAATCCAAATGTTGCTTTATGATTTACTTTTACTGCCAAGAATTTTTCTGCCTCTTCATCGTCAATATTTGCAACCATATAGCGCTTCTTTTTTCGAGACCTCTCAAGCGCTTTTGCCAATTTTAGTTTTGCATCGCGGTAATTTTCATACGAACCATGAGCCTCTATGTGTTCGGGGGAGAGGTTGGTGAAAATAAAAGCGTTGAGTGAAATAAATTTGTGTCGGTACTGAAGCACTCCTTCTGATGACATTTCAAGAACAAGATGAGTGCACCCCTTATCTACGGCTTCTCTCATAAATTTTTGGAGCATCATTCGGCCCGGCATGGTCATTTTTAAAAGGTTGCGTCTGGAATCGTCTCCAATTTTAAAACGAAATGTTGAGGCAACAGCTGTTTTATATCCTGCTCCTTCTAAAATTGCATTTACCACTTCAACGGTCGTTGTCTTTCCTTTCGTGCCGGTGATTCCAATGACAAATAATTGGTTAGAAGGAAATCGATACACAAATGCCCCTACAAGTGCCCACAAGTAATGATAGATAGGAGCGATAAGCTTAAAAATACTCGCTGGAACGAGTTTTTTTATGTAATACAAAATTTTATCGAAGAGGCTATTCATTATGATCCAAGAAGTTTAAGAGCTTCTTTAATGCGGTCAGTGGTTCCATTTGCGTCTTCTGGAATTTTTTTAAGAGCGTCTCTGATTTCTTTTGTTCCATAACCGAGTGACTTGAGAGCCATCATAACATCGGCATCATCATCAAGCGATGAATCATCGCTTGATACGGCAATAAGTTTGTCTTTAAGTTCAAGAACAATTTTTTCTGCACTCTTGCGACCAATTCCAGAAACCTTAGTGAGGTACGATGTATTGCCGCTTGCAATTGCCTTCTCGAGCGTCGCAGGCGGTGCAATAGAAAGAATCCCCATGGCACTTTTTGGCCCGATGCCTGAAATTGATACCAGAAGCTTAAAGAATATAAGCTCGTCTTTATCTAAAAATCCATATAAATCTTGAGCGTCTTCTTTAACTGCTAAATGAGTCCAAAGAGTGGCTTCTTCTCCTGTCTTTAGGCTCTTTTGTGTGTCCTCCATTACATACACAATGTAGCCAACCCCGCTAGCTTCGAGAATAACGTAGCCAGGTTCTTTTTCAGCAATTTTCCCCGTTAGCTTTCCAATCATGTTCTTAATCATAGCAGGAGGGAAATGGCCTTGCAAAAAAAGGAGATTATGGCTATAGTAGTCCCACTATGCCGATTACAAAAGGAGCAAAAAAGACTTTGCGAGGAGACGCCCGAAAGCGGGTGTTTAATCTCCGTCGCGCAAGTGCTATGAAAAGCGCTCTTAAGGATCTTAAAAAGAAAGTAGAGGCAAAGAGCAAAAAAGAAGCACAAGAATTACTTCCAAAAGCCTACAAAGCAATTGACAAGGCAACAAAGCGGGGAATCATTAAACCAAACACAGCAAGCCGTAAAAAAGCACAAGCTGCTCGACTCGTAAAAAACATTGAATAACAAAAAACCGGGCATGCCCGGTTTTTTGTATGGTGCCCTCGGCAGGATTGAAAGCATCCCCAATGCTTTCAATACCCACACTACTTGCTTCCGCAAAGTAATATCTATGCTCTTGCCAGGATTCGAACCTGGATCATCGGCTCCGCAAGCCGACATTCTATCCATTGAACTACAAGAGCCTAAACGCTAAAGCCGAAAGGCCAGGGCGTTCTTAAAAGTTAATATACTCAGCGATAGTGTCAATCAATGTCTCCTGATACTCCTCTTTAGGAAGGTGTTCTTTTATTGCCTCCTCAAGCTCTTCTTTATTTATGTCTCCAATCGGTAAAAGTAAATGAAGCGACAAAGCATTGTCTCGTTTTATGTAGAGAGTATTTTTTTCTATCCAATATGATTCCAAGGAATCGTAAGGGTACAAAGTACTGTTTACAATAACGCCGCGCTCATCTACTCGAAATTTAGCAACACTTGGCTCACTTCTCCCAAGAATTACAAATGCACCCGCCGCTAAAAGAATAAAAACACCAAACAATATATTCTCTACATACCAAGCGACACCAAACAAAACTATTGCCCCTAAAATAATGTTTGTGTACCAACCACTTCTTTTTTGGGTTTGGTGGTAGAGAGGAGCCTCCCATTCAAATACCTGTGCCATTACCTATAGTGTACCCGCCCAAATTTATTAAATCTATGGCAATAATTTCAACTGGGGAATGAAATTTATTCGGGCAAGCTACTTTTCCAAATGGATTGTTTGAGTAGGGAAGGCAAAATCAATTCCTTCTTTTTCAAAAAGCTCTTTGAGTCCTAAATGAACACTTTGATTGATGTTCATGTATTCAGTGTAGTCGCTTGTGCCTGCATAGTAGACAACCTCAATAACAAGGGCGCTGTCTGCAAATTGCCTGAAGTGAGCCCTGTCAAAACGAGCCTTCTCTACATTCTCAATAACATCTTTTATTTGTGTAGGAAGTTTTTTTAGCTTTTCTGTTGGAGTGCTATAGGTTGCGCCAAGAGAGAGCACTACACGACGCTCTTCTAGTTTTTTAAAGTTTTGAATTTGTGCACTGGTGAGTTCTTTGTTTGAGAACACAATTTCTTCTCCTTGGAGTGCACGCACACGTGTTGTTTTGATTCCAATTTTCTCAACAATTCCAACTTTGTCGCCGACGACGATTACGTCTCCCGGTACAAATGGCTTGTCGAAATAAATAGCAAATGAGCTAAACAAATCACTTAAAATGTTTTGGAGAGCAAAGGCAATAGCAATACCACCAATTCCCATGGCCGCAATAAGAGAGGTAACGTCAATACCAATGTTTGAAAGAGCAAACAAAAGCCCGACTGACCACAGTATTATTTTTGAGAGGAGTGAAAGAAGAGACACTACTGATTCAGTGTGTCCCTCGGCAGCGTCTTCATCCATTCGTTTTCGCACCACATAATCAATCAAAATTTGAATAGCAATCACTACTTGGTACACCACCCATAAAATCAAAAGGATAGTAAGGGCTTTCTCAAGAGTGTCGGCAAGCGTGAGTCCTTGAAGTGCTAAATAGAAGGCAACAAAAAAGTAAAACGGAGGACGAAGGGAATTTACTACCTTAATGAGTGTGTCATCAATATCTGTTTTAGTGGTCTTTGCAAACTTGTTAAGGCGGGCAACAATCACCATTTGAAACACCTTAAAGACAACAAGGAGACCGACAAAAAAGACTACAGTAACCAAATAGTCAGAAAGGGTATTGCCGAAGTAGCTTATATCAAGCTGCTCTGCACTTATGTATTGTTCTAAGTAGGTTCGAATAAAATCAATCATGTCGGCCATTATACAAATTTAGAAGGGGAGAGCAATACTACTCAAAACTCCTGGAAAAAAGAAATATACTCCAAGACCAATGACAATAAGAAGCAAAACAAAGAATAAAAGGATCCAAACGCCCTGTTTTTTAGTGTTTGGTTTTGAGATATCTTTTGTTTCTGAAAGATCGTGTTCGGTAATCTTTAGAGGAGTAAAAAGAGTCCCAAACTCTTTTATGGTTGCTTCGGGTGCTGTAGTATCTGCTTCTTTAAAACCTTCTTGTATGTCTGTATCGTGCCAACCAGCATCTTTGAGACGTTTTTGAATGTCTGCATCAGAAGTTTTAAACTCTCTTTGCTTTTGAATATAGACAATAAGTTCAGGAGTTGTCATCTTTTGTTATACAATAGATTGGTTTTATACCCACCCAAACAAAAAAACGCTAAATATGAACAATACGTAGGGGGTAATCAGCATCGTGATTACAAATCCAAATAAATAAATAACAATTTTTGTAAAAGAGTTTTGTGTTGTGTTTATTATTTTTAACAATACAAAATGGGCTCCATAGAAAACTATTAAAATTGAAAAGAGAAATAAAGCTCTGTCTCCTATATCATTAAGAAAAAGACCTTGGAGATTCCAAATCATGTATAAGATAGCAACAAGACTAGGGATCAAGTGTATAGGTTTCATGTTTATTTAATTATACCCCATCAACTCGATTGGCGGTACTGTTTGGACGAAATTCTAACCTTTTTTGACGAGAACCCCGACTGACCACGCGCCGCGCGCGTGGTGGCTTGGAACGAAATCTCACACCCTCGCCCCGCCGCCGCTCGCATTCGCTCGCCGCCAAACAAAATACTCTTTACAATTTTTTCTTTCGCGCGCCCCCTAAAAATTTTTCCAATTAAGGAAAAGAGTATTTTGTTTGGCTCTGCCTCTAACGAGTCAGGCGGCGGGGCTACAACGCTCGGACGGCTCGGCATTCCTCCCCCAAACCCCCTCCTGCCGAGCCGTCCTCGCTTTGCGGAAACAGAC
>DFOW01000010.1 GCA_002376885.1 Patescibacteria group bacterium UBA3531 | reverse complement strand
AAGTACAAAGCCACCACGCGCTCCGCGCGTTGTAGGTTCAATCAATCGCTTCGCGATTGAAAATAAGTTCGGATTTCATCATATAGACGGAGCAAATTTTTGAGCCTTATTTATCCACACTAAATTTCTATACCCCAACAGGACATAGAACTTTTGGTATAACCTTTATACAGATGGGTACAATCTTGGAAATTAAACCTTATGCATACAAAAGAGTACTAATAAGCAAAGGACTGGTTGTCGCCTTATTGGCACTAACAGTACCAAAAGTCGCTCTTGCCGAGGCAGTCTTCACAGAGTGGTACTGGACTGTAGTATTTACTGGTCCTTGGGTTCTTGTCGTTGGTGTTTTTATGTTTCTTGTCTACTTGTTCGTACAAAAACGAAGAGGAAGAGTTTTGTCGCAATCTCATCGTTTCAAGATTATGGCTATATGTTTTGGGATTGCTATCGTTGGTTTTCTTCTCTACGACTATTATCTAGACAACAGAACTGGAATATTCAATCCATATACTCAAACGTGTGTTGAGGAAGGCTACTCTGGAGCCAAGGGATATTCTTGCTATTAATATCCCACCTCAAGGCCTTCAACAGTCCTAGCTAAAAATTGAAAACCACTTAAATCATTTTTAATCCCAACCCAATCCAAAGTTCTAAACGTGTCCAATAGGGGGAGCAAATATTAAAAACTAAAAGTCATATACATGATTACACTTTACGCATTGCCAACGTGCCCGTTTTGCCAAAAGGTTAGAGTAAAACTAGAAGAGCTTGGGCTTGAGTACACAGAGCTTAATGTGCAAGAAGAGAAGCATCGAGATGATTTAATTGAGCGAGGAGGGAAGAAAACAACCCCATATTTAGTTGATGATTCTACTGACACCGAGATGTACGAAAGTGACGATATTGTAAATTATTTAGAAGAAGAGTACGGTAAAAAAGAGTAAATGCTTATAAAGGTTCGAGTTCTGTCTGAATCAAAAAAAGAAGAGGTAAAAGAAATAAATAGCGATACCCTTGTTGTTCAAATAAAAGAGAAACCAGAAAGGAATAGAGCCAATAAGAAAATTGTTGCCCTCTTAAATTCTTATTACAATATTACAAGCGGTTCTGCACGAATCATCACTGGACACAAAAGTGCTCACAAGATAATAGAAATTCCACACCATGATTAAAACAAACGTAAAATACACAAACTACCAAGCGACTCCAGATGTTGAGTTATATTTGCAAAAAAAGCTCGATAAAATTGGAGAAGTTGGAGAGCAATACCAAGATGAAGTCATTTTACGAGTGGAGATAGGGAAGAGTACCGATCATCACCAAAAAGGAGAGATCTTTCGGGCAGAAATCCAAACACATGTAAACGGAAGAGATGCACGAGCGGTCTCTGAAACAGAAGATATTTTTACCAGTATCGATGAAGCAAAAGACAAGCTTGTTCAAGAAATCTTAAAAGATAAAGAAAAACAAGATACGCTTATGCGGAAAGGGGGACGCAAAATAAAAAACCTTCTAAAGGGGTTTTACAAATAATATGCCCCAAACACTTGATAGAAAATCAGCAGCGTATTGGGTAGTGCTTGCCGTGGTGGCGGTGTATGCGGGAGTGTCTATTACCTCATTTGCGCGAGTGATTGAAGAAGAACAAGAAGCCCTTTTTGCAAATATCGACACTATTAGAAGCGTAAACAATGGAACAACAACTATTCCTATTTCACTTATGAAAACAGCAACATTTAAAACAACAGAGGGAGACATTGTACTTGAGCTTTTCGTTGATCAAATGCCTATCACAACAGGTAACTTTATAAAGCTAGCACAAGAAGATTTTTATGACGGCGTGCAATTCCATAGAGTGATAGAGAACTTTATGATTCAAAGTGGAGACCCCAATACAAAAGGTGATGACGCAAACACCTATGGCACCGGAGGACCAGGGTATACGATTGAAGATGAGTTTGTAGAAGGACTCTCTAATGTTCGCGGAACCATCTCAATGGCAAATACGGGGCGTCCAAACTCTGGTGGGAGTCAATTCTTTATTAATTTGGTAGACAATACCGGCCTTGATTTTGACAAGCAACCGCTTACCAGCAAACACCCCGTGTTTGGGAAAGTGATCGAAGGAATGGAAGTGGTAGATGCTATCGGTAAAACAGATACCAACTTTCGAGACCTTCCAGAGACTCCCATTGTCATAAACGATATTGTTATTGAAGATCGTTAATTTTATTTATGGAGGAAGGAAAAATTTGTCAGGGGGATAAATACACCTATAAAAAGAGGACAATTTGTCTCCCTGTTACCTTAAAAGGGCTCCCAGACCAGTTAGAGACAGAAGGACATACACTCCTACGAAAATCGACTTTTCATATAAGTCTTGTTTGCATAGGACGATTAATTGATAAACATGGTATAGAAGTTTCTGATTTTGAGGAAAAGGTACTCAATGATTTTTGTGATTTTGTTAAAGAAAATGAGGTTTCTTTTGGGGGGTATGGAGAGTTTAGATTTGTGACAAACAATGATAGACGAACGGTGATTGTAATGAGCAAAGTTTCAAACTTAGACAAATTTTTCCAGCTACTTAATAGTAAGTACAATCTTAATCTTGAAACGCCTCCTGCTCATGTAACGCTTTACACACTTCAGCCAGAACTCGGTATTTTTTTGGTTGACGGAGAGGATTTGGATTCTCTTTCAAAAACAGTTGAAGTTCCCGAAGGTATACAGAAAGTTTTTTAAAGTAAGTCTCCTGGGTCAACCATTACTCTAAACTCGGGTGGTAGTGATTTTAACTTTTTTAAAAGGACTTCGTTTGGCCACTCCTCTTTTTTAAGTTTGATTAATAGGTGTGCTTGGTCTTTGCCACGCACTTTTTTAGTAAAAGCAGGGTATGCATGAGCATGTGCTGGACGCACATGACGTCGCAGTTCTTTTAAGGTTTGTAAAATAACCTCGTATTCTCCAAGAAGAGTTACTTTAATGAGGGTCGAGATGGGCGGGTATTTAAGGGTGTTTCGTTCTTCAATTTCGTCTCGATAAAAATTTACCAAGTTCCCCGAACGAACGTATTCAAAGAGGGGCCACTGATTGTTGCGTGTTTGCAAATACAAATGATTTTTTGCGAGCGTCTTGACCCGCATCAAAATATTCAGTGCTCGTTCTTTTACCCTAAAGTCAGGGAGAGAGAAAAACGAATCAATTGACGCAACGATAGCGGTATCAACAGGTTGGTGTAAGTAAAAGAAGGCCATTTCGGTTCCTAAACAGATTGAACCGGGGGTTTTTAAAAACTTTTCAACAATCTCTTTTCCTTTTTTGTGGCTCGTTATAGTGTCGCTATCGATAATAAAGATCTTCGTTTTGGGGAATTGTTTTTTAAGAGCATCTTCAACTTTGTTTATGCCAATACCAAGGGCAGTAAGTCTCCATCCTCCACAACTTGAGCAGAGTCTGTCGCTTGCGTAATAGGCACTACATTTATGGCAGGCGTATACAGTTTCGTCTTCTTTTTTATATAAAACAAGAGGGGAATGACACTCTTGGCACAGTTGGGTAGTGCCACAGTCATCGCACACAGTTGAGGTAGAAAGACCTTTTCTGTGAGAAAATACAAAAACATTCCCTTGCTTTTCAAGCGTCTTTTGTATTTCTTCTTTTGCCTCATTACTCAAAACTACAAACGGCTTTTTATCTTTATACTCTTTCATATCTACTACATGGGTGCGCGCACGAGAAAGAACGTGGTAATTAATTTTTGAAGAAGGATGGCATTTCCCGGCTTCTTTTTTGTAAACCGTTTCTGTCCGTAACACTACATCACCAACCACAAACATGGCATTCTTTTTTTGTGCGTATCGTTCTGCAACATGTCGGTAATCGATATAAGGGCGCGAGAGCGTCTTGTACGCAGGAGAGCTTTCTTTATCTACAAGAATTGTTCCGATATCTTCTCGTGGAATAGAAAGGTACTGACCCGTCCCTACAATAAGCACAGGGTGTTTGCTTTCTTGTGCTTGCTTCCAATTAGCCAAGAGCTCTTTTTTACTAAGCTTTCCATGGAGGGGGATAGTGTACTCACTAATCCCACGTTCAAGTTGTTCAACAAAGCGTTCAATATCACGAATAGTGGGTAAACATAAAAATACCGACATACGTCTGGCAAACCCTTCGCGAATACGACTTTTGTAAAACGATAATCTTTCTTCGTCAGTTCCTTGGAGTGCGAGTGGACCCTCCCAGCGAGACGGCTTTCTTTCCGTACGATCTTTTGCCTCTTTTTTCTTTACCGCAAGGGATCCGCTTTTATCTAAAATGTAATCAGGTACGAGTTGCGAAATAGTGCTTCCTAGTGTTCCCACGTAATAATTTTTTAACTCGTGTGCAAGTTCCATAAATTCGGGAAGCAAAAAATCTTTTGATTTTATAGAATCAATCTTTTTGATTGCATACGGGTACGATTTAATTGCTGTTTTTTCATCAGACACATCGGTAACTTCAAGAACAAGTGCTGATATGGTCTTGCTTCTGACAGGAACCGAAACAATCGCCCCAAGTGGTATGTCTTCGCTCGTAAAATAGTGAAGATCTTCTTTAAACATTCCTCGTCCAATGGGGGCAACTCTGAGTAAATTCATAGCTACACTATAGTAGAAAACCCACAAAAGAGGAAAATTTGGTTAAAAGCCCGGGCGCAGGCTACAATGGTCGGATGAAAGAAAGCTTGGAAATAGAAGGGTTAAAGGGGGAACAAACTCTTATGGGAGAGATCCCTGTATACGGAAGCAAGAATGCGGCCCTTATAGCTTTCCCCATGACCCTCCTTTTTAAGGGTCCTGTTCAAATCATTAATGTTCCAGAAATCGAAGACGTTCACCGAATCATTGAGCTTATGAAGAGTTTGGGAATATCGGTAGAGCAAACTAAAAAACATGAATATCGTGTAGAGGTTTCTGAAACAACTTCGCATACACTAGACTCCAGTGTTGTTGGAAAAATTAGAGCCTCAGTATTTTTAGCGATTCCACTTCTCGCTCGTTTTGGGGAGGTTGTTTTGCCGCACCCTGGTGGAGACAACATCGGTCCACGTCCCATCGATCTTTTTATAGAAGGACTCGAGAAGATGGGGGCTACATGCGACACACAAAAAGATCACTACCACATACAAACTCCAAGCGGAAAGCTAAAAGGAGCAGAAATCTTTTTGAAGATTCAGAGCGTTGGAGCAACACAATCGCTTATGCTTGCTGCTGTTTTAGCAGAAGGTACAACCGTTATAAAAAATGCAGCCATGGAACCCGAGATTGTAAGTATCGCCGAGTACCTTGTTGCAAACGGTGCGGACATTAAAGGAATCGGTACAACAACCCTCACGATAAAAGGGACAGGGCTCCTTGAGTCAAAACAACCGTACCGGGTTATTCCCGACAGGCTTGAAGCAGGAACCTTTTTAATTTTGGGAGTGCTTTCAGGGAAAGACATTACCATTACTGATTGTGATCCGTCACATATTGAAGTCCTTACGGATGTGTTAAAAAGAAACACAACATCAGAGATAACAATTAAAAAAGATACCATCCGAGTAGAAAATAAAGAACCGTTAAAAGTACAACCAATAAATATTAGAACGCACGAGTACCCAGGGTTTGCGAGCGACTTGCAACCTCCGCTTGTAGTGCTTCTTACGCAAGCAGGAGGGAAGTCTCTTGTTTTTGAAACCATTTTTGAAGAGCGGTTTTCATACACAGGCAACCTGGTTCAAATGGGAGCAAAGATTGTTACCTACGATCCACACAGGGTTCGTGTGCACGGAAAAACACCCCTAAAGGGAAGTGTAGTCAGTAGTCCAGATATTCGGGCGGGGCTTGCGTATGTCTTGGCGGCCATTGTTGCAGAAGGAACATCGGTGATACATAATGTCTACTGCATTGATCGTGGCTATGAGCAAATTGAGGAGAGGCTGCGTGCGCTTGGAGTCACTATACAAAGAACATAATGGCTATTTTTAACCGAAAACTAGGGATTGATCTTGGAACAGCAAACACGCTGGTTTTTATACCTGGGAAGGGGATTGTGTTAAATGAGCCGTCAGTGGTAGCGGTATCTGAGCTTGAAAATAAAATCTTAGCAGTTGGGCTCGATGCCAAACAAATGATTGGACGAACCCCCGAATCAATTATTGCGTACCGTCCTATGAAAGACGGAGTTATTGCCGATTACCGGGTTACCGAGGCAATGCTTAAGTACTATATAAACAAGGCGCTTCCAAACTGGAACTTTTTTAAACCAGAAGTAATGGTGAGTGTTCCTGCGGGGGTAACCTCAACAGAACGCCGTGCTGTGGTTGAGGCCGCTATTAAAGCAGGAGCTCGAAACGCATATGTAGTTAAGGAACCCATTTTGGCAGCAATTGGAGCAGGGGTGCCAATTTACGAAGCCCGCGGAAACATGATTGTCGACATTGGAGGAGGAACAACAGACGTTGCCGTGATTTCGCTTGGAGGAATTGTCGCATCAACAAGTGTTAAGTGTGCGGGGGACAAGATTGATCAGGCAATTGCAGATTACATTAAAAAAACATTCAATCTGGCGATTGGAGAAAAGACAGCAGAGAAAGTAAAAATAGCAATTGGGTCCGCAGTCCCTATGGATGAAGAATTAAAAATGAGTGTAAAGGGACGAGACTTTTTAACCGGGCTCCCGCGAACAACAGAAATTGGTACGAATGAAATTGTTCAAGCAATCGATGGGGAACTAAAACAAATGATTCGCGCCATTAAAGAAGTATTGCAAGAAACTCCTCCAGAACTTGCAGCAGATATTATTGATCATGGAATTTTAATGACAGGAGGATCGTCAATGCTTCGGAACCTTCCAGAACTTGTGTACAGGCGAACAGGAGTAAAAGCACATTTGGCAGAAGACCCACTGTATAGTGTTGCGCGGGGAACAGGTATTGCACTAGAGCACCTTGATACCTACAAAAAATCTATTGTTGCAAAGCGGTAGCATTACTCTGCGATACATGCGATTGCAATATCATTGAATGGCTGAGTTCCAATAAATGTCTGACCAGCTTGAATGCATCCAGTTGGGAAAAACTCACTACAAAAGTCAGCCTGAACCGCAGTAGAACAGTCAGGAAGATTTTCACTATTTTCTAAGACAGCTATAAGAACTCCGTCTCCTGCTGTTGGATTACATGTCGGGTCTGTTGCAGGGTTACAACAATTGCCCTGTGAACATTTTCTGTACCAGTATAAATGACCTAAATCGTTTTGAGGATCTCGTGGGAGTTCTGTTTGGGAAACACCAAGTGTAGACCAAAGGAGTCCTCCGCCGTATGCATTATTATTCCATTCCAAGAAGAGTTCATTTGAGCCAGTTACAATATTATCAGGCCATCCTTCTCCCGGGTTTTCTAGAGCATAAATGTTTAAAAGCTCTTCAAGGGTTCGGAGGTCTTTAATACGGGCCGTGTCTCGAGCTTCTGTTCTAAATGTTCCAGCAGAAATAATCACTACAGAACCCAAAATTCCAATAATAGAAACAGCAATCAAAAGCTCGATAACTGAAAAGCCTTTTTTCATACAAAAAGTATACCTTATATTCTTGTTTGGCCTTTATTTTTGTGCTAGAATGGTGGCGTATTAGAAGCTAACTCACTACCTGTCTGCCGACAGGCAAGATAAATATGGATAAACTCAAAACCGACAAGGTTCCAGAGGTGACCTTTAAGACTCGTGTAGACGGTGATTGGAAAGAGGTTTCAACCGATGACATTTTTAAAGGGAAAAAAGTAGTAGTATTCTCGCTCCCCGGAGCCTTTACTCCTACATGTTCATCAACCCATCTTCCAGGGTATGAGGAGAAGTATGATGAACTAAAAGCCCTTGGAGTAGACGAAGTATATTGTATGAGTGTTAATGACAGTTTTGTTATGAATGCATGGGCAAAAGATCAGGGAGTTAAGAATGTAAAAATGATTCCTGACGGTTCTGGAGAATTTACTGAAGCAATTGGAATGCTTGTTAAAAAAGATAATCTTGGATTTGGAAAACGATCATGGCGATACAGTATGTTTGTTGACGATGGAGACATTAAAAAGTCATTCATTGAGCCAGGGTTCCAAGATGACTGTCCAACCGACCCATTTGAGGTTAGTGACGTGGACAATATGATCAACTACTTGAAAGAAAACCAATAAAATTACTAACCATCAAAGAGCCTCAAGCGGGGCTTTTTGATTTGGTATACTGAAGCCATGAAAGTCTTGAAAGACATATGGGAGAAGAAGGGGGATATCCATCATGCTTATCTTATGGGGGATTTAGACGATGAAGTTCTCCAAGACTTATCTTCCTTTCTAAAAAAGATGGTGCCGTCAAAAGAGTCTGAGGTTCAGCTTTTAAAATACGAAACATTTGGAATCGATGAAGCACGAGCACTTCGAACAAGTCAAACCCTCTCGAGTATAGAGACAAAACAATTTTTTATACTAAATCCAAAAACTATTACTGTTGAAGCACAAAACGCACTCTTAAAAGTATTTGAAGACCCTGCGCGTGATACTCACTTTTTTTTGTGTGTGGAAGAGGGGGCAGTTTTGCCAACGCTACGTTCTCGAATGATTGTAGTCTCAAGTACTGCAAAAGAGGAAGATGATATCGATTTGGCAAAGTCTTATTTAAAAAGCTCTGTGAGTGGCCGTTTGCAGATGGTTCGGGATATTGTTGATGCAAAAGATATTCCTCGTCTAGAAACGCTTTTGACAGGACTCGAAACTATATTGCGAGAGGATGTTATAAGTAATAAACAAACTCTAAAGCAGATCCAGTCAGCAAGAAGGTATCTAAAAAATAGGGGGTCAAACCTCAAATTGCTCCTTGAGAATCTGGTCTTGGTGTCGTAGCCTGTGGTACTATTACATTCGTATGAGTTACGATTTTTCTAAATTACAAAAACGAGGAGATGAAATTACCGAATGGTTAAAAACAGAACTTGGCTCTCTTCGTACAGGACGAGCAAATACAGCATTGGTTGAGCGAGTGATGGTTGATTCGTATGGAGCAAAAGCTCCGCTTCAGAGTGTGGCATCGGTTTCCGTAGAAGACGCACGGACACTTCGTATTGCTCCGTGGGACAAAACACAAATTGGTCCCGTACAGCAGGCAATCGACAAGGCAAACCTTGGCGTTTCAACCGTTCCCGATGACTTGGGGGTTCGGGTAGTGTTTCCTGAAATGACGGAAGAAAACAGAAAGCATGTCGTAAAGCTTGTTAAAGAACGATTAGAGGAGGCAAAGATCTCATTACGAAAAGAACGTGACGAAGTGTGGAACGATATCCAAAAAAAAGAAAAAGATAAAGAGTTTGCCGAAGACGATAAATTTCGTTACAAAGACCAAATGGAAGACATGGTAAAAAAACTGAACGAAACGTTTGAGGACATGTCCCAGAAAAAAGAAAAAGATATTTCTTCTATTTAAATGTTTGAGTTACTGGTATTTATAATCATCCTTTCTATTTTGGTGCTCTCTCATGAGTTTGGGCATTTTTGGGTAGCAAAAAAATCAGGAATGCGTGTAGATGAATTTGGTTTTGGGTTTCCACCAAAGTTGTG
Organism: Patescibacteria group bacterium UBA3531; assembly: GCA_002376885.1. Lineage (GTDB taxonomy): Bacteria > Patescibacteriota > Minisyncoccia > Phycocordibacterales > UBA3531 > UBA3531. The sequence continues at coordinate 19,929 of DFOW01000010.1, read as the reverse complement.
GGGTAAAAAGTATGGTGAGACAGAGTACACTATTAACCTTATTCCGTTTGGTGGTTTTGTAAAAATTTATGGAGAAGATGATCCAAATCCAGAATACCAAGGTGGCGGACGAAAATTTGCTTCTAAAAGTAAGTGGGCGCAAGCCGCAGTAATTGTTGCGGGGGTTGCCTTTAACTTTATTCTGGCATGGCTCCTTTTCTCAATCGGTTTTATGATTGGCTTCCCAACGCCGTTAACAGAAGACACCATAGGAATTGTAGAGAATCCCCAAGTATTAATTACTAATGTTTTTAACGAAAGCCCAGCCGAAGTTGCAGACTTAAGGATTGGTGATGCGGTTCTTGCGCTCTCACAAGGAGGAAGACGAATCGATGTTCAAGATCCAAGCCAAGTGAGTGAATTTGTTTCAAATTCGGGTGTTGGGGAGATTGCTTTTAGGATCTTACGGGATGGGAAAGAAGAGGTAGTAACCATCACTCCTGCTCAAGGTATTTTAGAAGGCAGACAAGCAATTGGAATTTCTTTGGAATCAATTGGACTTGTGTCGCTCCCGCCACATATTGCACTTTGGGAGGGATTAAAAAAAACAGGGCAATTTATTTGGCTTACCGTTTTTGGATTCTTTGGGATTATAAAAGATGCATTGGTGGGGCAAGCTGGGTTTGAGACCATCTCTGGTCCTATTGGTATCTACTCATTGGTAGGGCAAGCCCAAACGCTTGGATTTACCTATTTGCTAGGGTTTACCGCACTCATTTCTATAAGCTTGGGAATTATTAATTTAGTTCCGTTCCCAGCTCTTGATGGAGGAAGATTACTATTTTTAATAATTGAGGCAGTAAAAGGGTCACCCATAAAACCACAAGTAGCTAACACTTTGAACTATGTTGGTTTTGGGATACTCCTTCTTTTGATGGTGCTCGTTTCATATGGGGACTTGCTTAAGATTGGGGTAATTGGGAGTTAGTCCAATCTCTGTAGACAATTCTAGGCTGTATGATAATGTTTCCTTTAGTAGGGACTCCATTTAATGGAATTCTTGAAGACCCAACAGGGACTGAAGAGCTCATGATCTTCTATCAAGATGATGAAGACCCAACAGACTTTGCTACGACCACTTCAACAAGCACTCCACCAAAACCAAAAGGACGAGGAAAATAAATTGCTAGACTAGAACAAAAGAAGAAACCCGCCGGCTGCTTTCGCAACTGGCGGGTTTTTGTTTCGACAGAGACCGTCATCGGGTCGCGGGAGCTTCCTCCGTGCTCGAGGGTTCCTGGGGGGAGATCTCGATCTTCGCGCGATCCCTCTTGAAGGCCCTTACGACCCAGAGGCAGAAGACGGTGGTGATTCCGATCACTCCCCAAAGGAGGAAGAAGTTCTGGGCGATCGACACCCAGTTCGCAGTCACCAGCGGAAGCAGGGGATCCTCCTCTACGACCATGGAAACGAACAAGAGCACCAGGTTGCTCGCCAAGAACAACCTGAGCTCAGACGGCCCCTCCCTTTGCACGTCAGGATCACCGAATCGATGACGATAGGGAACCTGAAGACCGTTGGGCTCGTGGTCTTCCTCGAACTGACCACAGCCACGCAAGTAGCAGCGTTTTCGCTCGCTCATTCTCACTCCTTCTGTCGAGACATCAGACAAGCCAATGTCAGGTGTACATTTAAATAAATAATGTCATACATATAATCATGAGTCAAGTTTTGTTTTTGATCTTTCTTTGACCGGTGTCTCTGTTTGGGCTACTATGTCTCTATGTTGCAAAGCCAGTTATTTACCAAGACACGAAAAGAGGCCCCAAAAGATGAAGTTGCAAAAAATGCGAGTCTTCTCATAAGGGCTTCTTTTGTAGATAAGCTCCATGCCGGAGTGTATACCTACTTGCCACTTGGATTTCTGGTTCTCAAAAATATAGAGAAAATCATTCGTGAAGAAATGAATGCTATTGGTGGGCAAGAGCTTCTTCTCCCGGCACTTCATCCAAAAGAAAATTGGGAAAAGACGGGACGTTGGGAATCTATGGATGATTTATATAAATTAACCGATGGAAGTGGAAAAGAGTATGCGCTTGGTGCAACACATGAAGAAGTAATTGTTCCACTTGCAAAACAATTTGTATCGTCATACAAGGATCTTCCGTTTTCAGCCTACCAAATTCAAGACAAGTTCCGGGCAGAACTCCGTGCAAAATCAGGAATCTTACGTGGGCGAGAATTTATCATGAAGGATCTTTATTCATTCCATCGGAATGAAGAAGATCTAAACAGTTTCTATGAGGAGGTACGGGGTGCGTATACGCGCATTTTCAAGCGTTGTGGTATTGGTAATGAAACTCACTATACCTTCGCAGACGGGGGCTCATTTTCGGACTATTCTCATGAATTTCAAACGGTAACTGAGGCAGGAGAGGATATCATTCATATCTGTAAGGGCTGCAAAACTGCCATTAATGAAGAGGTGATTGCCGAACAAAAAGATTGCCCAGAATGTGATGGTAAAAGTCTCGAGACACGAAAGGCAATTGAGGTGGGGAATATCTTTCCTCTCAAAACAAAATATTCAGACCCGTTTGAATTAACGTATAAAGACGAAGCCGGTAAAGAACAACCCGTTCTTATGGGGTGCTATGGAATTGGTTTGGGGCGCCTTATGGGTGCAATTGTAGAGGTATGCAACGATGAAAACGGAATTATTTGGCCAGATGAAGTGGCACCATTTGAATACCATCTTATTGCTATTAGTGGTGGGGACGGTGAGGCCATGAAGCAAGCACAAGAGTTTTACGAGGAACTCAAACAAAAAGGCCACACAGTACTGTTTGATGACAGAGACACAGGAGCGGGCGAGAAGTTTAAAGATGCGGATCTGTTAGGTGTTCCAAAACGAATTGTGATGAGTGCCAAAACCCTTGAAGAAGGGAAGGTGGAGCTTAAGAGACGAGATGAAGAGGATTCGCAACTGGTCGCGAGAGAGGATCTTTTAGGATAGAAAACGATGGACTGGAAACAATGGAAATTACCACAATTTATTTCGCAATTTCGTGACGAGATTGGTATTGATCTTGGAACAGCAAATACGCTTGTATACGTAAAAGGTAGGGGAATCGTCATCAACGAGCCCTCAGTTGTTGCTGTGAACGAAAAGACAGGGCGCGTTGTTGCGGTAGGAAATACAGCAAAAAAAATGCTCGGGCGAACCCCAGCACATATTACGGCTGTCAGACCACTTGTAGATGGTGTTGTTTCAAACTTTGAGGTAACAGAAGAAATGCTTGCTTATTTTATTCGTAAGGCAGAGCGGGGAAGTAAAAATAAATTCTTGCGTCCACGTGTTGTTGTGGGTGTTCCGTATGGGATCACCAATGTTGAACGCCGTGCAGTTATTGATGCAACTCGTAACGCAGGGGCTCGCGAAGTCTACATTATTGAAGAGCCAATGAGTGCAGCAATTGGAATCAGGCTTCCTATTCATGACGCAGTAGGGAATATGATTATTGATGTGGGAGGGGGAACCACAGAAATCGCAGTTATCTCACTTTCTGGGATTGTGCGCGCAAAGAGTTTGCGTATCGCAGGAGACACACTCAATAACGACATTGTTTCGTACATTAAAGAAGAGTTTAAAATTCTTTTGGGAGAAAAGACTGCGGAAGACCTAAAAATGTTAATTGGTTCAGTTCATACGCCCGACGAACCTATGGAGGCAACCGTACGGGGACGGGATTTGGTAACAGGGCTCCCACGAGAAGTTATTATTACCGATACCGACATTAGAGAGGCAATTGGATCTTCCATCGCAACCCTTGTTGATTCTGTTAAAGAAGTTATCGAAACCACACCACCAGAAATCATTAGCGATATTATGCACCGGGGTATTGTTTTGGTTGGTGGTGGGTCACTTGTACATGGTATGCAAAAACTCCTAGAAGATGAGCTTAAGATTCCGATTCATTTAGAAGAGGAGGCAATGACAGCAGTGGTGCGTGGAATGGGAGTGATACTCGAAGACATTTCTGTTTATCAAGATATTTTAATTGATAACGAAAATGAATTACCGCCAATCGCGTAGCCCTATACGTTCAAAATGGGTATATGTGTTAGCGGGGCTTCTTTTATTTTTCCTTTTATATCCATCGGTCCAAGGACTCTTTGAAGGCCCTAAATCATTTTTGATTGGAGCAGTAAGTCCTCTGTGGCGCGCTCAAGACGGTGCACTGCGGAACAATTCTCCCATCTCGTATTTTGTAAGTAAAAAAGAGCTTCTTGATGAAAACCAAGAACTCAAAAATCGCATAGAAGAGCTTGAAAACCTAGAGGCCTTAAACGTACTTTTATCGGATGAAAACGAACGTCTAAAGACCTTGCTTGGACGTTCAGAGTTTAGAGGGGAAAGAGTTCTTGCTTCTATTTTGATTCGCCCAGGGAGGATACCGTTTGATGTGCTCCTTATTGATGCGGGCAAGCAAGATGGGGTAACCAAAGGATCTTTTGTGGTTGCCCAAGGAAGTAATGTCGTCGGAGAAATTACCGAGGTTTTTGAAACGACGTCCCGAGCACGACTCTTTTCATCAGGAGGAGAAGTGACGCCAATCGTTATCGGGTCTGAAAACATAAGTGCCGAAGCTGTTGGTTTAGGGGGAGGGAATTATGAAATTACTTTGCCGCGAGAAGTTATAATTGAAGAAGGAGATATTATTAGTACCTCTGGTATTGAAGCATTTGTATTGGGGGTTGTGGGGAGTATAGAAAAAAAGCCAGCCGACGCATTCCAAAAAATTCTCTTTAAAATCCCTGTTAATATCCAAGAGGTTAAATTTGTAGAAGTTTTATTGCGTTAATATGATTGGATTACGTATCGCCTCGTTTTTCTTCCTCCTTGGGCTCGTTGCTTTAGCGCCGTGGTGGGTGATACTTTTATTTATTGTTGCTGCTCTTTTTTTCTTTAAAAATTATTACGAGGCAGTAGTTTTAGGACTTATTTATGATTTATTGTATGGAGCGCCTGTTCCTGTTATTGATCCAGGCTTATTTGAATTCTATACGTCGTCATTTTTGTTCCTTTTTGTTTCGGTTCTCTTGCTCCTTATTATCGAAGAATCAAAAAAACATTTAACGTTCTATTAATACATGTTTAGGAAGTATCAGTACGAAGAGATCAATCCTGATGAAGTATTTCTTGATTCAGGAAACCTTCCGCAATTTGATACGCAGCAATTTGAGGGTGTCATTGAGCGTCCCATAACAACGCGTGTGGTGGCACTCTTGAGCGCAGTGTTTGTTCTTGTGGGGATTGTCTTTCTTTCAAAAGTATTTATGCTTCAGGTAAATGAAGGGGACCGCTTTGCACTCTTGGCATCAAACAATAGCTTGGATCACAGTACCCTCTTTGCTGAACGTGGTGTTATTTACGATAGAAATGGAGAAGAGCTTGCATGGAACGCTCCCGAGAGAACCTATACCGAGCGCCCTGGATTTGGGCATCTTTTGGGATACGTAAGTTTTCCTAACGAAACAGAAGTATTTGAAGAGGGTAGGCATCCAAAAGAGCTTGTGGGTCGTGATGGAACTGAGAAGATTTTTAATCAAAATTTACGCGGAGAGAATGGCCTTAAAATTGTTGAGGTAGATGTTTTGGGGGAAGTAACAGGGGAGAGTGTACTTGCTTATGCTCGCGATGGAAGTAATCTTAATCTCTCTATTGATGCAGATATTCAGGAGCAATTGTATCGTTACATTCGAGACCTTTCATTCGATAGAGGCTTTATTGGTGGGAGTGGCGTTATTATGGATGTACAAACTGGTGAACTTTTAGCGCTTACTAATTATCCTGAATACGATCCACAGGTGCTTGCTGATGCAGATGATCGAGACACGATTGTACGCTATCAAACCGATGAAGGAAAACCATTTTTAAATCGTGCAGTTCAAGGGCTCTACACTCCCGGATCTATTTTTAAACCATTCGTTGCGCTCGGGGCCCTTGAAGAAGAAATTGTTGACCCTAATAAAATCTTTTATACAACAGGATCGCTTTCTCTCCCCAATCCTTATGTGCCGGGAACCTTTACGGTCTTTCGTGATTGGAAGGACCATGGAGCCGTTGATTTAGAAGATGCTTTGGCATATTCATCGAACGTTTATTTTTTTGAAGTAGGAGGGGGGTTTGAAGAACAGGAAGGTCTTGGTATCGATCGCATTAAAAAATATAGTAGCGAGTTTGGTTTTGGGTCACCAACAGGAATAGGGTTTGATGGAGAAAAAGATGGTGTCATTCCAGACCCAGCATGGAAGCAAGAAGTATTTGATGAGGTGTGGCGCATCGGAGATACGTACAATACATCAATAGGACAATATAGTTCCCAGGTAACACCCATTCAAATGGTTCGTGCAATTGCCGCCATTGCAAATGAGGGGAAACTGTTAACGCCATCACTTGCCCAAGGGGGTAATCCAGGTGCTCACACCACCATTGCGATTGGTCAGAATAATTTTAAGAAAGTGAAAGAGGGAATGAGAAGTGCCGTCACATATGGAACAGCAAAAGGACTGAATATTGCCGGAGTTTCTGTTGCTGCAAAAACTGGTACGGCAGAAATTGACTTTGGAAAACAGTTTGTAAACTCATGGATTACAGGATTCTTCCCTTATGAAGAACCACGATATGCTTTTGCTGTGGTAATGGAGCGCGGTCCACGAGAAAACTATATTGGAGGCGTGTTTGTGGTACGGCAACTTCTTGATTGGATGGTTGAAAATAAGCCAGAATATCTTAGTTATGGAACAGAATTACAATCCGAGTAGTCCTGATGATTTGCGCAAAGATGGATGGACCGTTGCGGTCCATAATGACTACCGATTAAATGGAAAATCGTATACATTTTGGCTTCTTACAAAAGGAGAACGGTGTATAAAAGGAGAAGGCAAGACTGACAAAGAGGCTCTCGACGAGATCAGGGAAAAGCTCAAAAAATCGCCCTAGAGAGCCATTTATTGACTTTTTTAGGGTCCGTGGCTACAATAGCATCCATTATGGAAAACACTGAAAAAAAGTATCTTAGTAAAGAAAAGCATAAGGAGCTCAAAAAAGAACTCGAAGAGCTTACCGGCTCAAAGCGAAAAGAGATTGCAGAACAGCTAGAATATGCAAAATCTCTTGGTGATCTTTCAGAAAATGCTGAATATCACGAGGCTCGAGATGCGCAAGCAAAACTTGAGGCGCGAATCTCTGAGATCGAAAATATTTTAAAAATCGCAACAATTGTCTCCGAAAAGCAACACACTATAGCAGAAGTTGGGTCTCGTGTTACTATTAAAAATAACGAGACTAAAGAAAAGGAGGAGTGGCAGATCGTGGGTTCAGAAGAGGCAGATTTTGAAGCAGGTAAAATCTCTAATGAATCTCCTTTAGGAGAAGCACTTATGGGAAAAGGAACAGGGGATACTGCTGAGATCACTACACGAAAAGGCACCACCACCTATTCTATTTTAAAAATCGAATAAGATGGCATCGCTTAGCGAACTTAGAGACGAGAGGATAAAAAAATTAAAGATTTTAGAAGAGAAGGGTATCAATCCCTATCCGCGTGATGCGCGACAAGATTTTACGCTCTTTGAAGCAGTAAAAGACTTCTCAAAACTCTCAAAACGAAAAAAGGCAGTGAGTCTTGTAGGACGTGTTATTGGGCTCCGCGAGCATGGCGGGAGTATTTTTCTTGATCTTGATGATGGCACAGGACGTCTTCAAGGGTTTTTAAAAAAGAATGAAATAGGAGAAGAGGCGTTTAATCTATTTAAAGATACCGTTGACATGGGTGATTTTATAGAAATCACAGGCTCTTTATTTGTTACCAAAAAGAAAGAGAAAAGTATTTTAGCAAAAGAATGGAGGATGCTTTCAAAAAGTTTATTGCCGCTTCCTGATAAATGGCACGGCCTTCAAGATGTAGAAGAGCGATTTAGAAAACGATATCTTGATATCGTTATGAACGACGAAGTAAAAAATCGTTTTCTTATTAAAACAAAAATCTTCCAAGAGACCAGGGCCTTTTTAGATAAAGAAGAATTTGTAGAGGTTGAGACTCCCATGCTCCAAACGGTTCCTGGTGGAGCAACGGCAAAGCCCTTTAAAACAAAGTTGAATGCTCTTAATATGGAGCTTTATTTGCGTGTTGCACCAGAACTTCATTTAAAAGAGCTCCTTGTTGCTGGGTACCCAAAAGTATATGAATTGGGAAGAAGTTTTAGAAATGAGGGGATTGATGTAACACACAATCCAGAATTTACTTCACTTGAAGTGTATACCGCTTACAGTACTCCCGAGGTGGAAAGAAAAAGGATTGAAAAACTCATGAAGAGTGTTGTTCAAAAAACACTCAAAAAAAAGAAGTTTGAACATGATGGAAATACGATTGATTTTGGAGAGTCGTTTGAGGTCATTACTTTTCGTGCTCTCATTAAAAAATATGCACTCATTGGTGAGGATGTTATGAACAATCGAGAAGAGCTTGCACTCAAGGCACAACAGTTTGGAATTTCGGTTGCACCACACGATGGTATTGAAAATATTTTAGATGATATTTATAAAAAAGCGTGTCGTCCTAAGTTGCTTAACCCAACTTTTATTATTGACTATCCGGCACCGTTTTCTCCACTTGCAAAACGAAAGGAAGACAATCCAGAATTGATTGATCGTTTTCAATTGGTCGCTGGGGGGTTGGAACTTGTAAATGGATATTTGGAAATAAATGATCCACAAGAACAACATGCACGGTTTCTTGAACAAGAAGAAAAACGTAAGAAAGGAGACGAGGAAGCACAAACAAAAAATGATTCATTTGTTGAGGCGCTTGAACATGGGATGCCGCCGGCTACTGGTTGGGCCATTGGAATGGAGCGTTTTGTTATGCTTTTAACTAATACAAAGAATATTCGAGAGGTGATTATCTTCCCAACACTCAAGCCAAAAAGTGAATAGCTAAATATAAAGAAGCATAAAAAAGCCCCTAAATAGGGGCTTTTTTATGCTTGCGCTGTAGAACCTTCTTGTTCTTCTGGTGTGGATAAGTGATTACCATTGGTGGTATAAAGTGGAATATAATTATATGGTAGTGGTATAAAGTGGTATGTAGATAAACCATGTTAATCGGCGAGTATAAACACACTCTTGATAAGAAAAAGCGCGTTGCAGTTCCTGCACGATTCCGAAAAGAGTTAGGTAAAAAAATAATTCTTACTCGCGGATTCGACAAGTGTTTATTTATTTATCCGCTTAAAGAGTGGAGTAAACTTTCCGAGAAACTAGAAACACTACCTATTGGTAAAAGCGATACACGTAACTTAAATCGCTTTATGTTCTCGGGAGCTGTTCCAACTGACATAGACAGTTTGGGACGGATTGTCATTCCAGACTTCTTAAAAGATTTTGCTGGACTCAAAACAAAAGTAGTAATGGTTGGAGTCCACGGCAGGGCAGAAGTGTGGGATGAAAAGACATGGAACGCCTACAAGGGAGGAATTTCAAAGAAAGCAGATGATGTTGCAGAAAAGTTAGGTGATTTGGGGGTTTTCTAAAATGGCTAATCACACCCCAGTTCTTTTACAAGAAACTATAGAATTTCTACTCCCCAAAAAAGGAGAGGTGATTATTGACGGAACACTTGGATTAGGAGGGCACGCACAAGTCTTGTGTAAGGCGACAGGAAGCGACGGAGTCTTAATCGGGATCGATCAAGACACTGAAGCCTTAAGCAAAGCACAAGAGAAGCTCTCTGGGTGTCAGGTGCATATCTATAAAAACAATTTCCGGAATATCGATAGTGTGCTCGAGAAAGAGGGAACCCAAACAGTAGATAAAGTCCTTTTGGATCTCGGAGTAAGCTCACTTCAGTTAGATACCGCAGAGAGGGGATTCTCGTTTAAGCACGATGCACCGCTTGATATGAGCATGACAGATAAAGAAGGAGCGTATCACCTTACAGCATACGAAATTATAAATGAATGGGACGAAGAAACGCTTGTCACTATTTTACAAGGGTATGGAGAAGAGAAGTTTGCAAAACGAATTGCACATGCAATTACAGAGGCAAGAAAAGAAAAGCCAATCAAAACAACACACGAACTTGCTGAACTTATAAAACAATCTGTCCCTGTTTGGTATCGGCACAAAAGAATTCATCCTGCTACTAAAACATTCCAAGCACTCCGTATTGCAGTAAATGATGAACTTGAAGCGCTCAAAGAATTTTTACCAAAAGGATGGGACGCACTTAAAAAAGATGGACGACTAGCTGTCATTTCCTTCCACAGCTTGGAAGATAGAATCGTAAAGCAATTTTTTCGAAATAAAAAACATGGAGGAGAGGGGGTCCTTATAAATAAAAAACCAATTGTGCCCACTGAGGACGAAATACACAATAACCCTCGCGCGCGAAGCGCGAAACTAAGAGTCATTCAAAAATTATGAACAGAAGAACCTTAACAAAAACTATAACTCGTATTCCCGTAACCTACAGTTTAGGAGCTATTTTCCTCCTTTTTGTAGGCCTTTATTTATACTTTGCTTTTTATACGGCATACCTTGTTGCCAGTACTGATAATACTGAAAACAGAGTAAAAGAGATGAGGGGAACCCTTTCCTCACTTGAATCAAATTACATTGAAATCACCAAGGAGCTTGATATTCTATTTGCATACGAGCAGGGGTACCAAGACGGGGTAGGTGATACAACCTATATAACACGACAATCACGAACCGCTCGTATTGATAACTAATGAGCGCACACTACACGGGACGACTCAGATTTATACTTTTTGGGATATTTATTATTGCTGTATTTCTGTCTATACGGCTTTTTTCGGTTCAGGTTACTCATGGGAACAAATATCGTGATCTGGCAGAAAAGCAGTATTTAGTTCAATCAGGAACCCTCTTTGATCGTGGAAGCATTTCATTTCAAGAAAAGGATGGGGGGTTAGTGTCAGCAGCAACCCTCAAAAGTGGTTATATTTTGGCCATCAATCCAGGAGCGATCGATGATCCAGATACTACTTATTCTGTTTTGAGTAATCACTTGGAGATTGAAGAAGAAGAATTTAAACGAAAAGCACGAAAGCTTGATGATCCGTATGAAGAGATTACTAATCAAATTACCGAAGAAGTTGCTGACGATATAGTGGACGAAGAGCTCTCGGGTGTGGGGTTATATAAAGAGCGGTGGCGGGTGTATCCAGGTGGTTCGCTTGCAGCGCATGTGCTTGGTTATGTTGGTTTTAAAGAGGATGATTTTAGTGGACGTTATGGAATAGAGCGCTATTATAATGATTTGCTCGAAAGAAACACCGAGGGCGCTTACAATAACTTTTTTGCAGAGATCTTTTCTAATATTGGAGGACTTTTTAATTCAAGTTCAAAACGAGAGGCTGATCTTGTTTTAACTATTGAGCCAACCGCACAGGCTTTTGTAGAAGACGAACTTGAAACACTTCAAAACGAAGTCCGTTATGACGAAGGGGGATTGATTGTTATGGATCCGCATACGGGGAAGATTGTTGCTATGGCAGCACTCCCAACGTTTGACCCAGGAGCATATGGAGAGGCAAATGATGTATCTGTCTTCTCTAATCCGTTTGTAGAAGATGTGTATGAGTTTGGTTCTATCGTAAAACCACTTACTGTCGCTGCTGCGCTCGATGCAGGGGTCTTAAACGAAGAAGACACATTTGATGATGAAGGATATGTTGAACTTGATGGAGAAAGGATTGAAAACTTTGACGGAAAGGGAAGAGGCATTGTTCCTGTTCAAGAAATTTTAAATCAGTCACTAAACACGGGTGCCGTGTATGCTATGCAAGAACTTGGGCGAGATGTGTTTCGGGAGTATATGTATGCGTATGGATTAAATTCAAAAACAGATATTGATTTGCCAGATGAGGTGAATGGAATTGTGGGGAATCTTGAGAGCTCTCGTGATATTGAGTATGCAACGGCAAGCTTTGGGCAGGGTGTCGCGGTGACTCCTATAAACATGACACGCGCCCTTGCTACCCTTGCAAATGGGGGTATCCTTGTACGTCCTTATGTAGTAGCCGAGCTTGATTATAAGGGGTATCCAAAACGAGTAGTAAAGACAGAAGAGCAAGGAAAGGCATTAAAAGAGGATACCAGTGCCCGAATTAGCGCTATGCTTACCACGGTGGTAGACGAGGCGCTTCGTGATGGAACCGTAGCTTTACCAAACTATTCGCTTGCGGCCAAAACAGGGACAGCTCAAATCCCAAATCCAGAAGGAGGATATTATGAAGACAGGTTCCTCCACTCATTTTTTGGGTACTTCCCATCATATGATCCAGAATTTTTAGTCTTTACCTATATTGTGAATCCAAAAGAAGGCCGGTATGCATCCGAGACACTGACTGATATATTTATTAATACAGCAACATTCCTTATTAACTATTACGACATTCCACCAGATCGATAACCTGTCCCGTTAGAAATTACACGTATGAAGCAATACAAAAAAGAAGATAATACATTGCACCCAACCAAAAAATTTTATTATTTAAAATTTCTTTTGGGATGAAAAATATTTTTAAATCAATTGTGGTTTCTGTTTTGCGATACGAGGCACGCCTCGTTCTTTTAAAGTACAAACCAAAAACAATTGGTGTTACTGGGAGTGTTGGCAAAACTACTACAAAAGATGCTATCCATGCTGTTATGGAAGAACATTTTTTTGCTTATAAAAGTAAAAAAAGTTATAACAGCGAACTGGGTCTTCCCCTTACTGTGCTTATGGAAGAATCTGGGTGGGGGAACCCCATTCTTTGGGCAAAAACTATAGTAAAAGGGCTTCTTCTTATATTCCTCAAAAATCATTATCCTAAATGGCTTGTTCTTGAAATGGGGATTGACAGACCAGGAGACATGAAGAAGGCAACGCAGTTAGTAAAACCAGACATCTCTGTCTTTACCAAATTTCCCGATGTCCCAGTGCATGTAGAGTTCTTTTCTTCTCCTGAGGCGGTTCATAAGGAGAAGTGGATTCTAGCAAAACAAACAAAAAAGAATGGAACAATCATTATAAATGGTGACGACCCTGTCTTGGTAGAAAAAGCAGAAGAGATGAAGGACACTCATCATGTTATTACCTTTGGATTAAAAGAGGGTAATGATGTGAGAGCAGAAAACATTCACGAACACATAGAAGCCGGGAAAGAAGGGATTGCATTTAAAGTTGACTATAAAGGCAACAATGTCCCTATAAAATTAAAGGGAGTTTTGGGGGTTGGGTACGTATATTCTGCACTTGCTGGTATTGCGGTTGGCGTTTCTCAAGATCTAAACCTGGTTCAAATAAGTCAGGCACTTGAATCATTTAAACCACCCCCGGGAAGGCTAAGGGTTCTTGGGGGAGTAAACAAAAGCATTGTGATCGATGATACCTATAATTCATCGCCGCCCGCAGCAGAGCTTGCACTCAATGTTTTAGTAAATACAGTTGGCACACGAAAGATCGTGGTATTAGGAGACATGCTTGAGTTGGGTACGTTTACCGTTCCAGAGCACCGCGCCTTGGGTAAAAAAGTAAAAGAAGCAGGTATTGATATTTTATATACGGTAGGACCACGAGCACAGTCTATTGCACGCGGTGCAAACGAAGCTGGAATGCGTAAAAAAGACATACGAGAGTTTTTTGATTCTAGAAAGGCAGGAGAGAGTCTTTCAAAGATTCTAAAAGAAGGAGATGTGGTCATGGTAAAGGGGTCACAAGGAATCAGACTCGAGAAGGCCGTTAAAATAATTCTTGGTAACCCCGAGAGAGACACAAAGCATTTAGTGCGCCAAGAAAAGGAGTGGGGTAAACGATAGCCTTCATGAAATCTAAAACAATCACCGGACAAGTTTACGAAACTATATTTGCAATACTAAAAAAGAATCCTGACGGTATCCGTTGGTCAGAGCTTTTAAAAGAGGTAGAGAAAAAGAATCCAAGTTTTCATCCTAAAACGGTCAATGGATGTGTTTGGAAATTAGTAGAAAAATATCCAGACAAAGTTTATAAACCGTCAAAAGGAGTTTTTAAGTTGCGATAAAACTACTCGTTGGGGCTAGGGAACTAGTATAAATTTGACTACCTTGTGGGATTGGAATTATTTAACATTGTGTATAAAAAAAGGAGACCGTCATAGCTGTTGCTCGGGTCTCCTGTTGCTTCACCCTTACGGGTGGGCATACTCAAGGTCCTTGACCTGTGAGGGTGGTCGTCTTGGCCACCAGTCAACAGGACTGTTCCCTGTAGTCAGCAAGCACTATTCACCTGCAGTCAAGCAACTCCTCTCACGCGGTTGCTCGGCGTGCTTGAAACTCGGGTCCTTCCCATGTCATGACGCGTCGCTTTCAAGCAAACACTCGGCGTCACTATGCAGACTACTATGATAACTTGGTTCTAATGCCCGTCTGCCTGGTTCCTTTAGGCTCACCAAGTCTGACCACGTCTGGAAGAAGTCTATCATATTAGTATAAATATGTCAAGGGGTTCCAACGTCCCGTTTGGTGGATAAAAAAGACGTTGAGAAATAAGGCTCAAAAAGTTGCGATGAAATCATATCCTTTGCTCGAACTTTCTTCCAGTCGCGAAGCGACTGACTTCGCACGCGCCGCGCGCGTGGTGGCTTTGAACTAAATCGTACGCTCCTACGCGCTGGTGACTCTGCTCATGCCGCCAGCGCCTCGACAAGCTCGGCGCTCCGCCCTCGCCCCGTTTCCGCTCGTCCATCCTTTTCTTTTTGGCGGGGGGATTTTTTTAAAAATTGAATGGGCGGAAACGGAACTCGGTCGGCTTCCTGTTAAGACAGGAAGTTGGTGTCATTCGCTCCCATTCGGTGCCTCGTGCAGTATTTCTTCGCTAGTGGTTGTCCAGAGGCTAAAGGGAGGCACCCTCGGCATCCGCCTCGGGCTATTTCCGCTAGGGCTACGAGCGCCTAGGTGCCTGGGAGTGTCGCTATTCCTCGCAAATGCGCCTTGCGAGGCGCTTGCTCGGGCGACACACAGTTTGGGGAGAGGAAGGAATCCTCTCCCCAGCGCCTCCTCGGCTCGGCAGGGCTCGCCCAACCGTCGGCACCAACCCCTCTCCTCGTTTTCATCTCTGATTGAGTGGTATCGCTTCCGCTACGGCGTTCTGTGACTTCGTTCGGGTCGGCGCTCGTCCTTTAGCCCTGGACGCTCCTAGCGGAAATAGCCCGAGGCACATTTGGGTATGTGCTTGCCCCACCCAAGTCTGTTGCACAGACCCCGTGCGCGCACAAACAGCCCCACCTTTCGGTGGGGCTGTTCTCCCTAACTTTAGTTATTGTTTCTGATTTTTATCGCCTCCTCAACAGCGTTTGATATGTGCTTTGAAATCCATTCGTCTGCTTTTTCTTGCAGTCTTTCAATTTTCTCCTCTTTTGTTTCTTCGCTCTCTTGACCTTTGTCCAGATCACTGGGCGGTTTTTCTATTGACATGTGCACATATTTAGTCTGATAATCTGCAACGTATAATCAATTATGCTTGATGGTGGAAGGTAATGCAAATGGTTTAGTTGGCTATACTCTTAAGCGTTGTAATATTGATTTTTCAACTTCAGAAAGCTGTTTCCCGTAGGTTAATTTTGAAAGTTCTACAAGCTTCTCTCTCACTTCGGGGCTTCCCTTGTCAGGAAATCTAATTTTCATATTAAATGCTCGTGCCGGATGGCCGTTGATAAGCGGTCGGATTACTGCGTTCAGGTTTTCAAGAGAAATAAGGTTGCCCATATCAAATTCTGGAGCAAAATGCCTTTCGAGTGCTTCGGCGTCTTCAGTCCCTATGCGAAAACTAACGAGTGTTCCCACATTCCCAAACACAGCATCTTTAATTTCTTCTCGTAATTGAGCAATGAACTGGTGTGCAACAGTGAGATTTAAGCGGTACTTTCTTGCTTCGGACAAAATCGTTGAGATCGAATCGGTGGTAAAGTTTTGAAACTCATCGATATAAAAATAGAAATCTCGACGGTCTTCCTGCGAAATATCTCCACGACCAAGAGCAGCCATCAAAAGCCTGCCGGTAATGATCATGCCAAGCAAGTTTGCATTGATATCACCGATGCGTCCTTTTGGTAATTTAACAAGAAGTATTTTTCCTTCGTCCATTATTTTTCTAAAGTTAATAGCTGACGTGGTCTGACCAATGATGGGTCTCATATAATCGTTTGAGATGAAGTTTCCGAACTTTGAGGTAATGTATGGGGTAATATTTGCAAGCGATGCATCGCCACCTGCTTTTGCCGCTTCTTTTTCCCAAAAGTCGATAACAAGAGGGTTCTTAATTCGCGCCAATTTTCTTTTCCTGTATTCGGTATCGGTAAACACTCGCGGTACTTCAATCAAAGTTGCTGGTTCATTTTGCGCATCTTCCATAAGAAGAAGCAGGGCATTCCTCATATACTGCTCAAACATGGGTCCCATGGTTTCTTCTGAAAATAGACGATTAAAAATTGACTGCATTTCATTCACAATGAATGTTTTTTGTTCAGGTCTAGCAAAATCATACTCAAGCATGTTCAGTCCTAGGGGGCGGTCTAAATCGCTCGGGTCAAATACAATTACGTCATTGATTCGTTCCGTGGGCACTACTGACAACATATCGTCAATGAGATCGCCGTTTGGATCAATAATACATACCCCCTTTCCACCCTTAATATCTTGCTCTGCCATGTATTTGATAAGGGTGGATTTACCGGTGCCGGTTTGTCCAACCATGTAAACATGACGCCTGCGGTCCTCTTCCATAAGCCGTACCGGCCTCCGTTCTCCTCGAAAGTTACTATCCCCAAGAATAATTCCTTCTTGTGGCAATTCTTCTGGTGCAGCAGACTCTTTGGTTTTCTGCCACTTGATTCGAGGAACAACTGTTGAGAAGGTAGGAAGATGAAAAAAACTCGCCAGCTCTTCGGTATTGGCTACAAATGCCTGCTTATCACTAAATCTTCTAAAGATAAATTCATAGATAAGATTTTTCTGATTTTTTGGCTTGATAAAGCGCAATTCATTTCGTGTCGGAGCTGAAAATTGTGAAAAGGAACCCCCGATTCCCATTAAAAGATCTTCTGCACGATCGTGGTCTTCTGACGCAACTACTGCACGCACGATAATATTAAAAAGCGGTTTTGAAATTTTCTTTTCCAATGTTTGCACAGCTTGTTCATCAACAACGATTTGCTTCCCCAGCTCTTCTTTTTTGGGGGTGTCGCTACCCAAAAATTTCCCAACTTCCGTGAGTATATTTTCTTTAAGGATAGCATTAAGTTTTTCACCTTTCCGCACTCGTTCAATTGTTGATTGCACTTTTTTCTTAAAATCACTTGATACGGGCCTTGCAAAGATTTGTAGCGCAGCACCGTCTCCGGTTTCATTCAATTTTGAAAGTGTCGAAAGGATTGGTGCGAATGTGTCTACCTTACTTTCTTCATACGTGCGAATGGGAAGGATACTACTTTCTTTTGGCGATACATACCCTGCAGATGTATTACTTGTCGGAGCAAAAACAGTGTAGTCGTTCACTTCTTCAATGTGTGCATCTGGGAAGAGGCCTTGAATTTGCTGGGTAACATACTCTACTTTTCCCCGAGGAATTGCAGAGTAAAAATGTATGGTACTCCCTACATTATGTACAGCAACTTCAAACACAAATGGTTCGCCCAGGGAGGCAAGCGTCGAAAAGAGCTGTTCAGAGAGATTTATTTCGGATGCAATATCCTGCCCTTCGCTCCTTTCTTTCTGCGGGATAGAAATCTCTAATAGCTTTAGGTTGAGGGAACGTGAAAATATTTTTTTGAAGAATTGCATAGTGCGTTAAATATATCCGCGTTCTTTCAATTCATCATAAAGTTTATCGACAAGAACGTCATGGAATGCGTCTAAAATGTATGGATCGTTTTCTTGGGCCTCCGCCACGGCTTTCTTGATACCTTTTTCACGCATTTGTTCTACCAAGGAAACTACTTTTTGCGTATTTGTTTCGTCTAGTGTATCCAGGTAGCTTTCACTGGAGTCGGTTGATGGTGTTGACTGAGGGGTGCGCAACATTGACGACTTAGACGACGGAATGGTTTCTTCTATTTTTTCTTTGATGACCTCACGAGCTATTTCTTTTTCTTCTACTATTCCGATTTCTTTTTCAAGATTGTCACGACGAGCTTCAATAGCCTTTGATATCTCAGAAATTTCTTGTTCAAAATTATTACGTGGTATTTCTTCAGCCATGACTTATGTTTTTATTAATCTACTCAGTATTACCTTCTTCTGCATGATCTTTCTTTCCAAGTGCGTCTCGAACTTTTTTTATGACCTCTACGTAAGCAGGTCCTCCAAGGTTTTGGCTTGGTAGCCAATTTGTCTCATTTCCATCATTGTCTAATAAATAACCCTCCGAAGACACCTCACCAGAAAACCGCGAATAAAACCAATCTGAATCCTTGTTTTTAAGATACTCCAGCGCTTTTTCTTGCAAGATCTCATCAAAATTAGGATGTGATTTAACATCTTCGATAGACATTTTTTCCTCTTTTTCTGCATACTCAGGACCCGAAGGATACGGCCCAGCAAGGGATTCAAGCTCCTCAACACTTTTCTCTTCCATGTTTGTATCTCTTCTACCTTCCGGTTCTGGAAACTGTTCAAATTTACTCATAAGTTGTGTTTAGTTCTGATAATGCCGCCTTCTGTTGGCGATCTTGTATAAGTCTATCGTTTTCTGGCTTGACATTCAACAGCGCTGTGGAACAATAGATCACATATGAGTATAGAGAAGTTTGGCGAGAGTGGAGAGGGTCATGGAGATTCCTCCAAGGAAGAATCTGTTGAAACTGACGAAAAACAAACTTCTGACCTAGAAAAAAGTCCCCAAATAGCGAAAACCTGGTATGACCTACGACAAGGATTTGAGCAAGTTGGTAATGTTAGAAAAATAGGAGAATTACTCGACCAGATACACAATGATACGTTTAGTAGCGGGACTGAAATAATCGAAGCTTCTATGCCACTATATGATGCATTTAGAGAAATGGACGAAGCCGCAAACAAACGTGAGAAACAGATTAAAAAAAGTCTTGCGGAAGCCCTAATAAGGGAATATGGCGAAGAGATAGGTTTCAAGATTCATGAGGATGGAACACTGGAACTAACTAACGGGCTAAAATATGAATCTGATCTTAGAATTGACGCTTAGATAAACAAATGTTTACAAACAAAGACTAGATTATCAAAATAACCTAAAATTATGCCAAATTTTGAACAAATGCCTTCCTCAAATGAGGAAGAATCTATAGAAAAAGATCAAGAACCAAGTGAGTTTTCACCAGAAAAAGCATATGGGTATATCAAGCGAGCATATAGTGAGGCACTTATGACAGAAGACATCGACGCAAAGGATTTAAAGAAATTACTAGAATCTGCTCCAGAAGATGAGCAAAAAGCCCTGGCAGAAAAATTCCATGAAGACTTTGTCATAAGCAAGGGGAGGACTCGGGAACCTATTAGTATTTACTTAGCTCTAAAAGGAACTGTTTTTGCTGAACGATTTGCCGAAATTGAGGATAAGCGTTTAAAAGCAGAGGGGTTTGACGGGTTTGGTTTATAGTTCGGTTGTATTCTGTAAAGCCTGAGGCAACTTATTGTATACTAGAAAAGCACCTCCTTTACTGTTTTTCAAACAGGCAGGCAAAAATAAAAAATGATGGGGCTTCTCCGTTCCGCCGAGCGGAGCGAGGCGGTTAAGAGGTCTTTCCCTCGAAATAGTTTCGAGCAAAGGCTAAAATATCGTCACAATTTAGAACTTTTTTTACCGCGCGTTGCTTCGCAACGAATTGAGATGGACCCGACGCGCCGAAGCGCGCGGATTTGTC
>DFOW01000001.1 GCA_002376885.1 Patescibacteria group bacterium UBA3531 | reverse complement strand
AAAACACCTGCGGACGCTCCCAAACGTGATTTCTTGGGAAGATAAAAAAATGAAGAAAGCCACTTCGGATGAAGTGGCTTTGGGCCTTTCTTAAGACATGCCTGGGTCTTGGAGCGCTAGTCCGTGGAAGGGAAGGGGATGAACTCGCCCTTCTCGGCCTGACGGCCGGCCTCGACTCCCTTCCGGAACGTCTGGACGAGAACTCCGCAGAGGTCCTCGAAGAGGGTGTCGTCCCCTTCGATCTGCTCCAGGACCTTGCCGAACTCCTCGCTCACCGGGATCTCGAGTGCTCGACTGACGTCTCCCCAGCCGGTCACCTTGCTGTCGGGTGTCTTGAGGAGATGAGTCTGGCCGTAGCACTGCTCGGGCTGGATGGTTCCGTTTTCGTTGCTGAGATGTACGACGAGTCGCATCTTTCAATTCTCCAGAGTGCTCAAGGTAGGAAAATCCGCCTTGATGTATCTGAGGAAAAATTAACATAAATAAATATATTTGTCAAGTGTAGAGGGTCTTTTATCTTAAAAACCCTTATTTTAGGCCACTTTATGGTAAGATTACCTTATGGAATCACAAAAAAGAGCCATAATTCTTCATGGGTGGGCAAGCGGACCAGATGATTGTTGGCTTCCATGGATGGCACGCGAGCTTGAAAAAGAAGGTTTTGTGGTGGAGGTGCCCCAAATGCCTGATCCTAAACATCCAGATGTTCCTGTTTGGGTTTCAATTCTTTCTGAAACAGTAAAAAACCCTGACGAAAATACCTATTTTGTGGGGCATTCCATGGGTTGTTTTGTTATCTTAAAATATCTTGAATCATTGAACACAAATGATTCTATTGGGGGTGTGGTGTGTGTAGGTGGGCATTTAGGGCGAGATAAATGGCCAGCACTTAATCTAGAGAAGATTAAACGATTTGCGCCACAAGTATTTGGAATCTTTTCTGACAATGATTACTACATTCCGCTCGAGATGGAAGAGAGGTATCGAGAGTGGGGAGCACAAACGCTTGTTCTTCACGATAAGGGGCATTTTTCTAGAAAAGAAGATATAACAGAATTACCTGAGGCACGAGATGCACTTTTAGAACTTTCAAGGTAAGGTTTACCCGCATGAGTTTTGCAAAGCAAAAATGTGGCGGGTATACTAATAATCATGACAGAAGAAAGTACGACACCTGTTAAGAGATCAGTTTTGTGGGCAAGTTTTTTTGATCAAAAACGCTCACTTGAGAAACTGATTGAAGAGTCTCGTGCAGACGGAGATTTTTATTTCTTCCTCTCTATTTCTGCCTTTATTACAACACTCGGACTTTTATTTGATAACGTGGTGATTGTTATTGGAGGAATGCTTGTGGCACCACTTTTGTATCCAATCCTCGCGCTTTCGATGGGTATCACGACATCAAATGGTGATTCGATAAAACGATCGTTCAAGACTATTGGTCAATCGGCAATCTATGTTTTTTTGGTGACACTTATAACAAGTGTCTTTTTTAGAGGAGAAGTAATTACGCAAGATTTGTTGCTTAGCCCTCCACCTGTTTCAATCTTCTTTTTGGTGGCACTTGCAGCAGGGTTAGGGGCGGCATTCTCGTGGGTTAAGCAAGATCTCTCATCTCTTCTCCCGGGGGTTGCCGTGTCTGTGGCACTTATTCCACCACTTTCTGCTGTCGGCATTGGAGTGGTGCACAATGACTTTATGCTGTCACTTAATGCGCTCACTATCTTTTTAGTGAACTTGTTTGGTATTGGATTTTCAGCACTTGTCATCTTTTCTTTGTTTGGGTTCTCTAGGCTTCAAAACGTTGAAGAAAAACTCATTGTAAATGAAACGGTAGACACTCTTGTTAGGCAAAAGGCAAAACTTCAAAAATCAAAGGGGCAGATTAAGGAGGTTGAACGAAAGCTCGAAGAAGTAAAAGAGAAGGTAAAAGAGAACGAATTAAGAAACCAAGAGTAGAATACGCGCGTATGGTATCCTTCTAGCATGGATACCGCAGTATTTTCCCGTCTCTATAAGCAATTAAATAGTGCTCAAAAAGAGGCCGTCGATACGATCGAGGGGCCCGTTATGGTTATTGCTGGTCCTGGTACCGGTAAAACCAAGATTCTTACACTCCGTATTGCAAACATTCTAAAAAATACAGACACCGCGCCCGAGAGTATTTTGGCACTTACGTTTACTGAATCAGGGGTGTATTCAATGCGCAAAAATTTAGTGGACATTATTGGGAGCGCTGCATATAGAGTGACCATCACCACGTTCCATGGTTTTTGTAACGATATTATTCAAAAATATCCGGATGAGTTTCGTGATATTGCAGGAGGATCTCACATAAGTACTGTTGATCAAATTAAAATTCTTGAAGAAATTATCACGAATACAAAATTTAATGTACTTCGTGCGCAAGCCAATCCTCATTTCTACCTTTATCCAATGTTAAAAAAGATTGGAGATCTTAAAAAAGATGCCATTGACCCAAAGACATTCAAAAAACATACACAAAACGAAAAGAAAACGCTCTTAAATACAAAGACTAATTTTCATACAAGCGGAAAACAAAAGGGGAAATTAAAAGGTGTACACGAGCGCACGCTCCGTGGAATTGAACGAACAGAAGAGTTTTTAAAAGTGTATGAAAAATATGAAGACCACTTAAAAAAAGAACATCTCTACGATTATGACGACATGATCATAGAAGTTATTAAGACGCTTAAAGAAAATAATAGTTTTTTACTTGAGCTTCAAGAAGAATATCAATACATTCTTGCCGACGAGCATCAAGATGCAAACTTTGGACAAAACACTATTTTAGAATTACTCTCATCATTCCATGCGCCGTACCCAAATCTTTTTATTGTGGGAGATGAAAAACAAGCGATTTTTAGATTCCAGGGAGCATCGCTTGAAAACTTTAATTACTTCAGGAAGCTCTATCCAAAAGGAAAACTCATTACCCTTACGCAAAATTATCGATCAACACAAACAATTTTAGATGCAGCAGGGAGTGTCATAAAAAACAGCAAAACCGAAGATAAACACTTAAGAAAACGATTGCTTTCGGGAGGTAAAAAAGAGGGGAAGCCTATTCACGTATATGCCACCCCTGAAGAAGAGGATGAGGTGGTATTTGTGGTAAGCAAAATCGAGTCTCTTATACAAAAAGGAGTCTCTCCAGGAGAGATTGCGCTTTTGTACAGAGACAATAAAGATGCTTTTCCTTATGTAGATTTACTTGAAAAGAAAAAGATTCCCTTTACTGTCCTTTCGGACAAAAATATTCTTGATGATCCAGAGATAAAAAAATTGATTACTCTTTTTTATGCAATCGCCTATTTTGGAGAAGATTCATATCTTGTAGAACTCCTCCACTATGATCTTTGGAATATAGATAATCTCGACATTTATAAGGTGGTTACGTATGCCAAAAAAGAACATAAGGGTATTTTTACGGTAATGAAGAGTAAAAATGTATTGAAGGGGGCAGGAGTTGAGCGCCCCGACTCGTTTACAGAGCTTTACACAAAACTCTCTTTATGGAAAAAGAGTTCTCAAAATGAAAGCTTCGCTGCCTTTTTTGAAGATGTAGTGCATGGATCGGGATTTATGACACATGTATTGCAACATCCCGAAGCCAAAGAGAAATTAGAGAACCTAGAACGCCTCTATAGAGAGGCAGGAGAGGAGGCACGCAAACATAAATCGTATTCACTTTTTGATTTTCTTAAATATATAGAAATTATTTCAAAGTATCGCATTACGATTGGGGCCCGTGATAAGGTGTTGTATCAAAACTCGGTTCAGTTAATGACCGCACACCGAGCAAAAGGTCTTGAGTATAACTATGTTTTTATTGTTGGTGTAACCGACGGCCACTGGGGAAATAAAAAAACAAGAGAATTCTTCCCTGTTTCTTATTTAGGCAAAGAAGAATCTGATATCGATGACGAAAGAAGGTTATTTTATGTTGCCCTTACTCGAGCCAAAGATCATATTGTAATTACTCATCCAAAAAAGAACAAAAACAGGAGGCAACTTCTCCCCTCGCAATTTATTGAAGAGATAGATAAAAAATTTATTGAACAAAAAGAAGAGGAGGTTCAATCTAGGACAACAGAAAGAAGGTTTTCTATTCCTCGAAAAAAAGAAAAAGCTTCTTTGAAGGAAAAGGAATATCTTAATGAGCTCTTTAATGAGAGGGGGCTATCGGTAACGGCACTCAATAATTATCTCAAATGCCCTTGGAGATATTTTTATGTAAATCTTTTGCGTATTCCAGAACTTGAGACTCCGCCTCAGATTTATGGAACAGCTATGCACGAGGCAATGAAAAATTACTTTGCTTCAATGAAAAAAAAGAAGACGTCTAAAAAAGAACTTTTAAAATTCTTTGAAGAGTCGCTCAAAAAAGTTCCTTTGAAAGAAAAATTATATGAAGAGTTTTTGAAGAGGGGACGCGAAGCACTTGGAGGGTATTACGACACATATCACAAAGAATGGACTACTGACAGTTTAGAAGAGTTTCCTATTAAAGGAGTCTTGCTAGATGGAGACATTCGATTGCGTGGAATGATTGATCGTATGGTATTTGTTGGAAACAATGCAGTTTCTGTAATCGATTACAAAACAGGTAAACCACGAACGCGGAACTATATACAGGGCGCCACAAAAGATAGCACGGGAGATTATAAACGTCAGCTTGTCTTTTATAAACTCCTCCTTTCTTTGTATGAAGAAGGTAAGTTTTCTATGAAAGAGGGAGTAATTGATTTTCTCGAGCCTAATGAAAGAGGGGTATATAAGCGAGAATCTTTTGAAATAGAGGATAATGAAGAAAAAGAGCTTATTGATATCATCAAAAAAGTTGCCACAGAAATTCGAGAGCTTTCTTTTTGGGATGTAAGATGTGATGAAAAAGAATGCCAATTTTGTGCTATGAGGGAGGCACAAGCGGCTGTGGTATGATATCTCCATGCCAAGAACAAATACCTGGAAAAATAGATTTTTATTCTCTCCCGATAAAAAAGAACCCCATAAAATTAGTCGTTCAAAAATAGACCTCTTTATTGAGTGTCCGCGGTGTTTTTATATGGATCAGCGCCTAGGGGTTAAACGGCCATCACTTCCTGGTTTTACTCTTAATATTGCTGTAGACGAACTCCTAAAAAAGGAGTTTGATGTTCATCGTGCAAAAAAAACAGCACATCCCATAATGGAGGAGAATAATATTGACGCTATTCCTTTTGAACATCCCGACATGGATAAATGGAGAGAAAACTTTGTGGGGGTACAAGTTCATCACATGCCAACAAACTTTCTTGTATTCGGTGCTGTTGATGATGTCTGGGTTACTCCAAACGACGAACTTATTGTTGTTGATTACAAAGCAACTTCAAAACGGAGCGCTATTAATCTTG
This sequence comes from Patescibacteria group bacterium UBA3531, assembly GCA_002376885.1. GTDB lineage: Bacteria > Patescibacteriota > Minisyncoccia > Phycocordibacterales > UBA3531 > UBA3531. The sequence goes on along the minus strand of DFOW01000001.1, from coordinate 218,886 downwards.
ATGAAGGATGGGGGCCACAATACAAGCGTCAGCTTGAGGTATATCAATGGCTCTTGCGCGGGAATGATTTTAACGTTTCAGACACAGGCTACTTTGTTTATTGTAATGGGAAAAAAGATCTTGATGTCTTCGATAAAAAATTAGAGTTTAACATTGAGGTTATTGCACACACGGGAACAGATGAATGGGTAGAGAAAACTCTCACCACCATTAAAAAATGTCTCATGGATGATCGCATTCCACTTGCAAAAGAAGGGTGTGAGCACTGTGCTTATAGAGAAAAAGCATATGGAGTGGAAAAACCAGCTGCAAAAAAAGGTTCTCCTATAGAAAAAGGAGAACAGTCAAAACTTTTTTAATTTTTAATTGGTATCTTTGAGTGGGTACACCACAAAAAGACCAATAAACATAAAGGCAGATAGAACCAAGAAGAGGAGCCCTTCGGTAAAGACGCCTGTCGCTAACAGGATACTTCCAAGGAGCGGTCCAAAATATACGATAAAGGTGATGAGTTACGGTAAAAGCCAATCAAATTTGCATCTCTTTCGGTAATTTTTTTAAAGAAGTAAACATCTGTCATTACCTCAAGTGTGGCGGCACCAAACCGGGCTCCAAATAATATGAGTGTCCAAAGCCAAAAAGACGCCTCGCTTACAAGTGCGATAGGGAACGTGAATGTAAATATAATAAGAAAACCAAGCTGGAGAAGTTCTTTCTCTCCAATAAAGTTATCAGCGATATATCCAAAAGGGATATCAACGATTACATAGGGAAGGAGGGTGAGGGCAAGCATAAAACCAATTGCTTCCCACGAGAATCCAATAGTGCTGTGAAGATGGATGGGTAAATAAATAACCATCCAAGAGAAGAAAAAGTGAAGTAAAAAGTTTGCGGTAAATACTCTAAAGATATCTTTCTTTCGCCACACTTCTTTTAAGGTTCCCTTTAAATAGACTCGTTTAAAAGACGCATCTTTTATATTTCTAAAATGAAAAATGATAAGCACTAAAAGAACAATGGCAAGCAGTGTTGCAACGGTGTAAATCTTCCAAAACTCTTCTTGTCCTAAAAGCTGACCAAAAATAAGAGGAGAAATAAGCCATGCAAAGTTTGATGCGGTAAGGATTTTTCCTCTTGTTTTCCCGACTCCTTGCCCGGTGGTTTCTTCTTCGTAATAAACATCAAGACTGAAACGAAGAATAAAAACAGCAGTTGCATAGTAAGCAACAAAGAAGAAAAGAGGAACAAGGGCGGGAATACTTTCGCTATAAATTCCTGAAACCGTGAGTCCAATAAGTGCAGCGATATCAAGAGCGAGCACAAAAAGAGCCAGATGGAAGTTCCCGTAGCGAACCAAAAAACGCTCAATCCGGGCGAGCGTTACGATTGCAAGAAGGGCGGCGACTGCAAAAACAAGACCAATAAACTCAACACTAATAAATTGCTCTAAAAATGAAGAGTTTATATAGGCTCCAACCGTATAGTGGAGCGTATAAATAAAGTTAATAAAAAGGAGGAGTACCCCTAAAGTAGTTCCCCGTCTCATTCACTGATTATACCTCAAGGATGACGGGGAGGATCATTGGACGTTTTTTGGTTTGTTGATAAAGGAACTTACCAATGGTCTCACGCAAGTTGTTCTTTACGTAATCAAAGTTAATAGGGTGCATTTGTCCAACAGAGTCCTCGGTTGTTTTTTTAACCAAGAGTCTTGTTTGGTTCAAAAGGTCCTGAGATTCTTTAAGGTAAATAAATCCTCGAGAAATAATGTCAGGAGATTTGCGTACTTTTCCGGTCTTAATATCAATAACAGCAACAATCACAAACATTCCGTCAGTTGCGAGTGCCTTTCGGTCACGCACCACAACCTCTTTAACATGGCCTTGCCCAAGAGCATCCACCATAACGATTCCAGCGGGTGCCTTCTTTTTGTGTGGTGCCATGGTTCCTTTCTTCCCATCAATCTCAATAATCATTCCGTTATCAGGAATAACCACATTTTTTTCTTCTAGTCCTTGGGTTTGCGCAACACCACCATGAACCCGAAGCATGTAATGGTATCCGTGAATTGGAATAAAGAATTTTGGCTTAAGCATTTTAATAATCCAGGCTGCCTCATCTTTGTATGCGTGCCCAGATGAGTGAACGTCGGCAATGGCATAGTGAAGAATCTTTGCTCCTTGTCGCGAAAGATTGTCTTTTAGTTTTTGAACACCACGTTCATTCCCCGGAATAACTGACGAAGAAAGAATGATCGTATCTTTTTTGTTTACCTTAATATATTTATGTGCCTTGTTTGCAACGCGCATCAAGACGGCATAAGCATCTCCTTGTGCACCAGTAGCCAAAATAATAATTTTTTCTGGCGGATGCTTTTCCATTTCAGTGATAGGGATAATTGCATTTGAGTTCTTTTTTAAGAGTCCAAGCTCTCGTGCAATTTCAACGTTTACTTTCATTGAACGTCCATCAACAACAACTTTTTTACCAAGTTCCTCTGCAGTATTAATGATGTAAATAATACGTTCAAGAAGTGACGCAAAGGTTCCAATAATAAGACGTCCGTTTGTTTCTTCAATAATTTTACGCAAGTTCTCGTGCACCTCTCGTTCAGGGAATCCAAATCCCGGTCGGTCAACATTGGTTGAGTCGGTAAGAAGACATAGATTGTTTTCATTTCCTACTTTTGTAAATTCATCAACTTCAAATTGAAGCGGTACGCCATCTTTATGGTCAACCTTAAGGTCTCCTGAATGGATAATGTTTCCAAACGGAGTTTCGATAATAAGCCCCATTGCCTCTGGGATGGTGTGTGTTACCGCAAAAAATCGGACATTAAGTGCTCCTACGCGAACACTCTCTTCCTTCTCAACAATACGCATATCGAGTTTTGGTAGATGAGGGAATTCGCTTTGGCGTTTTTGAATAAACGCCGCCGAGAGCTTTCGTCCATAAATAGGAGGGTTTCCTAGGCGTTCTTGAATATAGGGAATCGCACCGATATGGTCCAAGTGGGCGTGAGTAATAAAGAGCCCTCTGATTTTATCTTTTCGTTCTTCAAGATAGGTCGTGTCAGGAATAACATAATCAACCCCTGGAACTTCTTCTCCAGGGAAGTGGATGCCAGCATCAACAACAATAATATCATCGCCAAGTTCAAAGGCGGTCATATTTTTACCAACTTCCTCAACTCCTCCAAGAGGAATGATTCGAATAATATCTTTTCCGATTGGTGGGGTTGTTGGCCCTTTCTTTTCTTCTATTTCGGCTTTTGGTTTTCGAGCCCGGGTTGGTCCTGTAGTGCTTCTGGTGCGTGCGGTTTGTTTTCTTCGCGTACTAGGAGTTCGCCCAGGTGTCCTACTTGTTTTAGACGTGGCTCGTTTTCGAGTAGTTTTTTTGTGTGTTCGTTTGTTAATCATTATTGTTTTGGTTTAAAAAGTTCCATACGGTATCGGTTTCAACAAACCATTCGTTTACATTAATAAATCGTTCAGATGAAATCGTAAGTGGGAACGGTGTAATGTTATTAATTTTTTCTGGTGCAACATACAAATATTCTGGGCTGTACAAGAAGATTGAGGGGGTTTCAGCAATAACTTCTTCTTGGAAGGCTTCATATTTTTGCGCACGCTCTTCGGTATCTAAAATAGTTCGTGCATCTTCAAGGAGCTTGTCGGTGGTTACATTTGTATACAAAGCAATATTAAGACCAGGGTCGAGTCGTTGTGATGAGTGCCAAAAAGCAAATGGGTCTGGGTCTCGTCCCGTAACCTCGCCAAACAAAAGGGCACTATAGTTACGAGGGCGGATAACTTCTTGGTTTAGGTCTCCAATTTCAAAAATTTTAATATCAGCACGAATACCAATTTCTCCCCAGTCTTCTTGCAAGAGTTCTGCCACTCGTTTTAACTCTGGAACATTTGCCGTCGAGAGAGAAAACACCAATCGTTCAAGTTGGTCATCAACTTCTTTTTCGTAAAAGCCGTCTGGTCCTTCGGTCCATCCATTTTCTTCTAAAATCTCAAGTGCTCGGTTTTTACTAAAGAGTGATTCTGACGGGGTAAAACCAAGTGCCCCTGGAGGAAGCGGGCCGTTTAATGGAGTTCCGTATCCGGCCAAGAGTTCTCGCACAATCCTATCTTTATCGGTTGCTAAATTCAGAACTTCTCGGATTTCTGGTTGTGTAAAGACTTGTGCTTGGCTTTGGTTTAAAAAGACAGCAAAGATTCGTGCAAGAGGAAAGGATAATACATTTTCGCCATCTCTCTCTTTCTCTTTCATCCAAAAAGCGGTTGCTCCGCCAATAAGGTCAATATCGTTTCCATCGAATGCTTTGCGCAACTCTTCTTCGTCTGAGTAGAACCTGATGACGATTTCTTCTACAAACGGACCTGCGAGTGCAAAGTCTTCAAATGCTTGTAATACATAATATTCAGCGATCCCTTGATTATTCCTTTTAATTTTCTCTACGTAATAAGGGCCGCTCCCGATAGGGTCTGTATTGTTTGCATTGTTTATAAAATCTTCTGTGGTAGCAACACCCCAAATGTGTTCAGGAATAATCCCAGTAGTAAGGTTCTCTATAAATAATGAATAAGGTTGTTCGAGCGAGAACTCAAGGGTCCGATCATCAAGAGCAAATACCGATACTCCTTCCCATGTCGGCCTGAGAGGGCTCTTAATTAAAGGATCTTTTATTTTATTGATGGTAAATACAATGTCGTTGGCCGTTAAAGGGGTTCCGTCGTGCCAGGTTAGCCCTTCTTTTAAGACTACGCTATATGAGGATCCTGACTCATCTGCTTCAAAGCTCTCAGCCAAATCAGGTATAAAATCACCCTCTGGTGTCGCTCGCAGTAGACCCGAATATACAAGCAAAGAAAGGTCTTTATCGGTATCTGAGAGGGCAAGAACCGGATTAATAAAGGCGGGTCGTCCAACCACTCCCTCGGTAAAGCTCCCGCCTTCTCGTGGAATTTGGATTGAGTAATTGCTGTGTAACTCACGAGCGAGCCCCAAGGCCCCAATAATAAAGATCCAAAAAAGTCCCCAAAACGCTAATCGTTCTTTAAAAGAAAACTTTCTTAATAGTGTTGGGATTTCTTTGTGATGGGTTTTAATACCGTCACCAAAAGAAGTTGCACTCGTTGTATGAGAAGAATCTGTTTCCACGGAGAATTAATTGTAGGGAAGTATTTCCTTTTTAAGCGTTTAGTAAAAGAGATACGATGGCAAGAACGCCAAAGAGTACTGCTAATATAATAGTCGTATTGAAGAGGATTTTCTCTGCCCCTCGTTTGGTGTAGTGAGCTCCTCCGCTGTCTCCGCCGCCAAAAGCACCACCAAGCCCACCTTCATTTTTTTGAAGGAGGATGAGTACTACCAAAGCGATAGACACAGCTATTTGAATCCAAGGTAAAATTGTAATCAGTTCCATTTCGGCTCATTCTAGCGGGAGAACCCCGCTCTGTCAAGTTCTTGACCGGCGCCTTCTGGATGATTATACTGACTACGAAATTTAACTAATTATTGCCATGAGTAGTACAAACATAAAACCTCTTGGGGACAGGGTGGTGGTGGCACCCATTGATCCCGCAGACAATGCAAAAAAAACAAAAGGAGGAATCATTATTCCTGAAACTGTAAACAAAGAACGACCAGAAAAAGGTAAGGTGGTGAGTATCGGTCCTGGAAAATATGATGACAATGGAAACCTTATTCCTGTGTCAGTAAAAAAAGGGCAAACCGTACTTTTTTCAAAATATGGTCCTGATGAAGTAAAGATTGACGGCAAGGAATATTTTATTTTGAATGAGTCAAACATCTTAGCAGTTATTGAGTAAGTACTTGAAATAAAAACGATGTCAAAACAAATTACATTTGATAGTGGGGCACGAAAAGCGCTCCGTGGTGGAATCGACAAGCTTGCGCGTGCTGTAAAAATGACGCTTGGTCCTCGTGGGCGGAGCGTGGTGATTGAGAAAGGGTATGGAGCCCCTCAAGTTACGGTAGACGGCGTGACCGTTGCAAAAGAAATCGAGCTTGAAGATAAGTACGAAAATTTGGGTGCCGACCTTATAAAACAGGCTGCAGACAAAACCAATGACAATGTGGGGGACGGAACCTCGACATCAGTGATCATTACCCACTCTATTATTGAAGAAGGAGAAAAGGCGGTAAAAGAAAAGAATTTTAACGTTATTCAGCTTGCTGACGAGCTTACTAATGGCACCGAGAAGATAATCAAAGCCTTGGAAGAGCAGGGTGAACCTATTAATGATCCTAAAAAAGTGGAAGAAGTTGCAGCACTTTCTGCAAAAGATGCTGAAATTGGAAAGCTTATCTCAAAAATCATTGCAAAAGTTGGCAAAGACGGTGTGATTACTATCGAAGACTCAAACACTGTTACGAGCGATGTTGAGGTAGTTGAAGGACTCCAGTTTGATCGCGGCTATATTTCTCCCTACATGGTTACCGATACCGGAAAGATGGAGGCAGTATTTGATAATCCTCACATTCTTATTACTGACCAAAAAATTTCTTCTATTAAAGATATTTTGCCATTACTTGAATCACTTGCAGGGACTGGTAAAAAAGAACTCGTCATTATTGCAGACGATGTTGACGGCGAGGCACTTGCAACGCTTGTGGTAAACAAATTGCGCGGAGCGCTCAATGTTTTGGCAGTTAAGGCACCTGGTTTTGGTGATCGTAAAAAAGAATCACTTGAAGACATTGCCATTATGACCGGTGGAACGGTCGTTTCAGAAGAAGTAGGAATTAAACTTGAAAGCGCAACAGTACAAATGCTTGGAAAAGCTCGTCGAGTCATTACTACAAAAGACAATACAACTATTGTTGGAGGAAAAGGAAAAAAGAAAGATGTTGAAGAACGCGTTAGTCAATTACGATCGCAACACGAAAAGTCAGAATCTTCTTACGAAAAAGATCAATTGCAAGAACGAATTGGAAAGCTTTCGGGTGGTGTTGGAGTTATTAAAGTTGGTGCGCCAACAGAATCTGCACAAAAAGAATTAAAACAAAGAGTAGAAGATGCAGTTGCTGCAACAAAAGCAGCAATGGAACAGGGGATTGTTCCGGGCGGAGGAATCGCACTTGCACAAATTTCTCTCTCGCAAAGAAAAAACGAAGGAGAAAGTGGTCATGTAAAAGAACATGCCCAAGCAATTTTAATGAAGGCGCTTGTTGCACCCCTTACTGCCATTGTAGAAAACAGCGGAATGTCTCCTGATAAAGTTATGAAAGAGATTGAAGAAAAACGAGACAGTATAAAATCAGAAGCAGGAAAACGATGGATTGGCTTTAATGCAAGCGAAAATGAGGTTCAAGATCTTAAAAAAGCAGGAATCATTGACCCGCTTAAAGTAACAAAAACAGCGTTTCAAAATGCTGTGTCAGTTGCGGCAAATTACTTAACCATTGGTGCCGCAATTACTAACGTTCCTAAAAAAGAGGAACCACAAGACCCTGGAATGGGAGGAATCCAAGGAATGGGTGGAGGCATGCCAGGAATGGATTACTAGTCCTACCTTTGCTACAATAGCTCTATAATTAGCTAATATTAGAGACACTATGACACTCGGATATATTGTAATTGGGATCATTGTACTCATTGTTTTATGGGTTGTGGTCTCATACAACCGCTTTGTGCGGCTCATTAATAGAACAAAAGAGGCATGGGCTGATATTGAAGTTCAGCTTAAGCGTCGGTACGACCTTATTCCAAACTTGGTCGAAACCGTAAAAGGTTATGCAAGTCACGAAAAGGAAGCTTTTGAAAACGTAACAAAAGCACGAAGCCAGGCCATGCAAGCAGGAGGAGTTGCAGAAAAAGGTCAGGCAGAGAATATGCTGTCGGGCGCTCTTAAATCACTCTTTGCGGTTTCAGAAGCGTATCCAGACTTAAAAGCAAACCAAAACTTTTTGCAATTACAAAACGAATTAACCGATACTGAAAATAAAATTCAAGCAGCACGACGGTTTTACAACACCAATGTGCGCGACTTAAATATTGGTATTGAATCATTCCCAGCAAACGTTATTGCAAACATCTTCAAGTTCACAAAACGAGAATTCTTTGAGCTCGAAGAGGGATCAGAAGAACGAGAACCCGTACAGGTTAAATTCTAAAACAAGTGAATCTTTATACGCACCAAGACGCGAATAAAAGAAAGACGTGGCTCTTAATGAGTTCCTTCTTTATTTTTGTCATTCTTATTGGGTGGCTGTTTAGTTATGCGTATGATGCACAAATTATTTTGTACATAGCAGTTATTTTTGCACTTGCTATGAATGTAACTAGTTATTGGTATTCAGACAAAATTGCACTCAAGCTTACCAATGCACACCCTGCGAACAAAAAAGATCACTTTGAATTGTTTACCACCGTAGAGAACCTTGCCATTACGGCGGGGCTTCCTATGCCGCGTGTTTACATTATTCCTGACCGTGCACCCAATGCATTTGCAACAGGGCGAGACCCAGAGCATGCAGTGGTTGCGGTTACAACCGGTCTCCTTGAGATTTTAGAAAAGAACGAGCTTGAAGGAGTTATTGCCCACGAGCTCTCGCACATTGGTAATCGTGACATGCTTGTGTCGACCGTTGCTGTGGTACTTGTTGGTTTTATTTCTATTCTTTCAGATATCTTTTTGCGAATGACCATATTTGGTGGAGGTGGACGCGACAGAAACAATGGGGGAGCGGCGGTAGTAATTATTGCAATTGTTGCTGCTATTCTTGCGCCGCTTGCGGCGAGCCTTATGCACTTGGCAATCTCACGAAAACGAGAGTTTTTAGCTGATGCAAGCGGAGCGCTTCTAACACGTTACCCAGAAGGTTTGGCAAATGCTCTTAAAAAAATTAGTGCTTATAGTGCGCCAATGAAACGCGCCAACAATACCACCGCACATCTTTTTATTTCAAACCCCTTTGGTCCTGGGGGAAGAAAACAATTTTTTACGCGCATTTTTTCAACCCATCCACCTACACACGAACGAGTACAAGCACTTTTAGGAGGCAAGTAATATGGAGCTTTCTTTAGAGAAAATTAAAAAGGATATTAAAACAAAAAGTTACTCCGAAGTTCCTTTTGCAATGAAAAAAAGTGAGTTAGTTTCGGCCGCGGAATCTTTTTTGGATTTTCTTACATTACCTTCCGAAACCAAGGAAAAATATAAAACATATGCAGATCCTTTAAATATGAGAGCAGGAGAGATTGGATATTTTCGTCGTATGCAAAAAAGTGGAAGCGCAGACGATAAAGAATTTTTTCATTACCATGAATATACTAAAGAAGCTTTTACTGATTTACTAGAGGATGCTGATCATAAGACAAAAATATTTATTGATAATGCAGATAAGGTGTTTAATGCATCAAAAAAAGCCATGTCTCAACTACTCCAGACCCTTGAAGGAGATTATCCAGGTATTCACGATAAATTTTTTAAAGGTAAACAGCACCGTCGTTTCTTTCTTAGGTTTCTTAAATATGACTCGAAAAAGAAAGGTGATTTTTTGGCTAAAGGGCATTATGACAAAGGAACACTGACGCTTGCTATCGCAGAAAGCGCTCCCGGTTTGCGATTAGGGAGAAACGATAGGACGCTCATTGAGGTTGAACACAAAGAAAATACAGCATTTTTTATGCCGGCTTATAATTTTTCAACTGTATCTTCAGAAGAATTTTTCCCGACTTGGCATGATGTTGTGCAGAGAGGTGAAGACAGGGTCAATAATGAAACGTCCAGATGGGCCATTGTGTTTTTTACTGATGCTGTCGATGCTGAAACACCAACAATAGAAGAAACACATACACAGCAATAAACAGCTAGATTGAGGTAGACGTCCCTTATAGATTCCTATATTCTAAGGGCTCCAGGAGGGTTCGCATAGTGGTCTAGTGCGCTCGCTTGGAAAGCGAGTAGGGGGCAACCCCTCATGGGTTCGAATCCCATACCCTCCGCATTTATTTATATGAATACAAAAACAAAAACCTGGAAATTGAATAAAAAAGATTTTGATCACGCGATTGACCCTCGTGATGATTTTTTCCATTTCGTAAATGGAGGATGGATAAAAAGAAACCCTATTCCCAAAACAGAAACGTCCTGGGGTACATTCTATATTTTAAGAAAGCAAAATAGAAAAATCCTCCATGACCTTTTGAAGAATCTTATAGACAAAAAAAATTTTAAAAAAGGTTCAGATGCACAACTTGTTAGAGATCTTTACTTCACTGGAATGAATACAAAAAAAAGAAATAGAGACAGAACAAAAGACCTCCAACCTTTCTTTGATTCTATTCAGGCTGTAAAAACAAAAGAAGATCTTGCAAAACTAATTGGTGATTTTCACAAGGCTGGCATCGGCACCTTTTGGAATACTTTTGTTGATCAGGATATGAATAAAAGTACGCACATGATGGTGTGGTTGTATCAAGGTGGTTTTGGTCTACCAGAGAGAGACTACTATTTCCCCAAAAATAAAAAAGAGAAAGAACTTTTAGCAAATTATAAAAAACATATTAAGGCAATTTTTAAACTGAACGGTGACAAGGAAAAGGTTGCTACAAAAAAAGCACAAACTGTTTTACGCATAGAGACAAAACTAGCTGCTTCGTCCATGAACAGAGAAGAACGATATGATTATCACAAACAAAATAATAGAAAAACACACAACCAAATAAAAACACTCTATAAACAAATTGCATGGGAGGACTATTTTAAAACAATTCATCTAAAAAAAATAAGAGTTGTAAATGTTGCCCAACCAAACTTTTTCAAAGAGGTTGATGGTCTTCTCAAGCAAATAAGTTTGCCTGATATAAAAACATATCTTTTATGGTGTGTTTTGGATAGTTTTTCTAATGTTTTATCTGATGACTTTGTAAATGCAAGCTTTAGTTTTTATGGAAAAAAACTTTCAGGACAAAAAGAAATAAAACCGCGATGGGAACGTGTACTGGGAATAGTTGAAGGAAATTTACGGGAAGCTTCGGGGAAAGTATATATAAAGAAGTACTTTACACAACAATCAAAACAAAAAATGGATATTTTGGTTGATGATGTTATTGATGCATACAGAGAAAGACTCAAGAGTAATGCCTGGATGAGCAAAACGACCAAGAAGAAAGCTCTAAAAAAGCTTGGAACTATAAGGAGAAAAATAGGATATCCAGAAAAATGGGAGGGGTATAAGGGCCTCCGGCTTTCTTCAGATTCCTTTGTCCACAATCTTATCGCTTTGAGCGAGTTTCATTACAGGCGGAATCTACAAAAAGCAGGCAAAAAAGTAGATCGAACGAAATGGCACTTTTCTCCTGCAACGGTTAATGCTTGTTACGACCCGGGCCTTAACGACATAACATTCCCCGCTGGAATTTTGCAACCTCCCTTTTTTGATGTTAATGCTCCAGATGCAATTAACTACGGAGCTATCGGCTCAGTGATTGGTCATGAGTTAACTCATGGTTTTGATGATTCAGGAAGTAAGTTTGATGCGTATGGAAACTTAAAAAACTGGTGGACAAGAGAAGATAGAAAAAAATTTGAAAAACGGACAAGTACACTTGTCAGTCAATTTAATAATGCGAAGTTGTTTGATGGTTTGCATGTAAATGGAAAAATGACATTGGGAGAGAATATTGCAGATTTAGGCGGGGCAGTAATTGCTTATGATGCATATAAGCGTTTTAAAAAAAGAAACAAAATAAAAGATTACACTATTTCAGGATTTGACGACGAACAATTATTTTTTATTGGGCTTGCTGTCATAGAAAGAGGGCATGTCCAAAAAGAAAGTATTCGTCAAAGATTAATTACAGACCCCCACTCTCCTCCTGAGTTTCGTATTAATATCCCGTTTTCAAATATGGAATCTTTTTATGAAGTCTTTGGCGTTACACCAAAGAACAAGTTGTATCGAAATAAAAAACAAAGAGCAGAAATTTGGTAAAATAAAGCTATGGCAGATAAAAATGATTACTTACATGAGGTGGCGATTACAGCAATCGTGGTAAAAGACGATAAGTATTTAATTACACGCCGCTCAAAAGAAAAAAGACGATTCCCGGGAATGTGGACAGTTCCGGGCGGGAAGTTAGAGGTTTCTGATTATATTGATTTACCAAAAGATACTACGGATTATTGGTATAACGTACTTGAAAAGGTTTTGAGGCGCGAAGTTAAAGAAGAAGTAGGAATTGATATTAAAAACATTGAGTATGTAACGAGTTTGGCCACAGTGCATGCAGATGGAGCACCGTCTCTTGTTATCTCATGCCTTGCAGACTATGAGGCTGGCGAAATTACTTTAAAAGAAGACGAGACCGACAAGTTTGAATGGGTATCGCTTGAAGAAGCAAAAGACTATGACCTTATCGATGGCATCTATGACGAGCTTGTCATGGCAGAGAGTCAAAGAAAGGGAACCAAGAGCGAATGGAATAGGTCTTCGTAATAAATAGGTCTCTCTTTTCTCAAAAAATAAAAATTTCCAAAAAAATCGTCCCGAGTGCCTTCCGTAATCTCGGGCTATTTTTTGTGTCGTCCAAAATTGATATTTACACCCCTGACTTTTTATTTTCTTCTTGTGAAAATGGCCACTTATCCACTTTTTTTTAAGGGGGCTGATTAGTACAATAGGGTGACCTTATAAGAAATCCTATTAATTTTAAAAGCCCTATGCCAAAGACAAAACGAACGTCTGTCGCGAAGAAGAAGACGGAAAAAACATCAGCACTTGTTACCAAAATCAGAAAACGTGACGGTTCTATTGTCGAATTTGATCCAAAACGCATTGAAGTTGCGGTTGGAAAAGCTATGAAGGCATCGGGAGAGAATGGAGAAAAGTCTCCAAAGGCTGTTGCCGATGCTGTTATGAAAGATCTCTCTTCAATCAAGAAAACAAACGACTTTTACATCCCAACAGTTGAAGAAGTACAAGACTTGGTAGAGCGGCAACTTATTTTGCATCGGTACGCACAAGCAGCAAAGGCATATATTTTGTATCGAGATAAACGATCAGAACTTCGAAAATTACGACGACCAGTTCCAGAGAATGTTCGCAATCTTGTTACTGAAAGTAAAAAATATTTTAGAAGCGCAATGGCAGAGTATGCGTTCTACACGTTTTATTCTCGTTGGATAGACGAAGAAGGACGACGTGAATCATGGATTGAAGCAATCGATCGATACGTTGACTTCATGAAAGAAAACATTGGAGACAAGTTAACAGACGAAGAGTATACAGAAATTAGAGAGTACATGCTTTCAATGAGTGCAATGGGTTCAATGAGGCTTTTGTGGGGAGCAGGAAAAGCTGCACGAAAAAATAATATTACCGCATACAACTGTGCATTCGTTGCACCAACCGAATGGAAAGATTTTGCAGATATTATGTATCTTTCAATGTCAGGTTCTGGTGTTGGGTATTCGGTAGAACATCAAAATGTTGAACGACTTCCTTTAATTCAACGACAAACAGGAGAAAAATTAAAAACATTTGTTATTGATGACAGTAAAGAAGGATGGTGTGATGCACTTGTTGCTGGAATGACCGCATGGGAGCACGGACAAGACATTGATTTTGATTATTCAAAAATTAGACCAGAAGGTGCCAGGCTTAATACCATGGGAGGACGAGCAAGTGGTCCTGAACCATTGCGATCTCTTTTAAACTTTACGCGAGAGAAGATGTTTGCGCGTCAAAACAGGAGACTTTCAACCATCGATGTGCACGACATTATTTGTAAGATTGGATCCGTTGTTGTTGCGGGTGGGGTAAGGCGTAGTGCCCTTATTTCTGTCTCTGATTTGGATGACATTGTAATGCGAGAGGCAAAAAATGGGCAGTTTTGGCTTAATAATCCGCAACGAAGCATGGCCAACAATAGTGCGGTTTACAACGAGAAGCCAACGGTACGAGAGTTCCTTGATGAATGGCAAAACCTCGTAAAGGCAGGGTCAGGAGAACGAGGAATCTTTAACCGTGGAGCCCTTAAAAAACAGCTTCCTGTGCGTAGGTGGAAGGTGTTTGCACCATTTATGGGTAATTCTGGACTCAATCCTTGTGGCGAGATTATTTTGCGCTCACGGCAATTCTGTAACCTTTCAGAGGTGGTTGCCCGGTCAGAAGACACTGAAGAAGATCTCCTCGAAAAAGTACGAGTTGCAACTATTTTGGGAACCTATCAATCAACTCTTACCAAATTCCCGTATATTAAAAAAGAATGGAAGGAAAATTGTGAAGCAGAACGATTACTTGGAGTTTCTATTACCGGACAATGGGATTGCCCGGCAGTACAAAATCCAAATACTTTGCGAAAGATGAAAGAGGTTGCAATTGAGACTAACCGAAAGTATGCACAACGATTTGGTATTAATCCTTCGACTGCAATTACCTGTGTGAAGCCATCAGGAAACGGATCACAACTTTTTGACTCAGCAAGTGGTCTTCATCCTCGACATTCAAAGTATTATATTAGACGAGTACGAATTGAGTCACACAACCCAATCTTTACTATGTTGAAAGATATTGGCGTGCCGTATCATCCTGAGGTAGGATACGACAAAGAAACAGCAACTACTTTTGTTTTGGAATTCCCTATGAAGGCTCCAGAAACATCTACTCGATTTAAAGATGATGTTGGTGCGTTTGAAATGCTTGAGTATTGGAAAATGTTGAAAGAAAGTTATACCGAGCATAATCCTTCTGCAACAATTTCTATCGGAGAAGATGAGTGGCTTGAGGTAGGGCAGTGGGTGTACAAAAACTGGGATATTGTTGGTGGACTTTCATTCCTTCCACGGAGCGACCATGTTTACAAACTAGCTCCTTACGAATCTATTACCAAGGGTGAGTACGAAAAACGAGCAGCAGCATTTCCTGACATTGATTTCTCAAAGCTTGTTCTGTACGAAGGGGAAGATCAAACACAAGGAGCAAAAGAGCTCGCCTGTTCAGCAGGAAGTTGTGAAGTAGATATTCCAGCTCCGACTCCAAAAATTGAAACAATCAAGAAAGCCTCAAAGAGTAAAAAGAAGGTTGCAAAATAATACGGCCTTTCGTATACTAATCTCGCCTTGTGTTGGGTAGTCGCTCCTATTTTTAGGAGAGGAAAGTCCGGACACTCCCTTGTGTAAACAAGGAGCAGGGTAGCGGGTAACGCCCGTCCGTAGCAATACGAGAGGTGCGAGCAGAGACGTTGAGTTTAGAAATAGGCTCAATACCCCTCGGGGTAAGCTCTTATAGAAATATAAGAGGTGAAACGGCTAAATCCTTACCTGGGTGCAAGGTCGTGCTCACCATGTGTGAGAGTGCCGCTTGATCTGTTTGGTAACAAACACGACAGATAAATGGCTATCGCTACGCTTTGCGTAGTACAGAATCCGGCTTATAAGCACAAGGCAATCTATATCAAAAATCCCGGTTAATCCCGGGATTTTTGATTGTTATAATCTCTTTTTTCGTCTTAGTTTGTGGGTTTTAGCAAACTTCTCAAGCTCTCGAATATGGTAATAGCGATAGCCATTGTCTTTCCTTTGGGCTTTAAGCACTCCTTCTTTGTCCCACTTCCGCAGGGTGTTTACTGACACTCCCAGAACCTCTGCTGCTATTTTTACCGTGACTCCTTTTTTCTCCATAGGTTATTATTGCTTTATTATACCTGTTACCTATAATTACTAAAAATCAGCATGGTAAACGGTATTGTACGGCTTTTTAATAAGGATTTTGGCGGCCTTCACGAGGCCGCGTTTCTCTTGGGAATCTCTGCTTTTGGGTCTCAAATTCTTGCCCTTGTTCGTGACCGTCTTTTTGCGAGCACTTTTGGGGCAGGGACAACACTCGATGTCTATTACGCCTCATTTAGGGTACCCGACATCATCTATGTCTTGGTTGCTTCGCTTGTTGCAGCAACGGTCCTTATTCCTTTTATTACTGAAAAGTTGGGGGAAGAAAGAAGGCAAGAACTCAACAACTTCCTTTCAAGTATCCTTACCTTCTTCCTTCTTTTAATGATTATTGTTTCTTTGGTTGCGTATGTATTAATGCCAACCCTTGCAGATATTGTGGTCCCAGGGTTTAGTGATGAAAATAAAGAAACGTTTATAGAGTTGTCTCGGTTGTTGTTGCTCTCCCCATTTTTACTTGGGCTCTCTAACTTATTTGGAAGCGTGGTTCAAACCATGAGACGCTTTTTTGTCTACGCTCTTACCCCGATTGTTTACAACCTTGCAATCATTTTTGGGCTTCTTTTTTTATACGAACCATTTGGAATCAAGGGGCTGGTGTACGGAGTTATTCTTGGTGCACTCTTTCATTTTATTATTCAAATCCCAACAGTTGTACGTTCAGGAATCTTCCCTCGCATAACATTTGTTCCAGATTTTTCTTCTATTAAAAAAGTAGTAACACTTTCTTTGCCACGAACCCTTACTTTGAGTGTGAATCACATTCTTATTATTGTCTTTGTGGCGCTTGCTTCGCGTATTGAGGAGGGGTCAATTGCAATCTTTAATCTCTCGTATAATCTTCAGTCGGTCCCTCTTGCCATTATTGGTATGAGTTATTCGGTTGCGGCATTCCCAACGCTTTCGCGACTCTTTTCAAATGGCGATAAGTCGCACTTTGTTCAGTACATTGTTGCGGCAGGGAAACACATTATTTTCTGGTCGTTGCCCGTGCTGTCTTTGTTTGTTGTGCTTCGTGCGCAAATCGTTAGAACCATTTTAGGGGCAGGGGAATTTACGTGGACCGACACCAGACTCACCGCAGCAGCGCTTGCTCTCTTTTCATTCTCTGTGGTTGCGCAAGGGCTTATTAATTTGTTTGTGCGTGGTTACTACGCAGCAGGAAATACAAAAAAGCCGCTTTATGTAAACCTTGTTTCGGGTCTTGTGAGTGTTGTCTTGGGGTTTGTATTTCTTTCTATTTTCTCAAGCGTCCCAGGATTCAGAGACTTTTTTGAAAACCTTTTCCGTGTTGAGGGTATTCCTGGTACCAGTGTCCTTATGTTGCCTCTCGCGTTCTCGGTTGGGGCGCTTCTTAATCTTTCTCTTATTTGGCTTTTATTTAAAAAAGAATTTAGAGAATATTATGTTTCTATACGAAAAAGTGTATTCCAATCGCTTGCTGCAGCGCTTTTGATGGGAATTGTGGCGTATTATCTTCTTCAAGTGTTTGATGATGTATTTGATATCAATACCTTTTGGGGAATCTTTTTGCAGGGGTTCTTGTCTGGCATTGCCGGTATTGTTGTTGGTATTTTGTTTCTTGAGACGCTGGGTAATCAAGAAATTAAGGATATTAGGCGGGCGCTTGTTGCTCGGGTGAGTAAAACAAGGCCTGTATTGCCAGACCAGGAAGAACTTTAGGGGGGCTTGACAAAAGACTTTTATTATAGTAGTTTGGATAGTGGACGTAGCGTGGCTGGGGGCCGCGCTCGAAAGAGAACTTCAGGAAGGGAAGGAATCCCGATGAAGAAACAGGAAGGCGAAGGCACGGTACGCACCAAGGAGAGCACCCGGACGCGTGGCTCGGTTCGCCGGCTCCGTCGCGAGAGCGAGATCCCGTTCTCCGAGCTCAGCGGTCCGCCGCTCGGTTCGGATGGTCGGGGTCACGTGATCCTGCCCGGCGGGGTCGTCTCGCTCGGTGCGCCCCTCTTCGGCTAGATCCGCCTTCCGCCCAGACTCGAGGCTCACCCCTTGAGCTGGGACCTTCCACCAAGGTGCGCCTTGCGCACTAGAAAACCATGGACGCACCCAGGTGCCGTCCACTCCGCCGCCCGGGTACCCATTGTGGACTCGAGGCGGCTTTCTTTTTAAGAGAAATACTTTAGTATAGTAGTGCTATGGATACCAATACCATACGAAATTTTTCAATCATTGCGCATATTGATCATGGAAAGTCGACTCTTGCCGACCGCATGTTAGAGGTGACTAAAACAATCTCAGAACGTGAAATGAAGGATCAGCTTCTCGATCAAATGGAGCTCGAACGAGAACGTGGGATTACCATTAAAATGCAGCCTGTTCGAATGGGGTATCAAAAAGAAGGAACAGACTATGTTTTGAATCTTATCGATACACCCGGGCACATAGACTTTTCATACGAAGTATCTCGAGCCCTTAAATCTATCGAAGGAACCATTTTACTTGTTGATGCCACACAAGGGGTTCAGGCACAGACGCTTACGGTTCTTGATATGGCAAAAGAGCTTAATCTTCCCATTATTCCAGTCCTCAATAAGATTGATCTTGCTGGAGCTCAAACAGAAGAGGTAAAACAGCAAGTAGTAAATGTGGTGGGTTGTTCTCCCGATGAAATTTTATGTGTTTCTGCAAAAACAGGAGAAGGAGTAGAGGCGCTTCTTGATCGTATTGTCGATAAGGTTCCTTCTCCTAAAAAAACTAAGGCAAACTCTCTTCAGTCACTTATTTTTGATTTTGAATATTCAAACCATCAAGGAGTTATTGTCTACACTCGTGTCTATGGAGGAGAGGTTAAAAAAGGAGACGAACTATTGTTTGTTGGGGCAAAAGAACGGTTTATTGCTCAAGAGGTTGGAGTGTTTTCTCCTCTTCGAACAAAAAAAGATTCTTTGAAAGAGGGTGAAATTGGATACATTGTAACAGGTATTAAACGCCCGGGAGTAACACAAGTGGGTGACACCGTAACACTTTTTAAATCACAAAGCGCTCCCGTGACAGGATTTGAAAAACCAAAGCCAGTAGTGTGGGCATCGCTCTACCCTGAAAGCCAAGATGATTTTGATGTATTGCGTCAAGCGCTTGGCAAACTTCTTTTAACCGATTCATCTCTTTCGTTTGAAGAGGAGGCGTCAGTGTCGCTTGGGCGAGGATTCCGCTGTGGTTTTTTGGGAATGCTTCATCTTGAAATTATTACCGAACGATTAAAACGAGAGTTTAATTTGAATCTTATTATTACAAGCCCTACTATTACCTATAAAGTATTTTCTAAGGGTGGGAAGGAAGAAATTATTTATTCTCCCGTAAAGTTTCCTGATCATGGAAGTTACGAAAAAGTTTTAGAACCATGGATTAAGGTTACTCTTATTGTCCCTGGTGATTATTTGGGAAATGTTATGACGCTCCTTTATGAACACGAAGCCATTGTTGGTAACACTAATTCATTCGGAGACAATCGCATGGCACTTGATCTTGAAATGCCTTTGCGCGAGCTTATGCGAAACTTTTTTGATGAAATAAAAAGCGCAACCAGTGGGTATGCCTCTCTTTCATATGAGATGGGTGATATGCGAGAAGCGCAGGTAACACGACTTGATGTTTTGATTGCAGAGGAAATAGTTCCTGCATTTTCTCGGATTATTGCTGAACGTCGAGCAGAAGAAGAAGCGCGAGATGTGGTAGAAAAACTCCATGATGTTCTTCCGCGCCAGCAATTTGTTATTAAAATTCAAGCACAAGCAAAAGGGCGCATTATTGCCTCAAAAACCCTAAAGGCGCTCCGTAAAGATGTTACAGCAAAGCTTTACGGTGGGGACATTACTCGGAAGATGAAACTCAGAGAAAAGCAAAAAAAGGGAAAGAAAAAGATGAAAGAAGGAGGAAAAGTTTCTATTCCACAAGATGTATTTTTGAAGGTAATGCGTGGCTAAAAGGCCAAATGGAGGGGGCTATAGAAGAGGAGCATGCTAAGGGTGATAAGCACAGCAAGGATGCTCCATATAATACGAATCTTCTTTTTATGCTTTTTTTGGAAGAGCATAGGGTATCCGGTTATACTAATAGTGTTGCCATTATAAGCTAAAAAGGGTGTCTTGTCGTTATGTTCCATGGTTTTCAGGGAGTAAGACGAAGGAAGAATTTAAAACAACTTTTTTGGGTGGTGGTACTTTTGGCACTCATTTTTTGGGCTGGAGAGGGAGTATGGGGTCAATATAAAAAAAATCGTTTAGTTGATGAAGTATATACCGAGGCAAACCTTGAGCTAACAGCTCTGCTTGAGCGGGAAAAAGAATTACAAGAAGAGCTTGATCGTTTGGGAAATGCGCGTGGTGTTGAAGAGGAACTTCGAACAAAATTTCATATTGCAAAACCAGGAGAAAAGACAGTTGTTATTGTTGACGCTAAAGATTCAGATACAGGAGAGGGAGACACAAAAGGTTTTTGGGGAAGTATAAAAGCATTTTTTGGATTCTAAATGGCAGAAAATTTTAAAAAAGTAACAGAAGATTTTGAGTGTGAACATTGTGGGCGTCAGGTAAAAGGAGATGGCTATACCAATCATTGTCCAAAATGTTTATACAGTAAGCATGTCGATAACCATCCGGGAGACAGGGCATCAGATTGTGAAGGGCTTATGGAACCAATCTTTTTGGATCAGGAACATGGGGAATACAGCGTGACACATAAATGCCTTATTTGTGGTCATACAAAACGAAATAAAATGCAAAAAGGAGACGACTTCGAGGCAGTACTTGGTGTGATACAATAAGCTCTGTATGAAATTAAAATACTTTGTTCCTGATATGGTGTATGGTGCCAATGACGGCATTATTACTACCTTTGCGATTGTTGCTGGTGTGGTTGGAGCAAGCCTGGCCCCCCAAACGGTTATCATTATTGGGTTGGCATCACTTTTTGCTGATGCATTTTCTATGGCGTCATCAAACTATTTGGCGACTGAGTCAAAAGATCATTTGCTGCAAGATGCAGGGGATACAGAAGATCCTTTTTTTGTTAATACAAGCCCTGCATCGAGTGCATTTGCAACGTTTAGTTCGTTTATTGTTGCGGGATCTGTCCCGCTTATTCCCTATATTGTTTTAGGAGGAAGTGGAGAGGTGTTTGTGTATACAATCATTGCAACTCTCCTTGCTCTTTTTGTTGTGGGATCACTTCGTAATATGGTTACCGACAAGCCCTTTTTTGTGGGTGGAATCAAGATGGTGGTGATTGGGGGAGTGGCAGCGGCAATAGCCTTCTCAATTGGGCAGTTTATTAGTACTATTGTTTAGTTGATATTAATTGCCCTTGTAGTTCAATGGATAGAACAACCCCGTCCTAAGGGGTAGATGTGGGTTCGACTCCTACCAGGGGCACAAAATACGTTGATTTTTAGGGGTATCCTTGCTAGAATGGCGACTGGTTATGGAAGGAGATCAATTAGAAAAACTCGTTAAAGAGAATAATGAGCTCATTCAGAAAAACAATGAGCTTTTGAAGAAGGTGTATTCATACATAAAATGGAGACGCGTATTTACGGCTCTCTATTGGATACTCATTATTGGGGCGGTTTCAGGACTTCTCTTCTTCCTTGAACCATATGTGAACCAGTTGCTGGATACGTATCAAGCGGCGCGAGAGGCAATTCAAAACGTTGGACAATAATTACCTCTGCGTATATGCCCAGGTAGCTCAGTTGGCTAGAGCATTCGCCTGAAGAGCGAAGGGTCGTCGGTTCGAGCCCGACCCTGGGCACCAAAAATAAAATTCCACCGCGTGTGGGATTTTATTTTTGGCAGGGTTAGTTTAAATGATCCTTCGCCGGATGGCGAAGGGATGAAAAGTAATGGGATTACTTTTCATCCGAACGAAGCGAGGGAGACCGTCGGTTCGAGCCCGACCCTAAATAAAAAGCCTACCGACTCTTCACCTTAATATTTTTTGTATGGGCTTTGTCGTGTTTTGGAAGTCTGATTGTTAAAAGGCCATTTGTTTCTGTTGCTTGGGCGCCGTCGGGGTCAACTTCTTCTGGAAGTAAAATAGTTCGAGAAAATCCTCCCCAATATAATTCTTTAAAATAAAAGTCCTTGTCTTCAATGACGTCTTCTTGGTGCCTCCGCCCCTTAATGGTAACCATCTCTCGATTTATAGAAACATCAATGTCTTCTGGCTTAACACCAGCTACCATTGTTTTAATAACAATCTCATTTGGATTTTGAAAAACATCAACGGTCAATTGTCCTTCTTCTGCATCCTCTTCAATCCACTCATCGTCATTTGTTTCTTCTTCTGAAATAATGGGCTCTTTATGGTCGTCTCGCATAAGAGGTTCTTCTTCATCAAGAGGAATTCCGCCGGTTAATTTATCCAAAAATGATTGTTTTCGTAACATAGTTATGGTCGTACTCGTTTAACACGCTCGAATAAAAAGATAAGTAGTATAGCCATGAGCCAGAGGTGCGAGAACACCACAAGCGGCTTATCACTATAAGTAATTATAGAAAAATTGAAGATGGCGTGCAAGAATGTTGCCAACCCAAGGCCCACTAAAAAGTAGAGAATTTTTGCAAACCAATGTTTGTAGAACGAAAATCCAATAAAGACACCTATAAGGCCAGAGGCCACAACATGCAGAACATTAGCCCCTATAAACCGCAGATTATTATTAATCAAAACTTCATTTAACCCCACCGTTGCAAAGAACCCTTGAGAGATGAGCCCGGCACTAGACAATCCGTCAATCAAAAAGAGAGTGTTTTCAAGGGCTGCAAAACCGAGCGCAGCACTAATCATGTAAATTATTGCATCTACGGGTTCATCAAAGTGTTTGTTAGGGAAGGCGATGCCTTGTGCGGCAAGGTACTTTACTATCTCTTCAATCAAAACAAGGACAACAAGAGCTGCAAATAGCTTCCCTGGTGTCCCTAATAAAAATCCATCAAGTCCAAGAGACGCTGCCTTTTTTTCAAGAACAAAAGCAATGGGCACAGCAATCATTCCTCCTACAAATGTTGCAATAATGAGTGGTTTTGGTTCGGGGTGATTTTTATCTTCTTTTATCCAAAACCATAACCATATAAGAGGGGGGATACCTCCTCCCAAGAGGGCAAAAAAGAGTGTTAAGAATTGGTTTATGTCCATGCTTAGCGAGCGTCTGGCCAAGGAGTATGGATAAGCATTCCATCTGTGTTGGGGAGCAATCCCCACACCTCCTCGGTAACAAACGGCATAAATGGATGAAGAAGTATAAGATTTGTTGTTAGGATTTTGTTAAGTGTCCATTGTGCACTTAACTTTTCTTCATCAGTTCCATTATAGAGTCTTTCTTTTGTTTCTTCTATTATGTTATCCGCAAAGGTATGCCAAAAATAATGATAGAGTTTTTCGCTTGCTAAATATAAATTAAACTTTTCAATTTCACTTGTAACATCTTTTGTGAGTTCATCTAATTCTTTTAAGTAGGTTTTGTCTTGCGGGAGAAGCTTTGGTTCTGTTTTAAGATCAGTGTATTTTGTATTCATGTGTACGAACCTGCTTGCATTCCAGACCTTGTTTGCAAAATGTTTGTACCCTTTAATGCGTGATTCCGTCAGGTTAAGATCGTTACCAGGAGGAGAGCCAACAATAAGTTCAAAACGTAGCGCATCGGCTCCGTACTTTTCTATAAGGTCAAGTGGATCAGTTGCATTACCAAGTGATTTACTCATTTTTCGTCCTTTTTCGTCCCGCACCATTCCGTGAAGGTAGACGGTTCTGAAAGGGATGTCCCCAAGCAAAAATCCTGTCATTAAAATCATACGAGCAATCCAAAAGAAAAGAATGTCGTATCCTGTCTCAAGTACATTGGTTGGATGATAGAGGTTTAGGTCTTCTGTTTCCTCTGGCCATCCAAGCGTTGAGAAAGTCCAAAGACCGCTTGAAAACCAAGTGTCTAGGGTGTCTGGATCTTGCTCCCAACCACCTCCTTCTGGGGCCTCTACGCCACAATAAATCTCGCCATCTTTGTACCAAACAGGAATTTGGTGTCCGTACCAAATTTGGCGAGAAATACACCAATCGCGAAGGTTATCAATCCAGTGAAAATATACTTTCTCGTAGCGGTCCGGAATAATTTGAATAAGGCCATTTTCTACTACATTTCGCATCCATTGCTTTAGGGTAACTTCGGTATCACTGTTGGGAGGGACAAACGGCTTGTTTACATTTACAAACCACTGCTCTTTTATTTGTGGCTCAATCAGCTCACCACCTCGAGAGTTTACAGCAATGTTGTGAGTATAGTTTTCGTCAACTTTTTCAACGAGTCCCTTTTCTTTCAGCTTTTCAACAATCAAAGGGCGAGCCTTTTTAATATGGAGGCCTTCAAACTCTTCTCCTGCGATAGATAAAAGTTTTCCGTTAAAATCAATAACTTGTTCTTTATCGAGTCCGTGTCGTTCTGCAATCTCAAAGTCGGTTGCGTCGTGCCATGGAGTGATGGTCATAACACCGGTTCCAAAATCCATATCAACAGCTTCGTCTTTAATAATGGTTGCGGTAATGGGACCATTGATCCATTCAAGTTCTATTTCTTGTTTGTGTTTATATTCTTTGTAGCGATCGTCTTGTGGGTGCATTACCACATACTTATCACCAAATTTTGTTTCTGGTCGTGCGGTACCAATCGTAAAGGGTCCATATTTTAAATAATAAAACGTTCCTTTCTCTTCTTTTCGTTCAACCTCATCATCTGAAACGGTTGTTTGGAGTCGCGGGTCCCAGTTAACAATACGTGAACCTTTGTAAATAAGTTCAGCGTCGTACATTCGCTTGAAGGCTTCTCGTACCGCTTGCTCTCTTTTTTCGTCCAGGGTATATGCTTCGCGAGACCAATCAACACTCGAACCCATTTTCCTAATTTGTCCGGTTATGGTGTCATGAGATTCTTGTGCAAAGGCTTCTACACGACGCAAAAATTCCTCTCGTCCTAAATCGTGTCGAGTTTTTTTCTCCACTTTATATAAATCTTTTTCAACACGTGCTTGGGTTGCAATGGCTGCATGGTCGGTTCCGGGAAGCCACAGGGTTTTATCGCCCTTCATTCTATGATAACGAGTCAAAATGTCTTGAATCGCAAGCATGGCAGCGTGCCCGGTATGAAGCACTCCTGTTACGTTAGGAGGGGGGAGAACCATAGAGAAGGTTTCGCCGGTCGTATTGGGACCGTTTTCGGGTTTAAAATGGCCACCCTCTTCCCAGGCGGCATAGATTCGATCCTCGGTTTCTTGTGGATTATATGGCTTTTCTAGCTTGTCACTCATTAGAGCTATACTAGCAAAAAAAGCCCCTATTTTAAAGCTAAATTGCCGGTTGCAACAAAATCTTGAGGGGTAGATTCTGGGTTTTGTGTGTGTCTCATATAGCCTGCAATGGCAATCATAATGGCATTGTCGGTTGAGAGTTTTGGAGTGGGAAGGTAAAGAGTAAATCCTTCTTTTTCCGCGAGTTCGGTAAATGCTTGCCGGATTCTTTTGTTTGCCGAAACTCCGCCACCAATAATGAGTGATTCTACGTTGTGCTCCTTAATTGCTCCCAAAGTTTTTTTAGTAAGGACATGCGTAACTACTTCTTCAAACTCATGTGCTAAATCAGCTTTTTGTTCTTGCGATAATTCACCCAACTCTTTTGTTTTGTAGAGTACTGCTGTTTTTAATCCAGAAAAAGAAAAATCAAAATCCCCTGAATCAATCATGGGGTGAGGAAGACCAAAGGTATTTTTACCAGTGGCAGTTTCTGCAAGTTTTGAAATCTCTGGTCCTCCTGGATACGGAAGATCTAGAATACGAGCAACCTTATCGAACGCCTCGCCCACGGCGTCATCTCGTGTCGAACCTATAATGTTATATTCGAGTGGTTTTTCTGAAAGTACAAGCTCGGTATGGCCACCACTAATCAAAAGAGAAAGTGTTGGATAGTTTATGTGGCGTGTGGTGTAGGCTTCATCTTGCTCTTGCAACAAAACAGACAAAATGTGACCTTCCATATGGTTTACGGGGACGATGGGTTTATTCCATAGCTCTCCTAATGCTTTTACAAAATTAATACCAACCCACAATGCTGGTTCAAGTCCGGGGCCATACGTTACTGCAATCATGTCAATGTCGGGAATTGCATGACCTTTTACAAAATCAATAAGCTCTTGTCCTAAACTTTCTTCTCGCTCTAGGAGTTTTAAAATTTTGTCAGAGTTTTTAATATTGTTTGACCCTTTTTCTAAGAGGCCTGCATTCTTAAGAGACCTGACCAAAAGAGGGAGGAGGTTTTGTGCATGTGCTCGTTTTGCCAAATTGGGAACAACCCCACCAAATTCTTTATGAATATCAATTTGGGAATATATACTGTCGGCAAGCACACTAAAAGTAGGGGAGTTTTTCTCTCTCTGATTCTCATGGGCCTCTATAATACTTACTGCTGTTTCATCACAGCTTGTTTCGATGGCTAAAATCTTCATTGTGTCTTGTGACCGGTTTATTGTGTGCGCACGCCTGGATTCGAACCAGGGACCTCTGCAATGTCAATGCAACGCTCTAACCAGCTGAGCTACGCGCGCTTGTAATGTAACGGTAGCGCACAGCAATAAAAGATGTCAACGATAAAATGATACGGGGTATCGTTTTATCTGCTAGCCAGCTGAGCTAATCGCCCCGTCTCTGGGTGACCCTACCGGGATTTGAACCCGGGTTTCTAGGATGAAAACCTAGCGTCCTGGACCAGGCTAGACGATAGGGCCATTGGTTTAAAAAAATCAGCATTCGCTGATTTCGGAAATACTATACCACCTTTGTTTGCCAAAGTAAATTCTGCTAGCATTACAAAGCTACTGGAGAGGTGCCGGAGTGGTTAAACGGCGTCGACTCGAAATCGATCGGAGGAGCAATCCTCACGTGGGTTCAAATCCCACCCTCTCCATAGTATTGACAAATAGCCTATCTTGTGGTAGGCTATTTGTGGTTAAGACAGGACGAAATCCTTCGTCTTGTAGTTCCCCCAACCGAGGTAAAGTAATGTCCAAAAAAGGATGGCTCTGCCTCGGTATCGCAACTGAGGCATTCCACGCAGTCTTCATTGTTGCAGTTCTCATCTTCGGAGAGCTGTGGTTGCCGAATCACATCACAAGGTTGGCAATCCTGTTGACCGTAATTGGTCAAGTCATCTTTCTGTGGTGCCCCCTGTCGGTGTTCGCCAACTTCTGCTTTCGCAAGCACGACCCCGAGGGTGTCATTCGCAACTCCATCACGCTCTACCTTTACGCAAGGTTTGGGCGAGCAGTCGGAATTCCCATCTTCATTGTCCTGACCATCATTTCTGTGCTGGTCGGGATGGAGACCTGGTCTAGCTAGCTACTGACCCAAAAGCGATACTTCATCACCCCGCCGAGAACCCTCGCAGGCTCTCGGCGGGGTGTTCTCTTTTGTGTATATGTTCTACTAACACCATGTGACCACTACCCACTCAATTTCCTTGAGAAATCAGGGTTGTTTTTGTTTTGGAGAAGTTCAAAAGACTCAAATACATACTCCTCAAGGCGGTTCCAACTTTTTCGTATGATGTTCCGCATAGTGTATACTAGGATAAATTGTTCTTCGAAAGGAGGAATTGTGGGGAATCATAATCGATTCGTTGAAGAGATGCTTGCCATGATTCCTCCGGGAACTGTGACAGAACAACTCGAGGCATTTCATATAGAGTCAATTACGGTGACACGATTTGATGACATTCCAGGAGAAACACCCTGGGAAGTTTCGTGGAGACCTGGGGCAAGTATTGCTCTGGGCACTCCTCCTCTTCACATTGTGCTCGCTGCGCACGAGACGCTCGAGGAATGGATTGTTGGTGTCGGCCACGAACTAGCCCACGTCTTTTCACTCGTAAGGGGCGTGAGCGAAGATCTGCAGGATGTTCTGTCGGGAATGTTCGGTGAGGAATACAGGGAATGTGAAAGAGTGTGTGACGCCTTCTCGTACGCATGGCTTAGAGAAAGGAGAAACTATCCAGAACTCCTAGACCTCCTCCAAAAAGAGTTCGTAATTGGGTGTCGTCGCGTGATCTACATCACTCGACACACTTAAGGCCACCCAAAAAAGGTTCCAGTCCTCTTGGGTGGTTTTCTTATGCTTACTTCTTCCTTCTTAAGAAGGCGGGGATTGAAGACCAGTCGTCTTCCTCTTTTTTGTCGTCCTTCTTATCATCTCCCGTTTTCGTGAGGTCTACTTTTTTAACGTTTGACTCGCTAAGCTCATTGTAGATTGCTCCCTTTGGTGTCTCTTTTTTAATTTCCTTTTTCTCTACTTTCTTGGGCTTCTCTTCTTCTTTTTTAGGTTCTGGCTTTTTCTCCTCGTCTCCTTTGCCTAAGAAGCTAAATGAGCTTGTTTGTGGAGGTTTTCCGGAATCATCTCCAAAGAGTGATTTTTTAAAAGCTCCGTCAGGGAAGCCGGTTGCAATAACCGTAACTTTAACCTGGTTCTTTTTAAGTTTTTCGTCATTAATGGCACCAAAGATAACTTTTGCATCTTTGTCGATAGATTCGGTAATAACTTTAGCTGCGTCTTGGATTTCAAGCATGGTAAGGTCGTCTCCTCCAGCAATTGCAAAGAGTACTCCTTGTGCGCCTTCGATTGAGATATCAAGGAGGGGAGAGTTAATGGCAAGAGTTGCAGCTTCTTCTGCTCGCTTTTCTCCTGTTGCCAAACCGATTCCCATAAGTGCGCTTCCTGCGTTTTCCATAACGCTTCGGATGTCTGCGAAGTCCAGGTTAATAATTCCAGGAGTGGTAATAAGGTCAGAGATTCCTTGAACCGCTTGTTTTAATATTTCGTCACACATTGCAAAGGCATTTGCAAACGAAGTGTCCTTGTCGACAACTCCCAAGAGTCTGTCGTTTGGAATCACGATAAGTGCGTCAACGTCTTTTTTTAATTCTTCAAGTCCTTCTTCTGCAAGTCGCATTCGTTGGTTTCCTTCAAAGAAGAACGGCTTGGTAACGACTCCAACCGTCAAAATTCCTTGTTCTTTTGCAACGCGCGCAACAACAGGAGCAGCCCCTGTTCCGGTTCCTCCTCCCAGTCCGCAGGTAACAAAAATCATGTCTGCACCTTTTACGGCTTGTTGGATTTCTTCAATAGTTTCTTCAGCAGCACGCTTTCCAATCTCTGGATTCATTCCCGTGCCGAGTCCTCGAGTAAGGGTCTTTCCAATATGGATCTTTTTTGAGGCGCTTCCATGGTGGAGCGCTTGAGCGTCGGTATTTACAGCAATAAATTCAACCCCCTTAACCTTCTGGTTGACCATGTGGGCCACCGCATTGTTACCAGATCCACCCACACCAACGACGCGGATTCTAGCAAATGTCTCGATTTCTGGGTCTATTTTTGGCATATCATTGCTCGTATTTACCTTCCTGCCTGTCGGCAGACAGGACAATGTGACCTATAGATTACCAGATAGAATATATCTGGCAAGTAAATGACTTTTTAGGGATTTTTGTCTTTTTAAGGAGGGTCTTCCGTTGAAAGGTGTTGAATGATGTTATTTCTTTCTGTTTCGTAAAATATGATAAATGATATATATCACGCTGTATAAGATTAGTAGTACATAGAGGGGTGCTATCAAATAGACATACCATTCTATTTTTGCCGAAAGTATTCCTGATTGAAAAACTAAAACTATGTTAATAATGAACAAAGCAATCCAAAGCACTAACAAGTTACTTGGCTTAATGTCAAAAATTTTCATATCAGAAGTATAACCAACTTAGAGAAAAGATACATAAGACATTTACGGGAGGAAGTTTTTGAACCATTGGCCGGCTTTCCCGAAGGTGTCGCGACCGAGCGAATCTCCGCCCCATGCTCTATCATCTTTTCCGGGGTCCATTCCAAAAATGGTTAAGCCATAGGCAACAGCATATGATGGATCTTTTATAATAATAGACGCAGCTTCTTTATCAGAGAGTTCATCTATTTTTATATGGTGAGGGTACAGGGGGGAGGCGATTCGTGCTGGTAAGTTGAGGGACCCTGTCGCGAGTGTTTCTACTTGTGGCACGTACGCTCCGCCACCGACAATTACAATTCCTGCAGGTAACAATTCATTCCGTCCAATCGTCTTAAGTTCATTTTCAATCAATTCAAAGATGTCAGACATTCGTGCACCGATAATGTCCATCAATTTTTTTTGCGCAAACATGTGCGAATCTGCACCGCGCTTTACCTTTTCGGCGTCTTCAAGGTCAATTTTAAGACCAAGCGCTAGGTCGTTGGTAACATCTTGACTCCCAAGTTCAATGTTTTCTATTAAGTAGGGCTTTCCTTCTTCAAAGACCCCAATAGTAGTGGTTTCGCCCCCAATATCTGCCAAAACACATCCTGCAACTCGTTGTGTTTTTGAAAGGGTAACCAAACTTGCTGCCAAAGGTGCTGGATGAACCTGAAGCACTGTAACTCCAGCGTTCTCAACAGCAGAAATCATTTCTTCAAAGCTTTGGGAAATGCTTGTTATAAAAAGCGCTTGCACTTCAAGCTTGGTACCTTTCATTCCTTTGGGGGTTCCTTGAATACGCGCACCATCTAACTTATGAACAAGAGGGTAAACTGAATGAATCGTTAGGTTTGAGCGGCTTGGGATTCTTTGCTCTGCGTTCTCGAGTGCTTGTCTAATATCTAAATCAGAGACTTCTTGGTCTCCACCAGCAATCATAACGGACCCGTCAGTTATATGAGACGAAAGCCCTGCTCCTCCAACAGAGAGATATACTTTTTTAATACGTTGCCCCACAGCCTTTTCTGCAGCCATAAGTGCGCGCCTAACGCTCCGAGTAGCTTCTTCTTTATCGGTTACAATGCCACGTCTAAACCCTTCCGACTCTCGTTTTACGACCGCCAAAATACGAGGCAAGGGCTCTCTTTTGTCGTGCTCGGCAACCACAATCTTAATTGCATAGTCGCCCAAATCAATACCGGTAACGATATTACGTGCCATCCCAATAGAAATTATTTTAGTAAAGAGGTTTTTAGGACTCGTTTTGGTGTCTCAAGGACAGAACATTCAAGCCTGTTTCGTAAATTTCTCACGGGACAGGTCTCTAAATATAACGAGGAGTAAAGTTATTAAAGACGTAGTCCAAAACGACGAAGAAGCGCTTCTTCTTCTTTCTCCATTGTACTACCGTGCTGGTATCCTTTCAAATGAAGTAATCCGTGGATAAACAAATATCCAGTGCGAGCACT
This sequence comes from Patescibacteria group bacterium UBA3531, assembly GCA_002376885.1. Lineage (GTDB taxonomy): Bacteria > Patescibacteriota > Minisyncoccia > Phycocordibacterales > UBA3531 > UBA3531. The sequence goes on along the minus strand of DFOW01000001.1, from coordinate 187,892 downwards.
TACGGTTTGATCAAGTTCTTGTGCTTCTTTTTTAATTAAGGGAAGGTTGAGAAAAATTTCTCCTTCGTTTTCCTCAAGAGGAAACGAGAGGACATTGGTTGGCTTGTCTTTTTTTCGGTATTGTTTATTGAATTTATGAGTAAGGGTATTGCCGCATAAAACCAAACTCAAAGAATAGCGTCTTCCTAAAACGCTATTCTTAATCTTCTCAAACGGTACGCGAGGACGAGTACTCTTAACGAGTTTTTCTACCGTAAACATTGCTCACTTTTCCGAGCTTGTAGAGACGTTCCATCTCTTTTTGCTTCTTTAGCTTTTTGAGTGCCTCCTTCTTTTTTACAAAGGTTGATTTTGCTCGTTCGTTAAATCGAAGAGACTTGGCCTTTTTAACCAGGCCTGAGTTTTTACTCTTCTTCGTAAAGCGTCTTACGAGGCTTGAAGTCGATTCAGTTTTATTTTTCGTAACTTCTATTTGAATCATAGCCATAGGAGAATACCACAGGGAGCCTTATTTGGCAATGACTTTTTTAATATAGTCAGCGAGTTCTTCAATAGGGACATTGGTTTGAGATCGGTCCTCCATGTTGCGTACAATAACGCAGTTCTCAAGCACCTCTTTTTGGCCCATGATCACCACCCATGGGATCCTCAACTTCTCTGCGGTGCCTAGCTGTGCAGAGAGTCCGTCTTTTGAAAGCGATTGCCGTATAGGGAGTCGTGCTTTACGCAAGATCTCAATAACACCCAAGCTTTTTAGCTTTGCTTCAAAACCAAGTTGAATAAAGTATACTTTTGGTTTTTTAACAATTCGTGGGGTAAGGTTTTTAACGCTTTCATCCATAAGGATTCTATCAACGCCAAGTGCGGCACCCACTCCCGGAACATCTTGTTTTGCTCCGAGTGCCTTACCAAGGTAATTGTATCGTCCACCGCCTCCGAGAGAGAGGGGAGCGCTTGCTTCTTCTTTTTTATCGCCACCTTCTCCTTCTGGAGCCTCTTTTGGTTGTTCAATAAATTCAAAGACGGTTCGAGAGTAATAATCAAGACCTCGTACCAAGGTATTGTTAATTTGATACGTAATATCGAGTGCATCCAAATATTCAAGGACTTCTTTAAAGTGCTTTTTAGATTCACCTGTCAAAAATTCCATTGATGTTGGTGCGTCTTCCTTAAGTTTCTCAAGTTCTGGATTTTTTGAATCCAAAAGACGAAGTGGATTGTTCTTTAGTAAATCTTTTTCGTGTGCATTTAATTTGCCAGAGTGCTTTTTAAAGTAATTAACAAGGGCTCGCTTGTAGGCGGTTCGACATTCTTTGTCTCCTAAGCTGTTAATGTCTACTACAATGTTTTCAATCCCGACTTCTTCTAGTACTGTTGCCATTACTTTAATGGTCATGGCATCGGCAATGCTTTTGTCGGTACCAATAACTTCGAGTCCAAATTGTCGGAATTCTCTAAAGCGTCCTCGTTGAGGATTGTCGTGACGGAAAAATCGTCCACCGTAATACAGCATGACTGGTTGTGGCCAGGTTTGCATGCCGTGTTCTATATAGGCACGCATTACAGGGGCGGTTCCTTCTGGACGCAAAGCAAACTTGTTTGAACCTTTTGCTTTGAGTGCATACATTTCTTTGGTAACCACGTCTGTGTGCTCGCCAACACTGTGGAACAGTTCTTCGCGCTCCATAATAGGAGTCTCAATTGGTTTGAATCCGTAATAAAGAGCAATCTCTGCTGCTTTTTCAAAAAATCCTTGATAGGTAAAATATTCTTCTCCTAGCAAGTCTCGCATTCCTTTTGGTGTCTTTATACTATTGTCTGGTTTTTTTGCTGGCATGGTTGTGTATTAATCCTGTGACTAATAAAGAAATTCTCCGGGGAGGACATCTATTTGGGTTATTGGTAAAAATCTAAAAAATGCTCGGCCAATTAAAAGGTCTTTGGTCACAGGGCCCCAGGTTCTGGAATCGCTACTTTGCTCTCGGTTGTCGCCCATCACAAAATATTCTCCTTCATCTAACGTAATAATTCTGTCGCGTGTTGAGTAAGGTTCTAAAAAGTTTTCGTTAAGTTCTACGCGTACGTCATTGCGGGTTATAAACACAGAGTTATTTTTAATTTCGAGTGTTTCTCCAGGCAATCCTACAATTCGTTTAATAAAAAACTTTGAAGGGTTTTGAGGGAATCGGAACACGACTACTTCACCACGCACGGGCTCTCGTAAATGGTATGAGAGTTCGTCAACAATTAAATAATCACCGTTCTCAAAGGTGGGAACCATGGACTCGCCGTTTACTACAAACGGTTGAGCAATAAAAATTCGTATAACAAGCGCAATGGAGACCGTGATAAGAAAGACTTTTAAAAATCCTCCGGCATCATCTTGTTTTTCTACGCTTTTTTGTGGATCGATTTCCACCGGAACGTCATTCACCCCATTAGAAAGTCTTACGTCGTCTGTTTTTTGTTCGTTCATGTAGTGTAATGATTTCTTTTTTTTGAATGAATCATGCATAGGTTTTGTAGGACTTCTAACGGGGCACGTTGGGGGTATAGTAGTATAAAAATTGACCCTATGCAACTTTACGATTAGAGTTAGTACAACATGCCATTTTATATTTTAGCGCTCGGAAATCCAGGGGAAGAGTACGAAGAAACGCGTCACAGTGTGGGGCGTATGATTGTTGATGTAATTGCTCGTGAATACGAATTTTCTGATTGGAAAGCGTACAAAAATAAAAAAACAGAAACAGCAAAAGGGGAGATTGCAGATGTTTCTGTAAACCTTATTAAACTTGAAGAGTTTATGAATACTTCTGGGCGCTCTGGTGGTCCTGCAATTAAAGCGGGTGTCCCTAAACGTGCGATTGTGGTTCACGATGACCTAGATTTACCGATGGGGAGTTTTAAAGTTTCGTACGGACGGGGTTCTGGAGGACACAAAGGAGTTGAATCACTTATAAAAAATTTAAAAACAAAAAACTTTTGGCGAGTGCGTGTGGGAATCTCCCCAAAAACAGCAAGTGGAAAGATTCGGAAGATTAATGACCACGGCAAAGTAAAAGATCACGTTCTAAAAACATTCTCAAAAAAAGATAAAGAACTTTTAGAAAAAGAAATTTTCCCAGAAGTTTTTGAACGAATTGAAGATATTGTGACGGGAAAGACTAAGCCTCCGAAGAAGTAGATGACAGAAAAAGATATCCTTAATCTAATTCGTGAAGACAAATGGATGATGGATGTTTTACATATTGCTGAAAAATTGAATTTACCCAACTGGGTCATTGGAGCAGGTTTTGTAAGAAACAAGGTTTGGGATTATTTACATGGATATAATAAAAAAGAAGTCAACACTCCTGACATTGATTTAGTCTATTACGATCCTGACGGAAATGATGAAAAAGCTGATGAGGAATTGTCACAAAAGTTGATAAGGGAAACAAATATCCAATGGGAAGTCGTAAATGAGGTGTATGCGCATGTATGGAACAAAATACCCCCTTATTCATCAGTGGAAGATGCAATTTCTCAGTGGCCAGAAACTGCGACAGGCATAGGAGTGAGGTTAGAAAATGGAGACTTAAAATTAATAGCACCTCACGGAATAGAAGATTTAGTGGATTTAGTTGTAAGGATAAGCCCTAAGTTTCCTAATCCTAATGCGGTAGAAATAGTGAAAGAAAGAGTGAGGACTAAGAAATGGAAAGCAAAGTGGTCCAAATTAACAGTAAAGGTTTAATTTTGGATGTTAAAGAAAAATCCCGGTGTGTACCGGGGTTTTTCTTTGTTTTTATTTCTTCGCAAGAACCAAAGTCATTTTTTGTTCGTTTGGTTCAAAGAGGGTGATTTCAAAATCGTAGGTTTTTCCTAATTCAAGCGCTTCTTGGAGCTTGTCGCTTGAATTTTCGAACTCGCTTACATGAATGAGTCCTGCAACACCTTCTTCGATACTAATGAGTGCTCCGTATCGGTTAAATTTGATAACCACTCCTTGTACGGTGTCGCCCTTTTTATATTTCTCTTCAACTTTCTTCCAGGGGTTTTCTTTAAGTGCCTTGATTGAAAGAGAAATTTTGTCGTCTTTAATTTCAATAATCTTTGCTTGTACTTTTGTTCCTTGTGGGTAAAGTTCTTTTGGATTCTCTACAAGTGCCCAGTCAATTTCTGAAATATGAATAAGTCCTTCGAGCCCCTCTTCAATTTTTACAAAGATTCCAAAGTCTACGCCGCCTGTAACTTCTCCTTCTACTACATCACCAACTTCGTATTTTGAAACGATCTTTTCTCGTTCAGGACTCGATGCTGGCTTTTCTGAAAAGATAAGTTTGTTTTCTTCTGCGTCTGCAGCAATAACCGACACTTCAAGTTTTTCTCCAATAAGTTTTTTAAGTTCAAGAGCAATTTTATCTTTGTCTCCGTCTTCTACTCGTGGGTAGTGTTCTGGCTTAAGCTGACTTGCTGGCAAGAAACCAGTAAGACCCTTCCATTCAAGCATGAGTCCTCCTTTGTTTGCGTCGCGGACAACAAGTTCGTAAGGAGTTTTGGTTTTGATAGCTGCCTCTGCTTCGTTCCAGAATGCTGCTTGCTTTGCCTCGCGGAGTGAAAGCTCTACGTAACCACCTTCATTTTCTGCATCAACTACTTTTGCGGCAATCGAGTCTCCAATTTGAGTCTTTTTAATAATGTCTCGGGCATTCAAGTATTCTCGTCCGTAAATGATTCCAACACCAAAAATACCAAGATCAATGTAGGCCGCTGTTCCTTCTTTTGCAATTACGACACCCTCAACAATGTCTCCAGTGCTTGGAGGGAAGGGAGTTTTTGCAACTACAGTGTCCATAACACCCTTTTCTCCGGGAAGGGAATCAACTTTTTCAGTATCTTTGATTGTTTCTGGTTTTTCTTCGGTCATTAACATATACGTTTTGGTATATTAGCTCCTCGGTTCGTACACAAGAACTTGTTCTTGTGTCTCTCACACTACGTCGCTAATAAAAAAAGACGTTCTTTCATCGCTTAGAAATGAAAAAACGGGACTGGTGTAGTATAGTGTTTAACTCGTTTTTTGGCAAGTGGAGCTTTAAGAAACCACATTTGGGCAGACGCTCGTCTCTCCAGCGGAGACTCGCTCTATCCTCGGCGATACTTTTGCCTACGGCAAAACCAAGCAGTATCGCCTGCGGACGCTCTCAAACATACTTCCCTGGGGAACTTTATTTCCGAGAGTCCTTTCAAAAGTCGTGCTAGGATAAGAAATATTCCCATGGTAGAATTTCAAACCGTGTTTCTGGGGGCAAATTTTTGAGCCTTATTTATTCACATTAAATTTCGATATCCCAACAAAAGGATATAGAACTTTTGATATACTTTTATTATGAAAAAGCAATATCTAGGAATAATTATTTGGGGAATTCTGTATGTGCTTTATTTGCTGTACACACGCATCCTTACTGATTATCCACCAACAGATAATATTTTTATTCTACAAGCTGAACAACAAATTTTCCCTATAATAACCCTTCTCCTCTTTTACTTTGTCGGCAAATTTATAGATGATGGCGACACGTTCTTAAATAAAAAATCATTTTACGCCCTAATCGTTGTGGTTGGCTTTGCTATAATCGTATATCTTTTTAATACACTCTAGGCTATACAAATCCGAACTCCATCAAATCTCACCTTATTCTACTCCAATCCAAAGTTCCAAACGTGCCCGACAGGAGGGTACCATTTCCAAATGTGGTTTCTTGGGAAGTTTTTATTTACGTAAGGTGTTACGTAACATGCTGCGTAACAATACAGAATTATTTGTACAATTAATTGTACAAATACAAAAACACCACCTTGCTTCCAAGATGGTGTGTTGCCCGAGTCCTTTTAGGCTGTCAGGCGAAGCCTTGGTACTACTGGAGAATGGGAGCCTCAAACCCCTTGAGTGTAGGAGCGTCCAGGCGCTCTGCAGAGGATTGCTCGTCGACTGACTCAGAGGTCTGAAAGATCACCTGGGTTGCCACGTTGGGCCCAGTGATCTTGATCTTGTAGACGCCTCGAGTCCTGTTGAGGGTCTTGACACTGAAGCCGTAGCCTTCGAGCTTCTCGCATTCCTGCGAGAGGTTCTCAAGAGCCTTCTCTAGGCCCTCATCTCCGATGTCATTCACGAAACCCTGCCGGATTTCATTCACTTTCTCTCTGGGGCTTGCCTCCTCCACAGGGGAGCATGCCACGCAGAAGATGATCAGAAAAAGAGATGCTGCGGTATACACGGTATTCTCCTTGTGGTGAGCAGTAGGGGCACAATGCCTTTCCCTATGTTTCTATTCTTATAATATCATATTTATATATATTTGTCAAGTACGTTTAATGATTCAATAGCTTGAAATTATTTTTAGGCTAAAAACCAGAAAAAGCTTTGTTTTTAGGCGGATTTCTGCTATACTAGGGGGGTTCAGAAGGGTTAATAAAGACGCGAAATGGTAATTACATACCTCGGAAAATCACTTATAAAGATCCAAGTTGGCGACCTCGTGGTCGCCGTAAATCCCTACGAAAAAGACGGCACGAAGAAGGGCCCTAAGTTTGGCGCGGATATTGTCCTTGCGGGGAACCAAACCGCTGATTATGGCGCAACCGATAATATGACCTATGGCAACAAGGTGCCATTTGTGGCACTTGGCCCTGGCGAATATGATATCGCTGGTGTCTATATAAAAGGAGTGTTGACCGAACCAGAAGGAGAATCAATTAAAGATAAAGACCACATTAATACCGCCTACAATGTATTAATAGAAGGAATGCATGTATGTCACTTAGGGGCTATCCAAAAAGGAGAGCTTGATCCAAAAGTAAAAGAGGCTCTTGGAGAAGTAGATATTTTATTTGTTCCTATCAGTGGTAAAGACGCTGTGTCTGCAAAAGATGCCCATAAACTGGCAACAGCACTTGAGCCAAGTATTGTGATTCCTGTCAACCACGAAGGAGACAAAGATAAAGAACTCAAAACATTTCTAAAAGAATTGGGAGAAGAGAGTGTGAAAGGAGAAGTAAAAGCTGTTCTTAAAAAGAAGGACGTTGACGGAAAGGAAGGAGAAGTGATGGTATTGCTCCCACAATAATATGAACGAAGCATCAGGAACAATAGAAGAAAAGCGAAGGAAAGTTTTAATAATGAGTATTGGTCTAACGCTTCTTATCGTTGTTGCATGGGCAGTTACGTTTGATATCCCACCAATAGAAGAGGGCGCAGTTGCAGAAAACACTGCATCGCCCGCAAATCCTTCATTTTTTGAAACAGTACGTGTAGGATTTAGTGAAATCAAAAATAGCCTGCTATCGCTCGTAGGAGTTAACTAATATGCCAAAAAAGAAAGACGAACAACCTAAAGAAGAAAATACAAAAGCGTCATCAAACGTGATTCCTATGGATATTGTTCCAGAAATGAAGGAGTCATATTTGGACTATGCCATGAGTGTGATTGTGTCTCGTGCGCTTCCCGATGTTCGTGATGGTTTAAAACCAGTACACCGACGTATTTTGTTTACGATGCATGAAATGGGACTCACATCCTCAAGTAAATTTAGAAAGTCAGCAAACGTGGTAGGGACGGTACTTGCAAAATACCACCCACATGGTGATTCGTCAGTGTACGATGCCATGGTAAAACTAGCGCAAGACTTCTCAACTCGGTACCCCATGGTTATGCCACAAGGTAACTTTGGTTCTATCGATGGCGACCCTCCTGCTGCATACCGATACACCGAGGCAAAAATGTCTAAAATTGCAGCTGAAATGCTTCGCGATATTGAAAAAGAAACGGTAGAGTTTCGACCAAACTTTGATAACACAGCAAAAGAACCCGTAGTGCTTCCGGCACGAACACCAAATCTTCTTTTAAACGGAACCCTTGGTATTGCGGTTGGTATGGCGACAAAAATGCCACCACACAACTTAGGAGAGGTTATGGATGCACTCATGCATGTTGCAGAGAATGAAAAGGCAACAACCGAAGACCTTATGCAATTCATTAAGGGTCCTGACTTCCCAACAGGGGGAATTGTATTTAATAAAAAAGATATTCATCACGCTTATGCAAATGGTAAGGGTGGAGTTGTGGTGCGTGGCGAGACCGATATTACCGAAACAAAAAGTGGGCAGTTTCAAATTGTCGTAAGTTCTATTCCGTATCAAGTAAACCGAGCAGAGCTCATTATTAAAATCGCAGATCTTGTGCGCGATAAAAAAATTGAAGGAGTAAAAGATATTCGTGACGAATCAACCGATGACACGCGGATTGTTATTGACCTGAAGGGTGGTGGGCACCCACAAAAGGTAGTAAATGCTCTCTACAAACACACCGATCTTGAAACAACCTATCACTACAATATGCTTGCGCTCCGCGAAGGTGTTCCAGAACTTTTGAGTCTTAAAGATATTTTGGATGCATTTATTATTCATAGGAACGAAATTGTTACCAGGCGAACAGCATATGACTTACGTAAGGCAGAAGAACGTGCGCATATTTTAGAAGGGCTCAAAAAAGCGCTCGATAACATCGATGCCGTCATTAAAACTATCAAGTCTTCAAAAGATACTCCAACGGCACACGCAAACTTAATGAAGAAGTTTAAGTTGACGGATGTTCAAGCAACAGCAATCCTTGATATGCGTTTGCAAAAACTTGCAGGGCTTGAGCGCAAAAAGATTGAAGACGAACTTAAAGACTTAAAGGTTCTTATTAAAGAGCTCAAAGCAATTCTTGCCGACAAAAAGAAGGTTCTTAAAATTGTTATCGATGAATTTAAAGAGATTAAAGAAAAGTATGGAGATGATAGGCGGACCAAAGTTGTTGCAGGTGGTGTAAAAAATATTAGTGTCGAGGACTTGGTGCCAGAAGTTGAACAAGTAGTAGCACTTACTCATGGTGGCTACATTAAACGAACCGACCCAGGGGAATATCGAAAACAAAAACGAGGTGGCTCGGGTGTTATTGATTTAAATACTAAAGATGAAGATTTTGTAACGACGTTCTTAACGGCAAGCACTCACAGCGATCTTCTCTTCTTTACTGACAAAGGAAAGGCGTATCAAATTAAAATGTATGACCTTCCAGAAGGAAAGCGTGCAACAAAAGGTAAGTCAGTAATGAATTACTTACAGATTGAAGAAGGAGAAGTGATTACCTCTGTTCTTGCCATGCCAAAGGAAGTAAAAGGCAAAGAGCTTTCGCTTGTCATGGTTACCGAGGGTGGAATGGTTAAAAAGGTAAAAGCAGAAAGCTTCCACGATGTAAGACGAAGCGGAATCATTGCCATTAAACTTGGAAAGGGAGACAGCCTACTCTTCTCTGGTTTTGTAGAAAAGGGAGATACAGTATCACTCATTACTAAAAAAGGACAATCAATTAGATTTACCGAAAGCGACGTTCGAGAAATGGGACGAGCAGCAGCCGGTGTTCGTGGAATCACGCTTAAGAGTGGAGACAAAGTAGTTTCCGCATCAGCTACCAAAAAAGGAGACAATACTAACACACTTCTTGTGGTGGGAGAGAAGGGATTTGGTAAAAAAACATCTCTTAAAGAATACAAAGTACAAAAACGAGGTGGGGGAGGTGTGAAAACTGCAAAGGTGACGTCAAAAACAGGAGACATAATTGGAGCAAAGATTGTAACCGAAGATGATAAAGAAATTTTGGCGATCTCAAAACATGGTCAAATTATTCGAATGGGACTTGAAGATGTTCCAACGCTCGGACGGCAAACTCAAGGAGTGAGATTGATGAAGCTTAAAGCATCAGACTCACTTGCATCACTCACGTGTCTCTAAACATTTAATTTGGATAACTCTTTTGCTCGGTGATTTTAAAACCGATACAATAATGTATATATGGCTTTTTTAAATCCACGAGATGTTGTGGCACGGCTTGGCCTGCGCGAGGGAATGATCCTCGCTGATTTTGGTACCGGGACAGGTGAATATGCCTTGGCCGCAAGTCCTCGTGTTGGTACGAGTGGAAAGGTATATGCAATCGATATTCAAAAAGATCTTTTTCCGACTCTTAAAAATAGGGCACAAGAGGCCGGTGCACACAATATAGAAACGCTCTGGGGCGATATTGAAGAAGAAGGGGGCGCTGGTTTAAAAGATGGTTTATGCGATGCAGTGATTATTTCAAATCTTGTTTTCCAAGTAGAACATAAAGATGTTTTAGTAGGAGAGGCAAATAGAGTCTTAAAGCATGGTGGTCGCGTACTTGTAGTTGATTGGACAGATTCGCATGGACATTTGGGGCCGACACCCGAAATGGTTATGACAAAAGACATGACACACGATTTATTTTCTCGTCATGGGTTTCGAGAGCTTGAGAGTTTTGAGACAGGCGAACACCATTATGCGATAATATTTGAAAAGGAATAAGAATAATGAAAGCGTTTCAAATCACACTTATCGGAATTTTTATCGCGCTGGGCGTTATTGGAACGCTTATGTTTGCGGGGTATATTCCCTCTCCTGGTGGTGGGAGTTCTCGAGCAAATCCGGTAACGCTTCAAGTGTGGGGTACGCTTCCATCAAATAAAATTACTTCTCAGTTAGATGCATTTGAAGTAGGAGACAAGGTAACGCTCAGGTACACACAAAAACAAGAAAGTGATTTGGAAATTGATTTGCTCCGCGCAATTGCAAGCAACAGTCAGCCCGATCTTGTTATTTTCCCACACGAACAACTAGTAACGCTTAAAGACAGCCTTTTTCCCATAGAAGAAAGCGAAGGGTTTGATACCCGAGACTTTAGAAACACCTATATAGAAGGCGCAGAGATTTTTGTTGAAGGGACAGCGATTTCTGCACTCCCGCTCCTTGTTGATCCGATGGTTATGTATTGGAACCGTGATACCTTTAACAATGAACGAATCACACAAGTCCCTGATACATGGACAAACGTTATTGATTTTTCTAATCAAGTTACCAAGCGAGATTCTCGAGGAAAGATTCTTGAAAGTGCTATTGCTCTTGGTGAGGCAGACAACATAAATTATTTTAAAAATATCCTCTCTCTTTTATTACTTCAAGCAGGGGATGATGTAGTAGCGCGTGATGCAAATGGAACACCACAAGTGGTTTTGGGTAACAATATTCCTGGGCAAGCAAGTGGGCAACCACCTGCAGAGTCTGCACTCTCGTTTTACTCTGGGTTTTCTGACCCAGTAAAAAGGCATTACTCGTGGAACACTTCGCTTCAACCATCTGCTAATGCATTTTCTCTTGGTGATTTGGCTCTTTATTTGGCACCTGCAAGTGAATACGAAAATATAAAATCAAGGAATCCTCTTTTAAATTATGACGTTGCACCAGTACCACAATTGGAAGTTGGAACCGACGCAAACTATGGAACTATTTATGCCGTTGGAATTGTTAAGAACTCTCCAAACTTTAACCAGGCGTTCCCTGCAGCTTTCTTCCTTTCATTTGCCTCACAAGAAAACCAAAGACTTTTAGAAGATATCTTCTTTTTGCCAAGCGCGCGAAGAGATCTTTTGTCGGGTGGTTCAACAGATCCGGTTATGTCGGTATTTTACGATGGGGCGATCATAACGCGCACGTGGCTTGACCCTAATCCTGGTGCCACAGAAAACGTGTTTAGAAAAATGGTCCGAGATGTTTCTATTAATGTAACTGACGCGGGACAAGCAATTGTGACTGCAAAAAATGCCCTTCGTTCTCTTGTAAACCAAGCTCAATAGTATGAAAAAAATTGCACACATTTCATCATTCTTATTTCTTGTTGTGATCGCGGCGCTTCCGCTTGTTGCTAATGCACAACTCCCGAGTCTGATTGTGTGTGGGCAAGGTGATCTTGAACCTTGTCGCGTGTGTCATTTATATATTCTTGCTGATACTATTATTGATTTTCTTTTGATTATCATTATTCCGGTTGCGGCACTTGTTATTGCCTGGGGTGGGATTCAATACATGCTTGCTGCAGGGAATGTGGGGAGTACCGGAAAAGCGCAAAGTACTATTAAAAATGGTGTGTACGGTATTATTATTGCCTTTGCTGCTTGGCTTATTATCAATACCATTATTTCAGTGCTTGCGAATGGTTCGTTTACGAACTGGAACCAATTTCCTAATTGTCCGGGAGTATAAATAATGGATTTCCACAAGAATTATTCAAGAGGAGACCATAAGTAAACGTATTCGTTATACTAAACAAGAGGCACTATGATTAAGCTTGTAAAAACAGCTCACGCACAGCTACAAAATCCAATAGCTGCAGACAATCTTTTAGGACTGTTGCAGCGTCTGGTGGATGTTTTAATTCAGTACGGAGTAGTGATTGCAGTTTTTTTTATCATTTACTCTGGATTTTTATTTGTAACAGCACGAGGGAGTGAAGACAAGATTAAAAGTGCCAAAAAAACGTTTCTATACACCATTATCGGTGCATCGGTCTTGCTTGGAGCGTGGGTGATAGTGACCGTTATTGCTGAGACGATTGAGACGTTATAAAATAGTTGTTAAGCATTTAACAAAGGTCGATTAGTAAAATTATAAGTACGATTTATCATACTAGTATGAAATATACGGCAAAATTAGCAGGTGCAGCAACAGGAGCGAGTGCAGTACTCCTTCCTTTGATGGCGCTTGCTCAATCTCCTAACACAGGATACATCAGCAGTCTTTTGTCTCAAGCTCGAGGAATTATTGGAAACTTGATTCCATTTCTTGTAGCGGTTGCTGTTGTGGTATTCATTTGGGGAGTTATCCGATACGTTACTGCCGGAGAAAGCGAAGAAAAACGAGCAGCAGGACGAAACCTTATGATTTACGGCATTATTGCGATCTTTGTAATCGTGTCTATCTGGGGACTTGTTGCGATCTTGCAAAACTTGACTGGAGCAGGAACAGGATCAGCACAAACTCCACCAATTCCGTAAGAAATTACTTCGGTAAACTTATATACACTAAAAGGAGCACCTATGGTGCTCCTTTTAGGTTTTGTGGGTATACTGTAATTATGAAACGACACATACAGGCTTTGGGTATTGTCACTTCTTTTTTATTTATTCCACTTGTGGCGCTTGCCCAAACAAGCAGACTTGAAGAAATTCTTTTTAATATCCAACTGTTTATTTTGCGTCCTTTGATTGGCCTTATGTTTGTTGTTGCCATGATTGTATTTGCGTGGGGAGTTATTGAATGGATTTACGGAGCAGACAGCGAAGACAAGGTAGCGAGAGGAAAACGTAATGCAATTTATGGGATTATTGGATTTGTAATTATGGCAGGGGTGTGGGCAATATTAAACACACTTTGTGTATTTATAGGAGCATGTTAAAGAAATTTTTTGGAATCAGTACAACCCTTTCTTTATTGTTTGTGCCATTTATTGTCTCGGCGCAAACCTCGTTTGATGTCTATGTATACAATTTAATTATTCCACTTCGTGACGTTGTTCCACTTTTGGTTGGGGTGGCAGTAGTTGTATTTATTTGGGGTGTTATTAAATATTTGTCTTCGAGTGAGGACCCAACAAAAAAAGAAGGAGCCCGAAGGATTTTGGTGATTGGTGTTGTAGGAATTTTTGTTCTTGTTTCGTTGTGGGGGATTGTGACCATTATTTTAACAATCTTTTTTGGTGGTGTTCCGGGAGAAAGCCCATTTTTTACCGAGCCACCACAACCTATTAGCGACCCTGGAAATTTGGTTCCAAATCAGCCAACAGGAAATTCTGGTAATCAGGGTCGTGAACTTTGTATTCCAGCAGATTCTCCTTTTTGTAATATATTGCCATAGAGAATTTTACGAAGGTGGCAGACAAAGAAACAGGCCCTATCCGCATATGGCGGACAGGGCCCATTTTCTCACATCTATATATTTAGATGTGAGGATGTCTTCTCCTTTCTAGCCGCTAAAGTTCACTCGACGACACCTCCGACCTTCGGAATCTTCGCCGCAGATGGTGCCGTTACAAGCAATCACGCTGTGGTGTTTGTTGTAGTGACACTCGAGGGCTCCGTCTCCGGTCATATGGTCTCGCCAGGTCATCTCCCAGGTGACGGGGAAGGTCTCGCCCATGGCAAAGTCACTCGAGGTGATTTGCCCCACGAGAACTCCATCCTCGCCCATGAGCTTCATGTTCAAGAAGAACGGAAGCTCAAAGCGACGCTCTTTCTTCCAGATCTTGACCGTACCACGTGTCGTTCGATTCAGGTTGTACGACAGTGGTGTACTGGAGAGCGTCCACTTGGAGAACTTGAGATCTCCATTCCTGGGCCCCACGTCGGGGATGTTCATGGCGTCACGCAACAGAGGGAATCCGCTTATTGCAATGACTACTGCCACTACGAAGGCGGAGACCTTGAAGAGTGTCCAGAAGAAGGGAGTGGCCCTGAACTTCTGCCATCTTCCTGGTTTGGTCGGCTTGTCGACGACGGGAGTCTCTTTTTTGAGAGACCGACGCCTACGAGCAAGAGACGACACGATCACGAGAAGAAGCAGGAGAACGAGGAGTGCTCCAATCCCGGTCGCAATCACAGAGAGAGTCTTGAAGACCTTCTCTGCCTCGCCCTCGCCTGCGTTCACGATCATGAACGAGACAATGACGAGGATGAACGAGGTAAGGGCAGTTGCGGAGAACCGCTTCCACCCAAGCCCCCTTATCGAGTCAGGCATCTTCATCTACTCCTCCTTCTCGGTGGAGTCATCGGTGCCTTCGCTTGAGGGGTCTTCACCCTTGCGGCCAGCCAGAAGGTTCGCTGCGACACGATCCTCCTTTTCGTCGCCGCCGCTCGTGAAGATGATTGTGTTACCACGCTCACCTGCACGCTCGATCGCGCGCATCCGACGGACGTGCCCCCCGTTGGGGGATCCATCGACTGCATCGAGCTCCTGTTCGAGCTCGTAGCGACGCGCATCAGCGACGGCTCGGATTCCCTTGGCGCGCTGCTCTTCTCCGTAGAGGAGCAGCGTTGCGCTTCGGGCCTCTTCGCCCTCCGCCGTGATGTCGACGGCTCTGATGGCCGCTCCGACGATCTTGGCACCGATCTCGGATTCGAAGCCGTGACCGGTTCCCGGAATCGCTTCGTTCAGATCCCGCATGTAGCCCGCGAAGGCATCATCGGTCTCGACGTCTGCGGTGTCCGATCGGCTTTCGCCACGGAGCGCCTCATACGCACGAGTGCCGACGTAGTTCTTCGCTGCGGACAGAAGGATCGAGCTTGCTCGCTCGAACCATACAGGGTTCTTGAAGAGGGCAATCTCGGGTCTTGTGATCAAGAGGAACACGGAGAACTTCACGTTCACCGGGATGTTGCCACCCCGAGACGAAGTGTCCGTATCTTCTGTGTCGCCAGCGAAGGCACTGCCTGTCTCTGCTCCGAGGAGAGAGAAGGCGTACTCCACCGGCTGAACGTAGAAGAACTTGCTCTGGTCATTCTTCCGGAGGATCGTGTTCTCGTCTGCGTCAGCACTCCGATCGAAGACGGTTCGGAACATCTCGTACCGGTAGCGCCTTTGGAACGGCCAAACACCAATCCAGTAGACACCAAGCTTGCGCTCCATCCAACCAATAAGGCCGAAGGCAGGGTTGGGATCTGCTCCTTGTTCCAGAACCCACGTCTCGATTGCGCCCGCCTCAGGGTGTTGGACCACCTTCCTTTTGAGGTGCTGACTCTTCGAAGCGATTTGCATGCTTTGAAGTTGGTTGTCTCCAACGATCTTGGCGAAGCCCGTATTCTCCTGGAGGAATCCAAAAAAGATATCCAGGTAGGCCAGGAGCCACGCAACGAGGACGAACAACGGCACACTCAGAACAAGGAGCGTGACGAAGACGATCAACGTCAGGGTTATGATTGACATGAATATTACCTCTTTTCTTCGCTAGAAAGTGAGTTGACGATGAACTGTCGCACTGCGACGTACAGTCTGGTGCACCACCGCGGTGCTATCTAACCTGCATCAAAATTAGCATAAAATCGTGCTTTTGTCAAGTATAAAAATGGGACGCGCAAGGGAGGGGGATCTAGAAAAAACCCAGCAGTTTAGCCACAAAAAGGGCATACATGAGCACAAACATGGCCCCATCCCAAAAGTGGACCTTATTGCTGATTCCAGAGACCACAAAGAGGACTGTTGCTACTGCCAAAAATGGCAATCCAATGGTGAGCGTCACAGGGTCAATTACAAGGTTTGTAAAGAGTCCAGGGATTCCAATTAAGAGGAGCAAGTTAAACATATTGGAACCAAAAATATTCCCGATAGCAATCTCTGGTTTTCCAATTCGAATAGCGCGAACAGAAACAAAAAGCTCGGGCAAGGACGTTCCAAGCGCAATAGCAAACAAAGAGATGACACTTACTCCAATTCCAAAAATAACAGAGAGCTCGAGTGTTGCATCAACAACATACTTTGCGCCAATAATGACACCTGCAAGCCCAAACAACATAAGAAGCCAATTCCTCCAGTCGGAATGATCTTCTCGGCCATTTAAAAGATCATCAATTTTTTTTGTATAATCGTCTTTATAAAAAAGCGAATAACCCAGATAGACAAAATAGGTAAGTATCAAAAAGATTGCTTCAGGCCGTGTGACGATACTGGGAATAGAGTTATCAAGAATAATATTTCCATCAACAGCAACACCAAGGAATAAAAGAGTTACGGCAGTAAGAAGTGGGAGATCTAAATAAATTAAGTTTTTTTGAACCGTTAAGTTGCGCGTAATGATAGCTGCGAGTCCTAAAATAAATAAAGTATTGGCAATATTTGAACCGACGGCATTTGCGGTCACAATCTCGGTAGTGCCTTTTATGACAGCAACGATTGCAGTAGTGAGTTCTGGCAGAGAAGTTCCGATTCCAATAATCAAAATTCCAATAACAAAAGGCGAAAGCTTAAACGAGACACCAATAATCTCTGCTTGGTGAATAAAATAATCAGATCCTTTTACGAGGACGTAAAGTGCCACAATAAAAACAACGCTCCAAAAGAGTGCTTCTATAACCATACAAAAAATGATAACAAAAACACCGCAAAGCCGTAAGCCGTGTGGTGTTTTTCTTGTGGGCGAGAGAGGACTCGAACCTCCACCTGCAAAGCAGACTGGTTCCTAAGACCAGCGCGTCTACCAATTCCGCCACTCGCCCAAAGCAATTTTATTGCTTGTCCGCCCACTAGGATTCGAACCTAGGACCTTACGGTTAAGAGCCGTCTGCTCTACCAGCTGAGCTATGGGCGGTTAAATTTTTTCCTATATTACCTTACCGTTTATCGCATTTAAAGCGTCCCACGCTTTCAATCTCTATCAACTATGGGCGGTTATTTAATATTATTTGAAATTTCTTCTTGTGGGCTAGGTGGGACTCGAACCCACATCCCGAATCGGGACAACATTTTAAGTGTTGCGCGTATACCGGTTCCGCCACTAGCCCATGACTATAGCTGCGTAAGGCCCAGACCGGATTCGAACCGGTGCATAACGGTTTTGCAGACCGTCGCGTTAACCAACTTCGCCACTGGGCCATGGTTACATATTTTTTAACATTTTACCAATATTAGTATTAATTCTCTGAGGTCGCAACTTAAAATATCGAAGGAAAATCTCTTTTTTTCTACCTAAATAAAATAAATTTTTTGTATTTGCATATATCAATGTAAATAGTTCTATACTGTCAGTCGTGCTATATCGTAACTGGAATGAACGACGACTCTTATAGATATTTCTTTTTTTGATATTTAAGACATTTCTGATTTCTCGTTCTAATTCTTTTAAAAATAACTCACTTCCGCTTGTAAAGACAACGCCCAATCTTTTAACCAGTAGAGCACCTTCTCGGTTGCGGGCCTGTGACAAGTGAACACATCCATCACCATCAAAATATCCCCTTATAAAATGACTTAGGTAGTTTGAAGGGATGTTTTTGGGGAACTTCATTGATAAAGACTTATTTGGAAAAAGGCCATGTTGTGTCAATGAATCAAAAAGAACATGGCTTCCAGCTCTGAACAAGTATCTCTCTTTTCTCTTTCTAAAAGAGGGTATTATGATTATTCTGTGTTCAGAACGTAAAGATTTTTTTATATGTTTTATTACTTCAAGATCGGTGCTTGTTGCTCTGACATATTTTCCTCGCAGTTTAGGAGCGTTTTCCAAACTTCCGTCTGCATATAAAAATCCAAGAATGTATGCCATTTCAGGGGACCAGCTCTCAAAGTATTGCTCGTCTATTAAATATTTTATACCCATACAAGGTGATAATATTATATACTGCATAAAAATAATTACAAGGGTTTGAGTTCCCTTGTAGTATTGTGAAATTATTAGTTTGCTGGTCCAAGAGTTATTCTAGCTTATCGTTTTGTGCGATTGCGTCAATTTTTTGACGACTCTTCTCTCCTTTGTCTACCTTAACGTCAAAGAAGGGAAGACGCTTAAGACGCGTATGTATTTTAACAAAATTCCGCAGGTCTTTCTTCCTTTTTTCAAGGTTTTCTAAAACACCCCTTTCTTCTTTTTCTGGAAAGACTGAGACATACACCGTACAGTATTTGTAGTCTTTCGAGATAGAAATATTAGTAACCGTAATTAAAAGCGATGGACCAGCTTCTTCTTTTAAAAAGTCGGCCACTACTTTTTTTAGCGTAGAAAGCACTCTGTCTTTGCGAGTAAATTCCATATTATTTTTCAACTTCATCTACGAATTCCAAAACATCTCCAAGAGCAAGCGTCAGTTTTGATTCTACTTGGGCACCAATTTGATCTCCTTTATTTCCCTCGGTGATTTTTATGTTTTGAATTTGCATTTCGTGAGCGCGTGCTCGTCCAACTTCAGCGTCGTTTCGTATCACTCGAATTGGTTTAGCGAGCGCGATAGTACCGTCGTTTACTTTCATCCCCACGAGCTGTTTATTTTTTACCTGGCTAAAGAGCTTGATGATTTTTGCAGAACCAGCAACTTCCTCAACTTTTATTTTAGGGATGCGATTAGTGATTTCGGGCTGAAGATATTCATTAATCTTATAAATAATAGAGAAGAGTTGGGGAGTGATCCCTGCATTATCTGCAAAATCTTTAGCCGCTTTGTCTACCTTAACGTTAAACCCAATCACAATGGGATCTTGTGCACTCGCTGCTACTTTAAGATCGTTTTCGCTCACATCTCCGATTCCTTTTGCAAGAATTTTTATATACGCTCGGTCTTCTGGAATGTCTAATTTATTCACTTCTTTCTCAATGGCTTCAAGTGTTCCCAATACATCTGCTTTTATAACAAGAGGGATCATAAGGCGAGCGTCTTCGTCGCCGTTTACTTCTTTGTCGGGGGCTCTGTGTTTTTCTTGTGCAAAGACTTTTGCATGTTCTTCTGCGTCTTTTTTATTTTCAAATGATTCAAATGGAGTGTCAGCAGGAGGAACCTCTGAAAGGCCGGCAATTCGAATAGGACTTGAAAATGATGCTTCTTTAATTTGTTTTCCGGTAAAGTCTTCGAGTCGTTTTATTTTTGAAACAATCCCATCGATACATAAAAACATTCCTGTTTTAAGGGTTCCATCTTTAATAATGAGTGTTCCAGTCACACCCACTTTTTTATCAACGTGTGACTCAAGAACAAATCCCGTTGCGGGCACATCAGGTGTTCCTTTCAGCTCCTCCAAGTCTGCAGACAAAAGAATGACATCAAGAAGGTCATCAATTCCTTCTCCTGTTTTTGACGACACAAGCGCACAAGGAATATGTCCTCCATAGCCCTCAACAAATACATCGATTTCTGCTAAGTCTTGCTTTGCTTTGTCGGGATTTGCGTTTGGTTTATCAATTTTATTAATGACTACAATGTAGGGAGCTTTTGCCTCGGTAATCATTTTAAGAGATTCCTTTGTTTGCTCCTTTACTCCCTCTTCTGCAGAAACAATTAAAAGAGCAATGTCAGCAATGCGGGCTCCTGTTTTTCGAGAACCAGTAAATGCCTCGTGTCCGGGAGTGTCGATAAAGGTAATTCGACGCTCTCCTTCTTTATTTTTATGAGTGATTTCGTAGGCGTTTACGTGCTGAGTGATTCCTCCAGCCTCTCCCTCTACTACGTTTGATTCTCTGATGTAATCAAGCAGGGTAGATTTACCATGGTCAATGTGTCCCATGATGGCAACAATAGGCGGTCTTTCTTTTTGTTCGCGTTTTTCTGCCATGGTAATTGTTTGTAATTAAATAAATTCAGGTTCATTATTGTTGTTTTGCAAGCTCAATTGCTTGTCGCTCCTCAGGGAGAAGCTTAACCGTAGTGCTCCAGCGGGTAATCTCTTTTGCATAGACGCTGGTGCGCTCTCGTGTGTAGAGGTTTGAAAGTAACACACCGGTACCCTCTCTGTCTAGGATGGCAACAGCAAAGCTTTGTTCTCCTCCGGTTTCAGTAAATGCATTAAATTTAACGACTCCCACTTTATTTAAGTCCTTCTGATTGGTCTTCTCGAGCCGTTTAAGGGCTTTGGTGAGTTCTGTGAGTCCGTGGGTGAGTTCCTCTTCTCGGTTTTTTACTCGTGTAATGAGTCCTTCTAAACTTTTTCCATCATTTCCACGCAAGAATTTTTTAAGACGCATCTCAAGAACTGCTACCCAAATGAGCAAAACAATCACCAAGAAGGTTATACTGTATGAGAGAGCGAGTAGATCAATCGTCATGGTTTTAAATTATAGGCAAAAGTAATCCTTTTGCAAAATGAGAGTGTTTGTATAGAATAGCTCGGTATGAAAAAAAGAAGGAACGTCTACCTAGATTACGCTGCAGCAACCCCTGTAGACCCCCGCGTTATGAAGAGAATGCGGCCTTTTTTTAGTGATACTTTTGGAAATCCGCACTCAATACACGCAATGGGTAAAGAGGCAAAAGAGTCTGTTGAGGAGGCCAGGAAAGAAATTGCGGGCGTGCTTGGTATCAGGTCAAAAGGAATCATTTTTACAAGTGGCGGAACCGAGGCAAACAATATGGCTCTTTTGGGAGTGGTTCGTGCCATTAAAAAAGAGGGAAAGGTTAAAAACCCTCATGTTATTACAACGGAATTCGAGCATTCGTCGGTTCGGGAGCTTCCTAAAGAACTTGAACGAGAAGGGTGTTTGGTTACAAGTATTCCTGTTACCGAAGCTGGGGTAGTGAATATTGATGCCCTTAAAAAAGCACTTACCAAAAATACGGTACTTGTGTCAGTAATGATGGTAAATAATGAGATAGGAACCACCCAACCAGTTAGAGAAATTGGAAATATCATTAAAGAACACAGAACAAAAAATGCATCAGTGTATCCGTACTTTCACACCGACGCCTCTCAAGCACCGCGATACCTTTCAACAGTCGTTGCAGCACTTGGTATTGATTTAATGACACTCGATGGAGCAAAAATATATGGTCCTAAAAGTGTGGGAGTTTTGTACAAAAAAGAGGATGTTCCACTCCTGCCTCTTATGTGGGGTGGAGGACAAGAAAATGTTTTGCGGCCAGGGACAGAAAACGTCCCCGGCATTGTTGGAATGGCAGAGGCACTCACCATCTCTCATACACAGCGTACAAAAGACAATGAGCACCTGGAAAAATTAAAACACTATTTTATTGATTCGTTACAAAAACAAATATTTGATATTGAAATTAACGGAGACCCAGAGAATTCTGTTCCAGGGATTGTAAATGTTTTATTTTATGGCCACGATGGCGAGCGCATTGTGATATTCCTTGAAGGACATGGTGTCTATACAACCACCTCAAGTGCTTGTAGTAACGGCGGTGGTGATCCATCTCACGTTATTGCGTCTCTTGGAAGGAATCCAAAAGAGGCGATGAGTTCCGTCCGTTTTAGTCTCGGGAGAGAGACCAAAAAAGCCGATATCGATTACGTAGTAAAAGTGCTTTCCACACTAGAAAAATAGCCTTATTTATGCTACGATAGCGCTAATGAACAATTTGAACAATCATCAACTTGTTTTGCTTACTCTTCTGGTCAGTTTTGTGACCTCAATTGCCACGGGAATCTTTACGGTGACCTTGATTGACCAGGCTCCGCCCTCAGTCACAAACACCATTAATAGGGTGGTAGAGAGGACTGTTGAGACGGTTATTCCAACGACTCAAGAGACGATTGTTAGGGAGCGAGTAGTAGTAGACAAAGGGGGAGACTTGATTGTTGCGGCGGTAGAGAAAGCGTCTCCTGCACTCGTAAGAACATATAGTGTTTCAGAAATTGTTGAAGGGGAGATCATACCAAAAGAAAGAAGTACAGGATTCTTCATAAACGACCAAGGACTCTTTGTATCCTTTATGGGGGCGCCAGAAGAAGACCTTTTTGTTATTTCTGATGGAGGAGAATACTTCTTAGAGCATTTAGGAACAAGCGAAGGACTCGGGCTCTCATTGTTTGCTCTCGAAAAGGATGAAGACGGCAATACTCCAAAACTTACCTTGCCAAGTCTTGCGCTTGCAAAAAGTGATGTTCAGGTAGGGCAAACAGCAATTGTTCTTAATTCAGGGACGGTAGCAGTAAGTTTTGTTTCAGGTCTTGTAAAAGATGAAGAAAGAGACCCTTATTACAGGCTCTACCTTGATGAAAGTGACAATCTCGTAGGAGCTCCTGTTATAAATGTAGAAGAGAATGTCATTGGAATTTTACAGGCAGGGGGAGAGCTTGTAACAGCAGAAACCATTGCACGGTTTATTACCGCAACCACCGCCCCAGAGGAAGCAAATGCGGACAGTTCTTCACAAATTGACGCCTAAGAGTACCCTAGTGTACTATCACCCTACTCGTTAACGAGGAGGGGCCCGTAATCTCATATAACGTCATGACACCATTTCAAAACTTTACATCAAAAGCAAAAGAAGCACTCAGGAAAAGCCATGAGCTTGCCATTGATCGCGGTCAAAATCAGGTAACACCAACCCACTTGTTAACAGCTCTCCTTCTTCAAGAGGAGTCAGTGGTTTTGACGATTTTAGACAAGCTTGAAATTGATAGCATGCTCCTTACAGATTATCTTCTTGATAATATCGAAGGTGCACAAGGTGATACTGTTGTTTCTCCTCAATATCAAATTTACCTAAGCCAAGACTTGGTTCAGGTTTTTGATGCTGCTGGGAAAGTTGCATCCTTCTTGAAAGATGACTTTATTTCGACAGAACATCTGTTTGCGGCGCTTCTTGAAGTCCAAAGTCAGGCAAAAGAAATCCTTGCGCGATTCCGAATCAATAAAAGCGATGTTCTTCGAGTTATTGAAGAACAAAGAAACAATCAGGTAGTAGAGGGCGACTCTCCAAAGAAATTTAGAAATTTAGAAAAGTATACAAAGAACCTTACACAACTTGCCAAGCAAGATAAGCTTGACCCGGTTATTGGGCGCGATGATGAAATTAAACGAGTAATGCAAATTCTTTCTCGTCGTACAAAAAACAATCCAGTACTTATTGGAGAGGCAGGAGTTGGTAAAACAGCAATTGCAGAAGGACTCGCTATTCGAGTTTCAAAGGGGGATGTCCCAGAATCTCTTAAGGGTAAAGATATTTATGCACTTGATATGGGGTTCCTTATTGCAGGAACAAAGTATCGAGGTGAATTTGAGGAACGCCTGAAGAATATTATGAAAGAAGTCGAGCGCGCGGACGGCGAAGTAATTCTTTTTGTGGATGAGATTCATACCCTTGTTGGAGCGGGCGCTGCAGAAGGTGCAGTAGATGCAGCAAATATTTTAAAACCAGCTCTTGCTCGAGGGGAGCTCCGTGTTGTTGGTGCAACCACTACCAAGGAATACCAAAAATATATTGAAAAGGATCAGGCATTAACCCGCCGCTTTCAACCGGTGTATGTAGAAGAACCAACTCCAGAAGACGCTATTACTATTTTGCGAGGCCTAAAAGAGAAATATGAAGTACATCATGGTGTGCGGATTACTGATGGCGGAATAGTTTCTGCAGTAAATCTTTCTGCTCGCTACATTACGGATAGATTTTTACCGGACAAGGCAATTGATCTTGTTGATGAGGCGGCAAGTGCTCTTCGTATGCAACTTGAAAACAAGCCAGATCTTTTGGATGAAACCCACAGGCAAATCATGAGTCTTGAAGTTGAAAAAGAAGCACTCAAGCAAGAAATTAATACCGACAAAGACGCAAAGGCTCGTACAAAAAAAATTGATAAAGAGATTGCCAATTTGAAAGAAAAGACACACGAGCTTGAACTGCGTTGGAAAAATGAAAAAGAAAGTATTCGTGATATCCGAAATATTAAAGAAGAACTAGAAGGTTTGAAGGTAGAAGCAGAACAAGCAGAACTTGAGCCAAATCTAACACGAGCAGCAGAAATTAGATACGGAAAAATCCCAGAACTTGAGAAAGCGCTTTCCGGAAAAGAAAATCGTTTAAAGAAACTTCAAAGTACACGGCGAATGCTGAAAGAAGAAATCACCGAAGAAGATGTAGCAAACGTTGTGGCTAGGTGGACAGGAATTCCTGTACATAAAATGCTTGAAGAAGAGCGAGAGAAATTGCAACGAATGGAACGCGATCTTAACAAGCGAGTGCTTGGTCAAGACGATGCTATTAAAAAAATTAGCGACGCTATTAAAAGATCACGAGCGGGACTTGCGGACCCAGAACGGCCAATTGGATCATTTATGTTTTTGGGACCAACAGGCGTTGGTAAAACAGAGCTTGCAAAGACACTTGCGCAGTTTATGTTTAATGATGACAAAGCACTTATCCGAATTGATATGAGTGAGTACATGGAAAAACATGCGGTCTCAAAACTCATTGGTCCTCCTCCTGGGTATGTTGGGTTTGAAGAAGGAGGAAACCTTACTGAAATTGTAAGGCATCGTCCGTACTCGGTGCTCCTCTTTGATGAGGTAGAAAAAGCGCATCCTGAAGTGTTTAACACACTCCTTCAGGTTCTTGATAGTGGACGACTTACTGACTCAAAGGGGCGAGTCGTTAACTTCAAAAATACCGTAATTATTTTGACTTCAAACATTGGATCAGAATTTGTAAACCGAATGGAAGCAATCGGGTTTGGAAACGATAAAGAAAAAGAAGGATACAAAAAAGCAAAAGGAAAGATTCTTGAAAGTCTCAAGCATCACTTTAGGCCAGAATTCTTGAACCGTCTTGATGAGATAATCATTTTTGAAACGCTTTCTGAAGATGTTATTAACAACATTGTTACTATCCAACTCGATTTAGTCCGCGAACGATTGAGAGATAAGAACTTAACACTTTCTGTGAGTCCTCTTGCTATGAAGCTCTTGGCAAAGCAGGGGTACGACCCACATTACGGAGCACGTCCATTGAAACGAGTTATTCAAAATAAAATTCTGAATCCTATTGCAGAGCTTGTTTTAACAGGGAAAGTAAAAGATGGAGAAAGAGTTACGTTTGATGTAAAAGGCAAAGAGCTTTCTATGGAAGTTGAAGCTCCAAAGAAACGACGAACGTCCACGCGAACTAAAAAAGAAAAAGTTACTGCTTCAAAATAAGTTGTAAAAGACACGAGTTTTTGTGTATACTTACTCGTGCTTTTGCGTCGGTGGCAGAGTGGTCAATTGCAGCGGACTGTAAATCCGCCGGTCTTAGACCTACGCAGGTTCGAATCCTGCCCGGCGCACACAGAGATCAAAAATCCCGGCCTTGTGCCGGGTTTTTTATTTCTGGACTGGAATTAGGATTCGAAGAGCGGAAAAAATAATCTGGGAGATTATTTTTGAGCTGGGGTCGAGAGTACTTATGAGCAAAGCGAATTTGTAACTCGTGACCGAATCCTGCCCGGCGCACACTGTATAAAAATGACGAGACCCCCGCGCATGCGCGGGGGTCTTTGTCTGGTCCGTTAGGACCAGCGCACGATGGGATCGTTCCACCGAACTCGGATGTCCTTGGGAGCCACGGGCTCCCTCGGGTTGCTCGGCTCGCCGGGGTCGATGGATCCGGTGATGAGTGCTTCTCTCGTCTTCGTCACGCAGTCCACGTCACGGAAGGCGAGCTTCACCTTGTCTCCCGGGGCGGGAGAGGCTTCGAGATGAACGCCAGGGAGGATGATCTCGTCTCCCTCATGTAGGCGGAAGTTCTGGAATCCATCGATGTCTAGCACTTCAACATGGTGCATGTCTATAGGGCTCCTTCCCCAATAAGAACAGACGTAAACCATACTATGCTTTCTTTTTTATGTCAAAAAAGGTAAAGTGTTTTTCAGAAAGGGGGGGCTGTGACGCAGATTGTTCCCGAAGATTATTGGGTCACTTCCTGGGGGTCTTCGGTTGCTGACAGTATCAGTGCCGGTGCTGGGTTTGGGGTGTGGTGCCCCAAGCGCGTCTGTCCTCGTTGTGGGACGAAGATCGGATTCATCGATTGCTTGGTTGCTTGGCGCTTCCAAGGAAGGGTCTCGGTCTTCCAGCCCAAGGACGGCGCCCAAGGAAGTCACGCTGTCGTTGTCCTTTGCGATGGTCCCGAGTGCATCATGAGGCTCGGTTTCTGTGTCGAGGACGACTTCGTCAAGATGTTGCGTGCCATGGGGGAATCTCAGTTCTTCCGAAGGCCGCAGAGAAGCGCCATTCCTCCCAAGCCCGAGGGCACGGGGGAAGGAAGGCTCGCCGCATGGTGAGCCTTTTCTCTTGATTTTTCAGGGTCTATGGGGTATCTTTATGAAGCTCAAATTTTGAATATATGTCACAAGATCAACTTATAAAACTTGCGTGCAAAGATTGTAAGCGCACTAATTACTGGAGCCGAAAGAATCGGAAGCTTGTTGAGCGTAAAATTGAACTCAAAAAGCACTGTAAATGGTGCAGGAAGCACACTATGCATAACGAAATAAAAAAGTAATCCTGTACCATTTGCAGGAAAGGGGTCGGGAAAACTCTAGTTTTCCCGTGGAGAAAGGCAGGCGAAGCCGTCGGAAAACCGTGGGTTTCCGAGTGGTAATAGGTGCAGGAAGCACACTATTCATAACGAGGTAAAGAAATAATTTCTTTTCCTACTCTCTCTGTTATAATGGCCTCACTGTACATACAGGAGAGGGGTCTATAGTTTAATTGGTAAAACAGTGGTCTCCAAAACCACCGTTCCAGGTTCAAGTCCTGGTGGACCCGCCTAAAGAGCTAAAAATTTCTCTACTTTTGTGGAGATTTTTTTAGTTTCATTTGGTTTAAACCAAAGAACATTTTTTTGTTTTTTAAACCAGGTCATTTGCCGTTTTGCATAACGCCTGATCTCTTTTTCAAGTTGTTCAGTAAATTCTTCTTTAGTGATTTTTTCTTGAAGCAAATCTGCTAAATATTTATACTCAAGCCCCAGCTCTCTCATCCGTTTATACGAAAGACCTTTTTTATGGAGTGTTTCCCCCTCTTTTATAAGTCCTTGTTTGATTCTTGCTTTTAGGCGCGCATGAATTTTTATATCAAGATCAACTGGATCAAGCGCTATATATAAAATTTTATAGGGCAATGTTTTGTGTAATTGTGGAACTTTTCCTAAAGTTTCTACAATCTCTAAGGCTCGGATTAATCTTCGTTTATTGTGCTGATCAATTACCATGGCTCTTTCGGGATCTTTGTTCTTAAGTATTTTAAAAAGCTCCTCAGGTGTCTTTTTTTCAAGTTTTGTGCGCAAGGTTTTATTAGGGGGGATGCTTGGAAATTGAGTTTTATATATGAGAGCATCTATATAAAATCCAGTGCCGCCGCAAATAATGGGGAGTTTATTTTTTTTAAAAATTTTTTTAATAGCTTGGCCTCCTTTTGTTTGAAAGTCCTGGGCAGTAAATTGCTCTTTAGGGCTTGCTACATCAAGAAGATGGTGAGGAATGCCCCCCATTTCTTTTTTTGTTATTTTTCCTGTTCCAATATCAAGACCCTTATATACTTGCCTTGAATCTGCTGAAATAACTTCTCCACCATATTTTTTTGCCACACTAACTGCTAAGTCGCTTTTGCCACTTGCTGTTGGCCCCCCGATGATGATTAGCTTTGATTTGTTCATAAAAAAGAAGGCGGGGCGTGGACACTTTCGTGCCGCACGCCCCGCGAAGGCTGTGCGCCTGAAGCGCTAGCCCTGGATGAGGTGGACGTCGATCGAGGGGTACTCCTCCTTCAGGAGCATCTCCACGATCTGGGGGGACGGCATGCTACCGCGGCCGCCTCCCAAGATGTTCTTCTGTTCGATGAACCCGCTCCCGTTCGGGCGGAACGTGGTTACCTCGAGAACCCTCCGTTCGTGGAGGCGCCGCGTCCGTACAGCGACGGTCGCTTCCTCCGGCACCCAGGCGGGTCGATCCTCCGTCCGTTCGAGCTTCCCCTCTTCGAGCGAGCCGATGCCCCGGCGCTTGTAGAGGTGATCGTTGAAGTTGACGAACGGATCTTCACAGGACGTCCTTCCTTGTTTCACGTTTGTCTCCCCAAAGACAAGTGGTACATGAGCTTTGTGGCACCCATTGCCACCCATTACTGATTTAACCAAAAGAAGTTCCTTTGGTCAATGAGCTGTGGTGCCCGGGGGGAGAATCCCTGTCTGCCGACAAGGCAGGGAACTCCCACCTCCGAAGAGAAGATTTAGATAGTCGTCGTGAAATGTCTCCCAGACATTTCACCTACCAATTCCTTCCCTGGATTAAATTGTGCTGGAGGGGAGAATCGAACTCCCACCTCCGAAGAGACACGATTTTGAGTCGTGCGCGTCTACCAATTCCGCCACTCCAGCGTACCAAAGCAGTGTACTCAAATTTGCTCGGCAAATCAATTTGCTTTAGTATAAGTAATCATGACAGAGTCATTGCCATACAGCCAAGCAGTTTTTTTTATCGATACGGACAAGATTAGTCCAAACCCACATCAGCCCAGAAAAGAATTTAACGAGGAGGCTCTCCAAAGTCTTTCTGATTCAATCAGACAATATGGAGTTCTCCAACCACTTGTTGTTACTAGAAAAGAAATCACAAAAGATGACGGTGGAATTGCAGTCGAGTATGAATTGGTTGCAGGAGAACGCAGGTTGCGTGCATCACGTCTTGCAGGTTTGGCGCAGGTTCCAGCAGTAATTCGTGCAAAAGAAGATAACGATAAAGTAAAACTAGAGCTTGCTATTATTGAGAACCTTCAACGAGAAGATCTTAATCCTATCGATCGTGCAGAAGCCTTTGCCAAACTTTCTGATGAATTTAGTTTGACTCACAACGAAATTGCAAAAAAGATGGGGAAGAGTAGGGAATATGTTTCAAACAGTATCCGCCTTTTAATGCTTCCTGGGGAAATGCTTCAAGCAGTACGGGAAGGAAAAATCAATGAGGGTCATACGCGTCCTATTCTTATGCTTTCTGGGCGAGACGAAGCTCAACAAACACTTTTTAGAGATATTATTGATAGGCGACTCACGGTGCGTGACGCAGAGGCAATTGCTCGAAAAATTGCTCAAGACAAGGTTCGAAAGCCAACCAAAATTTTTGATAGAGAAACAAGTGAGCTTGAGGACAAGCTTGCTGAACGCCTGGGTACACGTGTAAGGATTGAGAAAAAAGAAAATGGAGGGAAGATTATGATTGAATTCTTCTCTCCGAGCGATCTCGACAATATTTTGCAAGTTATTGAGAAAGAAAAAGAAGAGCAAAATCAAATAAAAGAGGAGAGAGAAAGCCCCGAACCTCCTAAGGAAAAAGAAGAGGAAGACCTGTACTCAATCAGTAACTTCTCAGTCTAGGGTTCCTTTTTATTCTCTTGTTTTAAAAAGTTTCTAATGTAGCGTTGTGCAAAACTTGTTTTTGCATAATCAAGCCACTTTCTTGTTGGTTTGTTATTT
The DNA here is from genome assembly GCA_002376885.1 of Patescibacteria group bacterium UBA3531. Classification (GTDB taxonomy): domain Bacteria; phylum Patescibacteriota; class Minisyncoccia; order Phycocordibacterales; family UBA3531; genus UBA3531. The sequence goes on along the minus strand of DFOW01000001.1, from coordinate 158,087 downwards.
TGTTTTGTTTGGACCTCAACAATGTCGCCGCTATTTAATTCTGTATCAAGCGACACAAATTTTCCGTTTACCCTAACGCCAGAGGCATGATTTCCGATGTCTGAGTGGATTGCATAGGCAAAATCAAGCGCTGTCGAACCTTCAGGAAGCTCAATAACATCTCCAAGGGGAGTAAATAAAAAGACATGTTTTTCAAACAAATCCAGTTTTAGGTTTTTCAAAAAGTCCTCACTTCCAGTATTTTCTTCATTAATTTCTCTGATGTGTGAGAGCCACTTAAGGCGCTCCTCTTTTTTGTTACCAAGGGACCCCTTGTAAAGAAGATGAGCGGCAACTCCGTACTCGGCATCGGTATGCATTTGTTCAGTCCGTACTTGGATTTCAGCAATACCGCCATCTCCGGTAAACACGGTTGTGTGGAGGCTTTGATATCCGTTAATTTTAGGGTTGGCAATGTAATCTTTGATTCGGCCAGGGAGAGGCTTCCATAATTTATGAATAATTCCAAGCACTTGGTAGCAGTCTTCAACCTTAGGAACAATGACACGGAGGGCATATAGGTCATAAATTTTTGCAACATCCATGTCTTTTTTGAGGAGTTTTTTGTAAATACTGTAGGTATCTTTAATTCGGTATCCTACGTGAGCATCTTTAACACCAGCTTTTACTAATTGCTTTGAAAGCGATTTGAATACTTTTTTAATATATTTTTCTCGCTCCCGTCCTTTTTCGGTGATAAGTGTTTTTACCTGGGCGTAGTCTTCTGGAAAGGCAAATTTAAAGGCTGGTTCTTCAAGTTCAGAACGTAATTTACCCATACCAAGTCGATTGGCGAGGGGGACATATACCTCAAGTGTTTCAAGAGCAATTCGCCCTTGTTTGTGTTTTGGTACGAACTCAAGGGTCCGAACATTATCAAGTCGATCAGCAAGTTTAATTAAAAGGATACGGACATCATCTGCAATCGATAAAAATAAGTGACGCATATTCTCGACATAGCGCTCACGTCCCTGGTATTTTACGGTACCTAGCTTACTTACTCCCGATACAAGCGAGGCAACATCTTTGCCAAATTCTTTTTCAATAACTGAAAGCTCAACATCGCAATCTTCTACGACATCATGAAGAAGTCCGGCCGCAATTGTTTCTTTATCAACTTTAAAATCAAGAAGATTAATAGTTGACCTAACCACATGATTAAAATACAGCTCACCCGAGTATCTTTTTTGGTCGCCGTGAGCATCTTGTGCAAAACGATATGCTTTTTCTATAAAATCCCTCTCTTTCTTTTTAAGATCGGGCTTTTTCTCAAATAATTCTTGTAAATCCGCCATACCTTGATTATAGGGAGCCGGAAGGAAAAAGGAAGGGTATTATTGACAAAAAAGAAATTATTTTGTATTTTCATAGGCAGTAATTCTTTCCCTTCAACAAGGAGTAGGACATGACACGTCGATCGGTTCCCGTTTCGGGGCCTTTGACCACCGGGTGGACGCAACAGCAGGAGCTCGCCTTCATCGACAAGCTCGGTGATCACACCGATCGGGGGGCGAACCAGGGTGCCTGGCGTATCAGGTGTGTTGGTGGTTACATCCGATCGCTTCTGGCCGGGACGCGTACGATCGTCTGGCCCGGCTACGATCGGGACGAGCTCCTCGAGCGCGCCAACAGGCGTCTCAAGGAGGTCGGAGGGATTCCGGAGTCGGCCTAGAGGCAGAACTCCAGAACAACGAACTCAGAGGCCCACGAAAGTGGGCCTCTACTATTTTTTGTCCAATTTATGAGGGTTATGGTTTGGGCAAGCTTTGTCGCTACAACGTTCTGGAATGGTTTTGGTCCCTTCCATCATAAGTTTGCCACACATGGGGCACGTGTTTCCGGTTGGTTTTGCTTTAATGGCGTATTTACACTTTGGATAACCACTACAACTATAAAAAATTCCAAATCGCCCGCGACGTTCAACCATCTCGCCCTTTTTGCATTCAGGACAGGTAACACCGGTTCCTTTTAGTGATGATGGATCTTGTTTTACATGCTTACACTTTGGGTAATTGCTACAAGCAATAAACATTCCAAAACGCCCTTCTTTTTGTACAAGTTTTCCATCCTTACAATCAGGACAGTCTTCGCCGATTTCTTTTGGTTGGGCAAGTTCGGTTCCATCGATTTTACGAGCACCAGTACAGTCGGGGAATTTTTTACAACTCAAAAACTTTCCTGTTTTTCCAAGTTTAATAACCATGCTGTCTCCGCATACAGGGCATACATGTTTTTTGTCTGCTTCACCTAGGTTTGAAATCTTCTCAAGATGTTCTTTTGATTCAACTCGCTTTTGAAAAGGGGTATAGAAATCAGAAAGGGTAGAAGCGTACTCTCTTTTACCTTCAGCAATTTCATCAAGTTCTTTTTCCATTTCACTGGTAAAGTCATCGCTAATGTATTCGGTAAAGTGATTCTCCAAAAAGTCATTAACGACTTCGCCGGTATCAGTAGGAATAAGGGTTCGTCCTTGCTTTTCTACATACTCACGATCAACAAGAACTTTAATGATGCTTGCATACGTGCTAGGGCGTCCAATTTCTCGCTTCTCAAGCTCTTTAATAAGACCGGCTTCAGAGTAGCGGTTTGGTGGTTGGGTTTCTTTACCTTCTTTTTCGATTGAAACAAGAGTCAGCTTGCCCCCCTTAGAAACCTCGGGAAGGATTACGTCTTCTCTTTGTGCATAGGGATCAGCAAGGAGCCATCCCGGAGATTTGATTCGTGATCCATTTACATGAAATGGTGGAGTCGTCCCGTTACCTACTTGGACAATAACTTTTGTTCGCATAACACGGGCTGCAACCATTTGCGATGCAATCGTACGCGACCAAATAAGAGAATATAATTTTTTTTGTTCGGCAGTTGTTCCACAAACTTTTTTGCTTGCGCTCGTTGGACGGATTGCTTCGTGTGCCTCTTGTGCACTCTTTTTGCGTGTTTTAAATGCGCGAACTTCTACCTTGTCGTCTCCGTATCCTTTTTTAATGACACTAGTGACATCTTTAAGGGCGGCCCCTGAAAGTGTTGGACTATCGGTTCGCATATAGGTAATATGGCCTGCCTCGTAGAGTTTTTGTGCAACGCCCATAGTTTTACTTGGAGAGAACCCAAGACGAGAGTTTGCAGCTTGTTGGAGTGTTGAGGTAATAAACGGCGCTCGTGGTGATTGTGATACTTCACGCTCTTCAATTGCATCTACTACCCAGGGTCCTTTTTTGCCGGCTTCTATAATAGAGTCAGTTTCTTCTTCTGTTTTTGGCTCAATGCTGCAAGCAAGAGGAAGAGGTTCTTTTTTCTTTGTTTGTGTGTCTGCAGTGATCACCCAAAATGCTTCCGGTTTGAAAGCTCTGATCTCTTTTTCGCGCTCCATTAAAATACGGAGAGCAGGTGATTGCACGCGCCCTGCAGAAAGACCGTAACGCAGTTTCTTCCAAATAAGACCAGAAAGATCGTATCCTACAAGTCTGTCGAGTACGCGCCGTGCCTCTTGCGCACGCCTTAAATTGGTATCTATAGAACGAGGGTGTTTGAGTGCTTCTTGCACTGCTTCTTTGGTGATTTCGTTAAAAGCAATTCGTTTTAAGTCTTTTTTGCCAGAAAGCTCTTCAATATGCCATGCAATAGCTTCTCCCTCACGGTCGGGGTCGGTAGCAAGTACCACCTCATCTGCTTTTTTGATGGCGCTCTTTAGGTCTTTTACGACAGCTTCTTTACCTTTTGCCACCTCATAATGCGGCACAAAACCGCCCTCGATGTCGATGGCTTTTTTATTACTTTTTGGCAAGTCTCTAATATGGCCCACCGAAGCAAGAACTTTGTATTTATTATCTAAATACTTGGTAATTGTTTTTGCTTTTGCGGGTGACTCAACAATCAGCAATTTCATAATGCTTATAACTAGTACTATAATCTAATTTTTTTTGCAAATTTTTGTTCTTTTTTAAAAAGAAAATGTTTCTCCGTTGTCTTTTACTAAGCCTTTTAATTCAAGCGATGTTCCTACAATATTAATGTCGGTTATTGACCATCCTGTTTTTTCTAAAAGATCTGTTTTGTTAGGGAATTTTTGTATGTGTTCAAAGAGCTCTTTTTCTTTTCCTTGAAGTGGTTCTTTGTTTTTGGGTTCATCTTGAGTGTCAAATCCAAAGACTTCTAAAATATCACGAGCGTCGGTAACTGGTGTGGCTCCTTCTTTTATTAACCAATTTGGTCCTTCGCTTGTGGGGGATGTTATAGCCCCAGGGACAGCAAAAATATTTTTATTGTAGTCGAGCCCAAGACGTGCGGTAATTAACGTGCCTGACTTTTTTGTTGCTTCTATTATAAGAATACCTTGAGAGAGTCCAGCCATGATCCGGTTTCGTTTTGGAAAAGTGCGGGGAGCGGCCGGCATGGTTGGCTCAAATTCAGACAACAGCGCTCCACCACTTTTTACAATGTCTTGTGCCAAAAAATAATTGGTGCGTGGCGCGATCACTGAGGGATCAAGTCCTGATCCTGGAACAGCAATGGTCGGCAAACCAACTTCGAGTGCTTTTTTATGGGCTATTCCATCAATACCAAGTGCAAGCCCTGAGACGATAGTAAAAGGATAATTTTTAAGTCCTTCGATAATGTCTTCACAAGCGCCTTTTCCGTATGCAGAATATTTTCGGGCACCAACAACGGTTAAATAAATAGAGTCTTTTGGTAAGTCTCCTTGTACATACAGTTTTTTAGGAGGGTCAGGGATCTCCCGTAGAGTTTCCGGAATGTCGTCTCCTTTTAGTGTGCGAAGCGGAACATCGCCAAATGGGTTCATTGTGACTATCCTAGCATTTCTGCTAGAATGAAAAAATGTTGGATATTAAGTTTATCCGAGAAAATAAAGATCTTGTCCAGGCAGGGGCTCAAAAAAAGCACCTGTCATTTGATGTTAAAGAACTCTTGAAGGTGGACGACGAAAGAGTAGAACTTTTAAAAAAAGTAGAAGAAAAACGCGCTGAACAAAATAAGGTTACTGAAGAGATTGCAAAACTCTCTGGTGAGGAACGAGAAAAGAAAATAAAAGAAATGAAGGCGTTTAAAGACGACTTTCAAAAAGATGAAGAAAAACTAAAAAATGTTATGGGAAAATGGCGTGACCTTATGCTTCAGGTTCCTAACATTCCTGATGTCTCGGTTCCTGAAGGTAAAACCGATGAAGAAAATAAAGAATTAAAAAAAGTAGGAGAGATTCCTAAATTCTCATTCACTCCTAAGAATCATATTGAACTTGCAACACAGCTTTCTCTTGCTGATTTTGAACGGGGGAGTAAAGCTCATGGGTTTCGAGGATATTACCTAAAGAACGATGGCGCACTTTTGTCATGGGCGATCTGGAACTATGCACAAGAGTTTTTCTTAAAAAAAGAGTTTACTCCTTTTATCGCACCTTCGATTGTCAAAAAAGAATATTTTTATGGCACGGGACATCTTCCTAATGAAGCAGAAGATTTATACGTGACACAAGACGATGATTATCTTTCAGGAACAGCAGAGGTTCCTATGATGGCATATCATGCAGGGGAAACGTTAGACAAAAAACAATTGCCTCTTAAGTACTTGGCATTCTCTCCGTGTTATCGTCGTGAGGCAGGGAGTTACGGGAAAGATACAAAAGGACTTGTTCGGGTTCATGAATTTTTTAAACTCGAACAAGTAGTGTTATGTGAGGCCAGTCACGAAGAGTCAGTTAAATGGCACGAATGGCTGAATGCAAACACCGAAGAATTTATTACCTCACTTGGGCTTCCTTATAGGGTGGTCACTAATTGTGGTGGAGACTTGGGACTTGGTCAGGTTAAAAAATATGACATTGAACTATGGGTCCCAAGCGAAGAAAAATATCGAGAGATTAGCTCTGCGTCTTATTTTCATGACTTCCAATCCCGACGCTTTAATATTCGTTATAACGACGAAGGTGGAAAACAATACGCTCACTCATTAAATAGTACAGCAATCCCAACTCCACGGATCCTTGTTTCGCTCCTTGAGAACAATCAACAAGAAGATGGAAGCATTCGTGTGCCCGAGGTGCTTCAAAAATATTTAGGAAAGGACGTAATTAAATAACCATGGCAGGGATTCATCGGTCATTTAGACGGAACGACCCCAAAGCTTCACAAAGAAAAAAAATTTTCAAGATTTTAGGGGGGCTTTTAGTCGTTCTTGTATTTGGAGGGATCGTATGGGTTACCCATTTGCCGTCACTTTCAATCCAAACTGTTTCAGTAAGCGGGGCAGAAAAAATTAACCCACAATCCATTGAAGAAACAATAGAAGAAGAACTCTCTTCCTCATATATTGGAATTTTCCCCAAAAAGAATTATTTTATTTATCCAAAACAAAATCTCCTTGCGCTACTTATCGAGCAAGAGCCTTATATTGAATCAATTTCTATCAGCGCACCCTTAAGAACTCCAACCAGTTTAGAAGTTTCTCTTATCGAAAGAAACTCTAATCTTGTATGGTGTACCAATACAGGGTGCAACCGGCTTGATGAAGACGGAACAATTTTTGGAAGTGTAGGTACGAGCACAAACGAATATTTTATTGTTAAAAAAGATGGTGCCGTTAGTAAACCCTTAGGAGAGAAGGTAGCCATGCCAGAAACTCTCTTGCCTCTCTTTACCATCAGAGACTCGCTGAAAAAAGATATTGCTTTTAAAGAAGGACATATACGCAGCGATAATGATTATGCGCTTATAACGGAAGTTGGAACAGAAGTGTTATTTAATGGAGGCGACGATTTAAATGTTGTTGCAGACAATCTATTTACCCTTTTTCGTTCAGACGTTGTAAAACAAAACGGAACAGGAACAGTAGCACAATGGATGGAGGGGATTGATTACATTGACGCTCGATTTGGTAAAAAGATTTTTTATAAAGAAAAAGAATAATGAATGCCGGGAAAGTAGCACTTATTGTTGTATCAATATCATTATTTGGTCTTTTTTCTTTTCTTGAGGTTAGTTACCAGGCAAATGGTGCGACAGGGGCACGACTCGCTCCTTTAGTAGAAGCATTACCACAAATAAACAATCCTTCGTATAAAGAGGGTCAGACAGCGCTTTTGGTTCGCCCCGAAATAAAAGAGGAGCCCAAAAAAGAAACCATAACACTTGGTTTTGTGGGAGACATTATGCTTGATAGAGGAGTTCGCTCGTCAGTCGACAAACGTGGCGGGGATTACTCATATCTTTTCCAAAAAATTAAATTTCCTAAAACTGATATCTTGTTTGGAAATCTAGAGGGTCCTGTTGCCTATGGTGGAGAAGAGATTGGAAATCTGTATTCTTTCCGTATGCACCCTATGACTCTTTCTGTTCTCAAAGAGGCCGGGTTTAATGTTTTGTCTTTAGCTAATAATCATATTGGGGATTGGGGGCCAGCCGCCGCTAATGAGTCAGTAAACAATATAAAAGACGTGGGCCTTTCTTCTGTTGGGTGGGGGAAGGAAGATTTAAATGACGCTCTAACGATTATTGAAAAAGAAGGCATACGTATTGGATACCTGGCTTTTAGTGACGTTGGCCCAGCATGGCTTCCTTCAAAAAAAGATGAAGCGGGAGTGTATTTAGCAACACAAAGCAATCTTGAGACGTATATCCCACTAGCTAAAAAAGAAGTTGATATTCTTGTCGTCTCGTATCATTTTGGCGAAGAGTACGAGCCTGAATCAAATAAACGACAACAAACACTTGCAAGAAACTCAATTGATCTCGGTGCAGATCTTATTATTGGGCACCATCCACATGTGACACAAGAGATAGAAGAATATAACGATGGCCTTATTGCTTACAGTCTGGGTAATTTTATTTTTGACCAGTATTTTTCCCCAGAAACCATGATGGGACGCACCCTACTTGTTGAAATTGGCCCTTCTGGTATACACTCATATACCCCAGGTACAAGCTTTTTGAATGGCACATTTCAGATCGAAGCTCTTCTTTGGGATAAAGAAATTGTATTCTAAACAAATGAAGAAAGGATTTTGGGAGAAATTAAATAAGCCTCTTATGGTGCTTGCACCTATGGCAGACGTTACTGACCCGCCATATCGGGCTATTATTGCGCGGCGCGGTAAACCCGATGTTATGTTTACCGAATTTGTCTCGTGCGACGGACTCCAGAGCGTTGGCAAAAAAAGAATTTTAAAAGATATCGTTTACGCCGAAGAAGAGCGACCAATAGTGCTTCAGATTTTTGGTGGTAAACCAGAGAATTTTAAAAAAACAGCACAACTTGCACAGGAGCTTGGTTTTGATGGAATTGATCTCAACATGGGATGCCCTGATAGAAGTGTTGAAAAACAATTAGCAGGAGCAGGACTCATAAAAAATCCAGAACTCGCACAAGAGATCATTAAGAAAACTATGGAGGGGGCAGGAGATTTGCCGGTGTCAGTTAAAACCCGCATTGGATACAATACCGATGAAATACAAACATGGATTCCAAAATTGTTAGAAATGAATATCCCAGCTCTTACCGTGCATTTGCGAACCCGTAAAGAAATGTCAAAAGTTCCTGCACATTGGGAGAAGATGAAAGAGATTGTCGCAATCCGTGACGGGACGTGCAAGGATACGCTTATTTTAGGTAACGGCGACGCTCTTTCAATCAAAGATGCACACCAAAAAGTTAAAGAGACAGGATGTGATGGGGTTATGCTTGGCCGTGCTATTTACGGAAACCCATGGTTATTTAGTAAAGATATTGATCGAGAGGATCTTTCTCACGAAGAAATACTCCGTGCCCTTGTTGAGCACACAAAACTCTATGATGAACTTATGGGAGGCCTAAAGAGTTTTGCTGTTATGAAGCGACACTTTAAGGCCTATGTAAATGGTTTTGATGGGGCCAAAGAGTTACGTATGGAACTTATGGAGGCAGACAGTGCAAAAGAGGTGGAGGAGAAGATTGAGAACTTTCTTACCTCAACAAAAACACCTGTGATACAATAATTTCAATGACAGAGTTACTAAAGTCAGATATCTTTTTTGCCACGACAACCTTTGTGGTAGTGGTTATTGCCATTTTGATTGTGGTGCTTCTTGTATATCTCATAAGAATTATTCGAGATGTAAAACGAATCTCGCGACGCGCAAGTGAGGAAGTAGATAATCTGGCACAAGATATTGGTTTTGTACGAAGAAATATTAAAAAAGGAGGTCGAACCGTAAAGAAAGCAGTAAAAACCGTTGTGGGAAATAAATCAGCCCGAGGCTGACCAGCCTTGGGCTGGAAATAATTCTTGTCCCGTTAAAATTCCACGGGACGAACACACACCACAAAAGTTATTAGTTAAGAATTTTAATTGGGATGCCACGAAGAAAAAAGAAATCACATCATACAGGAGCAAAATTACTTGCAGTAGGAGCGGCAGCGTTAGGGGCTTACTATTTGTACGGCGCAGACAATGCAAAAAGTAATCGTAAAAAAGCAAAAGCATGGATGCTAAAAGCAAAAGCAGAAGCACTTGAAGCAGTAGAGAAGGCTAAGGACCTTGATGAAAAAGATTACCAAAAAATTATCGACAAAGTAGAGACAAAGTATAAAAAACTTGCGCATGTTGATAATAAAGATTTAGCAGTGCTTGCTCGCGAGCTAAAGAGTCACTACAAAAAAATTGCAAAGCGTGTTTCTCCTAAAAAGAAAACCACTAGAAAAAAGACAACAAAAAAGAAAAAATAGTAAAAACGCTCCCATAACTAAGGGGGCGTTTTTGGTTGCCATAAATTATAAAGATGCTAGTATCTCTCGCGGAGTCTGGTGTTAGAAACCTGTCTGTTTGACGTGCAGCCAACCCCGCGTCGCAGAGAACAGAAATCTTTCGCGAGACATTACCAGTCCTTCCTTGAGTGCCATGTATTAGATTCGAAAACAATTTCCCATCTTGCACTCACTCGCGTTAGCGCCGTGCGCTACACTAACTTCACCCGCCCTTGAGTCCGTGCAATACGTTGACCTCGGACGGCCCTTTCTTCTTGTGCTATAATCCGCGCATGGAACAAGTTGCACTCTATCGAAAATACAGACCACAATCTTTAAATGACGTTCTTGGGCAAGACCATATTGTTGAGGCGTTAAAACACTCTCTTAAAAATAAATCTATCTCTCATGCGTATCTTTTTTCGGGTCCGCGGGGTACAGGCAAAACAAGCATTGCACGGATTCTTGCGCGTGAATTAAAAACTTCTCCTGAAGATCTTTATGAAATCGATGGAGCAAGTAATCGTGGGATTGATGAAATCAGATCCTTAAAAGAAGGTGTTGCCACACTTCCTTTTGCGAGTCCTTATAAGGTATATGTAATAGATGAAGTGCACATGCTTACGAAAGAAGCATTTAATGCACTTCTAAAAACACTCGAAGAACCACCGTCGTATGTAGTGTTTATTTTAGCAACAACAGAACTCCATAAAGTTCCCGATACTATCGTCTCTCGGTGTCAAAGTTTTATATTTAAAAAACCGACTGAAAAAATCCTCAAAAAAACTATCGAGAATATCGCCAAAGCAGAAAAGACTTCTATAGATGATGATGCAGTGTCACTCATTGCATTCTTGGGAGACGGATCATTTAGAGATACACAAGGATATTTAGAACAGGTTTTGAGTCTCACAAAAAACAAGTCGATAACTCGTGATGAAGTAGAGTCCTTAACAGGGGCACCATCACACAAACTGGTGATTGATTATATAGAAAGTATTCTTGATAAAGAGGTAGAGAGGGGAATAGAAGCACTCAAAAAAGCAAATAATAAAAATACCGACATGAAATTGTTTGCTCGTCTTATTATGAATTATATGAGAAACGCCATGCTTGTTTCTTTTTCGTCCAGTATTAAAGAAGGTTTAGAGGAAGAACTAGGAGATGACCAAGCAAAAGAAATAGAAGCGCTTGGAAGCCACCCACACGCAAAAGAACTCCCCCGTATGTTGAGACGTTTGATTGAAGCATATGAAGAAATTAAGTATGCACACATTTCTTCGCTCCCTCTTGAACTTGCCTTGGTTGATGTAATAGGGCAAGATAAATAAACCAAAAATTTTGCCGGATCGTCTAATGGTAGGACACCAGGTTTTGGTCCTGGGTATCTAGGTTCGAGTCCTAGTCCGGCAGCCAACTCGAGCGCGGTGTTTCAGCGCCCTAGGAGGGTCGAAACAACGCCGAGTACTATTCTGAAAAATTGCATACCGGCTGAGTGCCGTAGCCAAAACAAAAAACTGCCCTAAGTGGTGGTTTTTTGTTTTAAACTCTAAACTATTTACCACTAGCAATAAAATATGGTATAAACAAAGTGACGACATTTTGTTTAATAGCTTTTTAGTCCATAGAACATGATCGTAAATAGACCACATTTTTTAATATTATCGTTTATTGTTCTCCTTTTTGGCTTATTGGCAATTGCTTTTTCTGCTGGGGATGCATTTGCGCAGGGCGGTGCAAGAAACATAGAGATAAAAACTCCTAACGGTGGGGAAACTCTTATTGCCGGTGATACGTACAGGATTACTTGGGATGCAAGTGAAAATATTGATAAGGTGAATCTTGATTGGTCTAGAGGGCCTGGCTCGCTAAATACTATCGTGTCTAGTATAGACAATACGGGTTACTATGATTGGACAGTCAACGTTGGAAATACTATCAATACACAGTTTAAGATACGTGTTCGTGGATATGATACTGGATATGGTTCTGTGACCGATGAATCTGACGACTTTTTTACAGTGGTATCAGCGAATACCGCTGGTTCTTTGCCAGTGACATCAAGACCATTTATACATTCCATTGAGCCTGCCCAGGCGCGTGTGGGTCAAACAGTGGTTGTTAACGGAGCTCGGTTTAACAATGATTCCTTTATTAGTATCTACGATGCTTCTGGGAGCGGCCCGGTGGCACTGCCAACTAACATTACTGACACCACTCTTACTTTTACAGTGCCATCAAGCTTGAGCTCTGGCTCGTATTGGCTTAAGGTTACACACAGAGGGAATAGTAATTATGATAGTACTCCTATTAATTTCACAATACTTACCACACCATCTGTCCCAAACATAAACTCAACTTCTCCTATTTCTGCGAAGGGAGGCGAAGTAATGACTTTATATGGTAATAATTTCGGACAAGGTTCATATGTAGAAGTACTTGGACTTGTAGGAAGTTCATCATTGACCGCACAACAAACAATAGGTGCGTCTTCTTTGACCTCTACTTCCCTAAGTTTTATTGTTCCTACTAATTTGACGGCTGGTACGTACTGGATTCAAATAGGTGAGAAAGCATCCGAGACAAAAAGTAATAGAGTTTATATGATGATTGCTTCAGACGTTGGTGGCGTACGAGTTATTCCAAATATTACTTCTGTTAGTCCATCACAGGTGGGGCCGGGTGACACAGTAACAATTTATGGCTCTAATTTTACCCCAGGGGGCATGTACGTAGAGGTTGTAGGAATGGATAACTTGTATGATGCAAGAAGTACCTCAAATTCTGTCACGTGGACAGTTCCACAGTGGGGTTTTGGTCCGGGCCTATACTCCCTTCGTGTAGTTGATCGTCAGAGACTCGTCGCCGGAGAAGAAGAAAAAAGTGTGACCAGTAATGCTATTTCTTTGTCGGTAACGTCTTCAACAAATGGAACGATAACACCAGTAACTCCCACTCCAATAGTAACTACTCCGGCAACAGGAACAGCCTTTACACGCAATTTGTGGCGTGGAATGAATAATGACGATGTTAGGAGACTTCAGGAATTTCTCGCAAGAGATGCTGAACTCTATCCAGAGGGAATTACCAGTGGTTATTACGGCAAGTTGACTGAGGCAGCGGTACAAAACTTTCAATGTAAATACAATATTATCTGCGGTGGAACTTCAGATTCAACTGGCTACGGTCTTGTTGGTCCTCAAACTATTGCAAAGCTAAACGAGGTTTATGGGAATGGAGGAAATACATCAACAGGTACTTCAGGGAATACAAGCAGTCAAACGACAGCACCTTCTTCATCAGGATCAAGTGGACTATCACAGTCCCAAGTTGATGCCATCGTGAATCTCCTCCAAGCCTTGGGAGCAGATGCAACTATAATTGCAAATGTTCGTTCGGTTCTCTAGGTAGATGTACTTTCTCCAATTAATTTAAGAGCTTACTACTTTCTTGTAAGTAGGGAGATTATTTTATATTTCAGCACGATAGTTCCTTTTAGGTAACTAAGGAGTTCTCTTTTTTCTGTATCCTTGCCTTCTTGTAGTATGAACTTTGCATAATTTCGTATATCTATATCCTCAACCTTTATTTGGTCTTTTCTGCCTAATAAAGCCATCTGAAACTTCTTAAATCGTGCTACTTCTTCTTTTATCTTCTCCTTAATACCAAGTTCATGTATGTCGAGTTTATCTATCAAGCCCTCAAACTGTTTAACAAGGTCAGTTTCGTTAATATATCCAGCCTTACAATTTCTATCTCTTACTTTGGTACATCCATAATAGACATGCCTATTTATTCCTCCATTCTTTAATTTCTTAAACTTCTCATCGGCAGTAATTCCCGATCCACAGAGTCCACACCTCATTAGTTTAGTGAAGGCAAATTCTTTTTCTTTTTGTCTTGTAAGAGTATTTCCTTTTAGTTGCTTTTGAACTTCATCAAATAGTTCTTTCGTAATAATAGGTTTATGTTTTCCTTGATACCAATTACCGCTTTTACGAGGGTATTCAAATGTTCTACAGTAGAAAGTATAAGTTATTTACTGCACACAAATAATCTCACAATATCTCCTAGTGCGAGGTGTTTGTCTTTTTGAACGGCAAGAGAGCCCTTTTCAATATTATTTCTTGTATCTCTATTCATATTAAAACCAAAAATTCGTACAGATAATGGATTCATTAAATTTTGCATAAAGGCAATTAGCCAGTTATTACTTTTTACATGCTCTAAAAAAACTGCCTTACCGTTTGGTTTTAGGACTCGCGCAACTTCTTTAAACCCTCTTATGGGGTTGGGTACTGAACAAAATACACAAGCAGTTACCACAATATCAAATGTATTGTCTTGAAAGGGGAGATTTTCAATATCTCCTTCCATAAGTTTAATATTTTGTTTGCCGAGCTTGTTGAGTTTTTTTTGCGCCTGTGCGAGCATTTTAGGAGAAAAATCGATCCCCGTAACATCTGCTTTGTCTGTATAGTATTCGAGACTATTTCCTGTTCCTACACCAACCTCAAGAATTTTCCCAGATAATTCTGGGAAAATTCTTTTTCGGTGCTTTTGAAAAACAAGTTTTTCGGGAAGCCACTCATAGAGGTCATATAACCGTGCCTCACGATCGTATCGTTTTGCGATCGTTTTCATGGTTTTTGAACTGTTACTCGTTTCCTCTTGAAACACAAGCAACTCTACAGAGCCATGCAAAAAGTGCTCCAAATATCCAGCCGTAAATGAACGATTCAATTACTCCGATTACAAAACCAGTGATACTCATGGCAAATCCAGGATAAGCAATTTTAAGGATATTAAGGTGAAGTTCTTTGAGGGTTGGGTCACTAAGGATTACTCCCCAGATCATGCAAAGTACAAAGAATGCCACAGAAAGACCCCCCACCACATATCCTGTTCTTACAATAGATAAATTGTTCATGATGTTTAATTTAGCGTGTTGGCTTATAAGATCGACCTATGTGTTGATGTTGTCAACAACCTTTTTCAATTTGTTTTCAACCTCTTGGGCGATTATCTTTAGTTCTTTATTTTCTACCATGTTCATGGCAACTGAAGGAACTATTGCAGAAACGTACACATCATCTTCATTCTGATATACGATCACATTACAAGGAAGCAAGAGCCCAATTTCTTTTTCTACCAAAAGAGATTTGTGGGCAAACGGTGGATTGCATGCACCAAGAATTATGTAGTTATCAAATTCAACATCAAGCTTTTTCTTTAAGGTGTCCCTAACGTCGATTTCGGTAAGCACACCAAATCCTTCTTTTGTAAGTTCCGATCTGGCCTTCTCTATAGCTTTCTCAAAGGAAAGATTTATTTTTTTTCTGTAACCGTATTCCATCTTATTTTTTATTAATCCACTTAATAAGTGCAACGATGGCGAGTATTAGCACTCCCCAAAACAAGAGTTGCGTTACCCACATGAACCCTGTACTAAACCCAAACATCCCTACACCGCCATGGCCATAGTTGTAATGAGGATGGGTTCCCCAACTGTATCCTTCGTATCCCAATCGATTCATCATTGTTGCGTGTGGACCAGGGTATTCCTCCATAAAAGATGTCACCCTACTTATCTCGTCCTGTGTAAGAGATTGCCCGCTCATCATTTTGGTCATCAACCCCTCCATCTCTTCATGGAGTTCATTCCCAAGTACACTGTCCTCAATTTGTCTCATCATCATGAAGCCGGAGACAGATGATTCTGTTGTCTCACCAGCATGCCCATAGACAAGAAGAGGGGAGGTCAGAACGAGAAAAAATGCAATAACAAATATTTTTTTCATATTCTTAATACTTATACCTGTGATAAATATAGTTATCCACGTTTCGACGCATTGACATGGATACCCTATGGGGGTATTATACACCCATATGAAAAAAGACGTCAAGAAGCGACTTATGCACAGGTTAAAAATAATTGAGGGGCAAGTCAGAGGACTCCAAAAAATGGCCGAAAAAGAAGAGTATTGTATTGATATCATTACTCAAACACAAGCTGTCAAAGAGGCTCTTTCTTCCATAGAAGATATGATGCTCGAAAATCATCTCTCCACTCATGCTATTGAACAGATGAAGAGCAAGAAGCATCAAGAGAAAGCAATTAAAGAGATTTTGTCGGTGTATAAAGTATCTAAGAAGAAATAATATGAATCCAAAGGTAATCTTTTATATAGTAATTGTTCTTATTGTCATCGTACTATTGTATATTGTGAGTGTTGCTGGTAATGATATGAAAGATGTAGCTCATGTAGATGATGTGAAAGATTTTGAAATAGCCCCCTCTATTGTTGTCCAGAAGATAAAAAACAATGAAGATATTATCCTTCTTGATGTTCGTACCCCAGAAGAATATGAAGAAGTGCACCTTGAAAACTCACTACTGCTTCCAGTGCAGGAATTGTCTCAAGAATCTCTCAACGGTATCGGGCTAGGTGAGGATGCGAAGAACAAAGAGATCATTATTTACTGTAGAAGTGGCGCTAGAAGCAAGACGGCTTACGATATTATGGATTCCCTTGGGTACACCAATATTAAAAGTGTGGCGGGGGGCATGATACATTGGGAGGAGGACGGCTACCCCTTTACTGAGTCTGGAGAATATGAAGGAAATGTGTTTCGTTCAGGTACAGAAACGAGCGCATTAAAAGACGGACCAATAATCGCAATTGACAGAACATTTCATGACTTTGGGGTTATCCCGCAGTTTGGGGGTGTGGTTACAGAGACATTTACAATACAAAATAATGGAACAAGTATTTTAGAAATAGGTGGTATTACTACAAGTTGTAGTTGTACATCTGCGTCCGTCTCAGCAACTTCAATAGATTCTGGAGGAGAAGCAACATTGACAGTCGTATTTGACCCCGATTTTCACGAAGAGCCTGTCGATGTATTTAAGCGTACGGTGTTTATACCAACAAATGACCCAACAACACCGGAAGCAGAGGTAGTTATACAAGTCGACATTGACGAAGGAAAATAAATTAATAATAGGAATTTAAAAAATATGAAAAATAATACCATTACTATTCTAGGTCTAATAGCACTTGTGGCTATTGTACTTGTCGTGTGGGGATCACCTGGAAATTCTACAGAGAACAATATTAAAACAACTTCTGCTTCTGAAATCACTGTAGTTAATCCACTTTATGATTTTGGGGAAATAGATATTTTGGGTGGGAAGGTAAGTACAGAATATGTTTTGAAAAACGAAGGAGCAGAGGACGTCGAGATAGTTTCTGCGGTAACAAGCTGTGTGTGCACAGAGGGAGAGATTGGGGGGCTGCGGTTTGGTATGCATGAAAGCAGGGGTGGAAATGTCGTTATACCTGCGGGCAATGAGAAGATATTAACAGCCATTTATGACCCACTAGCGCATGGCCCCAATGGGGTTGGTCCGGTTAAGCGAGAATTATTTTTGAAGACTAATTCAACTGCAACTCCAGATATAAAAGTCCAATTTACCGCAAACGTAATTAAGCAAGAAGGGTAATTATATATGGAACAAAAAACCAATAATTCAAAAGAGTATATAATTGGATTTATTTCTCTTGCGGTGCTTGTGTTACTTATACTTGGTATCTTTTTGTTAACTGGTAATGAACAAAGAGCGCGCACAAGTTCGGAAACAGTGGCTAAAGAGACTGAGATTGCTTCAATACTGATGCCAAAAGAGATTGCTCTTCCTGTTATTTGGTCTGACTATGGAAAACAAATGATTGAACAAGGGGTTATAGATAAGGAAAAATTCGAGTCACTTTATGAAAAACGAGGAGGCCTTGATCCCGAAACTAGAAAGTTATTATTCGAGAGCAATAATAGAGAAATTGTTATAACACAACAAAACGCTGGGGTGCTTTTAAATGTGTTGTGGGCGTTTGGGCTTTCTAATAAAAACATGATTCTTGAAGAGGGTCCGATGATGGATCCCAAGTATGGTGGAGCAGGAAGGTTTGCCTCGACAGGCGGGTGGTCTATTGCAAGAGGCAACGCAATGGATCACTACAGTAAATATGAATTTGTAACACTAACACCGGAACAACAGCGTCGTGTCGAAGAGGTGTCCAAAAATATATATAGGCCATGTTGCGGGAACTCAACCTATTTCCCAGACTGCAATCATGGAATGGCAATGCTTGGACTCCTTGAGCTGTTAGCGGCAAATGACACAACAGAAGATGAAATGTATACCATTGCGCTTGGTGTCAATGCATTATGGTTCCCAAGCACCTATTCTGTTTTGGCTCAGTATGTTTCTGAAAATAATTTGAATGACATCACCCCAAAAGAACTACTTAGTTATGAGTATTCAAGTGCGTCCGGATATAGAAGCGTTTTGGCAAAAGTAAAACCAACAAATATACAAGGAGGTGCTGGTTGTGGAGTCTAGCTATTTTTCACATGATTTCTATATCTAGAAAAAATTTATTGGCAGAAAAGGTTAAGTTTGCTACTAGTGTGGGTGGAGTTACTTTTTCTATTCTAGTAATCGTTGCACCTCTGGGTGTATATTTTGGTTCAATTATTCCGTCGCGAGATTTGCCTCTTAAGACGGGGGGTGATTTGTGGGTGATACAAAAAGGAAGTGCGGACTTGTTTCACACCAGGTCACTTCTTTTAGATGGTTTTGCAGATGAATTGGGCAAGGTAAGGGGCGTGAAAAATGCAAGCTCTATATTGAGTATTCCTACGAGGATAGAAATTAACAATGAGAAAGTTACAACTGTGGTTCTTGGTTTTGATCAAAATACAGGAGCAGGAACTCCATGGAGTTTGTTTGATGGAAAGACCCCCAAAAACCTAGATAGTGGTGAGGTGATTCTTGACAGGAGTCTAGCGTTTGCGTATGGAGTTGACCTCGGAGATGAAGTCGTAATTAATGATGAGGTATTTAAGGTGGCTGGTATATCGCTTGATACTAATGTACTAGTGTTTCAGTACACATTTATTACAAAAACTGATGCCCAAAGAGTATTTGATAGCGGCCCAATTGTTAACTATTATTTGCTTGAAGTAGAGCCTGGCAATTCTGACAATGTTTTGGAGTCTGCTAAAAATATTGTTCCCGACTCTAGTGTTGTTGAAAACGAGTTTATTGCTGATAGTAATGAAAAAGTTATTAAGGATAGTTTTCTCCCAATAATATCAATACTTGTTTTTATAGGATTGTTTGTTGGAGTAACTGTTATAGGGATTACGGTCTATTCCACAACATCGGAAAAGTCTCAAGAATATGGAGTACTAAAGGCCATAGGAATTAAGAGTGGGAAACTTTACAGGATCGTGTTTGAGCAGGCTTTTATTTCAAGTGTTTTAGGGTTTGTTGTTGGTGTGGGGTTATATTTCTTGATAGAGGTCATAGCTTTTTATATTGTTCCTGCGGTAAATTTTGAACTTCCAGCAAAATATTACCTTTATGTGTTTGTGATTGCGCTATTTATGAGCGTTCTGTCATCCTTTGTTCCAATAAGAAAGATAGATTCAATCGATCCAGCACTTGTGTTTAAATCATAGTTATGAAAGAAACCTTTTTAAAAATTGAAAAATTAAATAAAACTTTTGGTAAAGGGGCTGGTGTGGTACGTGCCGTGGATGACGTGTCTTTTGCCGCGAAAAAGGATGAAATAGTTCTTATTATGGGGCCCTCTGGAAGTGGTAAAACTACATTGTTAACAATAATCGGATCTCTGCTTTCTGCTGACTCCGGTAATGTATATTATGGAAACACAAACATAACTTCCTTGCCTAAAAAGAAACTTCCTGAAATTAGGTCTCGGAAAATCGGTTTTGTGTTCCAGTCTTTTAACCTATTAAAGTCTCTGACTGTTTTAGAAAACGTTGCTGTGGTGCTTGAAATGAACGGCTATCAGTCCTATGACGCACAAAGCAAATCCATAGAAATACTCAAGGAACTTGGTTTGGGGGATCGCCTGAACTACAGAGTCCAAGATTTAAGTGGTGGAGAAAAGCAAAGAGTCTCTATCGCAAGGGCCCTTGTTACAAATCCCGATATTGTGCTTGCCGATGAGCCTACGGCAAATCTTGACTCAAAATCTGGGCACAAGGTTATGGAGCTTCTAACCTCAATTGCCAAAAAACTTAACAAGGCGGTTATTATTGTGAGCCATGATTCTCGTCTTATGGATATCGCAGATAGAGTGCTCTGGATGGAAGACGGAAAACTAAAAGAAGGGGAACAAAAGATGGTAATCGATCCAGTTTGTGAAATGAAGCTTCAAAAAAATTTAGCTCCATTTACCCTTGATCGGGATGGAGAAATATATTATTTTTGTAGTAAGAGATGCGAATCAACATTTAAAAATAGCAACTAATTTTATTTTATGGGAACCAATAAAAAGACATTTGACGACTTGCTTGAGGGAACGGGCGTAACTATAAATGGTAACAAACCTTACGACCCACAAATAAAAGATGGCAGATTTTATACTCGCGTATTAAAAAGTGGAACACTTGGTCTGGGGGAGTCCTATATGGATGGATGGTGGGAGTGTGATCAGCTTGATGAACTGATCAACAAGGTTCTTCGTGCAAAACTTGATCAAAAAGTTAAAAGGGATTGGAAAATGGCAGCCATGCTGGCTTGGCAAGTGATATCAAATACCGGAAGAAAATCAAAGGCTTTTGAAATAGGAGAGCATCACTATGATGCAGGTAATGATCTTTACAAAGCAATGCTTGATAAAAGAATGGTGTATACCTGTGGATATTGGGAAAATGCAGAAAATTTAGATAGAGCACAAGAGGCAAAGCTTGACCTAGTATGCAAAAAAATTGGGCTTAAAGATGGCCAGAGTGTTTTAGATATAGGATCTGGATGGGGAAGTTTTATAGGATATGCCGCAGAGAAATACAAGGCAAATGCCACAGGACTTACTGTATCAAAAGAGCAAAAAGAACTTGCTGACAGTCTCTATAAAAATACATCGGCTAAAACACTTCTAAAAGACTACCGCGATATAGATCAGAAGTTTGACCATGTGGTATCGTTGGGCATGTTTGAACATGTTGGATACAAAAATTATCGTACATTTATGAAAACAGTTCACGGTTCTTTGAAGGATGACGGATTATTTTTACTTCATACGATCGGTGGAAATAAGTCAGTGAAAGGTACAGACCCGTGGTATGGAAAATATATCTTTCCAAATTCAATGTTGCCGTCAGTTACACAAATTGGAAAATCTATAGAGGGATTGTTTGTGATGGAGGATTGGCATAATTTTGGTTCGGACTACGACAAAACATTGATGGCGTGGCACAAGAATTTTAAAAATAATTGGGATACAATTAAATCAAATTACGACGAAAGATTCTACAGGATGTGGGAATATTACCTCTTACTTTCTGCAGGGGCGTTTCGTGCTAGAAAAAACCAGCTTTGGCAGGTTGTGCTTTCTAAAAAGGGTGTTAAGAACGGCTATAAGACTATAAGATAATTTTTATGACAAAGAAAACTTTTAAAATAATAGGAATGCACTGTGCGAGTTGTGCACATACTGTTGAGGGTGCTTTAAAGAAACACGAAGGTATTTCTAGTGCTAATGTAAATTACGCAACAGAAAGCTGTGAAGTGAATTTTGATGATAAGGTAACGAATATAAAAGAAATCACAGAGTTGGTTGAAGATACTGGCTATACGCTAATGGATGAGGACTATCGAGATGGGGAGTTTAAAGTACTTGGAATGGGTTCAGATCATTGTGCTGGTGTGGTTAAAGATACACTACTTAAATTTGATGGAGTAAAAGATGTTGATGTTAATTTTGCCAATACGTATGCCAAGTTTAAATACAATTCATCTTTAGTAAAATTATCTGAATTAAAAAAAGCTATTGACAATGCAGGATATGAGGCAATTATAGCTGATGAGGGGGAGGATATATACGAAAAAGAAAAAAAGGCAAAAGAAAAAGAAATAACAACACTAAAAAGAAAATTCTGGGTTGCAGCAATATTTTCAGCGCCAATTTTATTTTTGGCAATGAGCGAAATTATAAGCAAGAGTCTGATACCAGGTTTTTTAAATCCAGAAATATATCCCCTCCGGTTTGCAATGGTGCAGGCTATTTTATCTATCCCTGTAATTATTGCTGGGTATAAATTCTATACGGTAGGTTTTCGAAACCTTATAAAAAGGACACCAAACATGGACACCCTTATAGGGTTGGGAACAGCTGCGGCTTATCTTTACGGAATATACGCTGTATACGAAATAATGAATGGTAACTTTGAATTTGTAACAGATCTATATTTTGAAACTGCCGGTGTTATTATTGCCCTTATACTGCTTGGTAAATATCTCGAAGAAGCGACCAAAGGAAAGACATCAGAGTCTATTAGGAAACTTATGGACCTTGCTGCGAAGACCGCTATCGTCTTGCGGAATGGCCAGGAGGAAGAGATTCCAATTGAAGAGTTGGTAGAAGGGGACATTGTATTGGTGCGACCTGGTGAAAAGATCCCTGTTGATGGCGAAATTATTGACGGCACAACAAGTGTCGATGAATCTATGATTACTGGGGAGAGTGTTCCAATAGACAAAAAAATTGGAGATGCTGTCATAGGCGCAACAATTAATAAGTCTGGAGCAATACAGTTTAAGGCTACAAAGGTTGGAAAAGATACAGCTCTTGCACAAATTATTAAACTTATTCAAGAAGCACAAGGTTCAAAAGCTCCTATTGCAAGACTTGCTGATATTGTCTCCGGATATTTTGTATGGGCTGTTATTGTTGTAGCACTACTTTCGTTTGCTGTATGGTTCTTTTTAGTTGGTGCAGAATTTTTATTCGCACTAACAATTTTAATTACTATTCTTATTATCGCATGCCCATGTGCACTAGGGCTTGCAACTCCTACATCGATCATGGTTGGAACTGGTCTCGGTGCTGAACATGGAATCTTAATAAAGAGTGCTACGGCACTTGAACAGGCACAGAAAATAAATGCAATTATTCTTGATAAAACGGGAACAATCACCAAAGGAGAGCCAACACTCACTAATATAAAAAGCTTTTCTGATATGAGTGAAGAAGATATACTGATCTCCTCTTCTTCAATTGAAAAGAACTCTAAACACCCACTTGCAGAAGCAATAGTAAGGCATGCCAAGGAAAAGGAAGTTAATTTCGAAAAGACGTCGCACTTTGAAGAAATACCTGGACATGGGCTTTACGGAGAACTATCAGGTAAAAAGTTTTATGTAGGCACAAGGAAACTTATGGACCAAAAAAATATAGAATATAAAACCAATCTCGAAACAATCCACAAATTTGAAGAGGAGGGTAATACGGTCATGCTCTTTGCTGATACCAATAAACTTTTAGGAATCATTTGTGTAGCCGACACCATAAAGGAAACTTCAGAAGCTGCAATTAAGGCATTTAAAAACGAAAGTATTAATGTATATATGATAACAGGCGATAATGAACGAACAGCACAAGCTATTGCATCTCAGGTTGGCATAGATAAAAAACATGTTTTTTCGCAAGTTCTTCCAGAAGATAAATCAAATCATGTTAAAAAACTTCAAGAAGAAGGATCCATTATTGGGATGGTTGGTGACGGAATAAACGATGCTCCAGCACTAACACAAGCTGATATTGGTATAGCAATTGGGGCTGGTACGGATGTTGCAATTGAGAGTGCGGACATTGTGCTTATGAAGAGTGACCTACTTGATGCCGTAAAATCCATTAAGCTTAGTAGGGGAACTATGAAAAACATAAAACAGAATCTATTCTTGTCTTTTGCATATAATACTGCCGGAATACCAGTTGCGGCAGGGCTTCTGTATCCACTCTTTGGATTCCTATTGAGTCCAATAATCGCTGCCGCTGCCATGGCAGCAAGTTCAATAAGTGTCCTGGTAAACTCACTTCGCTTAAAGAAAACCCGTATATAGACATATCTTTAAAAATTTTGACCTTGTTGGGGTTGTTTTGTACAAAAGAATTATGGACTTTAATTCATCTTAATTGTTTATAATTGTTAGTTTTACTATAGCCGCGTGCCGTTCAGTTTTGTAGTGTTGAGCTGTACGGACTACAAAATTATCAAAAATTGAATACGCATAAAAGCAAAAAAGTTGAGGTAGACGTAGGACATAGTAACATGAATAAAAAAATCATAATAAAATCAGTATCGTATGGAGTCTTTTGTGCTACTGCTCTGCTAGCTGTATATTTCAGTGTAATCACAGCTGTATCCGGATGGCCATTTGCGGTGGATCAATTTTCTCAATTCTGGTACTTCGTTGTAAGTTTAGCCATAGGCTTTGGTATCCAAATTGCCCTTTATACTTACCTAAAAAATATGGTACATAAATTAGATTCTTCAAAGGGAGTACTTGCAGTGTCTGGAACAACATCAACAGGTGCAATGATTTCATGTTGTGCCCACTATCTGGTTAATATTCTGCCCGTACTTGGCGTTACTGGTTTTGTGAGCATTATAAGTCAATACCAAATCGAATTTTTTTGGACAGGACTGGCTTTTAATATGGCTGGTATTGTCTATATAGCGAGAAAAGTAATTATCTTTCATAAACAAATATGAATAAATTAACTCTAAGTATTGTTCTGCTTGTAATAGTTTCTACTGGTGTGGCGGTAGTAGTTTGGGGTAATAATAAAAGTAATCAAATTCAAGTCGAGAAACCTGTACAGAATAACGTATATATTGAAGAATTGGTTTCTCAAACTAATGAGGATGGAGCAGTTTCGGTGACTGTTACACCACTAGATGAAACCCTAAGTAGTTTCGATGTGGTACTCAATACCCATTCCATGGATATAAATGAAGATATGGTCGAAGTTTCTATCATGGTAGACGAGAAGGGTAATGAATATAAGCCAGTAGGGTGGGAAGGGGATCCAGCTGGTGGACATCACCGCGAAGGAATACTTAGTTTTAAAGAAATAGAACCCGAAGCTAAGTCGATTACTTTGTTTATAAGGAATGTTGGGGGTGTAGAAGAGCGTAAATTTGAATGGAAAACTAGTTTATAGCAGTAATTCTAAATGTGGTATAATAAGTTCCATAGATTTATGGGTATCATAACAAAACTATGAGTGCAAATACGTTAAAAATCTGGGTGGTTTCTGCGGCATTTATTTTGCTGTCTATTGTTCTAATAAGCCTGTTTAGTTTGTGGACTTCTCCACAATTTGTGCCAGGTTATTCCCTAGCATTTCTGGCGGGAATATCAATGATTTTTTTACCGTGCACTTTCCCTCTTGTATTTATCATTGTCCCGCTTGCTCTTTCGCGAAAGCCTGGAAAGGGGATTATTATGGCACTTTTATTTGGTGCGGGTCTTACACTTACCTTCACCATTTATGGGCTAGCGCTTGGTTGGCTTGGTGGTTTTGTGGCCTTGTACAAAATAATAAGTGTAATGCTGCTACTTGGAGGTGTGGCGGCCTTACTGTTTGGTCTGTCGGAACTCAACTTAATTAAATTCAAACTTCCATTTAAGCAGACTATATTACCCAAATCGCTTCAAGGAAAAAATGATTATTTTAGAAGTTTTTTCCTTGGATTTTTTCTAGGAAATGCTGGTGTTGGGTGTCCTAATCCGGCTTTCTATATTCTGTTTGGATATGTTGCTACGCTTGGTATCCCCCAAATAGGCGCATCGCTAGGAGCGCTCCATGGACTAGGTAGGATGGTTCCATTACTGTTTCTTGTTGCTCTTGCTGTGGTCGGGATAAATGCCATGAATAAAATAAGTTCTTACCAAGAAAGGGTTAAGCAGTGGGTATCGTGGTCACTTATTGTCCTTGGGGCGTTCATACTTAACTATGGTGCATTTGGTATGGCATGGTTTGAGGACTCCATAATTCATCAGGGGTGGAACAGGATGCTCGAAAAGACTTTTCCACAAATTGCGGAATCTGGAGCAATTGAATCATCCTTAAATATTCCACCAGGTACTGGTGGTGTTCTGCCATGGATCGTGTTAGCAGGTATAATTGGAGGAACGATTATATGGAGTGCGTTAAAAGGGAAAAAACAGAATGAGCAAAATAATTAATACCACAACTACACAAAAAAACCCTAAAATATATCTGTTTTTAATTGTTGTTATTACAATTCTATTTCCATTTGTGTCGTTTGCTCACGAGGAAGGTTCGGATGTTACTGATTTGGGAGAGGCAGAAATTCTAGGGCCCATTATTGCGATTATCGTTATTGTTTTTTCTATGATTGCCGCTAAAAGAATTACAAAAAGGTCAAATATTAACAAAGTAAAAGATGAAGAATTATGATAAAAGTTACACTTATACGTCCTGATGGGTGCGGGCATTGCAAGGCGGTGAAAAATACTCTAGAAGACATGAAGGCCGAATACCCAGATATAGTGGTTGAAGAGGTCGATATGGTAACAAAAGAAGGGCAGGAAATGGTTCAAAAATATGGAATAATGTCTAGCCCAGGCATTTTAATTAATGACGAATTCTTCTCAATGGGTGGCGCTACCAAGGACCAACTTAAAGAAAAGTTTGATTCATTAAAATAAATATTTAGAAAGCTCAGAAGCAGTAAGTAAATAATATGGCTTTATGGTTGGGTGTGACACTCTCCTTATTGTTAGGTGTCATTCATTTCTATAACGAAAAGTTCAACATCCCCAAGCAATATAAGCAGGGCGTTGTTTCGTTTGTTGGGGGGGTGTCGGTCGCATATGCCTTTTTGTTTTTACTTCCCGATGTCTATTTAAGGGTGGGGCACTTTGGAAGCGGGCTGTATTTTCTCCTGCTTTTTGGTTTTGCGGCTATACATTTTTTAGAAAAAACAATTTATCGAGGAAATCGCGGGGTTGGAAGGGTGTTCTGGCATGGTTTTGTGCATGTGGCGGTTCTTTTCCTTTACTATTTTATGGTTGGGTCAATTCTTCTGCCGATGTTGGAAAACGACACGTTACAGGGAATTTTATTCTTTCTTCCTCTTGCTTTCTACGGAATGATAGGTATCATGTCTTTTGAGGCGGTACACCATGCCGTTCGAAAATACATGTTCTTACGCTTGTTTTTATCGGCATCGGCTATTTTGGGTATTTTGACGGCGTATGTCCTGTCAATCAATAAGTTTTTAATGTACCATGCGCTCTTTGCTGTTGTGGTTGGTGGCTTTCTTTACATAGCGTTTATGGACTTTATTCCACAGAAAAATAAAGGAGCTCCGATATACTTTATTGCCGGGGTTATTATTTACTCGCTTATTATTTTTTTAACTCTTTGAGTATGCAGTACGTGTGGCTTATATGGAGTGTTGTCTTGCTGGGTATATGGTTTGTATTTTATTACCGGATGGACAATGCCATGTCTAAAAAGGAAATGCTGACGACAAGCATGTGGACCGCACTGCTTGGCCTAACGGAGCCAATTTTTATACCAGAATACTGGAATCCCCCATCGTTGTTTAATTTAGCGGAACGAACAGGGTTTGATATTGAGAGCATAATTTTTGCATTTTCCGTCGGTGGCATTGCTTCCATTATTTATGAATCGTTCATTGGGACACGCCACACAAACATGACACAAAAAGACATGGCCCACTCGCGTCATAAATTTCATATTTTGGCATTATTTTCGGCGCCCATTATTTTTTCCGTATTATTTTTCGCTACTGAACTCAATCCAATTTATTCCGTTATAATTGCACTTTTTGGTGGCGGCGCAGCCACTTGGTATTGCAGGCCCGATTTAAAAATAAAAATGTCTTTGGGTGCGCTGCTCTTTTTGGTTCTTTATTTTGTTTTCTTTTTGAGTCTTGTGATTATTTATCCAGACTATGTTAGTGCGGTGTGGAACCTGGAAGGTCTTACGGGGATACTTATTTTTGGAATACCAATGGAAGAACTTTTGTTTGCGCTTGCGCTAGGATTCCTGTGGTCTAGTATATACGAGCATATTCATTGGAAGAAGATACAATCTGTCTAACACACTGTCTAACACATGCATGAATAACCAAAACAAAAAAATTGCAGAACACAAAGGGCACGAATCAGCTCTTTTGGGGAGTGGTAATAGGGCTCTCTCTATATCAGGGTGGCTTACGGGAGTATATTTTCTTATTGAGCTTATAATTGGTTTGTGGACTGGTTCCGTTTCTGTTATATCTGATGCCTTCCACACCTTTTCTGCAGTAGGAGGAGTGCTTATTGCTCTTGTTGCTGGGCAAATTGCAAGAAGAGGAGCAACGCATTTTAGGTCGTTTGGATTAGTGCGTGCTGAGATTATAGGAGCTTTAATAAATGGAGTGTTTTTGCTTGTAATGGCGATTCTAGTATTGTGGATGGGATATATGCGCTTGATGGATCCGATCGAACTCTCCACAACGCCTATGCTTTTCGCTGCTTTTGGCGGTCTTGTTACAGAGTTTATTTCATTAGGTTTGCTTTATAAAAAACAAAAAACCAATCTAAATATTCGTGGAGCCTACTGGCATGTACTACAGACTTTTATAGGAAGCCTTTTAATAATAATAGCCGCCCTTGTTATCCGTTTTACAGGATTTCTTCCTATTGATCCGATTCTTGGGGTGGTATTTGGGCTTGTTTTGGTGTGGGCTTCATGGAAAATAATTAAAGATGCCACAAATATACTTCTTGAAAATGTACCAAAAGACATCGATTTAAATCTAGTCAAGCAAAAATTAGAAAATATAAAAGAGGTTAAGAACGCCCATCATTTACATGCTTGGAGCTTAACTACTGGAAAAAATATTGTATCTGCTCATGTCATTGTTGAGGAAAATGTTGATGTTTTTAAAACACAAAAGATAATATACAAGCTATTACGTAACGAGTTTGGTGTATATTTTTCTACTATTCAAATCGAAGATTCATGTGTAGAGGGTTCTGAGGCAAAAGATATAGACTTTACGATAGATAAAAAAACCTAAAAACAAGAGTAGGGATCGTTTATGCCGAGGAGAGGCACTTTCAGTATGAATACACTTGACACAAAAAGGCAAAAGGTATTATTGTAAAACAGCTGGCTAATCATTGCCGACGGATTTAGTCTTGGGTGTATGTTTAATAAATAATAAAAGTTTTATAAAAAAATAATGGTTCATTATCTCCTCGGATCTTCAGTACGTCAATTTTTTTCGTTTAAAAAACTATTAATAGTTTTAGTTTTTTTATTTGTTCTGTTGGCGGCATCCTCGTGCGGTCAATTACTTTCAACGGGCTATGTTACGGGAGGTGATCATTTGTCAGGATGCAGTGTTACTCCTATTACAAATTCTTTGTCGGCAAGAGATGTATTGACCCTTATTTTTTTGGTTTTGTCCCTTTCGATATTTTTTTATAAAAGAGCTATTATGCTTCTCTCTGTGGTCTCTGATATATCTCGTCACCGCATGTGTTGGTATTTCGAGTCAAAAGTATCGAACTCTCATAAACTTTCTAATCCTATTTTGCGCGCGTTTCGTAGGGGAATATTACACTCGCAAGTTTATAACAGGACCTTCTAACTAACGACTGGTTTACACGATTTATTTATTGTGTAAGCGCTGGGGCGTTGGTTTTTTTATTAATTTAATTTTTATCCAAATGACAGATACAATACAAAAACAAAATAAATCGTACATGATACCAGGGGCCATTGTTGTTGCCGGACTGATTGTCGCAGGGGCAATAGTTTTTAGTGGAGGCTCTACGCCGTCCACGGTGGGAACTGCCTCCCCACAGCCACCTGTACAGCCCTCAGGGTCTACTGACAGTGTCCGTGAGGTGACAAAAGAAGATCATATACGAGGAGATATAAATGCGCCAGTCAAAATCGTAGAATATTCAGATTTTGAGTGTCCTTTCTGTAAACGATTCCACGAGACTATGAAACAAGTGCTGGACGAGTATGGTGATAGTGGTCAAGTTGCGTGGGTATACCGACAATTTCCACTTGAACAGCTCCACCCTGTTAAGGCAATGCGTGAAGCAGTGGTCTCAGAATGTGTTGCCGAGCTCGGTGGCAATGATGCCTTTTGGCAGTTTGCTGATCGGTTCTTTGAGTTGACGCCGTCAAACAATCGAACCGATTTGGACACAGTATTGCCTCAAATTATCAGCGAAATTGGCCTCTCACAAACTGCCGTAGATGAATGTGTTGCCAGTGGAAAATATGATCAACATATTCAAGCTGATATTGCTAATTCGGTTGAAACAGGAGGACGAGGTACACCATGGAGTGTCATTATCGGGCCAGACGGTCAAACATTTCCACTTTCTGGTGCGCAACCATATGCTTCTGTTAAACAACTAATTGATCTAGCGCTTCAAGCTAACTAATCCGCATGTCTACACTGCACAACATAAAAGAAGTGTTTTCCCATGTTCGCTACGTTGCTATCGCACTACCGATTGCATTTGTTGTTCTGGCCTTTGCTGTATGGCTTCCGAACTGGCGTCTACTGCACACGATTCTTGTGTCACACGACGTGGAGTTTATCGACGCAACAAAAGTAGCGTTTGGGTTATTTGGATCACTTAGCACAAACTTTACCCTTGTTTCTGCTACCTATACGATTCTTATTGCAATTCTCTTTGGGATAAACATAGCTATGCTTGTGTATTACGTGCAAAGACGGAAAGGATCTCTGCGAGGAAAAGGAGCAACGGCTGGTGTGGGCGGTCTTGTGGCCGGCGTCTTCGGTATTGGTTGTGCTGCATGCGGAACATTTCTCCTGAGCGTGGTACTTGCCCTTATCGGAGCCGGTGGCCTACTGGCTTTTCTGCCGCTAGGTGGTGAAGAATTCGGAATTTTGGGAGTAGTACTACTTTTGTATTCAGTGTACTGGACTGCTCAAAAAATAGATGAACCGCTTGTTTGTGTGGCGGAAACAAATTAAAAATTTAACACTTATAATATGAATGAAATTAATCAAACAACAATCGCGTCAGGGATTATTGCTATTGCGTTGATTGTAGGGGCAATAGTTTTTACCACTGGTGGAGATGTTCGTTCCGGAACTAAAACTTTTGACGTGGTTATGGAAAATAATCGTTATAATCCATCAGAGATTGTTGCTTCAGTTGGAGATAGGGTGATCATCAACTTTGAAAACCGTGATCCGGTAGCTCATGGTGTTGCACTACCGCAATTTAATGCAACAGTACCTGGCGGGCATGTGCCAGCAGGTGGTACTGCACGCATGGAGTTCGTGGCGGACAGACCTATTGACACAGATGCTGCTGTGTGCGGAGGACCAAACCCGAGTGACACAACCGATGATCATGGTGAGGAGCTTAAGGTTCGTGTGATATAATATAGCCCATGAAAAAGACCGTACTTACACTTGTTGTTCTCATTGTTCTGATCCTTGTCTTTGTTGCTTTTTCCCAGGGAGGTAATAATCAAACAACAGAACAAGAATCTCAGAAAGCGACCAACGCAGAATTGATTGTGTCTGCTGAAAAAGAGCCAAACACTTTTATTCTTGAAAGAGTTGTGCTTGACGACCCTGGATTCGTGGCAATCCAAGAAGTAGTTAACAACAAACAAGGGCAAATTTTCGAAGTGAGTGACTACCTCGAAGCAGGCACATATGAGGATGTCCGTATCTTTGTTGGTGATACCGAAGCCATGGGCACATCTGATATTATTGGTAAATTTCCTGTGGTGGCAGAGCTTACGGCGATTCTTTACAGTGATGATGGAGACAAGGGCTTCAATCCATTTCTCGACACTGTTGTAGAAGGGGCTAGGCGGTATGTACGCACACCTACGGGCACACTTGTACCTGATGAACTTGTAATAAGAGAAGATTTCCAGGACACGGATATACCAGTTGCGGCAACGGTCACATATACGGACGATGGTTTCTCACCACCAACTGTTGAAATTATGCAAGGAGAGACAGTCCGATTTGTGAATAAAAGTAGTCGACCAATGTGGGTGGCTTCAAACGAACACCCGGCACACACCATACTCTCAACATTTGATCAGTTTGGTGTGTCTGGGTTTGGCGAGGGCTATCAGTACACGTTTGATCAGCCCGGTAATTGGGAGTACCACGATCACGTGAATGCAAGTGAGTTAGGAGTGGTAATTGTTCGCTAATAAATACATATGTTACTTGGAATAAAAAGCAAGAAAATAGTTATTGGTAGACATATCGTAGTGGGTGTTTTGAGTGCGGTATTGGTCTATCTTTTTTATCTGTCATATCAAAGCTGGGGCGTTGTCCCGGCTTTGTGGCCTGATTGGGGTGTTGCGCACCCATTTTGGCGTGCATGGGCACACGCGGCTTTTGTTTTTCTATTTACTCTGTTGATAATAGGGCCAGCTGCTAGGATATGGCCTTGGTTTGCACGTTTTATCTCATGGAGACGTGAGCTAGGTATTTGGTTTGCGGTTTTGTCTGCAGGGCATGGTTATGCTATATGGGATCGCTGGGCTATGTGGAGTGTAGAGCGATTCTTTGGTGTTGAGTATGTTGAAACCTTGGGAAGCTTTGTAATGTTTAGGCCAGAGGTTGGTATTATGAACATGATGGCAGTAATAATTTTCCCAATGATTATTGTGCTTGCAATTACTTCATCTGACAGGGCAGTAAGCTTCTTGGGTATTTCCTCGTGGAAGTGGTTGCATAGCTCCTTGGTTTCTGTAATTTTTTATGTAATTGTGCTCCGAGGTATTCTTTACTTGTTTTTCTTTTTCCAACCGACATTGCCGGAACTTCGAATGTATCCATCGATATGGTTTTTGTATCCATTTTTAGGAATGTCACTTATTGCTGTGTCGCTTCAAGCGATTGCATTTGTAAAGACAGTACTAGAACAAAAAGGAGGTGGAAAAGTCAATTTTACAAATAATAAGTTTCAAAACTTGATGGTTGTGGGTGTTGGCATCTTTTTAGTGCTTCCCATACTGTTAGCGTCTGCCTCAGTTGTATATCTAGATAGTCGCATAAGTGTTGTATCATCAGAAACATTGGCACAGCAAAATTTACCACAGAATTATGCTAGTTCCTTCCATATGGTGATTAAGGAAGAAGCACAGGACGTGTATCTTTGGGTGCAAGATATTGACACCAAGCCTTATTTTAGGCAAACAATAAATGTTGATGGCTCTCCAGTTATACATCAAATATATCGTTATGATGAAAAAACACTTTATATGGCAGAAAAGGATCCCAATGGTGTGTTTGCTTGGTCTAAAGAGGAAAATGTTGAAATACAATCTCTCGGCGTGGCAAGCGTTATTACGGGGCCCGCATCGTGGGCGCTGGAACTTGGCGTAGGGGAACATCAAATATCTACAGAGAACGGTGAGTTGACGGTGTCAATCATAAGTGTGGGAGAAGAAATTGATAACAATATATTCAATACTCCTTCTAGTATTTAGTAATATTATGAGTAAGGTATACACTTCAAAAGTCATTAGAAAAGGAGAAATTGCAGAAGAAACAATTTCGATATCTGTAGAACGTCCCCCGTCTTTTGAGTTCGAAGCCGGTCAGTATGTTCAGCTCGGAGTCGAGGCGCCTTTGTACCCTGATCCAAAAGGCTCTTCCCGTGTATTTTCCATTGCTTCTTCTCCGCTAAATAAGAACGAATTAGAGATTGCTTTTCGCAACACAGGAAGTGGTTTTAAGAAAACACTTTTTGAGTTGCGGGTGGGGTCTCCTGTTCTGCTTGAGGGGCCATTTGGACACTTCGTTTTACCAGCACAAAAAAACCTTAAACATATATTTATAGCTGGAGGAATTGGAATTACACCTTTTTTGAGCATTATAGAAACGGTTGTTAATAATAAAGAAGGGATTCCGATAAATCTGCTATATGCAAACAGAAGTACAGAGAGTACAGCATTTTTAAAAAAACTAGAAAAATTGGAAAAGGATTCGGATTGTGTCAATGTTGATTTTATTGTTGGGCGCATAGAGGCGCAGCACCTAGAGAAACATATTTTGAATTTAAACGATACGATTTGGTGGATAGTAGGCCCGCCAACAATGGTTACCGAGGTGTCTTGTGTATTACAACAAATAGGAGTCCTACAAAAAACAATAAGAACAGAGGCATTTATAGGCTATTAACCAATTACACGATTTATGAAATACAACACATATATAATTATAGGAGTGGCCATACTACTTTTTATTGGCGGCACTTGGTGGTCTAAGACCCTAACAGAGAGAGACCCAACGATATTAAGCCAAAATGGCTTGCATTGGCATCCAACACTTGCTATCTACATTGATGGGGAACAGGTAGACATACCCTCAGGCATTGGGCTGGCAGGGGGGCCCGCGCCCATCCATACTCATAATGATGTAACTGATGCCCGCGAAACAGGGGGGCGAATAATAGCGGGCCACAAGCCTCTTCATATGGAGTTTGGGGGTGTGGTCCGGCCAAATGATGCACGACTTGGAAACTTCTTTACTATATGGGGAAAGGAGTTTAATTCAGAATGTGTCCTTGATAGGTGTACAAGTATTGATGGAGGAATGGTCACCATGATGGTCAATGGTGAGGTTAATACAGAATACGAAAACTATATTATGAGAGATAATGATAGGATTGAGATCTTCTATCAAGGTCCAGCCTCTTCTGGTGAAGAAACAACGAGTCTTGGAGTTCCTGCTCCCGGAGTAGACCCCAATACTGTAGATGAAATGATTGTTAACAGTGATAGCAATAATTTCGAGGAATAATAAAGTCTAATTTATGAAAAAAATATCAAAGCCCTAATCATATTAATTGGTGGAATACTTCTTGTTAGCGGAGGATATTCTTACTTTGGAGAGGGGGAAGTTGAGCATGATGCCGTGGGTCAAGTGAATCATATTCATAGTATTGAAGTAACTATAAATAATCCCGACGAATTATACATTGCTACACACGATGGATTGTTTCGACTTATGAATGGAGAAGTAGGGTTGATTGGTACAGACGGGAGTGATTTTATGGGATTTGCAGCACATCCTACCAATCAAAATATCCTTTATTCGAGCGGACATAATGAAAATACAGGAGGCAACTTAGGGCTCCGTATATCAAATGATAGGGGAGATTCTTGGAGTAAGTTATCAAATGGTATAGATGGACCGGTTGACTTTCATTCTCTTGGCATAAGTAGCGCAAATCCAAATATATTATACGGATGGCATGATAAGTCGGTTCAAGTAAGTTCAGATGGCGGGGCCACATGGGGTATTGGTAGTAATGCTATTCCTACTGTTTTTTCATTTAATCCTGATCCAAGAGATGAGAATAAGGTAACTGCTCTTACGTGGCAGGGGGTTATGAAAAGTGAAGACCGTGGAATAACATGGGTTACAGCCTTTGACGGCTTAGGCAAGGAAGCCGTGACCGCCTTATTACATAAATCCAAGTAATTCAAAGGACATAATCATATATTCACCAACAAGAGGACTTGTGGGGAGTGAAGATAGTGGAATGACTTGGAATAAAGTTACTAACTATTTTGATGGAAATACGATTATAGAATTCACTGGATATGGAGATACCTTAGAAATTCTATACGCTCTCACTCATGAAGAAAAAATTTATAAAAGTACTGATTCTGGGAAAACGTGGGAATTAGTTTTGTAGCTCGGTTCCAACGTCCCGTTTGGTGGATAAAAAAGACGTTGAGAAATAAGGCTCAAAAAGTTGCGAAGATATTGTAGCCTTTGCTCGAACTTATTTCGAGTCAAAGACCAACTAATCACGCGCCGCGCGCGTGGTGGCTCCAACCTTCCGCGTACGCATTGGAGTCCCTGCCTGCGGCAGGCAGGCGTGGTGATTCTGCTCACGCCCCTGCGCCTCCGCATTCGCTCCGGTGCTCCGTTCTCTCTGAATTCGTCTTTGCCTACAACACGAAAACCGATTTTGCGTACCCACTTTTGCCTGTGGCAAAAGTAAAAAATTTTCACGATTTGGATTATGTCTCGTTTTGTGAAGAATTATTACACATTGCGCGAACCCACTTCGCACGCGCGGAGCGCGTGGTGATGCGAACCTAACTCGTACGCTCCGCTTGTGTGTTGATTCTGCGCCCCGGGCGCGCTCGTACCTCGCGCGAGCAAACACAAAAAATTTCCTTTCATTTTTGTGCGGCTCCTCCCCAGACCCCTCCGCCGCTAGGCGAAAAGATATCGCAAGGAAATTTTTGGTTTGCGTCCGTCGCTTCAGCTTCCAAAAGCTCCGTAAGGTCATTATATTTCCCATACTCCGCTTTTTCTAGCTTCGCGTCGGCCCGAGGCGCTCCCGTCTCCGCGTTTGGTGGTAGTTCTTATACACGCTCACACTTCGCAAACACCTCGCATTGGCCACTCACATTCGTTCGCGATGCCTGCTCGGTGCTTGCTTCGTGTTCGCTCTGTGGCTTCGTTAAAGTTGGTGGTGATGCATTGTGCTTGCCCCGCCCGCCCAGTGCGCGAACAGCAATCCCCGTCGTTTTAGGAAAAATTGTAAACGACGGGGATTGGCTCCCTTATTCTTACAGCTTCGTCAGCTCTTTCAATAAAAACCATTCGCGCTCAAAAGACCAACTCCAATCTTCTCGCTTGTCGTTATATTTAACTTTATATTTCTTGCAGCCATATTTTGATTGCGATATTTCCGTAATTTCTGCTTTGATTTGCCCTAGCACCAAAACCTTATCTCCAACTTCAAACATGAAGCTATGAGGCAAATCGTCAGTTCTTAAGCCATTAATAGCTTCTTTTATTTCAGTATTGCTTATCTGGTTATCGCCGATAACTACAAGATATTTCAAAATGTTTGAAGCAAGTACCGCGGATCTTGCATAAAGCGCAGTTATTTCTTGATGATAATTGCGTAGATTGAAATTCGGTCCTCCCGAAAATCCATGAACAACTTCACTGGTTTCGGCATATAGCTGGTATGACTCACCAACCATTTCCC
Organism: Patescibacteria group bacterium UBA3531; assembly: GCA_002376885.1. Lineage (GTDB taxonomy): Bacteria > Patescibacteriota > Minisyncoccia > Phycocordibacterales > UBA3531 > UBA3531. The sequence goes on along the minus strand of DFOW01000001.1, from coordinate 121,387 downwards.
TCAGTCCGTCCGTCATTTTTGGCATAGCTTCCACAAGCAAATCGCGAAAATGTTTGAACAACTTTTTTACATCACTGTCTTTGTTCGGATCTTTATTATTCGTTAGGTAAAAAGGATTTTGGACAGATAAGTTATTTAACGCCGTACGGATTTCTGAAATAGCCTTGGTATCAAATTCCAAATCAAAATCACAAAAATCTTTTGTGTTGGTTTTTCTACTATAAAAAGCTTTGAGATTTCGGAGTAAGAAATAGTGCCTGAAGATCGTTTCTTTATCGTTCTTGATTTCTTTGAAATGCCAGCTTTCCACATACAGCTCCAGCATTCGCCTTAGCATTAGCCGGGCTTCAATTTCAAAGTTTCTGCCAACAATTTCTCCCGCGCCTTTATTGAGTTCTTCATCCGAGTAACGTTTGAGTTCTTTCTTGTATTTTGTATAAGAGATTCCGCAGACCTGTAATGCTTCGCAGGCGTTGAAGATATATTTTTCAATGTTTTTGTTTTTCGAGAGATAATCTTTTTGCCAATCTTTTACATCCGTTTCTGACGACACGCTTTCTTTGAGAATATTAGGGAACAAAAACAAAATCGGACGAAAAAAACTCTCGTCCGTATCTCGTGCGATGTCTTTCTTGCCAAATAAGTTAATGAGCCAGTCAAATATCCATTTCATTATCTATACAGTGTCATATCAAACCATTTCTTTTTGCATAATTGAATGCACGATTGAATTTGATTGCGTGAATAACTAATGCAACAAAGCTTATAAACATAAACAGTGCAACCAACGGCATGATTATTCCTATGATTGTTCCCACAAGTGAGAATGGTATAAGAATTAAGAAAGACGTATTCAATTTCTTTTTGAGTATTTTGTGATCACTTATTTTTGAAATTCTAAAACAATCAAAAAGTAGGTATCCGCCGAGCACAAAAAGCAATACACTCAAACCCGAAAGAACCCACCAACTGTAATCGTAACTGACTGAAATTGTTATGTATGACAAAAATAGACCTATAGCCCCGAGGATTAGCATAATCGCTGTTAGCCATTTGAAACTGGATAGCAAATGAGATGTTGTAGTTTCCAATGTGGTTATACTTCTTTCAGATTTCACCCTTTTGTTTTCAGTGGCAACCCGAGCACGCTCATTTGCTTGCTCCCGTTCTTTTTCAAAACGCATTTCATCTTTCAACTTTTGAACTCGATATTTGATATATAAAGCCTGCGCTCGTTGCTTGTCATTATCAGAATCGGCAAGAGCTTTTGTCCAAAGTGGTTTATATATTTCGTTACGCTCAATTTCGTCAGTTACAACAGAATATAGCTGCTCATCAAGCTTTCGTTGTTCTTTTGTAGAAAAGTTAAACATAACTTTTGGTTTAAGTAGTTTGAGTGGAGTCCTCAATTTTTGCTTCCTTTTCTTCGCTACTTTTTGTACCGCGGAAGTAAACGACAAGATAAGCAACTATAACCCATAGCGGTATTACGATATTTGGAAACGGATCGTTCACAATATTTGCCTGTAGATTGTTTTGCATGAGTATTAGCAAAATAATTGCCAGTATGCCCACAACCTCAAGAATTAGACGGATTTTTGAATCCTGAACCATGCCCAACTTTCTCTTTTTTAGTGACCTGTAAGCTAGCGAGCCAAGTACGATATAAATACCTGCAAACATTGTACTTGATGGTTCAGCTAATCCCGCAACGATTGCAAGGACTCCCACCACCAGGGCAACAGTAGAACCAATGAATTTCTTGTTAAACATAATTAAAATTATTTAAAAAAGTAATTTACGTCCTTGCCGTACATTTTTGCAAATTTTTGCAATTCGACAACATCGACACGCTGTTGTCCTGATTCCACATTGGAGATATACGACTGCGGACGTTTTAGCTTCTTAGCAACCTGAACCTGCGTCAATCCTGCTTCAAGGCGCGCTTTTCGCAATTTCTCGACGAAGTAAGCGTATTCTTTTGTGTGGATTGACTTCTTCATATACTACTATTGTTTATCGGCAAAGGCACTGGGGAAACTTAGAAAAAGACGTGAGCTGGAAAGGCACGTCAACTAAGGCCACCAAACTCTCTTTGAGGAGTTCCGGTGGCCTTTGTTCGTTTTGTTACGTAGCTTGCTACGTAACATGTTACGTAGCATAATAGGGCTATGAAAAAATATGTTCGTAAGGTTACTCGAGTAGGAAAACGAAGTCTTTCGATTGTAATCCCTTCTGAGATTGTAGATGAACTCAATATTCGCGAACGTCAAAAGCTACTGATTACAAAGAAAGGAAAGACCATCATAATAAAAGATTGGAAAAAGTAATGCCTTGGAAGTCCCTCACGATTGTAATGTTTATCAGTATCCTTGTTTCAGGATATTTTTATTTTTCTCCTTTTGTATTTTTAAATCGTGTAGAAAGTGGCGAACCACAAGCACTCTTTGTTGATTTAAAAGATGGATACAACCATAAGGCATTATCGTATGCCATTGGTGAAGAATTCGGATGGGGGATGGATGACGAAAAGCTCTTCCAAGAGGCAATTCGTGGCATTACCTGGGATGCTTATAACCAAGATATTCTTGAATATTTAACACAAGAGCTTGAGTGGGGGGAGCTTGAGCGCGAGGCCTTTTTGATACACGGAACACAATTTATTATTCCACCAATTGAGATTTTAGGGGACTTTTTTGTTCCTGGTTTGTATGAATTTTCATCGGACGACACACCAGCCTTTGTTGCAGAAAAAATTGTATCGCGGATAGACGAACGATACTCTAATAAAAATAAATTTTTTGATAGGGTTATTTCAAAGAAAGAGCGAACTATTATAGAAGCTTTCGTGCGTGGAGAGGTTGAATTATTGCCAGACCTTATTCCTCTTCCGCCACAAGATATAACGCTTAAACAAGAAGGGGGGCGAGACTTTTTATTGTTTAGTACTACCTACTACAATGTAGGAGAAGGCCCTCTTGAACTTGTTGCTGATCCAGGCACAGCTGGAATAAAAGAAGATATTGATAGAGTGGTACTTCAAAGAATTTATAAAACTGATGACTCATACAGAGATACCCCCGTAGGGATCTTTTTATGGCACGAAGAGCATCTGCATTATCATTACAGTGATTTTGTTACCTATGTTCTTTCTCAAACTCAAGAAGAGAATATTAGTGCACGTAATCAACATGACCATGTACACGATGATAGTCATCCCCATGTGTTTAGTGGCAAGCAAGAACAAAAAACTACTTTTTGTATTAGAGACGTAACACAAATAAATGACGAAGCATTTAAAGATAGCGAGGCACGATATTTAATTTGTGGTAAGGAGCGACAAGGGGTGTCGGTTGGGTGGGGAGATACGTACTTCTTTACCTATGTTGATCAAAATCTTGATATAACCGACCTTGCGTCAGGGGTGTATACTTTGTCATTCAATGTAAATCCAGAAAATATTCTGAACGAGATAACACGTAACAATAATAAAAGCTTTGCAACTATTGAAATTGATAAAGAGACGGGAACAGTAAAGGTACTTAATGTTGAACCAAAAGAGTTCCCAGAGTTTAACCATGTTTATAGGAGTCAGGTGTTTTAATTTGCGTGTATGAAAAAACTAATTATTTTTATTCTTTTACTTTTTATTGTTGGGGCAGGGGCTTGGGGGTATCAGCAACTTTTTAGTGTGCCAGAAGAGGCAGAGGGTCCTCCTCTTGTTACTAATGAACCCGTTAAGGAAAAGATAAACAATACTATCCCTCCGGTAACTATAATTGCAGAAAACCTTACTATTCCATGGGATATTGCTTTTTTATCAAATGATGAGCTTTTGATAACAGAACGTATTGGGAATTTAGTTTTTCTCAATACCAAAACAGGAGAGACGGACGTTATAAATATCCCTGGGATTAAATCAGGTGGCGAAGGGGGACTTTTGGGACTTGTGCTTCACCCAGAGTTTGAAACAAACAAGTATCTTTATCTTTACTTTACACATTCAAGCACAAACACCACACTTAATCGTGTGTCACGATTTGTTTATCAGAACGGTAAGCTTGTTGATGAGAAAATAATTATCGACGATATCCCCGGGGCAATATTTCATGACGGAGGAAGAATGGCATTCGGTCCAGATGGGCTCTTATATGTCACAACTGGCGATGCAACAACACCAGAATCTGCCCAAGACTTAACCTCCTTGTCGGGTAAAATTCTACGAGTACATGACGATGGAAGTATTCCAGAAGATAATCCTTTTGGAGACGAAATCTATTCATATGGTCACAGAAACCCACAAGGATTAACGTGGGACGACGCTAACAATTTGTGGAGTACCGAACATGGGCGTTCAGGTGTTCGTTCGGGGCTTGATGAGTTAAATAAAATTGTTCGTGGAGGGAATTATGGTTGGCCAGAAAGTGAGGGGGACACTGTTTTGCCTGGTACTACCCCACCCGCTCTTCATTCTGGTCCTAATGTAACGTGGGCCCCAGCAAGCGCAACGTATTTAAACGGAAGTATCTTTTTTGGAGGTTTGCGTGGCGAGGCGCTTTATGAAGCAATTATTCTGCCAGGCTCTATAGAATTAAAAGAGCACTTTAAGGGAGAATTTGGAAGGATCAGGACAACGGTTGCTGGTCCAGATGGAATGCTTTATATTACAACCAGTAATCGTGATGGGAGGGGGAGCGTCCGCCCTGGTGATGACAAAATTATTCGTCTAAATCCATCCCAATTTAGTAACTAACAGTAATACGATATACTTTTTATATGAGTGTTATCACAAAAACAACCCATAAAAATAATCAAAATATATGGAGCTTTATCCTTACCAGCTTCTTTATGGTTTTGTTTGTGGGAGCCGTGTATGCATTGAATGAACTCGACAGAATTCCAGAATCAATTTCTTTTTTTGATACGGTTATTATTACACTTGCCATCTTCAGACTTACTCGATTAGTGGTGTATGACAGTGTGTTTAGGTTCTTCCGGGACTTTTTTGTACAAAAAACAATCAAAAAAGACGAAGATGGAAACATTATTACCGTCAGGGCAGTGTACAAAGATGGTATTAGACGAACAATTTCAGACCTGTTGTCGTGCCCATGGTGTATTGGTATGTGGCTTTCCTTGTTTGTTTCTTTCTTCTTTTTTGCAACGCCATATTTATGGTTCCCAATTTTTGTGTTGGCAGTAGCAGGATTTTCGTCTCTTATTCAAATTGCTATTAATTTGGTGGGGTGGCGAGCAGAACAATTAAAAGGTCTTGTTGAGGCTGATGCACAAGAAGATTATGACACCGAACGACGCGACACCGTCTAAGGACACAATACAAAAAAAGCTTTGGTTTAAACGAAAGCTTTTTGGATGGGGTTGGTATCCCTCATCGTGGGAAGGATGGCTTGTAACTTTTTTGTATATTGGAGTAATGGGAATGCTTGGCTATTCAGCAGAATATGTGAGTGACGATGAATTTATGCTTCGGGTGTTTCTTCCACTTATTGTTCTCACACTTTTATTTATACGGATTGCATACGCAACAGGAGAAAAACCGCGTTGGCAATGGGGGAAACGATTAGAAGATAATGAATAAACTTTAATGAAAGGATATATAGCAAACATAGAAAAAGAAACCAAAGAAAATAAAGATTACAGAAGGGTCCTGTATACATCAAAAAACAGTCAATTAGTATTGATGACCATAAAACCAGGAGACGAGATTGGAGAGGAGGTGCATGAGCTCGATCAGTTTATTCGGTTTGAAGAGGGAAAAGGAAAGGTGATTTTGGATGATGTGGAACATGATGTTTATGCAGAGATGGCGGTAGTTATTCCACAAGGAACAAAACACAATGTAATCAATACTAGTGATAACGATTTAAAACTTTACAGTATTTATTCGCCTCCTGAACACAAAGATCAAACAGTTCACCCAACAAAAGCAGAAGAAAAAGAGGAACATTTTGACGGGGTTACCACAGAATAAGTAATAGAAAGAAGGCCACCGGTCTCCCAGTGGCCTCCCTCTTTCGTAGCTCTAGCCGTCGGTCCCGGTTGCGGGAACGACTTCGAGCCCCTCGTCGGGCGTGACCGCCAGACGTCCGGCGAGCTCGCTCGCCTCCATCCGGAGGTCCTCCTCGACGTCGTCACGGTTCTCGACGCGAGCTGTTGCCGTGAGCTTCACGCTCCCCGGCCCATCGGCTCCCTTGAAGAACTCGACCACCTCGACCACGGTCTTGTCGGCGTGGATGAGGAGCCACTCGCCGAGCTCGATGGCCTTGGGCCCCAGCCCGTAGCGGCACTTGTCGGCATCGGTCTCGCCGTTGTGGGAGACCAAGCCTTCCACCTCGAGCGTCTTCAGGATCCGGAAGACGTTGTTCTTTTGAAGATCCAACGTCGTCGCGATCTCGGTCACCCCGATGCTGTTCGAGGGACTCGTTGCGATGAGGGCGAAGACCCTCATCCCTCGGGCGAGCGTCTCGATCATGTACTCTTCGGCTGCTTTCGGCATTTGCTTTCCGAGCTCCTTTTGGGCACACGGCCCATCCCCCCAATTCTGATTTCCATACTAGACGTACCAAAAAGTTTGTCAAATACCTCGTGATATACTTTAGTTATGAGTAAGCTTGCAACAACTCTTTTGGTTGTGATCCTCCTTGGGGGAGGTTTTTTTATTGGAGAGTTTATAAAAAATGATTCTAACTTCTCACTTCCGGAAAACACACAAGAAGCACTCAATGATATTGGAGAAATTGTCGCGGTAAAGGAAGAGAAGGGAGAAACCCCAAAAGAAACTTTTTCCCTTCCTGAACCGCTCGTTACTTTTTTTGACTTTGGTGATCCAAACGCAGATTTAACCGTTGGAGGAGTATTTGCTTGGACAAATATCCAGCGCGCTAACAGTGATCTTCCCCCTCTCTTGTTAGATGAAACGCTTTCGGTTGGAGCTGAGATAAAAGTAGATGATATGTTTACCAATCAATATTTTGAACATGTCTCTCCAAATGGTGTTGGTGTAGACGGTATTATGGAACAAGTCGGGTACAACTATTTATCTGTTGGAGAAAATCTAGCCCTTGGGAATTTTGAAAATGATGAAGCGCTTGTCCAGGCCTGGATGAATAGCCCCGGCCACCGGGCAAATATTTTAAGTGATAATTTTACTGAGATTGGTATATCAGTTAAAAGAGGAGTTTATGAAGGAAGAGAAACATGGCTTGCAGTACAAGAATTTGGAAGACCCAGGTCTGATTGCCCCTTTATAAACAGTACCCTAGCAAACCAGATTGAAAACAATAAGATTGAACTCAACGGACTTGCAGATACTCTTGATTCACTCCAGGCAGAGCTCAATTCATTTAGTCCAAAAAGGGGGAGTGTCTATAATCAGAAGGTGGAAGTATACAACGGTTATGTGGCAACGTATAACGATCTTATTGCACAAACAAAGCAATTAACAAATACTTACAATACACAAGTCCGTGCATTCAACGAATGTATTCAATAAAAGATAAACACTATCCAAAGAACAAGAGCAAAAATAATACTAATTAATTTTTCAATCCAATTCTCTATTAGTAGGTAATCCCACCATCTGGACTTGTCATTTTTTTGTATCGCTTGTTCTCGAATAAAACTAGAGACCCTGTCGATGAAAACATCTTTTGAAACTTGTTTAATATGTCCATTTTGTGCAAGTGATACAATTCCGCGCTCTTCAGAGACAACAATTACAAGGGCATCGGTTTCTTCAGTGAGTCCTGTTGCGGCACGGTGACGAGTACCAGCGCGCGTGAGCCCCTCAACTTTTTGGGCAAGTGGTAAGTGCGCACCAAAATACTTTATTTTTCCATCTTCAATAATGACTGCGCCATCATGTCCTGGGGTTTCAGTATTGAAAATTGAAAGCAGAAGAGGGACCGACACCTTCCCCCCAAGTTCAATACCCCCCTCAATAGAGTGTTCAAGAGGATGTACTCCAGCAAGTACAATAAGTGCACCCACGTGTTCTTTTATCATTGCATTTACTGCTTGAGATATTTTTTGTGCAAGTCCAGCAGTGTTTTTGTTGCGTTTAAAACGTAGAAGCCCTTCTTTTGGAATAGAAAACCACTCAAAAAACCTTCTAATTTCTTTTTGAAAGACAATAACAATTATCAAAAGGAAAAAGGTAAGAAATGGTTGAAACAATTGACGTGTTAATCCTAAATCGATAAGTTCTGAAAGATATACAACACCAGAGAGGATTAAAAGCGTACTGAAAATAAAAAATGAACGTGTTTCTCGAATAAAAATAAGTCCAAGATAAATAAGAGTAGCAACAATAACAATGTCTAAAAGCTCTCGAAACCCAAGAGAGCTTATAATTTCTTGCAAAATAACACTAAATTCTCCCATGACGTCATTTTAGCACGATATTTGAACCAACTTTCATACTTTTTTAGTAAGATATACACATTTAGGCGCCTTTGTTGAGCCAATTTTTAATGATTCACATGATAAAATTGAAAGTGAGCCTTGGGAGTGAAGGCTCTGTTTAAGCGTGAATACCTACCAATGAAAATACTCATGTTCGGTTGGGAATTCCCACCCCATAACAGTGGGGGTCTTGGTGTTGCTTGTGAGGGTTTAACGATGGCTCTTGCAAAAGAGGGTGCCGATATAGATTTTGTGCTCCCTAAAAAAGTTCCCCTAAAGGCTGAACACCTTAATTTTATATTTGCAGATGGTGAGGTTAGTGACGAGTCGTTTACAAAGGCACTTTTAAATGCATACATCAATGACGCCGAATACAGGGATGCGTTTAGTAAACTTACTGAAGAAGAACAGAAGCGTTATGGGAACACATTATTTCATCAGGTAAATCAATACGCCAAAGAAGCAAAAGAGATTGCCAAAGAACAAGATTTTGATGTCATTCATGCGCACGACTGGCTTACTTTTTGCGCGGGAGTCAATGCAAAAAAAGAGACAGGAAAACCGCTTGTGGTACACATTCACAATACTGTTTTTGATCGTTACAGTGGTCTTGGGGTTATGGGAAGTGAATATGAAATAGAAAAAGAAGGACTTCAAAAAGCTGACAAAATAATTGCTGTTTCAGAATACACACGAAACAAAGTAATTCAGCATTACGGAATCAAACCAGAAAAAGTAGAAGTAGTTCACAACGGTGTTCAGGAAGAAAAGATAAATGCCAAAAAACTTGAGAACGATCTTAACGAATTCAAAAAACATGGATTTAAAATTGTTTCTTTTTTGGGACGCATTACCCTCCAAAAAGGGCCAGATTACTTTATTCGGGCTGCTAAAAAAGTAACCGACACATACAAAAAAAATGTTTTGTTTTTAATGACCGGTTCTGGAGACATGGAACGACAAATGATGAAAGAGGCAAGTTATATGGGACTTTCTGACAAAGTCATCTTTACAGGATTCTTGCGCGGAGAAGATCAAAAAAAGATTTTTCATCTTTCAGATTTATTTGTTATGCCAAGTGTTTCGGAACCGTTTGGAATTGTTCCGCTTGAGGCGCTTTTACAAGACACACCTGTTCTTATTTCAAAACAAAGTGGAGTTTCCGAGGTTTTGCAACATGCACTCAAAGTAGATTTTTGGGACACCGACGAGATGGCAAACAAAATAATTTCAACACTTGAGCACCCCCCGCTTGGTAAACACCTAGCAGAGAATGGAAAACAAGAGGCTAAACTGCTTTCGTGGAAAAAAGCCGCTCAAAAATGTATGGTATTATATGAAAACCTAACGGGCCCTTCTCTTGCATAACTATGTCAGCTATTTGTTTTTACTTTCAGGTTCATCAACCCTATCGAGTAAAAAAATATAGGTTTTTTGATGTAGGGAATGACCAAAACTACTTTAACGGAGACGAAAACGGAAACCTTAATAATGAATGGGTCTTAAATAAGGTAGCCAACAAATGCTATCTACCCACCAATAAGGCGATTCTCAAACTTTTAAAAAAGCATCCAGAATTTAAAGTAAGTTATTCAATTTCAGGAGTTGCACTTGAACAGTTCGAGGAGTTTGCACCAGAAGTTTTAAAATCATTTCAAGATCTTGTTGCAACAGGCCAAGTTGAACTTTTAAACGAGACATATTATCACTCGCTTTCCTATATTTTTTCTGAAAAAGAATTTGAACGACAGGTACAAAAACACAAAGATATTATCAAACGACTCTTTAATATAGAGCCGAAAGTCTTCCGTAACACTGAACTTATTTACAACAATGACCTTGCTCAAAAAATTGAAGAGATGGGCTACAAGGGAATTTTAGCAGAAGGTGCGGATCATATTTTAGGATGGCGAAGTCCGGACTTTGTATATAAACCAAAAGGAGGAAAAAACTTAGCGCTTCTTTTAAAAAACTATAAACTCTCCGACGATATTGCATTTCGCTTTTCTTCAAAAGAATGGGGAGAGCACCCTCTGACAGTTTCAAAATTTGGCCAATGGGTTGGTGCAAAAAATGATTCTGCTGAAATTATTAATTTGTTTATGGACTATGAAACCTTTGGTGAGCATCAGTGGGAAGACACAGGAATCTTTGAGTTTCTAGAACAATTACCAGCCGAACTTCTAAAAAATCCTCATAATTACTTTATAACTCCAAGCGAGGCAGCTGCTCGGTTTGAACCAACAGATGAAATTGATGCCCCAGAGTTTTATTCGTGGGCAGATATCGAGCGAGACCTTTCTGCATGGCTTTCAAACCCGCTCCAACACGATTCTGCAAAAAAGATTTATGAATTAGAACATGCAGTGCTTGAGACAGAAGACGAAGACTTAATCCATGACTGGAGAAAACTGCAAACTTCAGACCATTTTTACTACATGTGTACCAAATGGTTTGCTGATGGCGATGTTCATAAATACTTCAATCCTTACGAAACACCGTATGACGCATTTATTACGTACATGAATGCAGTTCAGGATTTAAAGTTGCGAATAAACAATCACCACAATAAAAAATCTCCACTTGCGGGTGTTAATGCGGTAGACGCAGCACTTTAATCTACGTTACAATTAAAACACTATGCCTCGCTCTTTAGTATTGGGTAATGGAGAAATGTTAATTGCATACGATAATTGTGCGCAAGTATGTGATTTTTTCTATCCGTATGTTGGGCAAGAAAACCATACAGGAGGCCGACAACACAAAATTGGTGTATGGGTAGATGGCAACATGAGTTGGCTTTCTGGTCCAGGGTGGGAGACCGTTATTGATTACGAAAAAGAAACCATGGTTTCTTCTATTCGAGCACGACACAAGGCTCTTGGTATTGAGCTTAATTTTAGTGACGCAATCTATAACGAGCAAAATATTTTTTTGCGGAAGGTGTCGGTAAAAAATACCATGCCACGTACGCGTTCATTTAAAATATTTTTCAACCAGCAATTTCAAGGAGAAGACGACGGCGGTCATACTGCATATTACGATCCAGATTTGACTGCTATTATTCATTACCGTAATAAAACAAATTTTTTGGTTTCGGGGAAAATGGATGGAAAGCCATTTAAAGAATATGGTATTGGCCTTTATCAAACTCAAGGAAAAGAAGGAACATGGAAGGATGCTGAAGATGGAAACCTTTCAAATAATCCTATCCAACATGGTTCTGTTGATTCAACAATATCATTTGAAACAGAAATAAAAGGTGACGGAGAATCAGTAATCCATTATTGGGTTGTGTCATCCAATACAATTCATGAGGTAAAGGGGATACATAACTATATCCATATAAAAACTCCCGAGCATCTTATTCAAACAACACGAGACTATTGGCATGCGTGGGTTAATAAAGTTGATCTTGATTTTAATGGGCTTGATGCAAAGCTTGTTTCGCTTTTTAAAAAATCACTCCTTATTATGCAAACGCATGTTGATAAGCGAGGGTCTATCATTGCATCAGGGGACTCTGATATTTCTCATCATGGGCACGATACATATGCATATATGTGGCCGCGAGATGCAGGGGTAACAGCAACTGCTTTTGATCGTCTTGGGTATTTTGATACCACCAAACGTTTCTATGAATTTTGTAATCAAGTAATAAGTGAGGAAGGATATTTGAATCATAAATTTAGCCCCGATGGATCGCTTGGAAGTAGTTGGCATCCATGGGTATATGAAGGCAAAAAACAGTTAGCAATCCAAGAAGATGAAACAGCAATTATTTTATATGCCCTATGGGAGCACTATAAAAGAAGAAAAGATCTTGAGTTTATAGAAAAGATTTATAATTCGTTCATTAAAAAAGCTGCAGATTTCCTCTACTTTTATCGAGACGAAAAGACAGGCTTACCATACGGAAGCTATGACTTATGGGAAGAGAAATTTGGAACAACAGCATACTCTTCATCAGTAGTGTATGCGGGGCTTATGGCTGCATCAAATTTTGCAGAGACACTTGGTAAAAAGCTCGATGCCAAAAAATATAAAGACGGAGCAAGTGCTGTAAAGTCAGCTATTAAAAAACATCTTTATAATAAAGATGAGAAATTTTTCTATAAACTTATTGACTACCGAACAAAAGAACCTACCTATGACAGAACACACGACATCAGTAGTTTTTATGGTCCGTTTCGGTTTGGGGTATTGCCGGTAGATGATCCAAAAAACCAAGAAGGGTTTGCACAGCTTCAGGAGGGTCCTTGTTGTGTGATCCATGAGGGTGATATTGGTGGTGCAATTAGATATGAAGGAGATCAATACCATAGACGTGCAGAGATTCCAAATCCGTGGATTATTACTACGTTGTGGATGTATCAATACGAAATTGCTAAAGCAAAAACAGTCAAAGATCTAAAAGAAGTTGAAAAAAAATTAGACTGGATTTTTAAGCGCGCGCCTCGTTCTGGAATCTTGGCAGAACAATTTGATCCGTATACTGGGGAACAATTATCTGTTGCCCCACTAACCTGGAGCCACGCAGAGTATATTCACACGATCTTGGATTACTTGGAGAAACTGGCGGAGCTAGAGAAATAGGTTTTTTTGGAATAATATTTGAAGCGCCGGAAATGTTGTTCCAGCGACAACATTTCCTTATCCTCGGCTTGTGTCTGCTTAAGGCAGACCAAGCACACTTCGCCTGCGGCAACACTTCAAACATTATTCCAGGAGGGTTTTATTTAGGGACGCTCCCAAATGTGGTTCCTTGGGAGTATTTTAAAAAAATCGAGGACCCTTTCAAAAGTTATGCTGGGAAGCAGGTTTGATAGTACTTCAAATATTATTCCAAGAGGGTTTTATTTAGGGACGCTTCCAAATATGGTTTCTTGGGGGAATGTGTTTACGTAAGGATTTACGTAAATCCTTACGTAAAAAAAGAAGAAGGCCCCCGCACCGACCGCAGTCAGATTGGGGGCCCGAAGCACTAGCTCTGGCGCAAGGCCTTGTTTCAATCCGAAACCGTATTTCAGGTTTGGGACGCTATGCTCCTGCGGTCCGGGTCTAGAACCAACGTCGTAGGTGGGGCAACGGTTCAGCCATCAAGCGATGGTATTCCCGATGTTGTTCCTCCACAGAGACGGCGGCATCCCTCGCGGAATGTGGTCTCTGCCGAACTCGCACCACCAATGTATCATATACATGTATGATTTGTCAATCATTTCATGTGCTAGTATTTTTCGTGTTATATTCCACTCATGTCACTTGAATTCAACATAGAAAAGAAGCTTGAAGGAACCCGGGCGCGCGCTGGGGTTATAAAAACGCGAAATGGTGAGATAAAAACTCCTTCTTTTGTGGTTGTTGGAACAAAAGCAACAGTAAAGGCGCTATCTCCAGAAGAAGTTAAAGAATTAGGTGGGCAAGTTGTTTTAGCCAACACCTACCATTTGTATTTAGAGCCAGGCCACGAACTGGTTAAAAAGGCGGGAGGACTTCATAAGTTCATGAAGTGGGATGGCCCTACTATGACTGACTCAGGAGGGTTTCAAGCATTTTCTCTTGGTGCGGCTTATGGAAAAGGAATTAGTAAATTACTTAAAAAACCCGCCCGAACGACTGTTCAGTCGGGCGGGGACGACCAGCCGGAAGATACCGGAAAGCAAGATTCTCCAGCACTTGCAAAAATTACCGAAGACGGCGTTTCATTCAAATCACACCTTGATGGAAGCGAGCACTTTTTTACACCAGAAAAATCAATTCAAATACAACAAGCAATTGGTGCAGATATAATCTTTTCGTTTGATGAATGCACATCACCTCTTGCAAGCCATGAATATCAAAAAGAGGCACTTGAGAGGACGCATAGGTGGACTAAAAGAAGCCTAGAAGAGCATCAAAAAGGAAACACAGGACAGGCACTTTTTGGGATTGTACAAGGTGGTCGTTTTGATGATCTCCGCACGCAGTCTGCAGAATTTATGGCGAAGCTCCCGTTTGATGGGTTCGGCATTGGAGGTTCCTTTGAAAAAGAAGACATCGATAAGGCGGTTGGGCTTGTTAACGATATTTTGCCAGAAGACAAGCCGCGGCATTTGCTTGGAATTGGCGAGCCCGAAGACTTATTTAATGGAATTGAACAAGGGATTGATACCTTTGACTGTGTAGCCCCCACTCGGGTAGCTCGTAATGGTCAGCTATATAGCCGAGACGGAAAATTTAATATCTTAAATGCAAAGTATAAAGATGATTTCTCCCCAATAGATTCTGAGTGTGGCTGTTTTACTTGTAAAAACTACACTCGGGCCTACTTAGCTCATCTATTTCGTGCAAAAGAGCTTTATGGATTACGACTTGCTTCAATCCACAACCTTTATTTTATTGTTAATTTGGTTCATTCTATACGAGACTCTATTCTCGACGGAACGTTTAAAGAATATAAAAAAGAGTTCTTAACTCGTTATGACAAATAAATTCAAAATAGATAAAAAGTGGAAACCAAAAGGTGATCAACCTAAGTCAATTAAGGCGCTTGCAGAAGGAGTAAAAAAAGGAATGGAACATCAGACGCTTTTGGGTATTACCGGGTCTGGTAAAACATTTGCTATTGCAGGAGTGGTAGAAAAGATCCAAAAACCAACACTTGTAATCGCACACAATAAAACACTTGCCGCACAGTTAGCACAGGAATTTAAAGATATTTTCCCCGACAATGCCGTGCACTACTTTGTTTCGTACTACGATTACTATCAACCAGAGGCATATATTGCGCACTCTGACACCTATATTGAAAAGGATGCCCAAACAAACGATGAGATCGATAGGCTTCGTCATGCTTCAACACAAGCACTTTTGACGCGCAAAGACACCTTAATTGTTGCGTCGGTCTCTGCAATCTATGGTTTGGGTAGTCCGCAAGAATATTTAGAGCGAAACCTTTTAGTTAAAAAAGGACAAACAGTGTCTCGGAGTGAGTTAATGAGGAAGCTCATTACCATTTATTTTGAGAGAACCAATGCTGACTTAACGTCAGGAACCTTCCGAGCTATTGGGAATACGGTTGAAGTTGTTCCGGCTGGAGAAACGCATATTTATCGTTTTGAATTTGCTGGCAATAAAATTGGGAAGATTCTAATTCTTGATGCAGTAACCAGAAAAGTACAAGAAGAAGTAAAAGAAGCTTTTATTTTCCCAGCAAAGCACTTTGTAACTCCAGAAGACGAACGTAAACGAGCCATTGATAGCATCAAACTCGAACTTAAAGACCATTTAACTGAATTAAAAAAAGAGGGGAAATTGCTTGAGATTGAACGATTACGTCGTCGTACCAACTTTGATATTCGAATGATTGAAGAGGTGGGGTATTGTAACGGGATCGAAAACTACTCCAGGCACCTGGCTGGCAAAAATCCAGGGGAACCACCTGAGACTCTTTTATCATATTTTCCAAAAAAGAAGGATGGGAGCCCAGACTTTTTAACCGTTATTGATGAATCACATATGACTATCCCACAATTGCGAGGAATGTATGAAGGCGACGCGTCACGTAAACGCAATTTAGTTAAGTATGGATTTCGTCTTCCAAGTGCTTTGGACAATAGACCATTACAGTTCCCAGAGTTTAACGAACGAGTGGGGCAATTAATTTACGCAAGTGCTACTCCTGGGGATTACGAAATAGAGCAGTCTGCTAAAAAAGGACAAGTAGTTGAACAAATTATTCGTCCAACAGGGCTCATTGATCCAGAGATCGAAGTGAGGGGTGTAATTCAAAAAGGTACTTACGAAGGCCAGATTGAAGACCTTATAAACGAAGTGGTAAAAACAACAAAAAAAGGAGAACGTTCACTTGCTACAACACTCACCAAAAAAATGGCAGAGGACTTAAGTGAATTCTTAAAAGAGAGAGGGATTAAGTCTGAATATCTTCATAGTGAAATCGTAACGCTTGAACGAATTAAAATTTTGACAGCGTTCCGTAGAGGGGATTTTGATTGTTTGGTGGGGGTTAACCTTTTGCGGGAAGGGCTCGACTTACCCGAGGTTTCATTCATTGGAATTTTAGATGCAGACAAAGAAGGATTTTTGCGGAGCGAAACATCTCTTATTCAAACTATTGGGCGTGCCGCGCGTAATGTAGCAGGGCGGGTTATTTTATACGGAGATACGATTACCGGGTCAATGAAACGCGCTATTGAAGAAACACAGCGTCGTAGAAAACTTCAAATTGCCTACAATAAAAAACATGGTATTACTCCACAAACCATCAAAAAAGAGATTGGAGACATTACTTCACAACTTGAAACTGAACACAAAAAAGCAGTCAGTGCTATGGTCTCAATCGACAAGCTTCGGATGGAAAAGAACCCCGATAAAGTGATAAAAGAAAAAGAAAAACAAATGAACGAGGCTGTAAAGGTTCTCGACTTTGAAACTGCCGCACTCTTACGTGACGAAATTAAAGAACTGGAAAAACTAGCAAATAGTAAGTAGTTGATGGATGTGCTATAATGGTCCCATACCCCCAGTAGAAAGGAATCGGGGGCTGTTTTGTTAGGCAAGGAGAACTACAGAATGGATTTTGAAACACACAAACAAACAAATCACACCAAACCCTATGGACACATCATAGGGATCTTTTTGGTGGTTTTATTGATTTTAGGATACCTTGGATTTCAACATATCTCTGGCCTTATTAATAATCAAAGTAGAGCGCTCCAGGAGGCTAATCAAGAACTTGCGCTTCTTGAGGTTCGGGTAGAGGAGCTGGTGAGTGCATCTGAAGAATCAACACAAAGAATCATTAACGAAAAGGTTGCAGGGCTTACAGAAGAGCTTGAAAATGCCCAAGCCAGAACATCTGAACTTGAAGAAGAGTTAGAAAATAGCGCGGGGCTTTCGGCACAAAAGATTGCAGAACTCGAGGCAAGTTTGTCGGGGAATATTGATCTTGTTTCTATTATTAGCGATTGGAGAACACGCACGCCGCTTATTCGGTGTCAGTTTGATAGCGGATTCTCTACAGGGTCTGGGGTGCTGGTAGCGTTTAATGAAAATGGAGTCACTAACTATTCTGTCCTTACTAATCGTCATGTATTAGTGAGCGGGAACTTTGTTGCACGTGATTGTACGATTGAATTCCCTGATGGGTCTGGGACCTATGTAGCCGTATCAGAAGATAATGCCATTGAAGGAACGGTGGGGAATTTTGACTTAGGACGTTTAAAAATTGTCCAACCTGATAGCTATATACGGAATGTTGCAACCGATACGCGCCGATTTTGTAGTGCACGGCCCTCAATTGGAGATGAAGTAATTAGTATTGGCTATCCGGTTATTGGTTCGGTAGGAGATATTACGGCAACTGATGGAATAATCTCTGGCTTTGAAAGCGATTACTTTATTACCTCAGCAAAGATTGAAAAGGGTAACAGCGGTGGAATTGTAGTGTTACTCGAAGATAATTGTTTGCTTGGTGTCTCAACGTTTGTTCAATTGGGACAGTTAGAATCACTTGCCCGAATTTTGGATATAAATATTGCTCGGACAGCCTTTACTCCGCTCACTAATTTTTAACAACGTAGGTATCCAGACTATGATTTTAAATTATATGAAAATTAACAGAGCGCCTAAAACTTCTTATGAAGTTATTAGGCGCCCATTGTTGCCCTCCTTTTTTTCTTACGGCGTTCTCGTTGGTAGCAGTTGGGACACACCGACTTTCCATCTTCGGTCCGCTTGGCCACCGGCTTCAGCTTCTCGCAGATGGAACAGACTTCCGTGTGACTCTTCCGGTAGCAGCACCTGCCGACCAACTTACCTGTTTTTCGAGAACGATGTACACCACTTGGGCGCCATGTCTCGCAAACTTCGCAAACACCCGAATAAGACATGGCACGCACCTCCGAAGAAATATTTAACACAAAATTACACCCTCGTCAATTAATTATGGAAGAAGAAATTATCGTAAAAGGAGCACGGACCCATCCCGGTACCACTCTGTCTTTAACAAAAGCTACGGGACAGGCAATCTTAAAAATGGAATATGGAAGATAAGATTAAAGTAAAAGGAGCGCGAACGCATAATTTAAAAAATATCAGCCTTGAGATACCGCGCAATAAGATGATTGTGTTTACTGGACTTTCAGGTTCAGGTAAATCGAGTTTGGCATTTGATACCATTTTTGCCGAAGGGCAACGGCGTTATGTTGAGTCGCTTTCGGCATACGCGCGGCAATTTTTGCGACAAATGCAAAAACCAGACATTGATGAAATTAGTGGGCTTTCTCCTGCAATCTCTATCGATCAAAAGTCTCGGTCAAACAATCCACGATCAACCGTGGCAACCATTACCGAAATCTACGATTACTTACGGGTTCTTTTTGCCCGAGTGGGCAAGCCCCATTGTTTGGTGTGTGGTGACGAAATCCAAAAACTCTCAAACGAAGAAATCATTAACTTAACACTTCTAAAAATTGGTAAAACTACCAAAAAAGCAAAAATCATTATTTCGGCTCCTGTGGTTCGTGGACGAAAGGGTGAACACTATCAATTACTTTATGATCTTTTAGGGAAAGGATTTGCCGATGTTATCGTTGATGGAAAACGTAAGCAATTACGAGAGCAGATCATCCTTACCAAAACAAAAAAACATGACATTGAAGTTGTAGTAGATGAGTTTACCAAAGAAGAAACTGAACCTGCCTCGTCGTCAGACAGGGATAAAAAAGCATTTACCGAACGTCTTTCAGAGGACATTGAACGAGCGCTTGAAGAAGCGCACGGTGTTGTAAAAGTAATTATCAAAGAAGGGAAAAAGAAGGACGAATTTTTAATGTCTTCAAGTTATACGTGTCCAAAAGACGGATTCTCGTTTATTGAGATTGAGCCACGACTCTTTTCATTCAACTCACCGTATGGTGCGTGTGAGGCTTGCCACGGACTCGGAACAAAACACTTTTTTGGAAACGAGGTGTGTGAAGAATGTAATGGTGCGCGATTACGTAAAGAGGCGTTAAACGTTCTTATTGGTGGTAAAAATATTGTTGAAGTTACGGGGCTTACCATTAAAGATGGACGTACGTTTTTCGAAAAGCTCAAACTTACCAAAAAAGAAAAAGAAATTTCGAACGTAGTAACAAAAGAGATTGAGGCGCGGCTCAAGTTTATGTTTGATGTCGGACTTGATTACTTGGGGTTAAATAGAAAAGCAAATACCCTCTCTGGTGGAGAGGCACAGCGTATTAGGTTGGCATCGCAACTAGGCTCACGATTGGTAGGTGCCTTGTATGTATTAGATGAACCAACGATTGGCCTCCATCAAAAAGACAATGACAGACTTATTAAAACGCTCAAAGATTTGCGTGAGCTTGGCAATACTATTTTGGTGGTAGAGCACGATGAAGACACTATTTTTGCTTCTGACTATCTAGTCGATATTGGTCCTGGTGCGGGAGTGCATGGCGGTGATATTGTAGTAGCCGACTACACGGAAAAACTTTTGACGGCAAAAACTCCAAAAAATAATTCGCTTACCCTTAAGTATTTACGAGGAGAAGAAGAGGTAGAGATTCCAGAAAAAAGACGCAACAAAAATAAGGGTTCACTTAAAGTAAGCGGAGGCAAGATCCACAATATTCAAAATCTCAATGTGGAGGTTCCTCTTGGGCGAATGGTTACCGTTACCGGAATGTCCGGTTCTGGTAAATCAAGTTTTTTGTACGACATTTTACACAGAAACTTGCGTGCACGACTCGACAGAAAGTTTAGGAGCAACGAAGTTTTCAATTGTAAAAACTTTACCGGGACAGAGTATGCTCATCGAACTATTTTGATTGATCAAAGTCCTATTGGAAGAACCCCTCGTTCAAATCCAGCAACCTACACTGGCGCATGGAGTCATATTAGAGATTTGTTTGCAACGACGGAAGAGGCGCGGTTCCGTGGATGGGGTCCTGGACGTTTTAGCTTTAATGTCAAAGGCGGACGATGCGAAGCCTGCCAAGGTAATGGAGAAGTAGGAGTTGAAATGCAATTTTTACCGACTGTCTATGTAACCTGCGATGTCTGTATGGGTAAGCGCTTCCAAAAAGAAACGCTCGAAGTTAAGTACAAACATAAAAATATTTATGAAGTGCTCACCATGACGATCGAAGAGGGAATGACGTTTTTTGAAGAAATCCCTGCAATTTATGATCGTTTGAAAACCTTGAACGATGTTGGTCTTGGATATTTAGAATTAGGACAGAGCGCTACAACGCTCTCTGGTGGGGAAGCACAACGGGTAAAAATCTCAAAAGAATTGTACCGTCCGTTTACTGAAAAGACTGTGTACTTACTTGATGAACCAACGATTGGGCTTCATTATGAAGATGTAAAAAACCTCCTTACTATTTTGCAAAAATTAATTGAACGGGGAAACACGGTCGTCTTGATCGAACACAATATGGAAATTATTAAGAGTTCCGACTACTTAATTGATCTTGGCCCTGAAGGGGGAGTTAATGGTGGAAAGCTTGTGGCAAAAGGGACCCCAGAAGAAGTTGCCAACAATCCAAAATCTATTACCGGGAAATATTTGAAGAAATATCTTAAATAGAGCACGGCCGGAGTTTCCTCCGGCCGTGAGCCCTTCTAGGCAGTGCTTCCGATCGTTCGGTAGCGTGCATCGATCCTGTGCTTGAGTGCACGACCGAGAAGCTCGCCGAGTCGCTCGAGGGCGGGCTTCCGAAGTCCCCCCATCTTCTCGAGCAGGTGTGCAGGAGGAGGAGAAACTCCCCGCACCGGCTCCGGAACTTCCGTGTCGATCTTGAAGAACGGCCCGAGCTTCTCCCTGGTATTTGCGATCTCTGCCTGTCGAGATCGTTCGATCGACTCGAGGGCGCTCGCAATGAAGGGTTCGAGCTTCTCTACGATGCCGAGCTCCTCCAGGAGTTCTTCCGCTTCCTGCATGAGCACACTGCTAATGAGCAGGTGCAAGTCGAGAGGTGGAGAGGGTGGCAATTGAACTTTTCCATCGGGTTCGCTCATGATTTCTTCCTTCTTGTAAGGGGTTGTGAGCTCAAGTCTTCGCGTATAGTATCATAGGTCTATGAAAAAGAAAGATGTATCTAAAAAAATACCTGCTGAGCCGGGGATTTATCTCTTTAAAAAAAAGCGAGTAAAAACTCCACTCTATGTTGGTAAGGCAACCAGTCTTTCTGATCGTGTAAAGAGTTATTTTAATAAAGATGTGGTAGAGAGTCGTGGGCCCCGGATTGTGCAGATGGTAGAGGAGGCCGATAGTGTAGAAGTAGTAAAAACTGATTCTGTACTTGAGGCGCTTTTGCTTGAAAGCGAATTTATAAAAAAATTCAAACCCCCATATAACGTCAAAGAAAAGGACGATAAAAGCTATAACTATGTGGCAATAACCAAAGAGGATTATCCACGAGTTGTTCTTGTTCGTGGTAAAGAGTTGCGTGAATCACATGAGCAATACAAAAAAACATTCGGTCCTTTTACACGAGGGGGAGAATTAAAAGAAGCAATGCGTATTGTTCGCAAAATTTTTCCATGGCGAGACAAATGCGAAGTTGATCAAAAAAAACCTTGTTTTAATGCTCAAATTGGATTGTGTCCAGGAGTATGCATGGGGGAGATTTCAAAAAAAGAATATAGTGAACTGGTAAAAAATATCAGTCTCTTTTTTACTGGTAAGAAGAAAGAGGTTCTTAAAAACTTAAAACAAGAAATGAAGGGATACGTTTCTAAAAAAGAGTTTGAGAAGGCGGCAATTATACGAAATCGAATTTTTTCACTCGAACACATTCACGATGTCGCGCTCCTTAAAAAAGATGGACGGACTCATGACAGAACAAATATTGGTCTTCGTATTGAAAGTTATGACATTGCGCACATGGCAGGGAGTGACGTGGTGGGTGTCATGGCTGTTATGGAGGGAGGAAATTTAGCTAAACAAGAATATAGAAAATTTAAAATAAAAAGTGGAAAAGGGATTGACGACACGGGAAACCTGCGTGAGGTGTTGGACAGACGTTTTCGTCATGACGAGTGGCAAAAGCCAAACATTCTTGTGATAGATGGAGGAACAGCACAAGTAAACGTGGCAAAAGATGTTTTAGAAGAGCTCAACTATAAAATTCCTGTGGTTGGCGTGGTAAAAGATGCTAGACACAAGGCTACAAAATTATTGGGTCTCAAGTCAATCATCACAAAACACAAAGATGATATTGTGGCACTCAATGCCGACACTCACCGCTACGCCATTGCTTACCATAAGCAAAAACGAGCAAAATCTTTTTTGTAAAGGCAAAAGAGGGCACAGTATTTGGAAAGGTGATTTTGTATCTCAAAACTAAAATAAATAATAAAAGCCTATAAGTGTCAAACTGTAGAAAACTCCTATTTTAAGGGATGTTTTTTTGTATAATTAAAGTACTCGTGTAAAACCGCATTTGCTGGCGAGGTTATTTGTATTATGAAAAAATTTTTTAGTAAAAAAAATTTAAAAAACTTTCCCTTTTTTGCATTGTTTCTGTCTTTGCTCTTTATGGGACTCTCTTTTTTGGGTGGTACATTTGTGTATGCCGCCGAAACAAAATGTAATTGGATAAAAGATGGAAGTGGAGGATGGTTTGACTCAGTTAGTAACTGGAGTTGTGGCGCTTTTCCAGATGGTGCAGAGTACAATGTAGATATTTGTAACACTTCTGCAAGTGGAAATATTACAGTTACGGCCACAACAAGTATCACACTGGGGAGACTCCAAGTTGGTTCAACCACTTCAACATGTAATAGTAGGATCCATACGGTTGACATAAACGATGGAGCAAATGTTACGATCACCAACTCAGAGGGATTTACAGAGGCCGGGTTCCTTAATGCCAACTCTCGAGGAAGATATTATCCAGGAACAGGAACAACAACTATTTTTGGACGCTTGGGGAGTACTGTTACATCCTCCTTGCAAGGAATTCAGCCAGAGACAGCAACATATGTTTTTGATGGACTTACTGGGCATTTTGTTACTACAACCGATAACTCAACACTAGTTTTTTATAAGTTGGTGCACATTCAGACTTCCTTTTGGTCGATTGCTTATTCTACTCCTATTAGTATTAATCACCAGCTTGTTTTGAATGGAGCACCATTTATTGGTTTTTTGGGGAACGACTCACTATCATTTCCTAGCTCAAGTATTAACACCACACCTGTAGTTTTGAGAAACGGAGTTGCTCTTACGCCGGTTACAAGGATTCAATTTACTGCCCTAGGAACTACTCACAACATACCTCCTTTCACAGCAAATGGCATTGATATCGGAAGAGCAGACAATGCTGGGGGTGCTATGACGCTAACTCTTACTGGTGATATCACAGCAACATCAACTGGCTTTAGGTTTTACGGCAACCACGATACAAATGTTTCCACCTTAACTACTGCGGGTTATGATCTTGATGTTCAGTATGGAACCACCCAACTAGGAGAAGACCTACTTGGGGTAAATGTTGTATATTATCCCTCTCGTATTGATGTCACAGGAAACAGTACCGCGTCTTTTCACGATTTTACTGCGTATGAAAATAATGGGGAGTCAGCAGCTATACAAGTACATAATGGTAATACAGTGAATTTTTCTGGCGATATCGACATGGTAAACGGGGCTGAAACAGCAACATTTAGTTTTGGAACGTCAACAGTAAACCTGGTTGCAACTTCAACTGATCAAACAATTGATATGGTTGCAGGAAACTCTTTCTACGATCTTGTGGTAAATCATACTGGCTCAACAGGGAATGACGATGTGATATTTACCAACAATGTTGATGTCGATAATGACCTTACACTAACTGACGGGGATTTGGATATTGATACCAACGATGCGACCCTCACGATAGGGGGAGACTTTACCGTGGGACTAAATGGGGCTTGGACCCGAACAAATGAATCACTTACTTTTGATGGTACTACTACCTATACAGATAACTCTGGGGTGTTCAACCTAGGAGAATTTACTATTGCCTCATCCTCAGCTGCTGCAACCTTCACTTTGGGATCAAATGCAACAAGTTCTGGTATCGTGGTGGGAAGTGGAGAAACCTTGGCCCTTGGTTCCAATACGCTGTACCTTACTGATGCCACTGGAAGCTCAACTCCCCTGACTGTAAACGGAACTTTCACTCCAGGAACAGGTACTGTTAACTACAAGGCAACCTCAACTCAAACCACTATTGAAGCTACTCAATACAATAATTTAACTCTAGGAGGGGCAGCCTCGTTTGTGACAGAAGGGGTGACCACTGTTACAGGAACCTTTACCAATAGTGCTGGTTATCTGAACGAAGCAACGGGTTACATTAGTGCTTCTTCATCTGCGGCACTTGATGCAACCTCTTACGAAACAGGGGATACGGTTACCCTTACGGTTACTGACTACGACGCGAATATTAGTGCCACTTCGACCGATAGTATTGTGGCCACCACCACTATTGCAACTGATACAGAAACTGTTACCTTAACTGAAACTGGCAATGCAACAGGTGTCTTTACTGGAACCATTACGCTTGCGACAGGAAGCGTGACAACAGGAGACGGTACACTTGATTTCCCCATTGGTGGGAATGATACTCTTACATTAACGTTCATTGATTCAAAAGAATCAATCGATATCTCGACCGATACGGCAACGGTTACTCATTCAGCGTCCCAAGCTGCCGCCGCTTCTGGGTCCTCATCCTCTTCATCCACCGGCTCTGTTGCTGTTCTCCCCCCAAGTTTCTCACAAAATACGGGCAGTACTCCAATCACTCCAACTCAACCAAGCACAGGAAGCAGCCTCTCAAACTCTCAAATCACCTCCATTATTACGCTTCTCACCTCTTTTAATGTAGATCAAATCACTCTTGAGACTGTACGACGTATTTTAGAAGGAAACCAATCACAACAAACCACCTATGCAATTGATGTCTCACAACTCACAGGGCCTTTCCAGGTGAACCAAACCACGCCACAAAACAGATTACTCCAACAAATACTCGCTCAGGACCCTACTATCTACCCTGAAGGATTAATCACTGGCTACTATGGAACACTTACTACCAAAGCTGTAGAACGGTTCCAGATTCGCCACACCATTGCAGGACCAGACCACCCTGCTTATGGGTATGCAGGACCACAAACTAGAGCAAAGATGAGGGAGGTATTTGAGAAGTAAGAGAAAAAACATATAACTATATGAACGAAAAGGGCCACGTACCGGAAGTACGTGGCCCTTGTGAAAAGTTCGAGTGCTAGACTTGCGGAGGCGTGCATCCAAGCTCTTCGTCGGTTGGAACCGGCCCACCCCAGAGCACTGGCGCCAAGCCTTTCATGAGTCGCGAAACGAATTCCTCTCGAGCATCATCGCCCAGGTGGAGACCGTCAGGGACCGGAAGACCGGCAGTACAGGCTCCCAGGTGGATGTTGGGGTGCTCGATTGCTGCCTCGTACTGGGCGTCCCGAACCTCTTGGATGAAGCCCTGGATACCTGGATTCTGGTTGGCAGTATTGTCTCCAATCTGGACGATGACAAGCGGAGTTCCTCCACACCCCGCATTCATGTGATCGTCTGCGATCTTGAAGAGCTCTCCCTTGTAGTACTGCTTCAAATCTCCCCCGATTGAGGCGAGCCACAGCTCGCCAAAAGTCAGACCCGTTTCGGGATCGATCGTGGGATTAGAGGCGAATACAGGTTCGTTCTCTCCCTGGTAGAAGATGTCTGCAGCCGAACAATCATTCGTTGCGGTCATTCTCAGATCCTTCGCCCTTTCGCGAAGATTCCCACCAGGAACCCACTGGCTGACTGATGTTGCCCCCACCGGTGAAGAAATGAACATGACAGGAAGCCCTGTCTGTCCAATGATTTCATCTGCAAGGAGGGGCCACGCAGAGCCATTGCCGTGGTCGGTGAAGCGATCGTCGGCGTGCTTGATGGATTCGGCCTCGTTCTGGTGGCCGACCATGAATACCGAAGCAAGCGAAGAGATCGCATTGATCAAGGTTTCCATGAGGCCAGTGGCATTCGACTGGCCGGTGATCTCGATCGGTAGACCCCATCCGACAGAAAGTGTCGTTCGGAGGATCTGCCCTGTGTTGTCTCGGATGGCGAGGATTCCATGGCCAGCCCCCTGGGGAGGCAGAAATCCTTCGTACTCACCGAGGGTGCATGAGCCGACGTAGATCCAAGGGCCTCCGTTCCAGCTTGCCTCAACAAATGTCGAGGTGACAGGGCAGTCGTTCCCACGAACCTCCATATCGTTTCCTGCAAGCATCGTCATGAGAGGCTGAGGAAGCGGAGAGGGGACCGGTGCCTGGTTGTTCTGGCAATCGTTTGCACCGATGTTCATCATGACCACTACGGCCATAAAAAACATGACTCGACTTCGATGTCTCAAGGTACTGTCCTTTCCTAGCCACGAAGGGCAATAGGTTATAAATCTAGAAACCTTATAGCATATCCACAGGCATAATGCGACCCTGTGCTATAATCATTCAAAATGGAAAAAATAATTCCAGAAAAAAAGTGCCTATTCCTGATCCTTCCGGTCACTTTTTTTGTGTTTTTTTTACCTAGTTTCTCTTACGCACAAACGGTTACAATAACTTCACCTGTTCCGTATCAGGTTTTCCAACGCGACGGTTCTGATCAGGCAGATATCCCTATTTCAGGTACGTATACTGGTTCTCCGGCAGCAATTGAAGCGCGTTTTAATGGGGGGTCCTGGACAACTATTGACGCTTCCCCTAGTGGAGGTGCTTTTACTGGGACAACTACTAATCAAACAGCGGGGCAGGGAACACTTGAAGTGCGGTTTACTGATGATACCGACACCAGTAATTCAACTACTACGATTGGTATTGGTGATATTTTTGTGATTGCGGGGCAAAGCAATGGAGTAGGAAAAGGGGATAATAACCAAAGCTATTCCCACTCAACTCTCGCAGCATCTCTTTTTGGAAACGACGATAATTGGAAAGAACTTACTGATCCGACAGACGATAGTACTAATCAGGTTGATAGTGTGAGTGATGATTCTACTTTTCCTGGGGGTTCTGTGTGGCCCCTTGTTGCTACCCGCTTTCTTGCCGATCAGGGGGTACCTGTTGCTTTTATTCCGGCAGCAAAATCTGGATCTTTTATTTCCGGTTGGGCACAAAACTCTGCTACAACAACTTTGTATGGTTCTATGCAAAGACGAATAAACACCGCTGGTGGTGTTGGGGGAGTGAAGGCCGTTATTTTTTGGCAGGGAGAATCGGACTCTGCTTTCCAGGCAGCGTCAACAGCATATAATACTTCTCTTGATGCACTTGTTTCTGCTATAAACTCAGACTTTGGAGTAAAAACAGTTGTGGTGGGTATGGTCTCAGCTTCTGCTACAGACGAGGCAAAAAATGCCATAAGGGAAGCACAAGTTGATGCATGGAATGATAATAGTAATGTTGTTCCTGGCGGCTCCCTTTATGATCTGGCCACACCAGATGGATCACATATTTCAACAAACGAAGACCTACAAACAGCTGCGAATAGAATATGGGCAGCACTTGAAGGAGAATACTATAGTGGGTCCGATGATGGGCGCGGCCCTCGTTTTGTTAGTGCAGAGGAAAACGGAACAAGAGACACCATCACCTTAACATTTACTGATGACACAGGACCCATTCTTCCGGGAAGTGGGTCGGGAGGTTTTTATGTCACAGACAATGGTATTCCTAAAACAGTATCGAGTGTTGCCACTGTTGGCACAACCCAACTGGAACTTAATCTAGCAGAGGCAGCTACTGGAATATTGGCTGTGTCTATGGGGTATGGTGATGATTCTCAGGGAGAAACAGTACCAACAGACAGTAGTACCTATTCCCTTCCTATAGAGCCATTCTTTAATGCAACCACAACAAACAGTACTAAAGTCGAGTGCTCATGGGTTGGAGGAAATGCCGATTGGGCTGATTCAACTAGTAACTGGAGCTGTGGTGCCATACCAAACGATAATACGTATGACGTGACCCTGTGTGACGACACGGTAACATCTACCACTACCGTTACGGTAACATCAGCAGTCACCGTTGGAAGACTCACGATAGGAAAACCGCACGGGTCTTTTATTAGTTCCTGCGGCGGTCAAATTACAACTATTCTTGACCTTAACGCAAGTTTAACTGTAGATGATGAACAGGGTTTTGTTGGGGCGGGCGATTTAGTGATTGGAACGTTTGGAGAACTTGATGCCAATGACGAGACCATAACCATAGACTCTTCTTTTTTAAGGTATGCTGCTCTTAGTAGTTGGGGTGCTCCAATTTTTACCCCCGACACAAGTACGGTAAAACTTATCGGGGATGGTCGAATTGATTACGGACCCTCCGATGGTACAGATTTAACATTTTATAATCTTGAAATTGCAACCAGCACAAAGGAAACACAGCTTCGAGGAGGAGATTCCAATAGTTTTTATGTAACGAACATTTTTTTTCCAGGTTCTGGGACAATAACAGAGCACAAAGATTTTACTAATACCGAAATTTATTTGAATGCAGGAACCATGAATACATCTAACTCAACTGTCCTAATGGCTAATACGGACTTTTATTATGCGGTCCCAACAGTTGTTACGTCTTTAAATGTTTTGGGAGGTCTGTTTGAAGATTATACCCTTTTCGGTAATAACTCTGGTGCAGCCAGTAATGTACTATCTTTAACGGGTAGTACAACAATTGGTGGTAATTTTTTAATTAGATCTGGGCTTGTAAAGACCTTAGACTTGGATACTAATGGGAATGACCTTACTATTGAAGGCAACGCGCAACTTGGGGCCGCTAGTTTTTATGATGGAGATATTGTTTTGTCTGGAGATAGTACCGTAACAATAAATGGAAATGTTACAGAGGCTCATCTTTTTCCTACAACGGGTATTATAAGAATACTAAATGGAAATACTCTTAATCTTGGCGGAAATTTTACTTTTGATACGGCAGACTCGTTTTTTGTGGGGACGGGGACAGTCGCCTTTACGGGCTCAACTGACCAAACCATTGAAATCAATGACTCCTTCTACAACCTCACCCTCAACAATACCGGAGCTTCAGGAAGCAATGACGTCATCTTCTCAAATAACGTTGATGTCGATAACAATCTCACCATCACCGATGGTGACTTAGACATAGACACGAACAATGTCACCCTAACGGTCGGAGAAGACATTACCATTGGAAGTGGAGGATCTTACACTCGAAACGGAGAAGCATTCACCATCGATGGCACCACCACCTTCACGGACAACAGTGGAGCCTTTGACCTGGGAGATCTCACCGTTGCCTCAACAACTGCTGCGGCATCCCTCACCCTTGGATCAAATGCCACAAGCTCTGGCTTAACCATTGCAAGTGGAGAAACCCTTTCACTCGGATCAAACAATCTCTTCTTAACGGATGCCACTGCCTCAAGTACTCCTCTCACCGTCAACGGAACCTTTACTCCCGGTACCGGTACCGTGACCTACAAGGCAACCAGTACCCAAACCACCATCCCCGTCCTTCAGTACTACAACTTAGCCCTCGATGGTGGGGCAAGCTTCTTAACGAGTGCGGTTACCACGGTTCTCAACTCCTTCACCAACCTAGGAGGTTACTTAAACGAATCAACGGGATACATTAGTGCGTCATCAACGACGAGTTTAAACCAAGATGGCTATACCACCAGTGACAGCCCAACTATCACCGTCTTAGATGGAGATGCTAATACCAGTGCCACAAGTACTGACTCCTTTACCATTACCGCATCTCTTTCAAATGGTGACACCGAAACTGTTACCCTTACTGAAACTGGAAACGCTACCGGTATCTTCACCGGATCACCAAGTATTAATACTGGCTCTGTATCAGGAAGTGATGGGGCCCTCAATGTGCCAAGTGGTTCAACCATTTTGACGGCCACCTTCACTGATACCAAAGAGTCAACTGACACAACGAGTGACACTGCCACCATCACCAATACCGGAGGCACCACAAACACCACTACAAGTACGGGAGCAGTAGCATCACTACCACCAAGTTTCAGCGGTGGAACAAGGAAACAAACAACCACCCCAACTCAGCCACAAACTCCATCCCAGCCCTCACAACCAAGCACAGGTTCAGGCTTAACAAGCGCCCAAGTCACGTCCATAATCACCCTACTCACCTCATTCAACGTTGATCAAACTACCTTAGATACCGTACGTAACATTCTCCAAGGAAACACCTCACCAACAGGCAATCAAACCTTTACCGTCAGTACCACAAACCTTACCGGACCCTTTAGATTCAATACCACCAGTAGTCAAACAAGACTTCTCCAACAAATCCTTGCTCAAGACACCACCATCTACCCTGAAGGCTTAACCACTGGCTACTATGGAACCTTAACCAGACGAGCTGTCGGGAAGTTCCAAGAGCGACATAACTTAGCTATCCCAACAGATGCCTTTTACGGGTATGCGGGGCCTATGACGCGTGCGAAGATTAAGGAAGTCTACTAAGCTCTTAGCTTTTAATTTGCGAAGTAAAAACTTCTCTGTGATACAATCTTTTTATGGCTAATCGAAAAGTAGTTGGTGTTTTGCGTGGGGGCAAAAGTTCTCTTTACGATATTTCTGTTCTTTCTGGCCAACATGTTTTAAAAAACATTCCTGAAGACTTTGATACACTCGATATTTTTGTGGCTCGTGATGGAACATGGCATGTATATGGAGCCCCTGTTTCTCCAGAAGAGGCTGCGCGAAAAGTAGATATCATCTTTAATGCATTGCATGGCGGGTATGGAGAAGATGGAAAAGTACAACACATACTAGAATCTCTAGGAGTGCCATATACGGGCTCGCAAGGGTTCCCAAGTATGCTCTCATTACACAAGCATTTGGCGCGGGACCACTTTAAAAAACATGGATTCAAAATTCCCCATGCAACCATAATCCACAAAAACGATGATATAGAAAATGCACTCAGGTACATTTTTAATTCTGTGAGCCCGCCATGGGTAATTAAGCCAACAAGGGAGGGGGCATCACTTGGAGTATCCTATGCGCGATCGTTTGAAGAACTTAGACGTGGAGTAGAGGAGGCTCTTGAATATGGCGATTCTGTACTTGTTGAGGAATATATAAACGGGAAAGAAGTCTCGTCTCTTGTAGTTGAGGGGGACGGGGTGGTTCATGTTTTGCCGCCTGTAGTTATCCAAAAAAATACACCTATTCTTGATTACGAAACTAAACAGCAGATTTCAAATCTTACTTTTCCAGAAGATCTTTCGTCAGAAGAGCATTGGATGGTTAAAAACATTGCAGCACAAGCTCACAAAAAGTTAGGGTTGCGTCATTATTCTCGAGTTGATTGCATTATTGATCCAAAACGAGGAGTTTTTTTGCTCGAGGTAAACAGCTTGCCGGGGCTCCACCGTGATTCTTTGGTGCATAAATCCCTGCGGAGCGCAGGGACGTCTTTTAAAGACTTTTTAGGTCATGTTTTAGACCTTGCGCATTTAAGGAAGTAACAGTATAATTCTTCTGCCCTTATGTATTATGTGTATGTCTTGAAGAGCAAGACAGATGAAAGTCTCTATATTGGTTATACCAATGATTTAAAAAGACGTTTTGAGGAACATAATACAAAACAGAGTAAATCAACAAAAAGTAAGGCTCCTTTTGAGTTAGTATATTACGAAGCTTATAACTCTCGTTCTGATGCAAAGTATAGAGAAAAGCAGTTGAAGAGATTTAGTGGAGCCTTTACACATCTGAAGAAAAGAATATATAATTCTCTCGCGGGTTGAGTAGGGCCCGTAGCCCCTCACATGAAATGGTATTGTTTGCAGTCGCAAACGCACTTCGTGCAATACGATTTCATGTGAGGGGCCCGTAGCTCAGTTGGCTAGAGCACCTGTTTTGCACTCAGGAGGTCGCTGGTTCGAATCCAGTCGGGTCCACTATCGTCACTACGGTGAATCTCGTAGTCTAGACAAATACACAATACTGTGTCACTATCCACCCAGGTAGTGATTTCTCTCTCTACCTGAACACACCAGCTTCGGCTGGCGGATTCAGGAAGGAGAGAGAAGGACCATGAACAGGAATTGGCAGGAAATCTGCAAGGTCTCCGATCCGTGGCTCAGGCTCTGCGTGAGCTTGACCGACGACAAGGCGACCCCTCGAGGGTCTCCAGAAGGGGTTCCCGAGTCTCTTCACCGACGACGAGACGACCCGTCCGTGCATCCCGGCGAGCGTTCTTCGGGAAGCTGCCCGTGTCACAAGTCTCGAGGAGTATCCCGATGGGGAGTACGAGGAGTGGGACGCGGAGCTCTTCTGGAGCAGCGTTCTGGAGAGGTTCGGGATTCCGCGCGCGTTCGCCTGGGGTGATGACGAGGGGATTCCCCGCGAGGTGCTCAAGCAGCTCAAGGGCCAGACTCTCAAGTCCGGCATGAAGGTGACCTACATGGGCCTCGAGTGCCTGGTGGTCGGCGTCCCGGATGATGTGGGCGAGCTCGGCAACGTCATCGGCGACGTCAGTCCGGACCTCGAGTACCTGACGCTCATCGACGCCTCGTTCGTCGACCTGGACAAGTAGGGCCCGACAGGTCAACCAAGAGATTGGTCAGACCTCGGTCGGGCCTTTCTCTTTGGTTCACTTTCTCTCCACCAACCTTACCACATACTCCGCATACGCAAGCCACGCATAGACGGCAGCTTCAACTTCATCTTTCTCTAATCTCGGATTCAATTCCCAAATCCATTTGCGTTGCATCTCGAGCATCTTCTCGTCCCAAAGAGGATGACGAAGTTCGACACCAGGGCGAATTGGAGCGGTTCGAGTGACGGGATAGTGTGGTCCACCACACTGGACAAAAATCCCCATAAAGAGGGGATTTTTTGGTTTTTAGATCATGAGCGCTTGATATAATAAAGGTGTGAATTTTCCCTCTCTTTTTTAAAGAGGTCGATAAAATATTATTAGCATAATTTTACATAGCCTATGACAAACGAAAAAAAGGTTGAATGGACCTTGCGTATTACTGTTGCGGGAGAATTTTTGGGGCATGGAGTATTTGCGCTTCAAGGAAAGGAGGGATGGTTCCCATACTTCAACGTTATAGGAATGACTGATCCTGCTCAAATCACACAATTGCTCCAACTTATTGGAATTATGGATATAATCCTTGCGGTTCTTGTATTGGTACGGCTTATCCCAATTCTTCTCTTATGGATGACTCTTTGGGGGACATGGACAGCTGTGCTTCGCCCACTTGCAGGAGAACCGATTTGGGATTTTGTTGAACAATTTGCCAATATTGGTGCACCACTTGCCCTCTTCTTTGTGCAGGGAATCCCACGGTCAGTCAAAGGATGGTTCAAATAATCGATTTCCACAGGAGCGGAGGCCTCTATTCAAAAATCCTGCCTATGTGGTAGGATTTTTGTATATGTCAGACAAAGTAATGGGGTACTGCGTAAAGTGTCGGGACAAAGCGGGCCGAGAGATGCAAGACGTCCAAGAGGTTACCATGAAGAATGGACGAAAGGCAGCTAAGGGCAAGTGTTCCGTCTGTGGTACCGGGATGTACAAGATACTCCCAAAGAGCTAATTTTAATATTAAAAGAAGCTGCAAAAGAGCCCCGTTGGGGGGTCTTTTGTTTTGAGTAACACTTTTGGGTTATGGAGTAGGGAAAAGGCCGCCTTATTTGGACGGCCTCTTCGCAACTGCCGGTCCCTGGCCAGCTGGCATGCACTTCATCATGAGTTGTACCTGGACCCTCTCGTTGTCCTTGTTCGAGCCCATGAGCGTGAACTTGCGCCACGTACCCCCTTCATAGGCGTCGGCGTGTCGCTCACATTGAGTCTTGGTGTCGAACAAACCAACGACCTCATGATTGATGACGGTACTTCCCGCCATTTTCCCATCGAACGTGGAAATGAAGATGAGGACAAGTTCAAACATGACCTCCCCCTCTCTGTTTAAAGTATGGCACGAGGCAAGGATTAAATTAGTAAACCTGGGGATTGAGTCTTTTCTTGTTTTGCGAGATAACATTTCAGCGATATAATAAGAATCACTTATTAGATAAATAAAATACCATGGAGCACAATATAAAGATTTACACAACTCCAACCTGTCATTACTGTAAAATGACAAAAGAGTTTTTGGATGAAAATAATGTAAAGTACGAAGCAGTTGATGTAACACAAGATGAAACTGCTCGAAACGAAATGATTGAAAAATCGGGGCAAATGGGGGTTCCGGTTATTGATATTGATGGCCAAGTTTTAGTTGGCTTCAATAAAGAGAAGCTTGCAGAACTTGCTGGCATTAGCGCGTAAGGGTACATGGAGGAGCATTACGATGTTGTCATAATTGGTACGGGTGCTGCAGGGCTTGCTGCGTCACTTTATGCTGGTCGCTACAAAATGAAGGTTCTCACCATTGGCGAGGACTTTGGTGGCGCTACTGCGACTGCATGGACTATTTGGAATTATCCTGGTGCAAAGGCAATTGATGGGTACGATCTTATGAAGATTATGAAAGAGCAGGCAGAGAATGTTGGTGCAAAAATTATTGATGGCAAAGTAACAAAAGTAGAAAAGGAAGGAGATTGCTTTGTGGTCTCCACCCGAGATAAAAAATACGAAACAAGCACGGTAATTTTTGCTATCGGGACAGAGCGCAGACACCTAGGCCTCCCCAATGAAAAAGAATTAACCGGAAAAGGGATTCATTACTGCGCAACCTGCGATGCACCGCTGTATATCGGTAAAACAATAATTGTAGTTGGCGGAGGGGATGCATCCGTTAAAGGAATAAATTTAGCAGGTGAGTATGCCGATAAGATTTATCTTATAACAATGGAGAAAGAGCTTCATGGAGAGCCTATTAACTTGG
The DNA here is from genome assembly GCA_002376885.1 of Patescibacteria group bacterium UBA3531. GTDB lineage: Bacteria > Patescibacteriota > Minisyncoccia > Phycocordibacterales > UBA3531 > UBA3531. The sequence continues at coordinate 86,022 of DFOW01000001.1, read as the reverse complement.
AACAAATGGAAAAATTGGGTGACAAGGTGGAGGTTTTGTATGAGACAACCATTGAAGAGATTATTGGAACAGAAAAATTCGAAAAAGTTAAACTTTCAAAGGAATTTAACGGAAACAATGAACTTGTCGCAGATGGTTTGTTTATAGAGATTGGTGCTGTTCCTGATGTTGAATTACCAAAATCACTGGGAGTGGCTCTCGATGAAGAAGGATACATAAAAGTAAACAATATGATGCAAACCAATATCCCTGGAATCTGTGCAGCAGGAGACGCAGTAAATATATTCGGAAGCTTTAAGCAAGATATTACGGCAGCATGCACAGGTTCTGTTGCTGCAACAAGTGCCTATGAGTTTGAAAGGAAATATGGTGGCACGTGTGAAAAGCATACAAAACCGCATGTAAAGAATACCGTATAATTACGGCATGTATCTTTTATTTGATAATGGGGGAACAAAAACTCGCGTAACGTATTCAAAAAATGGAGAAAGTTTTATTGATCCTGTTATTTTCCCTACTGAAAAAAATTTTGATACACAATTAAAAACTATCAAAAAAGTTGCTGATGAATTGTGTGGCGATAAAAAATTAGAAGCAGTTGTTGGTGGTATTGCTGGCCCTTTAAATAAAGAAAAATCTTGTCTTGTTAATTCGCCCAACTTGCATTCCTGGATAGGGCTTCCCATAAAAGAAGAGCTTGAACACCTATTTGATTGCCCTGTTTTTTTAGAAAATGATTCGGCACTTGTTGGACTTGGAGAGGCAGTGAGTGGCGCAGGTAAGGGGTACGATATTGTTGCTTACTTAACTATTAGTACGGGGGTGGGTGGCGCGCGTATCGTAAACCAACGTATTGATGCAAGCGCCCATGGCTTTGAGCCAGGGCACCAGATTATTGATTTTCAAGGAGTGGAGTGTTCTCATTGCAAAGATAAGGGTCATTTAGAGGGCTACATTAGTGGAAGTGCTGTCGAAGAGCGATATGGAAAAAAACCATACGATATTCACGACGACGAAGTATGGGAGAAAGAAGCAGAGCTTTTAGCAATTGGTTTAAATAATATAACGGTGCTGTGGTCTCCGGATGTAATTGTTCTTGGAGGATCAATGATGAAAGAGGTGGGTATTGCTGTGCCCCATGTTGAAAAGCATCTAAAAAAGATTATGAAAATTTTCCCAAATACTCCTGTCCTCAAAAAAGCAAAATTAAATGATATTGGGGGGCTGTATGGTGCGCTTGCATACGCAAACAATAATCTTTAATATAGAGCTCTATGTTTAAAGAATTTTTTATGAAAAAGGCCGTGGAGAAGCAAATGGCTGGAGTTCCAAAAGATCAGCAAGAGAAGATGATGGAGCTTGTAACTAAAAATCCAGAGCTTTTCCAAAAAATGGCAGTCGAGGTAAAAGCTGAAATGGATAAAGGGAAGGATCAAATGGCTGCCGTTATGGAAGTAGGTAAAAAGTACCAAGACGAGCTTAAAAAGTTAATGTAATATGGCTCTCTCGATTGGTATTGTAGGACTCCCAAACGTAGGGAAGTCCACGCTCTTTAACGCACTTACAAAAAAGAGTGTCCCGGCAGAAAACTACCCCTTTTGTACTATCGATCCATCGGTGGGTATTGTCCCAGTCCCCGATGCCCGATTACAAACACTAACTGAGCTATCTCAATCAGAAAAAACAATCCCTGCAGTAACTGAATTTGTTGATATCGCAGGCTTAGTTCGTGGAGCTTCCGAAGGGGAAGGGCTTGGTAATCAATTTCTTTCCCATATTCAAGAGGTGGACGCTATTTTGCATATGGTTCGTATTTTTGAAGACAAAGACATTACTCATGTGAGTGATAAAATCGATCCTCTTGATGATATAAAAACAATCAACTTAGAACTTACCCTGAAAGATTTGGAGAATGTTGCAAAACGACTAGGGGCGCTTGACCGAGAAATCAAAAAAGGAGATAAAAAAGTTCTTAAAGAAAAAGAAGTTTTAGAAAAACTAAAAAAAGGACTTGAAGAAGAAAAACGAGCTGAAGAACTTGATTTAGAGGATGAAGAAAAAGAACTTGTAAAAGAACGTAACCTTTTAACACTTAAACCGATGATGTATGGACTTAATAAAAAAGCAGGAGGAACCAACTTAGATGAAACAGAAGATGACCGGTTTAAAAATCTCCTTAGTTTTTTAAAAGAGAGAGATTCAAAGTATCTTGTCATCGATGCGGGGATAGAGCATGAATTAAAAGACTTTGAATCAGGGGAAAAAGAAGAATATAGAAATGAGCTTGGTGCACAAGATGATGGTATCAATCTTCTTATCAAAAAAAGCTATGAACTCTTAGATCTGATAACCTTTCTTACAACAGGAGAGAAAGAAACCAGAGGCTGGACCACAAAAAGAGGGTCTGTAGCACCGGTTGCGGGCATAGCGATCCACACTGACTTTAGAGATAAATTTATTCGTGCAGAAATTGTAGCCTACGACGACCTTGTTAGTGCGGGTTCATATGCGACCGCTCGTGAAAAGGGTTTGGTACGGACAGAAGGGAAAGAGTATGTCGTCAAAGATGGTGATGTGGTCGAATTTAAGATCTAAAAACACCTGTTAATAGCTTTGTTTCCTTATTTTTTAGGATTGCTATACTAATATGGACCTGGAAGAAGACAGGTATATATACGGGGCTGATTGGTAAGGTCATAATAAATGTATAAAAAAAATCTTTCTATATTAACAATTGGTATTTTAGGTGCACTCGCATCGCTTTCCTTGGTTTCCTACGTGGATGCATCTGGACCTTATGTGCGTCATCAGATCGCTGCAGTAGCCGCAAGAAACGTGGAAGTTTTTGACTTCGACGAAGACGGAGATATGGACGTAATCAGTGGTGCATCAACGAACTTTGCCTGGTACGAAAACAATGGAACCAATCTATCTTTTACCAGACACCTCATAGATAGTACTGCCGCAAGCACAACGAGTATGTTTGATGTGCAGCCCATCGACTTCGATGAAGACGGAGATATAGATGTGGTTATGGCTGCGCATGGACTTGGTATTACTCTTGGTGTTTATTCTTGGTATGAGAACGACGGCACAGATACATCGTTTACCTTCCACGAGATAGATTCCAACCTTGGTGAGCCGAGTAACATTTATGTAATTGATTTTGACGAAGACGGTGATCTTGATGTTTTGGGGGCTGCACAAAATGATGGAGAATTTGCATGGTATCAAAACGACGGGAGCGATACGAGTTTTACAAAACGGAGTATTGATGCAACAGCGGCAGCAACGGGTGCTGCCTATATTGAAGCGATTGATTTCGATGAAGATGGAGACATAGATGTGGTTGCTGCCGCTGATGAAGGTCAAGAATTTATGTGGTACCAAAACGATGGCACAGACTTATCATTTACGCGAAGATCAATCGATACAAGTTCCAATGCTTCGTCTGCATGGAGGGCACGACCACTTGATTTTGATAAGGATGGCGACTTGGATGTAGTAACGGTTGCAAAAAATTCGTCAAGTCCTTTTGCTTGGTATGAGAACGACGGCACAGATACAAGTTTTACGCGACGCGCTATAGGGTCTCTATCGGTAGGGACTCCACGTGGTGGTCGTCCTGTTGATTTTGATAACGATGGGGATTTTGATTTTGTGGCGGGTTCGTTAGATGATGAACTGTTATGGTTTGAAAATGATGGAAGCGATACTAGCTTTACCTCAAGAATGGTTGAGGATGGCACTACTTATATGGACAACCCAGAGAACGTTGTACCAACTGATTTTGATGACGACGGGGATATTGATTTTGTGGTTAGTGCTTTGGGTTCTTCCGAAATTGCATGGTATGAGTCAAAGTTTATGCAAGGAACAGCGTATAGTGATGAGGGTTCCACAGCGCTTGGATCGGGTAAAACAGTAGCGCTTTCGGTAAGCGGCGGCTCAACGCTTAATACAGACTTTTTTACTACCACAACAGCGTCTGATGGAACCTTTTCATTCTCAACAACGACAACGGGGATTACTGAAGGTGCGGCTATTGCAATCTATTTAGATGGAGAGACAGAAAAAGCATCGGCATTTTCTATCGTTGGTCCTGGGGGTCTTGCTAATTTAGATCTGTATCAGAATCATATTCTCATTAAAAACGATAATACAGGAACGACAACAAACACCATTGTTTCTTCTTCAGACACGTCTGATTCAGACGATCTTCTATCTATATCAGGGGGTGCAATAACAGTTGGTACAGATTCTGACTATGAATTGTATATTCCTGATGGATATACCCTTACACAAGATGCAAGTATAACCGTTGGAGACAGTGATACATCTTCGGACTTAAAAGTTGTTGGCACTCTTGATGCAAACAATCAGAACATGACGGTGTATGGAGACCTTCTTATTGATTCAAGTTTAGGATCTTTGTTGGGAGGGTCAGGAACTATTACGGTAAGTGGTGATTGGACGGATTCAGGAAACAAATTTACTGATGAAACAAGCACAGTGATCCTTGATGGAACAGGAACAATAACTACTCTTTCTCCCGTCTTTTATAATTTAAACATAGGATCTTCTGGACAAACAACCACTTTGTCTACGAGTGTGACTGTTGATAGGGTGCTGACATTTGGTGGAGGAACTATTACTGATGGCACAAGTGGAGGAAATGGAACTTTTATTCTTCGGGCGGCTATTGCAACACCGGTCGTTGATAGTGGTACTAGTGATTTTTCTGGAATATCTTTTGAGTATGACACTACGACCCAAGAAAATATTGTAGCTGGTGTTATGAAGACCTTAGATTTGTCAGCTCTTACTGCTGGTGGGTCATACTCTCTTACTGGAAGTACTACCGTTCTGGGGAATCTTCCGTTAAACCCTCTTTCTGGAACTAAAACGCTCAACACTGCTGGACATGATTTAACGGTATTAGGACAAACAACTATTGGTTTGGCAGGTGTTGTTAACGCTCAAATCACTATCTCGGGGGATAGTTCTGTAACTTTTGGTGCTCTTAGTGAATCTAACGGGAGCCCCGCAGGGGCTATCACCACCACTAACGGAAACACGCTCACCTTCACTGATGACTTAACACTCGATACGGCAGGGACACTCATTGTCGGAACCTCAACCATCATCTTTGCCGCCACCAGTACCGATCAAACCATTGAAATCAATGACTCCTTCTACAACCTCACTATCAACAATACCGGCGCTTCAGGAAGCAACGACGTCATCTTCGTCAATAACGTTGACGTCGATAACAATCTCACCATCACCGACGGTGACTTAGACATAGACACGAACAATGTGACACTCACCGTAGGAGAAGACATTACCATTGGAAGCGGAGGCTCTTACACCCGAAACGGAGAAGCCTTCACCATCGACGGCACCACAACCTATACCGATAACTCTGGCGCCTTTGACCTGGGAGACCTGACCGTCTCATCAAGTACAGCAGTAGCATCCCTAACACTTGCCTCAAACGCAACAAGCTCTGGCCTTACCATTGCAAGTGGAGAGACCTTCTCACTCGGATCAAACAATCTCTACTTAACCGATGCCACCGCAAGCGCAACACCACTCACCGTCAATGGAACCTTTACGCCGGGTACCGGTACCGTGACCTACAAGGCAACGAGTACCCAAACCACCATCCCCGTCCTTCAGTACTACAACTTAGCTTTAGATGGAGGAGCAAGCTTCCTTACCAGTGCCGTTACGACGGTCCTTAACTCCTTCACCAACCTAGGAGGTTACTTAAACGAGTCAACGGGATACATTAGTGCGTCGTCGACGACGAGTCTCAATCAAGAGGGCTACACCACCAGTGATAGTCCTACCATCACCGTCTTAGATGGTGATGCCAATACCAGCGCCACAAGCACTGACTCCTTCACGATCACTACAACACTTTCAAATGGTGATACGGAAACGGTTACCCTTACTGAAACAGGAAGTGCTACGGGTATCTTCACCGGATCACCAAGTATTAATACTGGTTCTGTATCAGGAAGTGATGGAGCCCTCAATGTGCCCAGCGGATCAACCATTTTGACGGCTACCTTTACTGATACCAAAGAATCAACTGACGTAACGAGTGACACCGCCACGATCACCAATACCGGAGGCACCACAAACACGAGTGCAAGCTCGGGATCAGTAGCAGCACTCCCTCCAAGCTTCGGAGGAGGGTTAGGCGCCCCAACCACCCCAACCCAACCATCACAACCAAGTACAGGTTCAGGTCTCACAAGCGCTCAAGTCACCTCCATCATCACACTCCTCACCTCATTCAATGTCGATCAAGCAACCTTAGACACGGTACGTAACATTCTCCAAGGAAACACCTCACCAACAGGCGATCAAACCTTTACGGTCAGTACCACAAACCTTACCGGACCGTTTAGGTTCAATACGACAAGCAGTCAAACAAGACTTCTCCAGCAAATCCTTGCTCAAGACACGACTATCTACCCTGAAGGACTCACGACTGGCTACTATGGCTCTTTAACAAGAAAAGCCGTCGGGAAGTTCCAAGAGAGACACAACTTAGCTATCCCAACAGATGCCTTCTATGGGTATGCGGGGCCACAGACGCGGGCAACCATAAAACAAGTCTTTAATTGAAAGAACTAAAAAGTGTGGTATAATTTTGCGACATTATGTCACAGAAATCATACGACCATACAAAAATAGAAAAGAAGTGGCAAAAGAAGTGGCTTGAGGATAAAACCTATTCTGCGAGCGACTCATCTAAAAAAGAAAAATATTATGCTCTTGTAGAGTTTCCTTATCCTTCAGGAGACGGACTCCATACGGGTCATGTAAGGCCGTATGTGGCACTTGATATTATTTCTCGTAAAAGGAGGATGGAAGGCTTTAATGTTCTGTACCCTTTTGGGTGGGATGCCTTTGGATTACCGACTGAGAATTTTGCTATAAAAACAGGAGTTCACCCTAAAGAAGTTACTAAAAAAAATACTGATAATTATAGAAGGCAAGTCCAGTCTATAGGAGTGTCATTTGATTGGGATAGGGAAATAAATACTACCGATCCGTCATATTACAAATGGACACAGTGGATCTTTTTACAGCTTTTTAAAAAAGACTTGGCATATAAAGCAAAGATGCCTATTAACTGGTGTTTGTCGTGCAAGATTGGACTTGCCAATGAAGAGGTGATTGAAGGCAGGTGCGAGCGTTGTGGGGGAGAAACAGAAAAACGAGACAAAGAACAATGGATGTTAAAGATTACCGCGCATGCCGAACGACTTTTAAATAATTTGGATAATCTTGATTATCTTGAGCCAATAAAAATTCAGCAAAGAAATTGGATTGGAAAAAGCGAAGGAGCAGAGCTTTCGTTTAAAATCAAAGATACCGATAAAGAAATAAAGGTATTTACAACACGACCAGATACTTTATATGGAGCAACCTATGTAGTACTTGCCCCAGAACATCCACTAATAGGAGAACTCCATACCACGTTAGAGAATTTTGATGAGGTTTCTACTTATATAAAAGAAGCATCCAAAAAGACCGAACAAGATAGAACTGATGAAACAAAAGAAAAAACTGGCGTTGAGTTAAAAGGTTTGAAGGCCGTTAATCCTGTAAACAGAGAAGAGATTCCTATTTGGGTTGCCGATTATGTCCTCTATGAATATGGGACAGGAGCCATTATGGCGGTACCGGGACACGACGAGCGTGATTATGAATTTGCTAAAAAGTTCAATCTTCCTATTGTTTCTGTTATTGAGCCACCCCAACCAATTCCAGATCCTGTACCAGGGGCCCCAGCATTTGGGCACCTAGATAATAAAATAAAAGTTGAATGTTGGACTGGAGAAGGAAACCTTACAAATTCAGGAGAATTCAATGGTATTTCAAACGGAGAAGCCAAAGAAAAAATTACTAAAAAAGCAGGAGGGGAGTTAAAAACAACGTATAAACTTCGTGATTGGGTATTCTCTCGGCAAAGGTATTGGGGAGAACCTATTCCTATTATTTACTGCAACAAGTGCGGAATGGTTCCTGTACCAGAAAATGAGCTCCCGCTTGAGCTTCCTGATGTGGAAAAATATGAACCAACAGACGATGGAGAATCACCACTGGCAAACATTGAAGAATGGGTGAATGTAGAGTGTCCAGAATGTAAGGGTCCCGCAAAAAGAGAGACTGACGTAATGCCAAACTGGGCAGGGTCTTCATGGTACTTTTTGCGCTACATTGATCCAAAAAATGATACTGAGCTTGCAAGCAAAGAGTTATTAAAACAGTGGATGCCAGTAGATTGGTATAACGGAGGAATGGAACACACAACACTCCATCTTCTTTACTCGCGCTTTTGGAACCAGTTTTTATATGACATTGGGGCAGTGCCAACTGAAGAGCCCTATAAAAAACGTACAGCTCATGGACTTATTTTGGCAGAAGGCGGGGTAAAAATGTCTAAATCAAAAGGAAATGTTGTTAACCCGGATGATGTGGTTACACAATACGGGGCAGACACTTTGCGGGTATATGAAATGTTTATGGGGCCATTTGACCAAGCTATTGCATGGAGCACTCAAGATATTCTTGGTGCTCGGAAGTTTTTAGAACGCGCCTGGGGTGTAGTTGTAGCAGAAGACAAAGAAACTGATGAATATAAGGCTACCCTTCATAAAACTATCAAAAAAGTGAGCGACGATATTGAGAATATGGATTTTAATACTGCTGTGTCTCAAATGATGATTTGTGTAAATACCTTTAAAAAAACAGGAGCGACAAAAGAAGATAAAAAATTATTTGTTCAAGTTCTTGCTCCTTTTGCACCACATATGGCAGAGGAATTGTGGGAAATAGTAGGAGGAGAAGGTTCTGTGCACACAAGTGCCTGGCCGGTTGCAGACGAAAAGCACTTACAAGAGGAATCATATGCGCTCGCTGTCCAGGTAAATGGGAAGGTAAGAGAGACACTTACGGTCAAAACGGACACAAAAGAAGAAGATGTTAAAGAAGAAGCACTTGCTCTTCCTGTTATTAAAAAATGGACAGACGGAAAGGAGATTAAAAAGGTGATCTATGTGGAAGGGAAGATTATCAACATTGTGGTGTGATAGGCTTGACCCTGTCAAATAGCGAAGCTAATTTTGTCCCCAAAATTATTTGACAGGGTTGACGAGAGATATAAATAATGCTAAAAATAGTGTACAAATATGCCAAAAAGTAGTGTAATTCTATCATTCAAACCAAAGGCAGTTACCAAAGAACTTTTGGGGACGCTTTCTGAGCGCGCACAAGACATCATGAAAAAGCGCTATGGCTTGGGGGCTGAAACGGAAAGGCAAACGCTTGAAGCAATCGGAAAAGAGTATGGTATTACTCGAGAGCGAGTTCGTCAGATTGAAAACTTTTCCCTCTCAACCATTCGTCGTTCAGACGAATTCGTTAAGGCAGAACCCTTTTTTGAAGAACTTCGTGATTCAATGGATGATTATGGGAAGGTGGTAAAAGAAAGTAGTTATTTAGACCATCTTTCAGAAGATCAAGGTTTCCAAAATCATGTGCACTTCTTGCTTGTTCTTGGAGATTATTTTGAAAAACTCCGCGAAGACGATGACTTTTTCCATCGTTGGACTGTTGATGAAGATCTAGCAGAAAAGGTACACAAAGGACTTAAAAATCTTTACAAAGAGCTCTCAGACGATGATCTTGTGTCTGGCACTGATATTGTAAGTAAGTTCATGACACACTTGCGTAAAGAGATGAAAGATCTTCGCGATGAGGAAATTGCAAAGCGATGGCTTACTCTCGCTAAGTTTATTGGTCAAAATCCATTGGGAGAATGGGGAGTATCACACTCACCAAATGTAAAAGCGCGAGGGGTTCGCGACTTAGCGTACTTGGTGATTCGTGACCATGGTTCGCCAATGCACTTTACTGAAGTTGCAAGCTCAATCACTGAACGATTTGGTAAAAAGGCACACCAAGCAACAGTCCACAACGAACTCATTAAAGATAAGCGTTTTGTTTTGGTGGGACGAGGACTCTATGCCTTGCGAGAATGGGGGTATGAACGCGGTGTGGTACGTGATGTTATTAAAGATATTTTGAACGAAGAAGGACCGCTTAAAAAAGAAGACATTGTAGATAAGGTTCTTAAAGAACGACACGTAAAAGAAAACACTATTCTTGTTAACTTACAAAACAGTAAGTACTTTAAGAAGGACAAGAGTGGTCGCTACAAGCCTGTCTAGGGTATAATAAGCACATGCTTTTTGATTTTGTTCCTCCAGAAATCATTGCAATTTTTGGAGACACATACGACATACTTGTACTTTTTGCACCGTACTTAATTCCTATTGCGGCGTTTGGAGTTTTTATGGTTGTGTGGAAAAACTATGTAGTCGCACACTTTATTCATGAGATGGAGTGGGTGCTTCTTGAAATTAAACTTCCCCAAGAGATTGAAAAGTCTCCACAAGCAATGGAGCTTGCTCTTACCATTTTGCATCAAACCTCAAAAGGGTCATGGGTAGACCAGTGGTGGAATGGAAAAGTTCGTGCATGGTTCTCACTTGAAATTGTTTCAATAGAGGGCTCTGTGCACTTTTTTGTATACACACAAAAATTTCATTCAAAACTAATTCAATCACACTTTTATTCTCAATATCCAAATATCGAGATTCAAGAAGTTGATGACTATACTCACGGAGTTAATTTTGGAGAAGATGGATCAGACTGGGATGTGTGGGGAACAGAATTTAAACATACAGAAGCAGACGCCTATCCAATTAGAACGTATATTGATTATGAGCTCGATAAAAAGGGATCAAAAGAAGAGATAGAAAAAGTGGACCCCCTCACTCCCTTTATTGAATTTTTTGGATCAATTGGGAAAGGAGAACAGTTATGGTTTCAAATACTAGTTCGTGCCTCAGAGAAGAAATATGGAAAAACATGGTGGAACAAGGGACGTGATTGGAAAAAAGAGGGAGAAGAACTTGTTAAAAAATTACGCAAGCCAGAAGCAAAACCGGGGCAAACAATTGTGTACGATACAAAACTTCTTTCTCCTGGGGAAGAGCGTGTCATTAAAAGCCTCCAGAGAAGTCTTTCAAAACTAGCATTTGACGTCGGCTTGCGTGGCATTTATTTACACAAAAAAGATGCGGTGAACCACTACAATAAGCCTGGTATTATTATGGCGGTTAAGCAATATAATTCAGAAGACATGAACGGCTTTAAACCAAACGGTAAATACTTAACTGACTTTGACTATCCATGGGAAGATTTTATGGGGGTGCGACTCGCAAAACGAAAAAGAATTATTTTTAATGCATACAAAAAACGATCATTCTTCCATCCTCCTTACGAACGCACACCAATTGTTTTGAGCACCGAAGAACTTGCAACTATTTATCATTTGCCAGGACAGGTAGTAACCACCCCTACGGTTCACCGGTTGCCATCACGAACCGGAGAACCACCGCGAGATTTGCCACGATAATGAAATTACCTGCTATTTTTTACAACAAAACCTTTTTGAAGTCCTTTTTTGTCGGAGTTTTTCTTGTGTATATAATTTTTTTGGCGGCACCATTTAGTTTTCCAACAAACGATGTAGTTATTGTCCCAGAGGGTGCAACGCTCTCTGAAGCGGCAAAAATACTTGATGATGAAGGAGTTATAAAAAATCAGTTCCTTTTTAAAGTGTTTGCAGTGCTTATGCCGGGGGACTCTGGAGTATTGTGGGGGACATACTTTTTCCCTAACAGAGACAATCTTTTTACGGTGGTATGGAGAACAACACGCGGATCGTTTGGAATCGACCCAATACGCGTAACTATTTTTGAAGGTCAACACAATAGAGAGGTTGCAGGAGTATTGGCAAATGCACTCCCTGAATTTGACAAAGAACTCTTTTTAGAAGAAGCACAAGCGCTTGAAGGGTATCTTTTCCCAGACACTTACTATGTCCTTCCAACACAACAAACAAGCGAAGTAATTGAAATACTCAATACAACGTTTAAACAAAAAACAAAAGATTTACAATTAGCGGCAGAAGAAAAAGGAATTGATTGGAATGATGTAATCATCATGGCATCACTTCTTGAAGAAGAAGCAAGACAACTTGAAACAAAAAAGAAGATCGCGGGAATTTTATGGAAGCGTTTAGAAATTGGAATGCCACTCCAAGTAGATGCTGTCTTTACTTATATTTTAGATATTAATGGTCTTGATATTACCCTCGATGATTTAGAAGTTGATTCTCCTTACAATACATATAAATATGCAGGGCTTCCTATCGGCCCAATAAGTAACCCAGGGCTTGATTCAATTGAGGCTGCGATATATTATGAGGAAACTCCGTACTTATTTTACCTTTCAGACAATAGCGGAGTCACTCATTACGCAGAAGATTTTGAAACCCACAAAGCAAATAAAGCAAAATATTTGCGCTAACTAATTAAAAATAATGAAGAAAGCAAAACTAGTCTTTTTAGATTTGGAGACAACCGGAACCAACCCACAAAAACACGAAATTATTGAAATCGGATGTGTTGTTGCACGACAAGAACCGGGCCCTGATGGAAAGCCTCAAGTAGAAAAGATAGAAGAGTTTGATATTAAAGTAAAACCAAAGCGAATTGAAGACGCAGAACCGGGGGCACTGAGAGTTAATAAATATTCAGAGTCAGAATGGCTTTTTGCAACTGAACCAGAAGACGCAATCAAGACACTAGCAGAAAAAACAAAGGATGCCATTATTGTTGCTCAAAATGTATCCTTTGACTGGGCCTTTATTGCAAAAGCTCTCCATGAACATGGAATGAAAGAAGAGATGAACTACCATAAATGGGATCTTGCCTCTATTGCATTCGGAGCTCTTAAAGACGATGACTCTATTCAAAAATTCACCATGAGGAGTTTGTGTGAACACTTTGGTGTAGTAAACGAAAATGCTCATACAGCACTCTCTGATGCTCGAGCAACCTTTGAGGTTTACAAAAAGATCGCCGCCCTATAAAGTAGGCTCGTGACAAAAAAAGAGACAAAAACGGTATACGTTGCCATGTCTGGTGGCGTAGACAGCTCACTTTCGGCAAGCCTTTTAAAAGAGGCTAGTTTTAATGTGGTTGGGGTATTTATAAAAACCTGGCATCCGCCGTTCCTCGAGTGTCCATGGAAGGAAGACAGACTCGATGCGCTTCGTGTGGCAACCCATTTAAATATTCCATTTAAAACCATTAATCTCTCTAAAGAATATAAAAAAGAAGTTATTGATTATCTTTTGAGTGAATACAAAAAAGGTAAAACTCCCAACCCTGATGTTATGTGTAATAAAACTATTAAGTTTGGAGCATTTTTCAAGTGGGCACGTAAAGAAGGGGCAGATTATGTTGCAACAGGGCATTATGCGCAAGTGAAGGAAAAGGGTGGCATGTACTGTCTGTATCAAGGCAAAGACGACAATAAAGATCAAACGTACTTTTTATGGAACCTACAACAAAAACATCTTAAGCACACTCTTTTTCCTATCGGTCATTTAGAGAAAAGTGCAGTAAGACGTGAGGCAGAAAAGCGCGGACTTGTAACAGCTCGTAAAAAAGATAGCCAAGGACTTTGTTTTGTAGGAAAAATTAATTTTAAAAAATTCCTTAAACGATACATAAAAACAAAGAAGGGGAATGTTCTTAATCTTAAAAAAGAAGTTATTGGTTGGCATGAAGGTGCAGTGTTCTATACAATCGGTGAACGACACGGTTTTACGGTAACCAAAAAAACTCCAAATGATACTCCCTACTATATTGTCGATAAAAATATAAAAAAGAATGAACTCATTGTTGCAGAGAAGAAAGATATAGAAGAGAGTGCTGTAAAAGAAGTTTCTCTTGGTGACACTAATTGGACCGAAGGAAAGACGCCTGCTTTAAATGAAGAATATTCTGCTAGAAGCCGGTACAGACAGAAGTTCGTAAAAGGCATTCTTAAAAAGAAGGGAAGCAAATATTACGTACAATTTAAAAAACCTCAAACAGGGATTGCTCGTGGGCAGTCGTTAGTGCTCTATAAAGGTAAAGAGTGTTTAGGTGGAGGAGTAATTGGGTAGCTTTACGATGCAACATAAGTAAGGTATTCTCCGAGACAGAGGGGGTGTACATGGAGCGTTTAGCAATCGCACTCTTCGTGGTCTTGTTTTCCCTCGTGGGCCTCGTCACGAAGAAGCTTCTCCTTTCGTTTCTGGTGGCTCTTGGCGTTACCGTGATTCTCACGGCGGTGCTCTACGTCACCATCAATCGAGGGAATCAGGACGCAGACACTGCGATCCTCGAGGACCTGGGAGAAGAAGGGGACCGCCGTGTCGAATGACGCGGCGCTTTCTTTTTAGCTAAATTCAGTTTAATCTATTGAATAATGACTTCAGATGAAATACGAAAGCGATTTTTAGCTTTTTTTGAGGCTCGAAATCATACTGTAATTCCAAGCGCATCTCTTGTTCCTGAAAACGATCCTTCGGTCCTTTTTACGACCGCCGGAATGCAACCACTCGTGCCGTATCTTTTAGGGCAAGAACATCCTGCTGGGAAACGCCTGGTAAATGTTCAAAAGTGTGTACGGACACAAGACATTGAAGAAGTGGGCGACGCAACCCACGATACCTTTTTTGAAATGCTGGGGAATTGGTCTTTAGGGGACTACTTTAAAAAAGACGCCATTACCTGGAGTTATGAGTTTTTAACGAGCAAAGATGAAGGCCTCGGTCTTGATCCAAACAGGCTGTATGTAACAGTATTTGAAGGAGACGAAGATGCCCCTAAAGACGAAGAAAGCGCAGAGATTTGGAAGTCTTTGGGTATTCCAGAGGAGCGGATCTATTTCTTAGGGAAAGAAGACAACTGGTGGAGCCCAGGAGATAATGGCCCGTGTGGTCCTGATAGTGAAATGTTTTATGACCTTCGCCCAGAAGTAGGACCCATCACCAATAAAGAAGAATTTAAAAAAGCAGATGACCAGAGTCGCGTGGTTGAGGTATGGAACGATGTCTTTATGGAGTACGAAAAGAAAGACGGAAAAGTAACAGGAAAACTAACCCAGCAAAATGTAGACACCGGTGCTGGACTCGAACGCCTTGCAATGGTTATGCAAGACAAAGACAACATTTTTGATACCGACCTTTTTGCAGGCATTATGAAAGAAGTAGAGGGTCTTGCAAGCGATACAAAAAAACAAAGAATCATTGCAGACCATGTGCGCACAGCCGTCCTTCTTATTTCAGACGGTGTTGTTCCAAGTAATACTGAACAAGGATACATTTTACGGCGACTCCTAAGACGTGCCATTTTTAATACAGACAATAA
The DNA here is from genome assembly GCA_002376885.1 of Patescibacteria group bacterium UBA3531. Lineage (GTDB taxonomy): Bacteria > Patescibacteriota > Minisyncoccia > Phycocordibacterales > UBA3531 > UBA3531. The sequence goes on along the minus strand of DFOW01000001.1, from coordinate 70,660 downwards.
AGAAATTCCAGAAGAATCTCTTGCTGCTATTGTTGGGGCCATTGTGTTCAAATATGAAGCAGTATATGAGAACATGCAAAACACGTCGCAGTTTATTCAAGTAATCCAAAAAGAGCAAGAAGCATTCAAAAAAACACTCGATCAAGGACTAAAACAGTTTGAAAAGATGGGAAGCGATGGCATCTCTGGCAAAGAAGCATTTACTCTTTTTACTACGTATGGATTTCCTCTGGAGCTCACACAAGAGTTAGCACAAGAAGAGGGAATTGAGGTAGACGAAGAAGGATTTAAAAAAGAAATGAGGGAGCACCAAGACAAGTCTCGGAGTGGTGCAGAAGGGAAGTTTAAAGGTGGTCTTGCCGACACAAATCCAAAAACAATTGCATACCATACCGCAACACACTTGTTGCACGAGGCACTCCGTCGTGTGTTAGGTGATCATGTTCATCAGAGAGGTTCAAACATAACGAGCGAACGCTTGCGGTTTGATTTTTCTCATACACAAAAAATGACCGATGAAGAAAAGCAAAAGGTAGAAGACATGATAAACGAGATCATTAAAAAAGATCTCCCTGTCTCGTTTACCGAGATGTCCACGGGTGTTGCGTTCGAAAGCGGAGCCCTTGGTGAATTCGGGGTAAAATATGGAGACAAGGTAAAAGTGTATAGTGTAGGTGAAGGAGATGACCGCTTTAGTTACGAAATTTGTGGTGGTCCTCATGTAGAGAGTACTGGCGCCATGGGAACCTTCAAAATAAAAAAAGAAGAGGCGAGCAGTGCAGGAGTAAGAAGAATCAAAGCAACTTTAGAGTAATATGCCAGAACCAAATTTAGACAGCTTAGACTTTGGAATCCCAGGGTTTTCTTATGACTATTTGGGGACAGTTTTGAGTATTGATGCAATACGGTGGATATCTGCAGTACTTTTTTTGCTTGTATTTATTGTTTTTATTGTGACGCTTATTACCACTACGTATCATTTGCGTCGTTATAGTCTTACTAAAACATTTGCTATTAAGGCAGAGGTGATTTACTTGGTCGTCTCATTTGTTCCGCTCGTGGTTATTTTAAGTGTGCTTTTAAGTATTTAATATGAGTTTTACCGTTCCAGAAGGCGAAAAGTTAGAAATGTTTTTTAGAAGGCATTGGTTTGTCTACTTTATATCGTCCTTCCCAAGTATTGTCGCAGTAATCATTCTTATTCCTCTTGCATTTATTGCAGGAGAAGCGCTTTCTCAATATGTTCCTGACGCGCGAAGGTTGGTTGTTATTGTAGTGGCATCTATCCTTCTTATTGAATGGTCTATTTTATTTGTAAAATGGGTTAACTACGCCCTTGATTTATGGGTAATTACCACCACTCGTGTATACGACATTGAACAATATGCGCTTTTCTCTCGAGATGTTTCAGAGTTTCGTCTCGATAGAATTCAAGACATTACTGTTGAAGTAAAAGGTATCATTCCTACACTTCTTAATTTTGGAGATGTGCATGTGCAAACTGCCGGTAAGTCTCGAGACTTTGTATTTAAACAAGTTCCCGATCCATACGGTGCACGAAACAAAATTGCAGAACACGTCGATCGCGCATTAAAAAAATCAACAAACAAAGCAGGATTCTAATACAAGCGTCTGTTATACTTAAATCATGTTTGGAACTAAACGAGGCAAAGATAATGGTGCCGCGCTTTTTCATATCGGTTCAGGGAGCGTTGGTATTGCCTACACTGATCTGGGCAAAGAAAAACCAACTGTTCACTACGCTAAACGACGTTTTTTTGAAGAGCGCGAAAAACCAAGTGTAGACAGATATCTTTCTCGAGTACTGTGGGCAGCCACGAGCGCCGCGACTGAGATGGCAATGAATAAAGAGTTCTCTTCATTTAAAGAGGTTCATTGTTTTATTCCTTCGCTCTTAACCTATAGAGAAGTAAGGAAGATACATTACAAAGGAGCCTCATTTAAGGTTACGCACGACCTTGTTGCAAATCTTGTAAAAAAAGAAATAGAGACACTTGCCGGAGAAGACCCAGCAAAAAAAGACAAGGTTCTATTAGAACAAAAGATTCTCGATATCCAGCTGAACGGCTATTCAATTGCTGATCCTTACAATAAACAAGCAGACAGTATGATGGTGACACTCTTTGTGAGTTATACCGAAAAAGTAATTGTTGAGAAATTAAAAAATATTGTTCATCAAGTATTTCATACTGACAATACACTCTTCCACGGAACACCGCTTTCTTTATACGCAACAGTAGGAATGCTCTTCCCTAAAGAAGAAAACTTTACGCTTCTTAACGTGTCGAGCGAAGTCTCTGACCTTATTGTTTCAGTAGATAACGACCTTACACAAATTATTTCATTCCCGTTTGGGAGAAACACTTTTTTACGGCTCTTAGCACGAGAGATGGGAGTAGAGATGAGTGAAGCTCACTCAATCCTAGGACTCTATAAAAGTGAAAAGTTAAATGAAAAAAGCAGAACACGAACAGAAGGAGCGCTCGCTGTAATTCAAGGAATGTGGAAAGAGAGCTTTAAAAGAACCATTGAAGAAGGAAAGCTCCGTGGAGGGTTACCGGCACGCATTTTAATTGTGAGCGACCCCTCAGTTTCCTCGTTTTTCCCCGAATGGTTTAAGGAATCTAGGCGTGAGCTCTTTAGCACCGAAGACAGCGAAAACTTCTCTATAAAAGAGCTTGATACAGCCGTATTTTCAAAAAAAATCGATAATGCTCATAAAGAGTCACTTGACCCTATGCTTATCCTCTTGTCTCTTTTTACAAACGGATTAAAATAGACTAGTATAAAATCCATGCCTAAAAGCGCTATACAAGACGTTGTCATTCATAAAAACGTACCGATGAAAAAACCGCCCGTGACGGAAGAAAATACTCCGCCACCAATGCGCCGACCGCTTCCACCAAAACCACCAAGACGAAGACGTTCAATGAACCTCGGGGGGTTTTTCTCTAAAAAATGGTTATGGGCAGTCCTTGCTCTTATTGTTGTTGCGATTATCTTTTTCTCATTTACTGGAAAGGTAGTGGTTGAGGTAACACCACGAACCGAAACCCAAGCAATTGATCTTGAGTTCACGCTTTCAGATATTTCGTCTTTGAGTGCAAACCCCGTGGTACAAGTAGTGAGTGCATCAGGATCAATGGAAAAGGATGTACGAGCACAAGGAGTAAAAGATATTGAACGAAAAGCTTCCGGGAAAATAGTTATTTTCAATGATAATGGAAGCACACAACGCCTTATTGCCAGGACTCGGTTTGAAGCACCAAATGGTCTTGTATATAGAATCTCTGATGCCGTTACGGTTCCGGCAGGAACAAATAGTGGCCCTGGATCACTTGAGGTAACAGTCCAGGCAGATGAACCAGGAGATAATTACAATATTGATTTTGTAGACTTTACGGTCCCAGGCCTTAAAGGAACACCGCTTTTTGATGCCGTATATGCTCGTTCAAAGACACCTATGACAGGAGGATTCTCTGGTCTCACCAAGGAGGTAAAGAAGGAGGACGAGGACGCTGCCCGAAGCGAGCTTGAAAATGCTCTCACGGGGAGCCTGAAGGAAGAAGCACTCGAAGGACTCCCCGAAGGTTACATTCTTTTGGATGATGCTATCTTTATTAACTTCACAGAATCCAGAGAAGAGGACGTTTCTAAAGAAGATGAGCCCGTAACCTTTATTGTGAGCGGAGAACTTGAAGGAATCGCCCTCCACCAAGACAGTCTTGATGCCTATATTGCAGGAGAAGCACTCTCTGGCGTGGATAGCGGAATCGTCTCAGTAGGGAACTTGGCAGACCTTTCCTTCAGTCTTCAAAACAAGAATGAAATTGATTTTAATGATCCAGGCGATGCCCAAGTCACGATTTCTGGCGAAGCCGTCTTCGTCTGGGATATCGATAAAATGGCCGTACAGAGCGCTCTTTCAGGACTCCCGAAGGATGAAATCACCTATCAGCGTATGTTTATTGAAGAATTCCCTGACATTATTCAAGCCCAAGTCACTCAATTTGACCCTTTCTGGGCTCGACGATTCCCCTCAAATAGTGAAAAAATAGAGATTGTAGAGGTCTTAAAATAAGCCCGATTTTTAAGGCTAAAACCCTTGACGTCTGGGGATATCTTTTGCTACTATACCTAAACCCTAATGACAACAAACGATTCCATTGATTTGAAAGAGGGAGTAGTTCTCGAGGCTCTTCCGAACACTATGTTTCGGGTAGAACTTGAGCCGGGTAAAGAAATTCTTACCTACCTCTCTGGGAAGATGCGAATGCATAGAATCAAGGTCCTTGTTGGCGATAAAGTAACCGTAAAATTAGATGATTACGGCGAAAAAGGGAGGATCATTAAAAGACTATGAAAGTAAGGGCATCAGTCAAAAAAATGTGCATGAATTGCAAGCTGGTCAGACGTTCTGGTCGGCTGTATGTTTTGTGCACCAATCCAAAACATAAACAACGACAAGGATAAATATGCGAATCGCAGGTATTACCATTCCAGATGAAAAAAGACTCGAAATCGGCCTCACCGCCGTTTTTGGTGTTGGGCGGACCAGAGCGCATCAAATTTTAGATAAAACAGGAATTGAACGAGGTTCAAAGCCAAAGGATCTTAAACCAGAAGATGAAAATAAGATCCGAAAAGAGATTGAAGCTTTTGCTATCGAAGGAGATTTAAAACGAGAAGTTTCTGGAAACATTAAGCGATTGAAAGATATTAAAAGTTACCGAGGGGCACGTCATTCACATAACTTGCCAAGCCGTGGTCAACGAACCAAAACCAATTCACGAACCGTTCGTGGAAACGTACGAAAGACCATGGGTTCAGGTAAACGAAAGTTAGAAAAGAAATAGTATGGGAAAGAAGCGTATTATCACAAAATCAGGTGGAGAATCTGGAGAGGGCGTACGCCGCGCTAGTGCTCGAGGTTCAAAAAAGCGTGTGGCACAAGGAGTGCTCCACGTTCAAGCTACCTTCAATAATACAAAGCTTCTTCTTTCTGACACAAAAGGAAACGCTCTTGCATGGAGCTCAAGTGGATCACTTGGTTTCAAAGGAGCCAAAAAAGGAACTCCCTTTGCTGCTGGGAAGGTTGCAGAAATCGTACTAGAGAAGGCAGAAGGCATGGGAGTAAAAGAAGTTGATATTGTAGTAAAAGGAGTTGGTTCAGGCCGAGAGTCAGCAATTAGAACATTCGTAGGACGAGGAATGGACGTTTCAAGTATTAAAGATATTACCCCTATTCCACACAATGGTCCGCGAGCTAAAAAACCACGACGAGTATAACCATGAAAGTAGGACCAAAATATAAAATTTGTAGACGACTAGGAAGCGATGTGTTTGGGCAATGCCAAACACAAAAATTTCAGCTTGCTAAAAGCAAAAAACAAGGAGCTCAAAGAACATTCCGAAAATCTCGAACCGAGTATGGAATCCAACTTCTTGAAAAGCAAAAAGTACGATACTCCTACTACATTAATGAAAAGCAACTTTCTAACTACGTTAAAAAAGCCAGAAACCAAAAAGAAACCACTCCTACACAGTCATTGTTTGCATCGCTTGAATCACGACTCGATAATGTTGTATTCCGATCAGGGTTTGCCAATACACGAGCCTTTGCACGGCAAATCGTAAGTCACGGACACATTCACGTAAATGGAAGAAAAGTAACCGTGCCATCATACAAGCTAAAAGTTGGGGACGTCGTGTCGATTCGTCCTGAAAGTAAAGAAAATCACATTTTTGCTGGAATTGGTGAAAAAACAAAAGACGTAGCAACACCAACCTGGTTTAGTTACGACAAAAAGAAGGGCGAAGTAGCCATTAAAGGAACTCCAGCACAAGAAGGTGCGCAAGACGAAACACTCGACCTTGCAACCGTGATTGAGTTTTATAGCCGAGTATAAATCTAAACGAGTAATTTTAAATACTATGCCAGATTACAACATTGTATTGCCATCAAAGCCAAAGATAACCCACGAGGAAGGAACCAAGGGTGTCTATGAGATTGAAGGGCTTTACCCAGGGTACGGTCATACTCTTGGTAACTCTTTGCGAAGGATCATTCTTTCAAGTCTCCCAGGAGCTGCTATTACGTCAGTAAAAATTGACGGAGTAGATCATGAGTTCTCAACACTCACCGGTGTTAAAGAGGATGTTCTTAACATTATTCTTAACCTTAAAAAGGTTCGGTTTAATATGACCGTTGACGAGCCACAAGTAATTAAGCTCGATATTAAAGGAGACAAAGAAGTAAAAGCAAAAGATCTTACCTTGCCAGGACAAGTAGAGGTAGGTAATCCAGATGAACACATCCTTACTGTTACCTCAAAAGATACTCATTTTGTAATGGAGGCAACGATTGAAAAAGGTCTTGGTTACATGCCAAAAGAGGCGCTTTCTAAAGAGAAGGTAGACATTGGAATGATTGCACTTGATGCAACCTTTACTCCCGTACGGCGCGTAAACTACGAGGTAGAGAACATGCGAGTAGGAGACCGAACCGACTTTAACCGATTGCGACTTGCTATCGAAACAGACGGAACCGTTTCTCCAAAAGAGGCTCTTGAGAAGGCTATCGAGATCATGATCAAGCAATTAAAAGCAATTGTTGGATTTAAAGAAGAAGAGCCAGAACCAGCAGAACTCGCAGAAGAAATTAAAGAAGAATTGAAGGGCGAGGCAGAAGCAATGGTTGAACAACCAGATGACGATGTATTGAAGACCCGAATCGAAGACCTTAGCCTTTCTGTTAGAACCATGAAAGCGCTCGGTAATTCAGGAATCCGAACCATTGGTGGATTGGTACGAAAAGGAGAAGAGGATCTTCTTGATGTAGATGGTCTTGGAGCAAAAGGAATCACCGAGATTAAACGAGTATTAAGTAACTTCGGATTGACCCTGAAACAATAGAAGCAATAGAATCATGCGACATCATAACGCTAACCGAAAATTTGGAAGGACACGAAATCAAAGGAATGCTCTTTTGAAGCACCTTGCAGAGTCTTTGGTGCGTTATGAAAAAATTGAGACGACCGAAGCAAAAGCAAAAGAACTCAAAAGCTTTATTGAAAAGCTTGTAACACGAGCACGAAAGGGCGATGTTGCTGCTCACCGAATTTTGGTGGCACGCCTTGGATCAAAGACTGCAGCAAAAAAACTTATCGATGAAATCGCCCCAAAGTACGAAAAGCGAGAAGGTGGCTACACCCGAGTTATAAAATTACCGGCACGTAAAGGGGATGCTGCAAAAATGGCAGTAATTGAATTTGTATAATATGGCAACATTTACGATTGACGCACAAGATAGACAATTAGGACGAGTAGCAAGCGAAGCTGCGCTTTTATTGCGAGGCAAAACGACTCCAGATTTTAAAGCAAATGTTGCTCCAAAAGTTAAAGTGCATGTAGTAAATGCAAGTAAGCTAAACATTACTGAACGAAAAGCAAAAGGAAAAGTGTATACACGGTACACCGGTTATCCAGGGGGATTGCGAGAACAAACGCTTGAAGAGCTTATTGCTAAAAAGGGGCACGGTGAGGCGGTACGGAAGGCAGTATATGGAATGCTTCCCGGAAACAAATTACGAAAAGAAATGTTAAAGAATTTAACTATTACGGACTAATATGGCAACCACAAAAGATAAACAATATACCGAAGGAGTAGGAAAACGAAAGGAGTCTGTCGCGCGAGTTCGTATTACTCCCGCTGGTAAAAATACCTTGAGTGTAAATGATAAGTCTTTAGATGAGTACTTCCCAACAGAAGAACTTAAAAAGATTGTCCATGAGCCGATCGAAAAGTCTGCGCCAGGCGAAAAGTTTAGTGTTTCAGTAAAAGTATCAGGTGGTGGAATCCACTCTCAAGCAGAGGCAGTTCGCCATGGATTTTCTCGAGCGCTTCTTTCATTCGATGGAGAACTCCGCAAATCACTCAAAAAGTCAGGACTCCTTACCCGAGACGCACGAATTAAAGAGCGACGTAAGTTTGGTAAGAAGAAGGCACGGAAGTCGCCACAGTGGAGCAAGCGATAATCTCGCCCCATATAATCTATGTCTAAAAAGGATTCATACGATGACATTGAATACGAATCCCTTGAAGATACTCCCGAGTACGCCAAAAAGCTAAAGAAACTAAAAAAAGAACTCGAAGCCTGCCGAAAGGAAAAGGGTGAGTATCTCGAAGGATGGCAACGCTCAAAAGCGGATTTTGTTAATGCAAAACGTAATTTTGAGGACGATAAAACCCGTCTTCGTTCTCTTGCTAAAGAAGATTTAATTAATGATCTTTTCCCGGTTATCGATAGCTTCGATATGGCCTTTAAAGATAAAGAGGCATGGGAGAAGGTAGACCAAGTATGGCGAACAGGGGTTGAGTATATTTATAATCACTTGATGGAAACCCTAAAAAACCATGGACTCGAGCCTTACGAAGACCTTGGAAAGCCTTTTGACCCTAATCGTCATGTGTCAGCAGAAGTTGTAGAGGCAGACAAAAAAGGAGACGACGGGAAAATTACTGACATTATTCAAAAAGGTTTTATGTTAAATAATCACATTGTTCGGCCGGCGCGAGTCAAAGTGGCCGAATACAAAAAATCGTGATAGTATATAGTCCCTTAAGAGTAGAGTTGTATATCCTTGGAACTATATAAGCTCCTCGGCTCGCCCGACACCCACTTTTATAAAAAGTAGTATCGGATCTCACTCTACGTCGCTTAATAAGACACTTTCATTACTAATTAACCACTAAATATCATGGCAAAAATCATTGGAATTGATTTGGGAACCACTAATTCTGCTGTTGCTGCGGTTGAGGGTGGTGAACCAAAAGTTATTGAAAACCAAGAAGGAAACCGAACAACACCATCAGTTGTTGCGCTCTCAAAATCAGGTGAGACACTTGTTGGTCTTTTAGCTAAACGACAGGCAGTTACCAACCCAAAAAATACCATTCACGGAATCAAGCGCCTTATGGGACACCGGTTTGAAGATAGTGTCGTTAAGGAAGAAAAAGATATTGTCGCCTACGAAATGGAGCGATCAGACGATGGCGGTGTAAAGGTAAAAATGGGAGACAAGTTCTTCCGTCCAGAAGAAATCAGCGCAAAAATTCTCCAAAAACTTAAAAAAGATGCAGAAGCAAAATTAGGAGAGAAAGTAGAAGAAGCAGTTATTACCGTGCCTGCATACTTTGATGACTCTCAACGACAAGCAACTAAAAATGCAGGAGAAATCGCAGGGCTCAAAGTTCGTAGAATTATTAACGAACCAACCGCAGCTGCACTTGCTTACGGCCTCGACAAAAAAAAGAATGAGCAAGTAGTGGTGTATGACTTTGGTGGAGGAACCTTTGATGTGTCAGTTCTTGAAATTGGAACAGGGGACGAGGAAGGTCAAAGTATCGAAGTCAAATCAACCGATGGAGATTCTCACATGGGTGGGGAAGATATCGATCAAGAAATCATTAAATGGATTGGAGAAGAATTTAAAAAAGAAAACGGTGTAGACATCTTAAAAGATGAACTTGCTCTTCAACGTCTTAAAGAAGGAGCAGAGAAGGCAAAGCACGAGCTCTCAACTACAACAGAAACAGAAATCAATATTCCCTTCATTACAAGCGACGCAGATGGCCCAAAACATTTGCTACTAAAAATGACAAGAACGCAACTTGAGGATTTAGCAAGCAAATTTGTAGATCGATCAATTGATATCACAAAACAAGCAGTAGAAGCTTCAGGATTTGCAATTAGTGACATTGATGAAATTATTTTAGTCGGTGGGCAAACCCGAATGCCGATTATTCAAGAAAAGGTAAAAGAACTCTTCGGCAAAGATCCAAACCGAACCATTAACCCAGACGAGGTGGTGGCTATTGGCGCCGCTGTACAAGGAGGAATCTTCCAAGGAGACGTTAAAGATGTTCTTTTGCTCGATGTTACACCGCTTTCGCTAGGAATCGAAACTCTTGGAGGAGTAGCCACAAAACTTATCGAAAAAAATACCACTATTCCTGCAAGTAAATCTCAAACCTTCTCAACTGCAGCAGACAACCAAACCAGTGTTGAAGTGCATGTGGTGCAAGGGGAACGAGAAATGGCAGGAGACAATAAAAGTCTTGGACGCTTTATTTTAGATGGTATTCCACCAGCACCGAGAGGAACTCCACAAGTAGAGGTGTCATTTGATATCGATGCAAACGGAATCCTTTCTGTTAAGGCAGTAGACAAGGCAAGTGGTAAAGAACAATCAATTAGGATTGAAGCTAAATCAAGCTTGTCAGCAGAAGACATTGAGAAGATGAAAAAAGATGCAGAGCTCCACGCAGAAGAAGATAAAAAGAAAAAGGAAGGAGCAGAAACAAAAAATATTGCAGAATCTCTTGTGTATACTGCAGAAAAGGCGCTTAAAGATGCAGAAGGTAAAATTAGTGATGATATTAAAAAAGCAGTTACTGAAAAAGTAGACGAAACCAAAAAGGCACTTGCTGGTAACGATAACGAAGCAATCAAAAAAGCAACAGAAGATCTTTCTAAAGAAATGCAAAAAATAGGAGAGGCAATGCAAAAACAAACCGCCCCAGAACAAAATCAAAACCAAGCAGGCAAAGAAGATCAGGATAGCACCCAGAATGGAGACAGTAACGTAAAAGACGCAGACTTCAAAGAGGAAGATAAAAAAGAATAATGAATATTCCTAAGGTAGAGTTTATAACGCAGCATAAACTTCACCAGATGGCTGCATTATATGCCCAAGAAAAAAAGTGGGAACCCCTTTCTTTAGAAAAATTACAGGAACGAGCTGAAGAATATAAAAAGAGGTGGTCGCAGGTAGAAGAGAAAATACTACTCGGACTACAAGACATATGTGGTCTGACATACAAAGAAGATACGATTAATGTGTATTTACTACCTGCTTATAAGGGTGGTTTTAGCACACCCCTTGTTACTGGTTCCTACCTGGAGCCTGACCGCTATATTGATATTCTTTCTCATGAGTTGATACATCGATTGTTTAGTAGAGACAAAGAAGAATACAGTTTTTTTCAAATTCTTAAAGAAATGTATCCAAATAAAGAGAATCTGGTAATTATCCATGTTGCGGTGCATGCTGTTTTAAAAGCTCTCTACAAAGATGTATTAAATGAACCGAGTCGATTAGAGCGTGATATAGAAAAATCCCAAATGTTCCCAGCATATAAGGAGGCCTGGGAAATTGTTGAGAGAGATGGGTATGAGAGTATAATAAAAAAACTTTTTCCTAAAACTAAATTAAATATCCAAAAATAATGTCAGCCAATAAAGACTACTATCAAGTATTGGGGGTAGATAAAAAGGCTTCTAAAGACGAAATCAAAAAAGCCTTTAGACGTCTTGCGCATAAATACCATCCCGACAAAGGGGGAGACGAAGCAAAATTCAAAGAAGTAAACGAGGCCTACACAGTCCTTTCAAACGATAAAAAACGAGCCGAATACGATACCTACGGCCAGGCATTTTCTGGTGGCGGTGGACAAGGTTTTGGTGGTTTTGATTTCTCTGGTTTCCAAGGAGCAGATGGGTTTAATGTCGACTTGGGTGATATTTTTGAAAACATCTTTACCGGGGGTGGTCCGTTTGGTGGCCGTGGTGCAAATGTCCGCCGAGGGAGCGACATCCAAGTAGATATTCAACTGCCTTTTAAGGAAAGCATTTTTGGAACGACTCGCATCATAAAACTCACTAAAAACTCTCAGTGTAAAACCTGCAATGGTACGGGGGCAAAGAATGAAAAGGAGACAATCACCTGCAATACCTGTAACGGTAAGGGTAAACTCCACGAAACAAGAAAATCTCTGTTAGGGACCTTTACACAAGTTAAAGAGTGTTCTGATTGTTTTGGAAAGGGTTCAATTCCTAAAGAAAAGTGTAAAGACTGTAACGGCTCTGGCGTAGTAAAAAGTGATGAAGAAATTAATATCACTATCCCAGCAGGTATCCAACATGGCGAAATGATTAGGCTTTCCGGGAAAGGAGAGGCTGTGCCACATGGGGTAACAGGAGATCTGTATTTGCGAGTGCATGTAGAAGCACACGAAGCCTTTAAACGGCAAGCATCAGATCTTCTTATGGATTTAAATGTAAAACTTACCGATGCCGTGCTTGGTGCAGACTACAGCGTAGAGACACTTGAAGGAAACCTAAAAGTAACGATCCCTGCAGGTGCTTCAAGTGGCGAGGTGCTTCGTTTGCGTGGCAAAGGAGTACCGGTAAGTGACAATAAACGAGGAGACCTACTTATAAAACTCATTGTAAAAACTCCAGGCAAGCTTTCTAAAAAAGCAAAAAAACTCATTGAAGAGTTAAAGGAAGAGGGGGTGTAGTTAAACATTGACAACAAAGTTTTAATTGTTAGACTTCTGATCAGAACAAGGTCTTTGCCAAGCATCGTGCTTGTCACCTAGAGTTAGAAACCTTCGGAGGAGTAGACGTGAATAAAGAGACCGTGCTTTCTGGAATCAGGGCTACAGGAAGACTCCATTTCGGAAACTTCCTGGGTGCAGTGAGGAACTTTGTGGAGCATCAGGCGGAAGGAAATCGCTGCCTCTACTTCGTTGCAGATCTGCACACCTTGACGACGCTCGACGACCCCGAAGAGCTTCGAAAGAACCTCCTCGAGATCGTTACGGACTACCTCGCTGCGGGTCTCGACCCGGAGCAGTCCGTCATCTACGCTCAGTCGAGCGTTCCCGAGACGGTGGAACTCTTCCTGTATCTCTCCATGTTTCAACCGCTTGGAGATCTGCAGAGGGTTCCGACCTTCAAGGATCTGGTGAAGAGGAATCCGGACCGTGTGAGTCTCGGTTTGGTTTCCTACCCCGTGCTGATGGCTGCGGACATTCTTGGTCCGCAGGCGACCCTTGTGCCGTGTGGCGAGGACCAGGTCCCGAACGTTGAGATGGCGCGCTCCATTGCTCGTCGTTTCAACAGCCGCTTCGGAGATGTTTTCGCAGAACCGCGAATGCTCTCCGAAATGGTGAAGGTGCCTGGTCTCGACGGTGGGAAGATGGGAAAGTCAGACGCCAGTAACGCTGTCGACATCAATCTTCCTATCGCCGAAATCGGTAACTTGTACAAGAAGCGCGGAGTCACGGACCCTGCACGAAGGACACGAACCGATCCCGGTGACCCGTATCACGGATGCAAGTCCGTGTATCCGGTTCACGAGCTCATCACTCCTGGCGAAAAAGGCAACCGAGAGATTGCACATGCGTGTCAATCTGCCTCGATCGGTTGCGGTGAATGCAAGACTCTCCTCATCGAAAGCCTTGCGTCGGTCATCGAGCCGTTCCAGGAGAGACGACGTGAACTCGCCAAGAAGCGAGATTACGTCGAAGAAGTTCTGGTAGAAGGTGGAAAGACCGCCCGAGCCATGATCAAGGAAACGACCGAACAAGTACGCGACCTGATGGGAATCAGGCAGTACTAGAAGGATCCAAGAGATGACAGAACTACCCAACCTCGAGATCCTCGCAAAGAGGCTTGGGGCAGTCGACGAGACGATCCTTGCGATCTTTGCTCGTCGGATGGAGCTTGCGGCACAGGTGGAACGTTACAAGCGTTCCCAGGGTCAGCCGATCATCCGAGAGGAAATCGAGGATGCTCGTGTGATGAAGGCAGCCCAGGAGTGGGCAAAGAAGTACGGAGTACGTTCCCATTTTGCTGGGGCGCTGATGTACTTCTCCATCCTTCAGTCGTGTCACGAACAGCTTCGACTTCTCCAGGGAGACCATTCCCTGGAGAAGACTCCGAGGGATCGTAAGCAAGCGCTTCTCGACCTAACCGAGCGTGTCGCCCCATGGTACGAGGAGAAGTTCCTGGGGGGTACCTTCAGCACGGACTCGTATCTCAGGTTCGAAAGAGAGGTACTCGATCGAATCGTCGAGAACATGAGCAAGGACGAGCGTGAGCGCGCCCTTGATCTTGGCTGTGCTACAGGGATTCAGGCCGCTCGCCTTGCGGCAAGGTTCGATCGTGTGGTGGGCTATGACATCAGTCCTCACATGATCAGAGAGGCCAAGAAGAAGTCCATCGGAAATGCCGAGTTCTTCGTCCATGACCTGGACGAAGGAAACCTTTCGTTCCCGCAGACTTCTGTCTCGTTTGCAGCGCTTTCCATGGGCACAGGGAGTGACATCAGGGAGATCCGCAAGCTTCTTGCGAACCTTCACGACGTCCTCTCCCCGGGTGGAAAGCTGTTCGCCTCGTTCTATAACCTGGATGCTCTCGTCTACAAGCAATTCCTTCCGTGGCCCCTGGGTCTCGCAGCCCAGATCAACCTCGACGAGGAATGCCTCGATGTCCACCTGGATACCGAGACGGGACCTGAGGTGTTCTCCGTGTTCGCACGGCCGTACACCTTTGCGGACGTCGAGAGTATGGTGAGCGACCAACATTTCGTCATCGACGAAATGTACACCTATCCGACAGTGTCGTCCGTGCTTCCAGGCAACCTTCTGGTGGAGGGGCTTCTCGGTGAAGAGATCGAGAAGATTGACCGAGGTCTTTCCAACGAAGGTAATGAGCATGGTGCATACACGATCGTGGTAGCGACTCGTGTCTAGAAAGTGGGGGCGCAGGCGTCAAGGTCTGCGCCCCCTGCTTTTCTGTATTGACAGTTAAACTGTTGGTGTTTATACTTTCAATAGAAGTATATTTAAGAAATAAAATCCTTGATGCAGGTCCCGAACAAGGATTCGGGGTTGGGCTTGTATCGCCTCCGTAGGCAGGATGGCTACTGCGATAGTGGTAGCTCGGCTTCCTCCGTAATCATAGGAAAACTGATATCTTTATGAGTCAGTTAAGTGATCCCATTTCATTAATGGGATAAAAAAGGTGGTACCGCGGGAAAACTCTCGTCCTTTTGACACAATACAGATGGTTGTGTCGTGAGGACGGGATTTTTTGTTCCCGAATAGTTCTTTAGAAGGAGGATACTCTCGTGAAAGAATTCTTGGATCGCTTCTCTTTCGACAGAGAGAGGTCCTTGTTTCTCGGTATCGAACGGGAACGTTTCGTTACCGATGACAAGGGAGAGATCGTTCCGAGAGCTCACGAAGTTCTTGCCTCTCTTGGAGAGTGTGAGGAATTCGGTTTCGAGCTGTCGGCATGTCAGATTGAAGATCGTATCGGGCCTGTTCTTCCCAAAGACGTGCTCGGTACTCTCATGAGGAATGATCGTGCGCTCAACCGAGCATGTTCGTTCCTAGGGCTCTCGGTGCAATTCTTGGAGGTAGCCCCTCCTGGTATGTGTCTCTCGGTGTACCCCGACCCGACTGGCAGGTACGCGGAGATCACCAAAGACATGCCCAGAGAAGTTCTCGATGCGGCATGTCGTGTAACGGGAACCCACATCCATGTGGGTATGCCCGATCATGAATCTGCTCTGCGTGTCTACAATGGGGTAGTGGATCATGTCGACGAGCTTCGAAATGTCGGGGACCACTCGAACGGAGAGCGTCACAGGCTCTACCAGGTTGTCGCCCCTAACTTCCGACCTCCCAAGTTCAAGGGATGGGAAGAAGTTCACGAGAAGGCACGCGCCGACGGATGGTCGGAAGATCTGCGAAGCTGCTGGCACTACATCCGAATCACTGGGCACGGGACCATCGAGTTTCGAGTCTTCGGTGCAAGCGGGTGTCCCGCCGAAGTGGCTACGTGGGCCTTCACATGCAAAGATCTGTGTGCGAAGTACCTCTAGGGGCATGTGCGGTGGTGTCGTCGTATGATGACACCACCGCCCCTCCCCAAATTTTTTTTAGATAATGAAACTGTATAAAACTACAAGTAAAATCAAAGGGCCATCAATTGCCATTGTCGGTGCCGTCCACGGTGATGAACCAATTGGTATTGAGGCTATAAAATACTTAAGAAAAAATATTGACCTTAAAAAGGGCTCAATAACTTTTATAATTGCTCACCCAGAAGGAGTGAAGTCAAAGACACGACACATCCATCAAGATCTCAATAGAAGTTTTCCTGGTAAAAAAAGTGGGAATCAGGAACAACAACTCGCATATCATATCCGAAAAATTATATCTAAATGTGATTATGTTTTAGATATTCATGGTACAAGTTCAAAACTAGATAGACTTCTTATAACTACAGATTTTAATAAAAATAAAAAAAGACTTCTTTCTTGTTCTGCAATATCAAAAGTAGCCCTAATTAGAAAAAATAAATTTGGTAAGGGGTCTTTAATAGGTGCATCAAAATGCGGTGTTTCTCTAGAATATGGACCAGATAAATCAACTAGGAGATATAAAATAGTAGCAAGAGATATAGAGGAAATCCTTGGCAATCTAGAAATGTTAAAAAATCAGAGAAAACGACATCGCAACAAAGAGCTTTATATAGTAAAAGACGTCTTAAAAACACCCAAACCATTTCATCAGTATAAATTTAAAGAGTTTCAAAAAATTAAAAAAAACACACCGCTCGGTAAAAATGGAAAATCAGTTATTTTTTCAAGTATAAGTTTCTACCCACTTTTTGTTTCAGCAGGTAGATATGATGAGACCTTCTCTCTTGTCACAGATAAAAAGAATATAAAACTTTAAGCATTCTTTAAAAGGCCTAAAGGAGGGCAGTTTAATTGACAAATAAAATTTACGTGTTATTTTAATACTGGATATGCGCATTTCGCGCATGGATCTTCGAAACTCCAAGGAGGTGAGCCATGCGGCTTGCTATCATTTTGTTTCTGGTAGGCTCTCTCCTTGGTGGCGAGAGCACCGCCCGAGCGATCGAAGACGCCATTCCGGTGAACCCGGAACAGATCCTGGAACGTGCTCTTCGTCAGAACTTCGCTCCCAACTACGCTCGAGTAACGCTCGAGAACGTCGATACCAAGCGAGGTAAGCGGCGACTCAAGGGCGAGCTTGGTGTGTGGACGGTAGAGCGTGACAACGAGTACTGCTTGTTTGGGCAGTTCTTTGCCCCGACAACGGTACGCAACACCACCATGCTCGTAATGGAGCGCGCGATCGACGAAGGATCGAACGACTACTGGATGTATCTCCCGTCCATTCGGAACCGGAGACGCATCAGCGGCGCAAGTCGGGGTGACGCGTTCTTCGGAACGGAGCTCTCGCAGGGCGACATGGAGTTCAGGCGAGGTGAGCACTTCTCTGTCCTTCGGATGGAGGAGAGCATGCTCGACGATGAACCCGTGTACGTCTTTGTGCTCCGCCCGCGGTTTGCGAGCGGGTACGACCAGACCACGATGATGATTGCGAAGAGCGACGGCGCTCTTCTTCGTGTCACGCAAGAGAAGATGCAAGGCACGGAGCTTGTGCCGGTGCGAATGATCGACATTGGGCGCAAGAACATCATGGCTGTGGGTGGGCGAGCACTCCCCACAAAGCTTGTGGCCTGGGATCCAAAGACTCCCGAGCGTACCACCGAGGTGACGTGGAAGGAGCGGGTCATTGACCCCACGATCAGGGTGCCTGTCTGCACCCAACAAGCACTCCAGCAGGGAAGGAAGCCCCCGAAGAAGTAGGGGGACAAGGAAGGCGGCACGCGCGCGTGCCGCCTTTTCTCTTTCTCTATCCACAGGGGCACGATAACTATTGACTTTTTTATATATTTATGGCACTTTTAACCTAGATTCATACCTTTTTAGGCGTTCTTTGAAAGTCCGCCAAAGGAGCAAACGGTGAGCAAAAAGACGGCAGGTTTCATTCTGACCGCTCTCGTGGTCTTTTGGGCCGTATCCCTTCTGGGGATCAGTCCGGAGATGACGCCGGTTCTCGAGGGTCACCTCGAGTCGGATCATCCCCAGGCCATCGAGAACGCAGCGTTCGATCGCGTCTTCGTCGACTACGACTACGCGGTCATCGGACTCGAGTGCAAGGGCCCCATGGGTTCCTACTCGGCCAGCTGCATCCAGAAGATCATGGCACTCCACGCCGAGGTCGAGACCTCCTCGATCCTGGCGCCGGGAGCCGTGGTCCATTCGCTTACGGGCTACGACTACATCGAGAACGTGGGCGAGGGCGAGGTGCGCGTGGGTGATCTCATTCGAGAGGTCCCCGCCACGCGCGAAGAGGAGCGTGCGCTTCGGGCAAAGATCGAAAGCGATCCGCTCCTCTACGGGCGCATCGTCTCGACCGACAGCTACGCAAGCCTCATGGTCTTCCGTCTCGACGGAAAGAAGGGGCAGAACGAGGTCTTCGACGAACTCGAGCGTCTCGCAGATTCGTTTACGGAGGGTGCCACCTTCCGTGCGGGTCCGTACGCCAACCACTACCAGAACCGCTGGTTCGAGATCCTCGCGAATCGAGAGTTCGCGATGCTCGGTGCAGTGGCGCTCGTGTTCTTGTGGATCACCATGTCGACGGTGCTTGGGTGGCGTGCAGCCGTCTTCACTGTCTTCGTCGTGATCCCGACCTCGATCGTCGGGGCGCTCGGTGTGGTGGGGCACTTCGGTGTCCTCCAGAACGTGCTGACTTCAAGCCTTCCGGTGCTCCTGTTCGCAATCGTGTCATCGCACGCGTACCACGTGTTCGAGTGCATGCTGCGGTCGTACAGGAACTACGAAGGCCTCGAGCAGGCCATCAAGAGCCCGTTCGAGCTGGTCAGCCGTCCCGTTCGGGCCGCGGCATTCACCAGCACCTTGGGATTCGTTTCCCTGGTGGTGGGTGTCCCGGTCCAGGCGCATCACGACTTCGGCTGGTTCGCCATCGTGGGGATCCTGACCGGTGCGGCTACGAGCCTCCTGGTCATTCCCGCAGCGGTCTGGTTCATTCCGTCTCTCATCACGACGCCGGAGACCATTCGGTCGAAACGCGTCAGGAGTCGGCTTGCGCGGTTCTTGCAGAAGGCGCACCAGATGTCGCTCTTCAGCAACTCACGCAGACGAGTCCTCGCTGGTGTTGCGGTGACCGTAATCATTGCGGCCCCCTTCATCAGAGAGGTCAACGTGAGCTCGAACCCGCCGCACTTCATCCCGAAGGGGGAGAAGGCTCGCGACGGCTTCGACATCCTCGAGAAGTACTTCGGGGGTACGATGTTCGTGCAGGTCATGCTGAAGTGCGAGACGAGCACGAACGACCCCGAATGTCTCAAGACGGCACGCGAGGTCTGCGGGTACGCGTCGGCTCACGCCGACGTCACCTTCTGTACGGGTCTCCACGAGCGCGTGGCTCGCATGAACCGCGAGCTCCGCGACGGGGACCTGGCAGACGAGCGGATCCCGAACGACGAGAATGCGATCGCTCAGTTCGCGCTCTTCGACAACCCGGACGTCCTGTCCGAGTTTCGGGATGACGGCGAGGAGTACCTCGTCTTGAACCCGTTCATCTACGCGTTCTCGAGCGACCGGATCAACGCCATCCGCGACTCCCTCCGGGAGTATCGGGAGGAACACGACCTTGGTGGTTCCCTGTGGATCACCGGCGAGTTCCTCGAATGGGCGGCGATGATCGATGTCTTGGGCGAGTCGTGGGCACGGAGCAACGGGCTCCTGACCATCCTTCTCGTCCTCGTGTGCTGGTGGTTCTTGGGGAGCATGCGGCTCGCCTTCTTGGCCCTCGTCCCCGTGACGTTTGCCAACGGGCTGGTCTATGCCCTCATGGGTGCCTTCGGCATCACGATCGACATTGCGAACTTCGCTATCACGCTGATCGTGGGTGCGACCGCTATCGACTTCTACATCCACCTGGTGACCCGCACGGGTCTTCTGGTGAGAAGTTTTGGCAACGTGAACAACTCGCTTCGGGTGGCCATCAAGGACGTCGGCATGCCGATCGTCTTCGATTGCTGTTCGAACCTGGCGTTCATCGCGCTCGTGCTCTCGGCGTTCGTTCCCATTCGGGTGTTGGGGTTCTTCCTCGCGCTCGCGATGGTGGCGAGTCTCGTCGCAACGCTCGTGATCGTTCCGTCGATCGTTCGGGTTGCGCCGGAGACGTTCTTCAGGCGAGACCTCGAACGCAGGATCCAGGAGATGCGGTCGCGGATCCGGCCGGTCTACGGCGAGGCGGCGTAGGAGAAGGGCAGGCAACTGCCAAAAAGGGCCCTGTGGGTGTACATCAATGTGATTACCCGCAGGGCCTTTCCTTTTTTATAAATATGTGGTATAGTGCTTGTCAGTAAGTTCATCCAAACCCTAAGGAGGAATCTGGCATGTCGATCAAGACACAGCTTAGCGAGACGGCCAGGTTCCAGGTGAAGGAACACTGGTGGCTTCCCCGGCTTCTGGCTCCCTTCCACAAGGTGACGGTCTTGAACGATCCGGGCCCGGCTCTTGGGAGCGAGCCTCGGATCATCGGGTCCACCCACCGGTCGACTCTCGACCACCCCTTCGCGGTCCTGACGCTTGTCCTTGCAAGCTTCAAGTCCATCGCGCCGATTCGGTTCGTCGCCAAGGAGAGGTTCACGTGGAAGGAGCTCTTCTGGTGGCCGCCGTTCCGTCAGTTCTACCGGTGGTTCTACCGGAGGAACATGATCATCCCCAAGCAGCATGCAATCCCTGGCGCGGTCGAAGCTCTCGTCGAGCAGAAGACGTCCGTCCTCATCTATCCCGAAGGGAAGATCTGGAAGGGTCCTGGGGTTGGCCCGCTTCGGAAGGGGATCGTGGCGGTTCATCGGCAGAGCGGTGCGTCCATCTGGCTCGTTGCGCTCTATCGCCAGAAGGTGAGCGCCTTCAGGTGGCGAGTCGTGATGAACTGGGACATCGCTCCTCTTGTCGTGCCTTCGGGCATGTCGGGAGAAGAGGGCGTCGAGTTCATTCATGCGCGGCTCTCTGCGCTCTATCGGGAGGCAGAGGCACACGGACGGAGTTAGGTGTAGTTTCCACAGCTACACAAACCTCCGTCCGTTTCATTTATCCATCTTTTATATACTTACCCTAGATGAAAGAATCAAAAATTAAACGTTTTATTGTCATTTCCTGGCAGGTTTTTGAATGGCTCGTTGCTCATCCTGTTTTAAAAACTATTTTGTACACAAAGGTTGTTTTGCCCCGATACGAAGATATTAAAACACGACCCCTTTTGATTGTAGGGAACCATAAGACAGTTATTGACCCTTGGTTGTTTGTTCAAAGTCTTCCTTTTAAATATTACTGGAGCATACTACCCATTCGTTTTTTAGCGACACAAAGCCCTCGGCACTGGTTTTTAAAAATAATTTATTGGGTGATCACCTATCCATTTATTTATTGGCCAAATGGTGTATTAATCCTTCCTCCTCGCGATAAAGACGGGGTTCTTACTATTGAAGACAAAACGGCATCAACTGTCGACAGACTACAAAAGGGTGAGGCAGTAATGATTTTTGCCGAAGGGAGAGTCCATAAAAAAGATGGAATTGGAGAATTTAAACGAGGCCCACAACATATACATTACAAATCAAAAGCACCAATACTGTTAACGACAATTAAAATTAAAGGCCCATGGTGGTTACCATGGTCTAAAAGAACCATTCGGTGGGACAAAGAACACACCTATTTTTCTGAACACACTCCTTTAAACGAGATAGAATCTTCCAAGTGGCTCCATCGGAGAGCAGAAGAATTATATAACAAAGACTAAAAATTTTAAGCGGTTTGGAGACTTAGTTTTTTGGCAGCAAGCCAAGAGATCTCAAAGATTGTTTTGAGTGCGTTTGAGAGTTCAGAACTATCAATAATGAGTCCAAACTGTTCTTTAGGAGAAATAAATGCAATTTTGCTTCCATAGATATTAATCTCAGGAGAAAAGTCGTGAGCTTCTTTTGAAAGCACCCGTGCGTCTCTAATTTTTGAGGGGATAGCTTTTACGCGCTCTGTTACTTTTTTAATGTCAGGGAAGATTACTCGTATTTGAGTACCTTTTTCAGCTCTACGTTTGTAGTATTTAGGGAAGTATTCTGGCAAAAGGGTGTGTATGTCTTCCATTGAGGCATAAGTACGCACATCATCATTGGTCTCTAGCATGTCCTCGTAAGCACTTTTTAGGCCTTGGGTCCCTTCAAAAAGTTGTACTTTTGGTTTTGCATCCTCCTTCTTCTTTTCAGTGGCGTACATTTTTTTAAGATCAGGGAGCATTGCATCTGCAACGTGCAAAAGCTCGGTATATTTAGAAAGAGATTCCTCAAGAAGGTGGATGATTCTGTCCGGTGGGGCAGGGGTAAAAGTTTTAATTTTGTTCTCTTCGCTCACGCTTACAAGACCTTTTTTGATAAGGGTGTCTAGATGAAGATAGGTGGTGCTCCTATTAATCTTTGCCTTTTGGGCGATTACACTACCAAGTGATGGACCAGCAGAAAGCAGGGCAAGGTAGACGTCCGCCTCCTTGTCTGAGAGTCCAAATTGTATAAGGTTTTCTCGTAAATTCTTCATTGTCTTGGGCTTTTATTATACACCAGTTGATGTATACTAACAACACAATTTGACTATATTTTATACCTATGGCCTACTGTTGTCAAGATTTGACAACAGTAGGGGACTTTAGTAATTTGGGTGTAGACCTGGGGTCGTTTCCAGGCGTTCAAAATAAAGGAAAAGCTGTGAGCAATTTGCACGATATTCATCCGGAAATCAAGAGGGGACTGGAAGCTGTTCAGACTCCTGAAGTTCAGGAGCTGATGAAGAGCCTTTCCGAACATGGTCTTGCGGTTGCGCTGCCTCACCTGCACGGAGAAGATGGCAACTTCATGCCTCTTCCGAAGGGCACAGTCTCGTTCGAGTCTGGGCTCAAGGTTTCCTTCGTGCAGGAAGGAAGCGACAGGTTGGAGTCCGCCATCCCTGTGATGTGGCGCTGGGATGGAGAGACGCAAGCCGTCGGCAACTGCGCCATGTGCGACTACTACCAGCACCGATAAGAGGAGGATGTACCTGCAACCCACAGCAATAAAAGGTGCTCGAAAATAGCACCTTTTATTTATAGATGTAAAAACTAGAATATAATCATATTGTATTACTGAGACTTATCCATATCTTTAATACTCAATCATGAAAGATTTCAAAATTTGGAAAACTATAGAACTTGGCACGCATAAAAATATCAACGACCTAGAGACAGCTATTCAAAAAAGTAAGATGATTATTGGATCATGGGCAAAGGATGTTCTCTATAGTAAGGAGTTCATACTATCCAACAATAAAACTAGTCTTGACTTGTTCCGTATCACTCCAAAAGAGTTAGGGTACCCTACTGGTGTTACAACAGAAGTTATTTATAATAAGATATTTGATTTCGGGCTGAGTTTGTGTCCTCTAGAAGTCGGGCCTCAATTGAGATTACAATATAAAAACCAACCCTTATTAGAATCATTACAGATTGGAATGAGACAACAAGAAGACACTAAAGGGTATAAAAGTGAGTTTCGTGTTGTCCATGCTGTCGATGGTAAACTATGGCTAGCTGGAGACCATAAACATAAAGATAACTTTTGGGACCCAGATGAATATTTTATATTTTGCAAAAAAATTTAATTTAGTGTCATGAAAACCCAAGAAGCAATACAAAATACAAAAAAAGTTATTAATGCTTGGATGCCCAGGAAAATATTCTATGGGCGTATTCCTGGTATTTCAGTTGGTATTACTTACAAAGGAAGGCTCGTTTATAAGGCTGGCTTTGGCTTTTCTGATATAAAAAATAAAAAGAAAACAACCTCTAAAACTCCCTATCGGATTGCTTCTATTTCAAAAACGCTTACTTCTATTGCAATCTTGCAATTGTATGAAAAGAAGAAATTAAATCTCGACGATCCACTCATCAAACACATCCCTTGGTTTAAGGCGGCAAAAGGTAAGGTAAAAGGAGCTGAGAATATTACTATTCGACAAATACTTACCCACTCAGGGGGAATTTTTAGAGATGGAACCACAGCACACTGGTCTAACGGAAAATTTCCTAATCTAAATGAGTTTAAAAAAGAGTTAAAAAAGAATTCTTTGGTGATAGAAAACCAAAAACATTTTAAATATTCAAATTATGCCTTTTCTCTTCTTGGGGAGGTTATCAAATCAGCTTCCGGTCTTTCATACGAAGACTATATTAGGAAGTTTATAATTAAACCTTTGGGATTGGTTTCGACACAAGTGGACTTAGGGGACTCCTTAGAAACCCTAGGGTATGGAAGAGTTATTCCTGGTGAGGAAAACAATAGACAAATTTTTAAACAATGCAAAGCAAATAGTTATATACCCGCAGCTGGTTTTATTTCTAATGTCGAAGATTTGGCAAGAGTTGTTGGAGCCCTCTCCTTAAGAGAAGAGGCTAAAGATACTATTCTTTCTCGAGAAACTAAAAAAGAAATGTTAAGGGAACACTGGAGGACAGTTGAAGATGATTGGTACGGTTTGGGTGTCGAGATCTATAAGATAAAAAACAGAAAAGTAGCTGCACACAGCGGTGGTTTTCCTGGATTTGCTTCGTTTTTTTCATTAGATCTTGAAAACGATATCGGTGTTATTACTCTTTCTAACACTTCTGCTATACCACTTGGGATGATTAATTCAGGAATATTAAAGCTTATTTACTATTTTATTGATAAAAAAGATGAAAAACCTTCAAAGGTAAAACTAGATAAATATGCCGGCACCTATCAATCAATTGATGGTGAGACAATACTTGTGTCTCTCAAAAATTTTATCTTTTCCACAAGTCCAGGAACAAACCAACCTTCTGAAGGTGTGGAGATTCTTATTCCTCAAAGTAAAAAAGTCTTTGGAGTTAATGGAACATCTGTCTTTAGTCAAGTTGGAGAAAACGTGACTTTTAGACTAGATAAAAAGAACAACGTCACAGGCCTTCTGTGGGGTTCGTACCCATTAAAAAAGATAGAACAATGACAACTAAAAATCACTACAATGATTTATACAAGAAGGAAACTGACCCATTTGGTGTGGGGCCATCAAAACTTACAACAATGCTTCTTGATTATATTAGTAATGGTTCTGTTTATGAAATTGGCGCAGGAAATGGGAGGAATAGTTTATTTTTGGCTTCCAAAGGTTTTGATGTTGAGATAAACGATACTTCTGATGCGGGGATTGGTGCGGTTGAAAATAAAGCAAAAGAATTAAACTTAGATATCAAAACCAATACAGAAGATGTTAGAAGCGTAAAGTTTTCTAAGGAATATGATGTTGTCTTGTCTACATTTGTCTTTCACCACCTGAAGGTGAAAGAGGGATTCCAAGTTGTGTCAAAAATTAAAGAGGCAACAAAAAAAGGAGGTTTTAATGTAATAAGTGTTTTTACAAAAAAAGGTGATTTTTATAAACTTCCTATTAGTAAACTTTTTTTCTATCTAGAAGAAAACGAACTAAAGGATCTCTATGCAGATTGGGATGTTCTTGTGTACAAAGAACAAGAAGGAACTGCGCACGAAACACGGGCAGACGGAACCCCTATGAAGAATGTGCTGGCCCACATGATTGCTCGAAAACCTTAGTAAAAACCTTGCCACACACTCTAGTTTGTATAGTATGGGTTTATGATAGGTATATATTTGCAAGCTACTATAGGGCTATTTTCTGCCATTGTTGCGTGGAATTCCTTTAAATCTTTCGAAAGAACAGAAGACATATCCTTAAAGTTTTTTGCCTTGGCTTTTTTGTTCTTCTCGCTCCATTCATGGACGCTTGTCTCAGGTGTTTTGATGAGTGAAGTTTTAAATATGGGCATATTAAAACCATCAGCTATTTTGGCAAAAGTTTTGTTGCATGGGGGAGTCCTTTTTTTGCTTCAGGCGCCCTTATTTCAAAAGAGGAAGTTTTTTCAAAAATACAACGGTTTTGTTGTGATTGTAATTGTGCTCCTGTCTTTGTTAGGAGCTTATTACCAATATGTTTCAGAGAGCCCTATCTATGTTACAGAAAACGGCTTTATTGTTGAGAATATCTCTAATCCGCTTTTGTATGTTTCTATCCTTCTACCATTGTATTTTTTAGTTGGTTTTTTTGTTTGCTATTTAATGAGTGCCCTCCCACGGTATCTTTCTTTTTTTAGTGCAAAGATATATTTGTTCTCAGTGGGTATGCTTGTTATGTTGTTTGGCTATTCTCTTTACATAACATCTACAGGGTCTTTTGATAGTATGATTGGTGTGGCAAACGTTTTTGTTGGTGATCTTCTTATAGTTACTGCTATTTTGATGCCAAGCGTCCGCCGCTTTTTAATTAGAAATAATCAAAGTTATACTAAAGTTTAATGACTGCTATATTTTTATATTCTCTGATGTCTTTCTTGGCTCTTGGTGTTGGCTGGAGGTCTAATATTTCTTACAGAAAGACACAAGATAAGGCGCTACTATATTTTTCAATTGCTTTTATAAGTATAGGAATATATCTTGGTTCGCTCCCTGTTTTTCTTGTTTTAAACTTAGAACCTCTGATTGTGGGGAAACTGATGAGTATGACAAGAATGTTTATTTTTGTGGCAGTTATATTCTTATTTAAAACACCAATTTTTAAATTAACTTTCTTAAATTCTAATGCTATTACGTACCTCCTGATTGTGATTGCTTTAGTTGTAACTGGGTTTAGGTTACTCTTTCCTGTTGAGCCAACTATTTCAGAGTTTGGAGTGATTGCACTTAATTTACCTCTCTGGGTTGGTTTTCTTTCAGGTTTCCCGGCAATGTTCGTTTCTGTTATGTGGTATTGGCAATACATGAAAAATCTTCCTGAGAGAGTAAGTCTAGTTTTCAAGACACGTTCATACTTATTGTGTATCGGAGGCGTAATGTTGGGAATAAGTGATATTTCTTATACTTTATCCCAGAACATAGAAACTAGTTTCTTAGGATCAAGTATTGGTGTTGTTGGGTATGTTTTTGTTTTGGTGTCTATAGTAATGCCAAGTATCCGAAGATACGTCACCGCAAAACCAGAGTTAGGATAAATACGTTTATATCTAGGGCCGTATTGGCTATAATAATTGCATGAAAGCAAAACATTTTTGGTCTTTTTTTACGATGTTTAGAGACCTTTTTATAAGGATTTCTCCGGTGTCTTTTTCTAGAAAAAAGTATGGATATGCTTTTCTTGTTCACGCAAGAGAAATTTCTGATATCTATAGAAAATATCCTTTTTTAAGAATTTTTCCCAAAGCATTTGTAGCAGGTATTGCTAAACGAATGTGGCCAGTGGTTATATCAAAAGTTACGGGTCTTAGATCTAAAAAAACCGGTGAAGAAGTGCAGGGACTTGTTATTGGTGTCATTATTACTGCTCAACAAATGATGGAAGACAGGGAATTAGCACTTAAGAAAATTATTGACTCTGCAACTCTAGCAAAAAAAATGGGAGTTGAGATTGTAGGACTTGGGGGTTTAATGTCTTCGCTAAGTAAGGGTGGTTTAGATATTGTTGATCAGGTGGATATAAACGTGACTACTGGACATGCTTATACGGCTTTCACAGTTGCTTCTAATGTTTTCAAGATGACAGAAACCTTTGGTTTCTCGAAAGAAAATATGAAGGTGGCAATTGTGGGTGCAAGCGGTTCTGTTGGTTCAACAACTGGACAACTTCTTGCAAGAGAGGGTTACAAAAATATACATCTTGTAGAGGTGGCTAGAAAAACTGATCGATTAACTCCCGTCATTGAAACTCTAAAGAAGGTTGGACCCGGTGTTAAAGTCACCAAAGATTCCGACATGAATTCGATAAAAGATGCAGACATTATAGTTACTGCAACTAATGCGCCCGATGCTGTTGTTAATAGTAACCACCTCAAAAAAGGAGCCATTATTGTAGACGATGCTCAGCCGTCTGATGTTGCACCAGAAGTGTTGGATAATTACGACGTACTTGTTCTCGAGGCAGGTGCTGTACACACACCAGGAGTAGATAACCATTTTAATTTTGGCCTAAAAGACAAGTACGATAATTTTTGTTGCATGTGTGAAATTATGGTTCTTGCTGCAAATGAATGGAAAGGAAATTACGTAGTAAATAGGGCAGATTTACCCTTGATTGATTCAATTATTGAAATGAGTGAAGGTCTTGGTTTTGAGTTGTCAAAACCACAAAACTTCAAAGAAATAATTTCGGAAGAGCACTTAAAAAATATTCAAAAAATAATTAACCAAAGGTAATGTTTAACTTTGACCTTATAAATATAGCGATTTCAACAGTTGGTTTGATTACGCTTGCTTTCGGTACCATTGTCTTTTTGTCTGATTACAAGTCAAGGACCAACTTTTGGTTCTTGATGTTTATTTTGGCTGTTTTGGGATGGATAATTTCAATGGTTTTGTTCAGGGGTGTAGAAAGTGAATCGTTACGACTACTTTACGCAAAAGTGCTTTATTTTGCCGCCGCAGGAACACCAATTACCCTTATATTTTTTGCCCATATTTTTATGGACGAAGGATATGCCTTTGACCTTAAGAGAAAGCTTTTAATTGTTTTCCCATACTTTTTTATAGTTTTTGTCTCGTTGTGGGATGGTTTTTTGATTAGAGAAATTATTGTAACTCCCGGCAAAGAGCATACAATTGTTTTCACAGATTTATACCATTATATGTACGCAGTTTATCTAAACCTTACCTTTGCATGGGTCTTTTTTATTCTTGGGAAAAAACTTTATTTCAATACAGGTTTAAAACGAAAACGAGTTGCTTATGTTTTTTTTGGAATTCTAATAACGGCTATTTTGGGGACTACAACAAACTTATCTTTACCTCTAACAGGAAATTTTGATTATAACTGGACGGGACAGATAACAGTCATTTTTATGGTGTCAGCACTCTTTTATGCTGTTTTGAAGCACCAGCTCTTTAATACTAAAGTTGTTTTGGCAGAGTTCTTTGTTTTCATGCTTTGGGGATTCATTTTCTTAAGGATACTGACGCAAGACGACTTCTCACAAATTATTTCTGATGGACTTCTTTTGTTGGGAACGATCATTATTGGTATCCTCTTGATTCGTAACGTTATTAGAGAAGTGCAGGCTCGGGAGCTTCTTGCGGCGGCGAATAAGCAATTGGAGCGGCTTAATTTGGAGAAGTCGGAGTTCTTGTCTATTGCAACACACCAACTAAAAACTCCTATTTCAGAAATTCGAAACGCTGTCTCTTTGATGTTGGAAGGGTCTCTTGGAGAAATTAACGACAAGGCAAAAGAAATGCTGGGGCGTGTGTTTGATTCTGCACAACGGCAAAATGTTATTTTGGATGACTTTTTGAATGTGTCACGCATTGAACAAGGACGCATGAAATATGACTTTGGAATTGTAGATGTTAGAAAACTTGTTACTGAAATAACTGAGAGCATGAAGCACGTTGCTTCGTCTGCCGGACTTACGCTTGTGTCAGAAATAAAACAAGAAGGGGACATTCATGTAACAGCAGATTATGGAAAAATTCGGCAAATTATCACTAACCTTGTTGATAACGCTATTAAATACAGCAAACAAGGAGAGGTAAAAATTATTCTTGAAAACAACAAAGAGCAGAAAAAAATAAAAATATCAGTTGTTGATAGGGGTATTGGAATGAATAAGGAAACAACGGGACGCCTCTTTAAGCGGTTCAGCCGAGCAAAAGATGTGGGGAAGATTCAAGTCGGTGGTTCTGGGTTAGGACTCTATATTGCACGAGAAATGGTTGAGGCGCATGGAGGGCGCATTTGGGCAGAGTCAGAAGGTGACGGAAAGGGAAGTGTGTTTAGTGTAGAGCTTCCGTTTGTTCCACCCAACACAAACCCAGTACAAGAACGAAAGCGAGAAGAAGAGGCTACGCCCGCTAATAATCAAGCTACATAATGATTCCCGAACTTAATGCCAACACACTCATTACACTTCTTTTATTGTTAGTTGCACTTGCATCGTTTGCAATTGGGATTAGTATTTATCGGCACGATAAAACAAAGCGCTCAACTCGATATTTTGGGATTGTAGGTATTGCAGCCGGTTTTTGGGTTTTAGGGCGAGCCTTTTTGCAGCTCTCTAGTGTAACGGGGCTTGCCCCTGTGTGGGGGTATTATTTATTTATCCCGCCCATTGTAATGGCGCTCTTTTTGTTTTTGTTTGCCTTTTATATTGGACGAGAGAATAGAGTTATAAGTCCTTTACAAAAGATCTTTATATTTGGCCCATGGATTGCTCTTTTATTGTTTACTTTGTCGCCAGGGGCAACAGCTCGTGATGTTGTGTTTCAAGGCGGGCAAAATGTGGTGGTGTATGGCCCACTCTTTTTTAAAGTCTACTTACCGCTTTTGGCCGTGTATCTTTTTGGAATGTTTCCAATCCTTATTTATAAATATTCTCGAGTAAGTAATGATTTGCGCATTAGACTCCGTTACATTATTTTTGGAACCTTCTTCTCTATCACGGTTGCGGTAACAGCAAATCTTTTTCTACCACTCTTTGGAGTTACTAACGTGGTGTGGCTTGGGCCGCTTGTTGCGATCGTGCTTTTAATGATTGTGGGATATGCCATTACCAGGCGCGAGTTATGGGACTTTAAACTCGTTATTACCGAGATTGTGGTAGTGGCAGTGTTACTTACTCTTTTGGTAGATATTTTTGTTGCTGCAGATGTATTAAGTAAGGTTATTTTTAAATCTATCGCCTTTATTTTTACCGCTATCTTTAGTTACTTACTTATTCGTGGAATTTTTAAAGAAGTTGAGGCTCGGGAGGATGTGAGAGAGCTTACTGAAGAGCTTGAACGTGCCAATATTCGACTTAAAGAAATTGATGTCGAAAAATCAACGTTTGTGTCAATCGCATCGCACCAATTGCGTACACCACTTACGGTAATTAAGGGGTACGCCGCCATGCTTTTAGAGGGAACATTTGGACCGATCGAAAATAAAGAGGCTAAAAAAGTTATCCGTAATATTTTTGATGCGAGCGAAAGACTCGTTGGTATGATTGAAGACTTTCTTAATATTTCACGAATCGAACAAGGGAAGATGTCGTATAAGTTTACCCGTATTGAGGTAGCGACACTTTTATGGAGTGTGGTAAACGAGCTTAAGGCAGCGTCCCCTGAGGTTGGCGAGCGCTTAAAAATTCATATCGGAGAAGGCCAGCAGTATCCAGTTATTGGAGATGCGCTTAAGTTACGCCAAGTAATCAATAACTTAATAGATAATGCCATTAAGTACAGTCCTAAAGGCACAGATATTGAAGTAGCACTTAAAAAACGAGATCACAAAGTGTACTTGAGCGTAAAAGATCACGGGATTGGTATTAGCAAAGAGGCACAAGAAAAACTCTTCCAAAAATATACTCGTACCGAATCTGCAGAAAAATTACGTAAAGAAGGACGTGGATTGGGATTGTATGTTGCACGGCAAATTGTTCGTGCGCATGGGGGAAAGATTTGGGTGGAGTCAAAAGGAGAGGGTGCGGGGAGCACCTTCCATTTAGAACTCGCCGAGTTTGTGGCACGCCACAGGGTCGAGATTCCAGAAACAGTAACCGAAATAAGTACACGCTAATATGGAATTTTTAGGAGTAGATTTTAGAACCATTATTTTAGCAATCGTCTCGGTTACGAACTTTATTTTGGCGTCTCTTATCTATCTTCGTAGCAAACTTAAAAGTAGTATCTTTTTCGTGCTCACCATTACGGGGGTAGGAATTTGGGCTATTGGTATTAACTTTTATATTCAGCCAGGGGTAAATGCGCTCACTCTTTTTTGGAGTGACATGAACTATATGATTGCCGCAATCTTCTCAGTAGCGTTTTATTTTTTTGGATATTATTTTGGAACAGAAGATAAAAAGCTTGATAAACGACAAGCATGGATTGTTATTGGGTCAATGATTGTTCTTATTTTTCTTATTTTGAGTCCAGGGATTCCGCGTTCTGTAATTACTGATGTAACCGAGATTGCGCCGTATGCAAAAGCACAAGAATTTGGATGGGCATTTTGGTATTACACAGTGTTTGTGTTTGCATACTTTTTTGGTGGTCTTGTATGGCTTACTAAAAAATACTTCACTGCATCAGGAAACGTTAAAAACCAACTTAAATTTATTGTTACCGGAACCGGAATTTCGATCGTTTTAGGGCTTTTAACTAACCTTGTTCTTCCAGCTTTTGGGGTACAAGGGAATGACTGGATGGGACCAGTGGGTACTCTTATTTTTGTATCGTTTATTGCTTACGCCATTATTCGGCACAAGTTGTGGGACTTTAAAATTGTTGCGCTCCAATTCTTTATTGCACTCATGGTCGTGATTCTTTTGCTTCAGATTTTTGTTGCAGAAGGACCCGTTGAAACAGCACTTAAAACAGCCATCTTCCTTGTGGTATCTGGATTTAGTTTTTACTTGGTTCGCGGACTCTTAAAAGAGGTTGACTTGCGGGAGGAGATGGAACAGTTAGCAATAAAGCTTCAAACTGCCAACAAGCGCCTTGAGCAAATTGATATCGAGAAGTCTGATTTTGTATCTATTACATCCCACCAATTAAGAACCCCCCTTACGGTGATTAAAGGATACGCCTCAATGCTCCTTGAGGGTGCGTTTGGAAAAATTGATAACAAAAAACAAACAAATGCAATCGATCAAATCTTTCAAGGGAGCCAGCGACTCGTGCTTGTGATTCAGGAGTTTACTAACATCTCTCGGATCGAGAAGGGGGAGATGAAATACGTTTTTGATAAAACTAATGTGCGCAATGTGGTAAGTGCCTCGATTGAATACTTTAGAGACACTCTTAAAGAACAAAAGTTTGATGTAATTTTAAATGCCTCGCTTGGCGGGAATTACATTATAGAAGGGGACAGAGAAAAGTTGGAACAAGTGTATTCAAACATTCTTGATAACGCTATTAAGTACACACCAGCAGGAGGAACCATTAAAATTGATATTGAAAATGACACGCAAGACAAAGTAATCAGAACATCTATTACCGATACCGGAATGGGAATCCAGCCAGAGATGATGAGTAGACTTTTTGAGAAGTTTAGTCGAACACAAGGATCATTTAGATTGCACACCGAAGGGCGGGGATTGGGACTCTATGTTGCAAAGCAAATTGTTGAGGCGCATGGGGGTAAAATTTGGGCAGAGTCTACAGGACGCGGAAAAGGAACTCGATTTATTGTTGAGTATCCAAACCCGGAATATGTGCAAAAACGAAAAGAGATCAAAGATTTTCTTGAGGATATTTAGAAACGTTAGTATCATAGGAGTATGCTGAATTATACGGTTGCACTCCAATTTATTATGGCGCTTGTCTCAAGCATTGCAGCGCTTGGACTTTTTGTTTCGTATTGGAAAAAAGATGTACATAAAGGAGAGCTTACTAAGCTTGGACTCTTTTTTACATTGTTTGCTGCGTATTCGTTTGCACAAAGCTTACCGTTTTTAATTGTAGGAACCTTAGAGTACGTTGCATGGGGATTTATTCTTTCAGTTTATTTGGTTTTGGTCATGGTTCTCGTACTTTTTGAAACAAAAGTGTTTTACCTAAACCCTCTTATTAAAAGAATCAGACCCTTCTTTAGATTGCTCGTGGTGGTGTCGGGGGTGTTTATTATGGCGCTTTTAATTACCGACTTTAGGCTTCCTATACTCGATGAAAGTGGATGGATTTTATGGAATGTAAACCCTCTCGCCATCTGGGCATTTAGCCTTATAACTGGCTTTACGGCACTTTTATGGAGCTTTGCCTATTTCGATAGTGCACGCTTCACAGAGAGCCTTGTAGCGCGTGTAAAAGCCTATATTTTGAGCTTAAACGGGATTATTTGGGCACTTGCAGTGGTTTTATACTTTCCGTCAGCAGACCCTTCTCAAATCTCGTTTGCAATCATCATTACTCTTATTTCGCTCATTCTCTCGGCGCTCGTATTTTGGGTGCCACGCTTTTTGCCAAACAATCTAGAATAGAATGATAAACCTTACGGCGCTTTTCCAGTTAATTATGGCGATTGTTATGACGCTCGTGGTGTTTTCTGTTTTTGTTTCGTACTTGCGGACACGTCAAAAAGAGGTCTTGGGAATGATGCTCTTTTTTATTTGGGTAGCATTGTATGCGTATACACAAAGCTTGCCGTTCTATCTCTCGGGCGGCGATCTTAGAATAATGGGTATATGGTTTATTGTGTCTGCTATTCTTATTTATTTTGTACACTTCCATATCTTTTTTACAAAGTTTGTTGCGGCTCGAGAAGCAATACTTAAATATCGACCATACATTTTAGGTGTTATTGTTTTTGCGATCATTAGTACACTCTTTTTTTCATTTCAAGAAATCAGAGAGCCAATTATAGATGACAGTGGATTTATTTTTTGGAATGCGCACCCGTTTGTTAGATGGACGCTTGCTGTTGCCAGTATTGTATGGGGGAGTGTGTTTGGTTTTGTACTGTTTCAAACAGCACGTATTGCAGAATCAAAAATAGCTCGTGCAAAAGCATATGTACTCTCTCTTGATGGTTTTGCCTGGGGAATTGCTTCATTTTTTTACTTTCCATCAGAGAGCGCTGCAAATACGGCCATTGCTTTTATCTTGGCTCTGGTATCATTTTTTGCCACAGCGATCGTCTTTTGGTGGGCACGTATTGTCGGCAGAAGACAGGAAAATCGTATAGATACCAACGTCTAAATCTGCTATAGTAGCGGAATGGACAAAGATAATGTTCAGACAATTTTAACGGGGGATAGGCCCACCGGAAAGCTCCATTTGGGCCACCTTGTTGGTTCCTTAAAAAATCGGGTAGAACTCCAAGACAGCCATAAGCAGTTTGTTATGATTGCTGATGTTCAGGCTCTTACCGATAATGCCGACAATCCTGAGAAGGTTCGTAGCTCGGTATTTGAAGTGGCGGTAGACAACCTGGCCGCAGGGCTCAATCCACAAAAATCCACCCTGTTTATTCAATCAGAGATTACCGCGCTCCCAGAACTCTTTACCTATTTTTTGAACTTAGTTACTCTTGCCCGTCTAAAACGAAACCCAACCGTAAAGAATGAAATGAAAGAGAAAGGCTTTGACGAAGATGTCCCCGCAGGATTTTTGGCGTATCCGGTATCGCAAGCAGCAGATATTTTGGCATTCAAACCAACACTTGTGCCGGTTGGAGAAGATCAACTCCCTATGATTGAACAAACCAATGAAATTGTAGAAAAGTTTAATCGCCTTTATCCTAGTGAGCCACCAGTGTTTAATAAAGTAAAAGCAATGGTCCCAGAGCATGGTGCACGCCTCCCAGGAATTGATGGCAAAGGTAAGGCAAGTAAGTCTCTCGGCAATGCAATTTTACTTTCAGACTCAAACGAAGAAATTGAAGAGAAGGTAATGAAAATGTACACCGATCCAGAGCATATTAATGTAGACCAGCCAGGAAAAGTAGAGGGCAATGTCGTGTTTACCTATTTAGATATTTTTGATCCAAATAAAGATCAAGTTGCACAACTAAAAGAGCAATATCAAAAAGGGGGCTTGGGAGATGTAGAGCTTAAAAAAAGACTCACAAAAGTTCTTCAAGATGTTATCGAACCAATTAGAGAAAAAAGGGAATACCTTTCAAAAAATCCAGACGAAGTCATGAAGATTTTAGAAAAGGGAACGGAAGAAGCGCAAAAGGTAGCACAAAAAACACTCGAAGAAGCCAAAGCAGCAATGAAAATTAATTACTTTACCTAATATGATTTTGATTACGACTTTTGAAAGACACGCATTAGAAATTCCCAGCGAGAATTTCTTTGCTCCTCTCGCCCTCGCTCGTCCTATAAAACAGGACACCATGCCCGCTCGGGCTCCGAGAGCTCTTTCAAAAGTGTAATCTGGTAATATTTAAATATGAAACGCACACTTATAAAAGATTTACACGAGCATATAGATCAAGAGGTAACTACCATGGGATGGGTAGATGTTCGTCGTGATCAAGGCAAGATGGTTTTTTTGGATTTACGTGATGTAACCGGAAATGTACAAATGGTAGCGCTTCCAAATCACGAGGAGGCTGTAAAAGTTGCCGACACTGTCCGCCCAGAATGGGTACTTGCTATTACTGGCAAGGTTAATAAACGTCCAGAAAAAAATGTAAATGAAGATCAGCCAAACGGAGACATTGAGATTGAAATTTTAAATATTGAAGTATTAAACGAATCAGATACTCCACCGTTTGACCTACACGAAGACGGGCACGATATTGATGAAGAAACCCGTCTTAAGTATCGCTACCTAGACTTGCGACGTCCTCGAATGCAAAAAAATATGAAGCTCCGCAGTGAGTTTGTGCGTTTGTGTAGGGATTATTTAGAAAACCATAATTTTACTGAGATCGAGACACCACTTTTAACAAAGAGTACCCCAGAAGGATCACGAGACTTTGTGGTGCCATCTCGGCTTCATAAAGGAAAGTTTTACGCACTCCCGCAATCTCCTCAACAATATAAACAAATGCTTATGACAGCAGGGTTTGAGAGGTACTTCCAAGTAGCACGAGCCATTCGAGATGAGGACCTGCGAGCGGACCGTGGTTTTGAACACACACAAATCGACCTTGAAATGTCGTTTGTAAATCGCGAAGACGTATTGAACTTGATTGAAGAGATGATTACCACAACGGTTGAGGGCATGGGATACACGATTAAAGAGAAGCCTTTCCCACGAATCTCATATAAAGAAGCACTCGAGAAACACGGAGACGATAAGTTTGATCTCCGTAGCAATGAAGAAAAGCAAAAAAGAATCTTGGCATACGCATGGGTAATCGACCAACCAGTGTTTGAACGAACAGAAGAAGGCAAGGACAAATGGACCTTTAGCCATAACCCTTTTACTGCACCACGTAAAGAAGATGAAGAAAAATTATTGAAAGGCGAAGATACCGAAAATCTTTTGTCGCTCCAGTACGACCTTGTCTGTAATGGGTTTGAAGTAGGGGGCGGAGGAATTCGAATCCATAAAAAAGATGTTTTGGAGGCAGTATATAAAACCATGGGTTATGGCCCAGAAGACTTAAAAGAAAGCATTGGGCACTTACTTGATGCGTTTACTTTTGGAACACCACCACACGGAGGAATTGCGATTGGTGTGGAACGTAACGTAATGATTTTGGCAGGGGAGGAATACTTGCGAGAAGTCCAAGCATTCCCTATGACACGAGGAGGGGCAACGTCAGTAGTAGACGCCCCGTCAGAACTTTCACCCGAGCAAAAAAAGGAGCTAGGGCTTTAGTATGGACTTTACCCTCACAGATAAGGACATAGATCCAGATTCTAATTACTCAATTCCTAACAAGTATAAAAATAGGCAAACAGTAAAAGCTATTGTTATTAATAGCCGGGGAGAATATGGTTTTGTGACCAACCCAAAACATGGATGCTACCTTCTTGCTGGAGGAGGAGCGGAGTCTGATGATTTAGAAAAAGAGATTATGCGTGAGTGTGATGAAGAGTTGAATGTTGGAGTAAAAATAGTAAAAAAAATTGGAACAGCTCATGAGTTCAGAAACAAGGAAGAAAGAGAGAGTGTTACAACTTGCTTTTTTGTTAAGGTTTTGAAGGAACTACCCAAAGATACCCGGACTGAGGAAGAAAAAGAAAATAATCTAAAGCCTGTATGGATACAAAAGGGTGAAGCCTTAAAGGTTTTATCTTCGCAAGAAGAAAAAGTCAAAAAAAGGGAAATAAGTTTTTATAATACAACTTTTAATATCGTGCGGGATGCAAGATTCTTTAGGGAACATCTTAAATATCTATAAAAACAAAACCGCCCTGGGTAAAAACCCAGGGCGGTTGCTGTTAAGGCAGCTAAATGATGACCCCTTGGTCATCACATAGACGCCTGAACGTAGGAGAGAGTTCGTAGAGCTCCTCAAAGCTCCCGGCAATTGCTTCAACCTGCGGAGTGGTGTTCGCGTCGGTACTGCGCTTCAGTACCATGAACTTATCACACAGGTCTCGTACGGTTGAAAGCCGATGCGCAATCACAAGAGCACCAACATCACCCGAAAGCACATCTGCCAATCCCTTCTGGACCTCCTTCTCGGTTGTAGAATCGAGACTGCTGGTTGCCTCATCAATGATCATGAAGTGGGGGCGCTTGATTGCCGCCGCTCCAATCATAAGGCGTTGTGCTTCTCCACCCGAAAGCTTCATACCGCTTCTGCCGACTCGGGTTTCAAGTCCTGCAGTGAGTCGCTTTCCAAAATCGATATGAAGAAGCTTCATCAAATGCCATACGTCTTCGTCTTTGATTTCCTCCCGATGATCTTCGGAAAGACCATACGTAATGTTGTAACGCAACGTGTTGTCGAACACTTGCGGGTCTTGGGCAATTACTCCCACATGACGCATCCACGAAGAAAGCGCAATGTCTTTCAGGCTGATACCGTTTACAGTAATGGCACCCTCTTCAGGATCCATGTACCGCAAAAGGAGTTTTGCAATGCTGGTTTTACCAGCGCCGCTTGGCCCAATGACAGCAAGCTTCTCACCCTGCCCAATCTCAAACGAGACATTCTTCAGAGTGTGTACACCATCGTTTGCAGTGCGTGTGTCTTCTGCTGGGTATCGGTGCGAGACCCCCTCAAACCGAATTTCCGGAGCACGTGTAAGGTCAAGCTCTTGCGCGTTCGGGGCGTCAGTCACTTCTGGTGTGAGCGAGAGTGCACGCATCATTGAGCGAACACGAGGAACCTCACGTGAAAGATCCAGATAAATGTCGCCAATCTGCCACATGTTATGACTGATGCGAGACGACAAACTGTAGAGTGGGTACAAAAGTCCCACACTCCACACTCCGGTCCACACATTCCATGCGCCGATCCCAAAGATGAGCGCAAGCACCAGAATGTTCACTCCTTCACGTAAACCACAGTGACGAATAAATCCCAACCAAAATGCTCGGTCTTTGGAAAGGATGTCGTCAAAGCGCTCCGTCATGAAGGAAAGCTCGTGATGCTTCTTTCCAGTGAGCGCAACACGCTCAAGCTTTTCCCACCGTTCAAAGCGGTGACGACGAAGACGCCTAAAATCTTCCTCAATTTCGTGACACTCCGTTTCTACACGACTGTTCAGATAAAAACCCGAAAGAAGGTAGATGGTTGCAACTAGCAAAAAGAGCGCGCCCGAGAGCGGACTCAAGAGAGCAACAGCAACCCAAGACAGTGTCATGTACAAAAAGGAAGAGGTCCCGTAAAAAACGAGCGTACCCTGAATGTTGTTGATACTGCTCCTCCCGCGGTCCATCGTCGCCACGTTCAAAAGAGAACTATGGGTAACGTATTGACCAAGCGACTTCTCGAAGAAAAGCTCGGTAATACGACGATCGATGGTTGCAATGTTAAGACCAATGAACCACTCCCGATAGGTGTTCTTCAGATAGTCAGTAACCTTCTGTGCCGTAAAGCACACAAGAAAACCAACGAAGCCAAAGATAACCCATGAAGAGTTGCCCGAAACGAGCCCATCAAACACATACCGAACCGCAAACGGCTGGAGTGCGTCAAGGCCGATCATGATAGCAAAAACAAAGAACATCTTCTTTGCCCATGCCCATGCCTCTTGAGTGACAAATTCACTCTTGATCCACTGAATCACTTCCCGCGTTTCAGCAAGATCGTCGCAGTACTTACGCAAGCGCTTTTCCATGGTTAACCCTCTCGTTGTGAAAGAACAAAAACATCTTGTCAGCCAGACAAGATGTTTCAAACGCTCAGATTAGAGATGAGAATTTAAGCCCTCAGAACATATTGCCTGGCACAAAAACGGTGTACGGTAGAAATGACTACGCCAAGACGCCCACACATAAATTGCGTGGTTCGCATGAACAGTGTTTTTGTTCGGTATATATTCATAATATTGGGATAATAGTAGGGAAGTACTATTTTGTCAATAGGGATACAGAAATCTATATTCTTGACACTTATTTTAAATTATTATATTAAATAGGCAGGTAAAACCACCGGTAAAAGAGGAATTATGCCGAAACATCGTGCCGGTGGCAAAGTGGCCGGAAGCCACACAACCACCATCAATGCCGCAGTAGGTGTCGTAGACACAGCATAGAAGTGCCCCTATACTTCGAAAGTCGTCTTGGGGATCATCAAGAAGGCACGCGGTGCCCCTCGACGGATCAAGTTCACGCCTATCCAGGCGGGGCTCAGGGTGACTATCAGGAGTGGAGCCTCGATCCAGGAGATCTTCGTCTATACGGAGAATCCGGCCGAGACCCAATAGGCACTCTACCGCGCCTTCTCAAGTTGACACAGCCCCGGTCGTTAATGTTGCGACCGGGGCTGTCCTCTTGACAAATACCCTAAACAGGGTATTTTTTAATTATGCAAAGAGAATTTTTGCGAAAAATGAATGCGGGGATTTCATATCTCGTGTGCACCGAAGCACAGGAGGCTGTTTCGCCTGGTCAAGATTCTCTTACTCTTATGGTTATATAAAAGCTAACAACACTAGTCTGAGGAATGCCCTGGCGAGAAAGCGTCAGGGTGTTTTTTTACCCACCTTTCTCGAAATGGAAGTTCTTTTAATAATTCCAAAACAATGTGAGGAGAACATGGAAGACAATCACGTGATTCGCGAAGGCAGACTTGTTCGGCTCCGTCCGCTCGACAAGAGGCACGATCTGAGTCACTTTCTTAAGTGGTTGAACGATCCAGAGGTGACACAGTTCGTTGGATCAAACAATCCAGTGATGCGATCGCAGGAAGAGGCCTGGTTCGACAGGCTCGGCAAGGGCTCTGACGAGCAGATTGTCTTTGCAATCGAGACACTCAAAGGAAAGAAGCTGATCGGGAATATCGGTCTTCACCGAATCCATCCGATCAATCGGACAGCCGCTTCGGGAACCATCATCGGTGAGAAGGAATATTGGGGGAAGGGGTACGGTACGGATGCCAAGATGCTCCAGCTTGCCTTTGCATTCCTTACACTCAATCTGCGACAGGTGGGGGCCGCAGTGATTGGCTTCAACGAGCGAAGTCATCGGTACCTTATGGGGTGTGGGTACAAGGAAGTGGGACGAAGAGATGGTTGGCATTTCCGGAACGGAACCTACTACGATGAGATCCTTCTTAGTGTGAGTAGGGAAGACTGGTTGCCTCTTTGGGAGACGTATTTGGAAGAACTCAAGGGCTGAAAAGAGCCCAGGTCCGGCGCTGAGCGCCGGACCTTTCATATGGTTTGAAAAATATAATGAAAAGGGTAATGTTGGGAATGGAGGTGTTTTAGCCATGACAGATTGCAGAGAAGCCGACATCGCG
The DNA here is from genome assembly GCA_002376885.1 of Patescibacteria group bacterium UBA3531. Taxonomy (GTDB): domain Bacteria; phylum Patescibacteriota; class Minisyncoccia; order Phycocordibacterales; family UBA3531; genus UBA3531. The sequence continues at coordinate 29,461 of DFOW01000001.1, read as the reverse complement.
TGGCTCAAGGAGATGGAAAGGAAGATCCATAACGAGGGTGGATGGGGCTGCCACCAGCTTCGGACGGAAGAGTGGGCGCGAGTGGACGAGATCACCAGACGCCTGGAGCTTCCGTGTCAACTGGTATCGAACGTTTTAGGATTTGAGCTCAGGATCTACAAGCATGGCCCCATGTTCGGCATTGTTCCTGACCTTTTGATTCGCATCGACTGCAATCAGCATCCGTACCATACGGATGCTGGGGATCAGCTGCGGATCGCCGAAGAACTCTTCGGACTCACGCACACTGCCCGTAACAAGGAAGTTCTTCGCTGGTACGGCCTCGAGCCACAGAAGGAGAAGCCTGAAGATTTCATCTACTAGGGGTACAGCCCGGAACGCAAGTTCCGGGCTGCTCTTGTTTAATTTGAAAAATAAAAATAAATAAGGTAGGGTAAAACTAGAAGGGAGGCTGAAAAGATGGAGTCTGGAGAAGTCGACATCGTGGAAGTTGACGAAGAGGAGTTCTTTCGTGCCTTGGGGGAAGCGATCATCAACTCCCTAGAACTCGACCCTGATGACGATCCAGAGACATGGGCTCTTACATGTCTTGGATACGCCATGCAGACCGAATGCGAGATGACGGATCTTGCTGATGCAGTAGAAGCACTCGCAGAGAAGTTTGAAGGGAAGAAACAGCAACGTCTGCTAGCTTTGTGGAGTGAAGCCAGCAGTAGGACATAGCTCCGCAGGGACGTTTCCTTTGCGGGGCGTTCTTGTTTGAAAAATAAGGGCAAAGGAGTAGTATATTTACGTAAGGATTTACGTAAATCCTTACGTAAATGGTTTATATGGTACGAAGAAAAAAGAGGGACAAAACAATACGAAAATTAACCAAAGTAGGGAAACACAGTATCTCGGTGACTATTCCTATTGAGGTTGTTCGTGAACTCGGCTGGCGAGAACGCCAAAAAGTCACCGTTAAAAAATCCGGCAAAAAACTTATCATTGAAGATTGGGAGAAATAAATGGAAAATAATGTCTAATATTTCAGATGCCGATATAGAAGCTGAAGCTATTGTATTTGCACAAAAAAATAAAAAAGAAATAGCAAAAAGGCTTGTGGATTCCTCCATATATAAACCAGAGGACCACCCAGTTTCAGTGTTTATGGCTGGTTCTCCTGGGGCGGGAAAGACAGAGTCTGCTAAGGCCTTGATTCAAAAAATCTCAAATAATGACTTGGTTTTGCATATAGATCCTGATGAATTAAGAGTTGAGTTTGAGGCATATAACGGAAAGAATTCTTCTTTATTTCAGGGGGCTACCTCTATTGTTGTAGATAAAATACATGATCTTGCATTGAAACAAAAGCAGAGTTTTGTTTTTGATGGTACTCTAACCAATTTTAATAGAGCAGTTGATAACATTAGTAGATCACTTAAAAAGTCCAGAGATGTTTTTATAGTTTATGTGTATCAGGATCCGATACAAGCCTGGGAGTTTGTGAAGATAAGGGCCTCTAAAGATGGTAGGATTATTCCCAGGGAGGCCTTTATTGAACAGTATTTTTTGGCCAGGGAAAACGTAAACAAGATAAAGGCCCAATTTGTGGGCAATTTACAAGTGGATCTAATCGTGAAGAACATTGATGGAACAGATTTTAAGTACCATGAGAATATTTCAAAGATTGACAGCTATATTCCAGAAGAGTATTCTAGTGATAAGTTACACGATATTTTGAAATGATTGTTTTTGAATTTTGGCCTAGAAAGGGGGCTTCTATTGCGAAGAGTGAAAAACCTTCGTCAAGTGCCTTTTCTGATTTCTTTAGAAAGGCTCCTTCCCGCAAAAGAAAAAAGGTCTTTTTGGAAGTTGCGAAAAAAGCAAGCGCGGACCAGAGAGCATATACACACTAATGTAAACTAGAACCCGGGAAATGACCGGGATTTAGTTTATTTTTTTGAATGATACAAATCAAGCAAACAAAAGAATTCCCAAACGCGGAGTTTGAGGTGGGTGTTGAGGGGAGTGTGTATACGGTAGGGCTGACAGAAGACTATTATAAAAAACTCACGAGAGAGGAGGTGGTCCCAGAAGATTTGATACGGAGGAGTTTTGAGTTTTTGCTCGCGCGCGAGCAAAAAGAAAGTATTTTAAAAAAGTTTGATCTCCCTGAGATCTACAACTACTTCCCAGAATTTGAAGTTGAGGTTTATACAAAAAATGATCTTGTTTGATAATAATGAAAAATGTATACTGTACATATGTTTAAGATTTTCAAGAGAAAAAAGGATACTCATACCCAAAGAGTAGAAGAGGCTATAAAGACCATAGAAAAACGCTTGGGGCGTGCTCTTGAGCGTCTTGCTGATCGCTAAGTATGAATTATTTTAAAGAAGAGGATCTCCCAACCCTCTTTGACCTCATTTATCGGCATTACTCTAAACAGGAGCCGATGCCTCCTTATGATTCTCAAGAGGAGGGATGCAAAAAACTGAAGGGGGTACTTATTCAAGTTACAAACGACATTTATTACCCAACATTGCTAGAGAAGGCGGCGTATTTATTGGTTCAAATCAACAAGGGACATTTTTTTGAAAATGGAAATAAACGTCTTGCCCTTGTTACGACCTTGGGATTTCTTCTTATTAATAACGCTCAGTTTTCTGAACATACCAAGGAAGAGTATTCTTCCTTGGTAAAAGAACTATTCCCGAGCTTTAATAAATATCAAGATTTTGGAGATTTTAATCCTGAAGAGTTTGGTTTGTATAATTTATCTATTATTGTTGCTGATAGTGTTGCGCACGAGCCTGATTTTGAAGCTCTTAAAAAGAAGGTGGAAAAGTTTCTAAAGTTCACTACAAAAAGTGTTTGAAGTTGAGGTGTATACAAAAAAGTAGGCCCCGAAATGAATCGGGGCCCTCTGGTTTGGGTTTATCGCTTCCAGCGGTAGCGGATGCGAGTGCTCTTGACCTCGCCGGTCTCTCGGTCACGAACGGTGGTGGTCGTCTTGTTGACGGTGACGATCTGGTTCTCCTCCGAGTCGCGACAGGCACGATCAGGGGCGCTCAAGGTGAGGGCTTCTCCCTCCACCATGACGGGAACCTCGCAGTCATCGGCGGCAGCAACGCCACCGATGAAACCGCCGTACAGCCCCCCGCCACAGCACATGGATTCGCCAATCATGTAGCCGATGAGGGCTCCACCCAGGTCGAAACTCTCGATCTCACCCTTGGTGAGAACGCGAGCCGTGATCTCCTCGGTCACCGATTCCCGAGTGGTGGGCGGTGTACATGCAAAGACAAGCATGGAGGAGAGAGCGATGAGGGTGGTATACAGAGCCGTATTCTTCACGTTAAATACCTCCTTGTCTGTACTTATAATAACATTTAAATTAGTCTCGGTCAATAGTAGAAAAATTGAGAATTTATATAAAAAGAAACCCGGCCCGGTATCGTTTGATACCGGGCCGTTGGGCTAGTGATGGTCTTCCACCTTGACGTTGGTGAAGACGATGAGCCACCTCTCTTTGAGGAGACGCATCTCAACCTTGTTGACGACGTAGTACCCTTGAGGTTTACCACGCATTGGCGACTGAACCTCAAGCCATGCCCGTGGCCCATCTTGTTGTTCGGAGAGGACGATGAGCTCCATGCTTGACTGGGACACAAGAAGCTCGAAGATCTCATCGGGCGGGAGACCCATGATGAAGGCTCTGAGCTCGGGGTCGAACGCTCGTGCTGCAAGCGCCCTCTTGACCCGGTCCATGGCCTCGTACCGGGTATCCGGATCCGTCATGAGCCACATCTCGTAGTAGCGCTCTTGCTTTCCGAGAGTGGCAAAACGGTAGTAGGTCTTCGTCGGTGTGTCCATCTCGACTTCTTCAGTTGCCCCGTGAACGGGGAAAAAGAAGATGAGAAGAAATACCAATACATACAAGATTTTACTATTCAAAGGACCCCCCCTTCTAAATAGCGTTATATCATACATACAAAAAAAGAGAACCACCGGTTTAGTCTCCGGTGGCTTTCTCCTTGAAACGACGTACCCTTGCACAGTCGATGTGGTAGGGCTTCTCCTCCTCATCGAAGTAGCGCGGTTCAAGGATGGCGATCTTCTCATTGCATACACTGCACCTCTGGCCCCACATTACGATGATGAGAGTAATCCAGAAAGCAACCCATACAATGACTGCGATTGCAATACCGATCTCTTTCGGGGTAAGGCCCTCCATGAGTGCTCCTTTCTATACGCAATACAATCATACATTTTGGTATACTTCAATACATGAACATCGCTATTACCGGAGGAGCCGGATTTGTTGGCTCTAAACTTTCAGAATCTCTTGCGCGTGACGGTCATGCCGTTTTAATTCTTGATCTTCATCCACCCAAACAATCAGTCCAAGGGGCTTCGTTTGTAAAAGTAGATTTAATGAAGGAAGAAGTTCCTGAAAGAGTTTTGGAGTGTGATGCAATTGTGCACTTAGCGGGAGTAAATATTTTTGGAAGGTGGACTAAAGACTACAAAGAGCTCATTGTTGAGAGTCGCGTAAAAACAGCAGAGGCTTTATATGAGAAGTGTAAAGAGGGCGATACAAGGCCATCTATTTTTATAAGTGCATCAGCTATTGGTTATTACGGAGCACAAGGAGAGACCGAATTGACCGAGAGTTTGCCGCCGGGAGGGGATTTTTTAGCTACCGTGTGTATTGCATGGGAACGTGCCCGAGAACAATTTAATGATTTAGGTATGCGGACCGTTTCGGTACGGACAGGGATTGTGCTTGGTCCGGGTGGGGGAATGCTTAAAAAACTTGTTCCTGTATTTAAATGGTTTTTAGGGGGGAAGCTTGGGAATGGAGAGCAATGGTTTTCATGGATCCACATTGATGATCTTATTGAGGTATATAAAAAAGCTCTTATAGATGATTCACTCGAAGGGCCTATTAATGCGGTCTCTCCTGAACCAGTAAGAAATAAAGTGTTTACTAAAGCATTGGGGAAAGCCCTCAAGAGACCAACTCTCTTTTTTGTTCCCGGGTTTGCATTAAAACTCGTGATGGGGGAACTTGGAAGTGTTATTTTAGGGAGTCAGAAGGTTACACCCAAGAAGCTTAAAGAAGCCCAATTTGCCTATAAATATCCTTCGATAGACAAAGCACTATCAACACTCTAAAACCTTGAAAAAATGGCTTAAAATGGTACTATTTTGCCATGACAGAAACCTTTACTGCGCGCGTGGGGGAGTTTGAGGGACCCCTCGAACTCCTTCTTGATTTAATCGAAAAAAAACAACTTTCTATCAATGAAGTCTCTCTTAAAGAAGTAGCAGACGGATATATCGAGCACCTACAAAAGCTAGAAAACCTTCCTATTGCACAAACCGCGCACTTTTTATTGGTGGCAAGCGCTCTTTTGCTTCTTAAATCACTCTCTTTGCTGCCAACCCTCGAACTATCTGAAGAGGAAGAGCAAAGTATCGAAGAGTTGGAGAAACGTTTACGTGATTATAAAGAAATCAAACGACTTTCTGAACATATAGATAAACAGTATGGAAAAAGAAAAATCTTTTGGGGCAAACGAAGCTTTACTCCCGAACCATTCTTTTCTCCTGACGAACGAACCAATGTGAACGAACTTAGTTCTCTTTTGGCAAGTTGTTTAAAAACTCTTCCAGGGACTGAAAAAACTCCCGAGGCAACCATTGCAAAAGTAATGAGTCTTGAAGAGATGATTGATAACTTACGAGAAAAAGTCCAGGTGAGTCTTTCTACGAGCTTTAAAAAAATCTCAGGACATAAAGAAGAACCAATGGGGAAGGAAGAGAAGCTTAATGTTGTGGTAAGCTTTTTAGCAATCCTTGAGCTTGTGAAGCAAGAGGTAGTACACGCAACCCAATCTGAAAAGTTTGACGATATTACGATAGAAACTCACAAACAAGAAGCATGAACCTAAACCAAACCATAGAAGCATTACTATTTTTTAAGGGAGAACCTCTCATGTTTAAATACCTTGCAAAAACGCTTAACAAAAGTGAGGAAGAGATAAAAAATGCATGCCACGAACTTAGTCAGTCGCTTGAAGACCGGGGGATTGTTGCTGTTATTCGGGATCAAGATATAACACTCGGAACACATCAAGACGTTTCTGAACTTATTGATACGCTTGCGAAAGAAGAAGTCACTGGGCCGCTTACTAAAGCAGCGCTTGAAACACTTTCTATTATTTTATACAGAGCCCCTATTACCAAAAGCGACATTGATTATGTAAGAGGGGTAAATTCGGGGTTTATTTTGCGGAACCTTTTAATTCGCGGACTTATTGAAAAGACTCCAAACCCAGCCGACGCCAGAACCTTTTTATATCGGCCCACTAACGATCTTTTCTCTCATTTGGGTATAAAAGAGCAAAAAGAGCTCCCAGAATACGAGCAATATAATGCTACAATGCAACAGTCATTAGAAACACGAGATGATGAATCGCTTTAAAGAATACAAGGACGAAATTTTCTACGGTGTAGGCATTCTTTTGCTTGTTTTACTTACCTTCTTGCCATTTGTTGATGATTTGCAAGTAGAAACAGAGGCGGAAGTTATAGAACCAGCACGCACCTTCCCAAGTGTTACCATTGTTGGGCAAGCAGGGATTGTAAAAGACCTAAAGACAGGAGAAGTTTTATATGCAAAAAATAAAAATGAAAAACATCCACTAGCGTCTCTTACCAAAGTAATGTCATCGATTGTTGCTCGTGAATATTTGGGAGATACAGCACTTGTCTCTATAGAAGAACGTGACTTAATGACTGAAGGGGATAGCGGACTTTTTTTGGATGAGCTATGGGAAAGTAAAGAGCTTTTAGGACTTACTCTTTTGATTTCTTCAAATGACGGAAGTAGTGCTATTAAATCAACCGTTGAATCATCATTTAATGTTGATCTTATTGAAGAGATGAATAAAAAGGCAGAAGAACTTGGGCTGTCTAATACCTACTATTTAAACGAGTCAGGTCTTGATGTTACCGACTATATTGGTGGGTCCTATGGTTCTGCAGAAGACACCGCTGATCTTTTAGGATATGCAGTTCAAAATCATTACGACTTGTTTGGGAAAACAAAAAACGAAAGCGCAACGGTATACTCGTTAAATTACGGAGCACACACAATAAGCAACACTAACGTTATTACCAACAATATTCCTTCACTTTTAGCAGGGAAAACTGGTTTTACCGACCTTGCAGGAGGAAACCTAGCTGTTGTGTTTGAAAAAGAACCAGGACACCCTATTGCAGTTGTTGTTCTTGGCTCAACCAAAGAAGATCGTTTTACTGATGTTGAAGAATTAGTGTGGGCAACTTTTAAATATTAACGTTATCTTAGTATGCCAATTGATAGCTTTGTAAAAATTTTACTTCCATCAACAACCGCTTTTGTTATTGGAATTGCTATCACACCCATTGTTGCTCACTATTTGTACAAGTACAAAGCATGGAAAAAGAAGGCAAGGACAGAAGGCTTGGCAGGTGGAGGAACTCCTATCTTTAATAAGCTTCATAAAGAAAAAGAAGTAGGAACACCACGCATGGGAGGCATTGTTATTTGGGGAAGTGTCCTTCTAACAACTTTTTTGTTCTGGGCTATTTCTATGGTATTTCCAACTCCTTTTTCTGAAAAAATAAACTTTCTCTCAAATAATCAAACGTGGCTCCCGCTCTTTACTTTATTTGCAGCGTCTCTTGTTGGTTTAATTGACGACATTTTAATGGTTCGCGGAGGGGGAACCTATATTGCAGGCGGGCTGTCACTTACACGAAGAATTGGGCTCGTGCTTTTAATCGGGCTTGTAGGGGCATGGTGGTTTTACTTTAAACTTGAATACTCTGCTATCCCTATTCCATTTTTGAGTGAAAGTTTTGAGCTTGGAATCCTCTTTATTCCATTCTTTATGATGGTTATGCTCTCGCTTTTCTCGGGTGGAGTAATTGATGGTTTGGATGGATTAGCAGGAGGGACCATGGCATCAATTTTTGCAGCATATGCTGGTATTGCTTTCTTTCAAGATCAAATTGATATTGCGGCGCTTTCTGCAGTGATAGCAGGAGGAATACTTGCCTTTTTATGGTTCAATATTCCACCAGCACGATTTTATATGGGAGAGACAGGAATGATTGGACTTACGGCAACGCTTTCTGTAATTGCCTTTTTAACAGAGGCAGTGGTACCGCTTTTGGTAATTGCCTTTCCACTTTACCTTGCTTCAGCATCAGTGATCATTCAAACTAGCTCTAAAAAAATGCGTAACGGTAAAAAGGTATTTCTTGTTGCGCCGATTCATCATCATTTTGAAGCGCTTGGATGGCCAGCACACAAAGTAACCATGCGATTTTGGGTAGTGGGAGTAGTTTTTGCTATCTTTGGAATGATTATTGCACTCATTGGATAGAGTATGGGGGCACGAAGCAATGTCGATAGGTCATTCCTCATTGTCACGCTTTTACTACTTTTATTTGGACTTGGTATTTTTGTAAGTGCTTCTTTAGGACTTCTTGTTCGCGACGGTGCTAACTTTACCTGGGTTCTTGCAAAACAATTATTGATTGGAGTAGTTGGTGGACTTTTGGCACTTTTTGTTGCGTCCAAAATAAATTATAAAGTTTGGAAGCAGTATGCTTTTTTAATTTTTATATTGTCTCTTATTGCGACACTCCTTGTATTTATCCCGGGGGTTGGACTTGAGCTTGGTGGTGCAAAGCGATGGATTAACCTAGGGCCGTTATCGTTCCAGCCGGCAGAGTTTTTAAAGTTTGGTTTTGTTTTATATTTTTCGGCATGGCTTTCTGCTGTGCGAGACAAAATTAAAGATTTAAAGTATGGAACACTTCCTATGCTTGTTATGTTTGGATTAATTGGTGCGCTTCTTTTAGCACAACCAAATACGGGACTTTTTGTGGTGATTGTAATTACTGGTCTCACCATGTTTTTTATAGCAGGAGGACGCTTTGCGCATTTTGTAATTATTGCTCTTATTATGCTTCTTGGAATCGCCGGACTTGCTGTTGCGAGGCCCTATGTTAAAGATAGGCTCTTAACCTTTATTACTCCAAACTTGGTTGATCCGCTTAATGAGGGGTACCAAATTAGACAATCGCTTATTGCTATTGGATCAGGAGGGGTCTCCGGAAGGGGATTGGGGCAGAGTATTCAAAAATTTAACTACTTACCTGAACCAATCGGGGACTCTATTTTTGCGGTATGGGGTGAAGAATCTGGATTTATTGGAAGCTTTTTACTGATACTACTCTTCTTTTTATTCGCACTTTTAGGGTTTAAAATAGCTGCTCGGGCACCCGATTCCTTTAGTAGACTGTTTGTTTTGGGAATTGTTATACTAGTTGTGTCGCAGTCATTTTTGAATATTGGCGCGATGCTTGGAGTGTTTCCGCTCTCTGGAGTCCCTATTTTATTTGTGAGTCAGGGCGGAACAGCACTTTTATTTACGCTCCTTGAGGTAGGGATCATCCTCAATATCTCCAAATATCAACATTAAGAATGAAGATCGCATTTACCGGTGGTGGCACAGGAGGACATTTTTACCCCATCCTTGCCGTTGCTGAAGAAATACAAAAAATAAAAGAACAAGAAGGATTGAACGATCTTTCTCTTTATTTTTTATCAAATACTCCTTACGACCAAAAACTGTTAGATAGTCATTCAATTCAGTTTATAAAAATTCCGGCGGGAAAGGTTCGTACGTATTTTTCCCCTCGAAACATTTTAGATTTTTTTGTAACCAGCATTGGTATTTTAGTTGCCATCATCCGACTCCTTATTATTTATCCCGACGTTATTTTTGGAAAAGGGGGGTATGCAAGCTTCCCAACACTTTTTGCGGCACGTCTTTTAGCAATTCCTGTTGTGATTCATGATTCAGACACGGTGCCTGGGCGTGTAAATAAATGGGCAGGCAAATTTGCTCGTCGAGTAGCAATATCGTGGGAGGAGGCTGCAGAATTTTTCCCAGAAGCTAAAACTGCTGTTACGGGGCAACCAGTGCGCGAAGCACTCAGAACCCCTATTAAAGAAGGTTCGTTTGAACACTTTTCATTCCAGCCAGGGCCTGTTTTGTGTGTATTAGGAGGTTCCCAAGGAGCTCAACGCATTAATGATTTTATTTTAGATATGCTCCCTACGCTTGTAGAACAATTTCAGGTAATCCACCAAACAGGAGAGAAGAATTTTAAAGATATGGAAGCACGAGCTCGTATTATTTTTGAGAAAGCTAAAGGAAAAGAACGATACAAAGCGGTACCAACACTAGACGAAGAGGGAATGAGACGAATGGCGGGGATCACAACGCTTATCGTTTCCCGATCTGGGTCTGGTATTTTAGAGTTCGCCCATTGGGGGATTCCTTCAATTTTGATTCCTATCCCAGAAGAGATCTCTCGAGATCAAAGAACCAACGCCTATAGTTTGGCACGAAGAAAAGGCGCAGCAGTGATAGAAGAAAAGAACTTAACTGAGGCAGTATTTTTATCAGAACTCAAACGAATCACTGACAATCAAGGAGGATATGTTGCTATGCGAGACGCCTTAAAATCTCTTGCCCACCCCGAGGCAGGTAAGCAAATCGCAGAAGAACTTATTCGAATAACGCGTTCACACAAGTAATATGACTTCTATAAAAACACGAATTGCTCCATCACCAACAGGATACTTACATGTCGGTACCGCTCGAACAGCACTTTTTAATTATCTTTTTGCAAAACAAAATAAAGGGGAATTTGTTCTTCGGATTGAAGATACTGACAAAGAACGTTCCACAAAAGAATTTGAAGACGACATTAAAGAAGGCCTTTCTTGGCTTGGTATCGAGTGGGACCACACCCACACACAACAAGCAGAAATGGAGCACCATAAAAAAGTTCTTGAAGAGCTTATTGAGAAAGGTGCAGCATACGTGTCACAAGAAGAAGTAAAAAAAGAAGGGGATCGTCCAGAAGTGATTCGTTTTAAAAATCCAAAAACCCCCATAACGTTTAAAGACATTATTCGTGGAGAGGTGACTATGGAAACTGAATCACTTGGTGATTTTGTTATTGCAAAAGACATGGAAAGTCCTTTGTATCATTTGGCAGTTGTTGCAGATGATGCAAATCACAATGTAACTCATGTAATCCGTGGAGAAGATGGAATCTCAAATACACCACGTCAAATTTTGATTCAACAAGCATTGGGTTACAAAACCCCCATTTATGCTCATTTACCACTTATTTTGGCACCCGATAAGACTAAGCTTTCAAAGCGACACGGAGCAGTATCTATTATTGAATATAAAAAGATGGGCTACTTAAAAGAGGCTCTCCTTAATTATCTTGTACTCCTCGGATGGCATCCAAAAGGGGAGGAAGAAATCTTGTCTCTTGAGGAGATGATAAAGTTGTTCTCGCTTGAGAGTGTCCAAAAGGGTGGGGCCATATTTGATACAGAGAAACTTAACTGGATAAACCGCCACTACGTTGGAAACCTTAACGAAAGCGAATTTGAAAAATACATACAAAACTATGTTCCAGAAGAGATAATTAATCATTCTAAAAAAGAAGCTATCTACGAACTTTTAAAAGAAAGGATCGATAAAGCATCTGATATTCAAGAACTTCATGAAAACGGAGAACTTTCTTATTACTACAAAGAGCCAGCTCTTGATACAGACTTAATTGGAGGAAACAAAAAAGCACCACCTAAAGAAGAGACTATTCGACACTTAGAAGCCCTCATTGAGGCTCTTAACAATGCCGAATTCACTAAAGAAGATATAAAAAATGCCGTTTGGAGTTACGCAGAAGAACATGGCCGTGGGAATGTATTGTGGCCCATGCGCTACAGCCTTTCGGGCGCCCCAAAAAGCCCAGATCCTTTTACTCTGGCTGAAATACTGGGGAAAGAAGAGACCATAAAGAGACTTACAAAAGCTTGTAATGCGTTACAATAAGAGTATGCGATATCAGGTAGTTTTATTATTCATACTATCTCTTTTATTGGTGCCTGGAAGTGTTATTGATGCTTCCAGAGAGGATGAGCTTCGTTCAAAGATTACAGAAACAGCAAGTGAGGTTCAAAAACTTGAAAAAGAAATTAAAGAGTACGAAGGAAAGGTCCAAGAGACCAAAAAAGAGGCAACAACCCTAAACACCGCAATCAAAGAGCTTCAATATACTGAACAAAAGCTTGAAACAGACATTGTTGTAACAGGAAAAAGGATTGAGAATACGGAACTCAACATTGAGCGCCTTGATATTGAAATAGGCGATACAGGAACTAAAATTGATAGAAATAAAGAAGCGATTAGAGAAACACTCTTGCGTCTTCAAGAGGCAGAATCTACATCACTTGTAGAAGTACTTTTTATTCATGACACCGTGTCTGATTTTTGGGGTGCAGTAAACGATCTTCAAACAATACAAAAAAGTATGACCGTCCAATTAGGAGAGCTTCAAAGAAATAAGTTGGCACTTGAGACCGCTTCAAAAGAGGCAGCAGAATACAGAGGAGAGCTTATTGATTTAAGGGGAGAGTATATAGATAAAAAAGAGGTCACTGAAATCACAAAAGAAGAGAAGGCATTCCTACTTAATCAAACAAAAAATCGCCAAAGTGAGTTTGAGCGACTTTTAGAAGACAGAGTTGCTAAAAAAGAGGCCTTTGAGGAAGAGCTTACCGCTTATGAGCAAGAACTTCGAGATGTACTTGATCGATCACTTCTTCCAACCCCCAGAGCAGGAGTACTCGAATGGCCCCTTAAGAGTTTTATTATCACTCAATACTATGGAAACACTCCTTTTGCGACGGCCAACCCATCGGTTTATTCGGGACGGGGACATAATGGAATTGACCTTGCGGTAGGGATAGGGACAACCGTATACTCCGCACGCCAAGGAAAAGTACTTGGAGTAGGGAACACTGATGCAACATGTCCAAATGCTTCATATGGAAAATGGATTTTAATAGAGCACGATAATGGTCTTACTACACTCTATGCTCACTTATCTCTCATTCGAGTTTCAAGCGGAGAGACGGTAACAAGTGATCAAATTATTGGTTATACCGGTAATTCTGGGTACTCAACAGGTCCGCATCTTCACTTTACCGTGTTTGCTAGTGATTCTGTAAAGATAGGATCTCTTAATAGTCGTTCATGTGCCAATGTAACGTACAGTATTCCTCTTCTAACAAAAACAGGGGGGTATCTTAATCCACTTTCGTACCTGCCAGAGCCATAGTATACTGAACCTATGAATACAGAGCGGGGACTTGTAAAACTTATTATTCTTATTGCAATTGCAATCTTTATTGTGAGCTTGTTTGGTATTAGTTTACGAGATGTAAGCCAAGAGGGGACTGTACAAGATAATTTTAGCTATACCAAGCAAGTACTTGAGACCTTATGGAATGATTACCTAAAGAAGCCCTTCATTTGGATATGGGATACACTCTTTTTTCCGTTTATCATAGAGCCAATTAATAATTGGGTGAATACTGAAAATACGGCCCCGTAGAGCCATTTTACGGTATACTTTTTAGGGTATTGACAAAAGTAAATTTATAGTCTACAATTCTTGCATCACTGGTTTTCGCCGGTGTTTTTTTATTGGCAACGTAGTATGAGGAAATAATAAGCTTGCTTATATATTTCCGAGTCGAGGCGCCAATATAGAAATTATATTGTTAATTGAAAAACAAATATGATCTTTTCGAGAATCATACAGAAGGGAGTACTTACGTCGCTTCTTGCTATGTCACTCGTTATTTCACCAAGTGCATTCTTTGCAAGTGTTGATAGCAACTTAATTGAGATTAAAGATCCATTCTATGGATACCCAACGCTTCGTGCGATTTGTTCATGCGAAAGTAACCTGAATCAGTACAACGATGACGGAAGCGTATTACGTGGGCGAGTTAATCCATTCGACATTGGAATCTGTCAGATCAATAAGCTGTATCACCAAGAGCGAATTGATGCACTCGGAGTAGACATCTACACCGAAGGCGGAAACATTACCTACGCCAAGTATCTCTATGACAAAGAAGGGGATGCCCCGTGGATCTGGAGTAAGCCTTGTTGGGAAAAACGAATCAAGTAAACCCTTATTATCATAAAAAGCACGCCTAAAAACGTGCTTTTTATGTTTCTAGAGAGGCATTGGGCTTATTTCGGTGCTTTTGTGCACAGCTTTACCAACCCAGATAGACTACTCTGGTAGAATAAAACAAGGTCGGATTATATTTAGATAATAAAATTACATTATATGAAAGGAGGACTTCACATGGTCACCTTTATCCTTCTTGTTATTGGAGGATTGAACTGGGGACTAGAACTCTTTGGTGTTGGTGTTGGGCGATTTGTTCCTGAAATAGTTGCTCAAATCATTTACGCACTTGTTGCGCTTTCAGCAATTTACGAAATTGCTACCCACAAAAAAAGCTGTAGGAACTGTGGAAATGGAGGAGGAGCACCTGCTGCACCAGCAGGAAACCCAGGAGGAGGAATGTAATCCAACTCTTATTCCTTACGAATCAAAAACCACTCCATCTTGGGGTGGTTTTTGTGTGGACTAAAAATACTTGCAAATTTTTGAGAGGGGAGTAGATTGAAGAAAAGACATGCTCGGGAACGGGAATGGGGCTTGGGACAAATGCTCACCAAAAACCAGCTTCCACCCTGAACCGGGCGGGGCGCACGCTTTTCGGGGGGAGAGCGTGCGCCCCTTTTTCTTTTTTTATTAAGGACGTTACAATAAAAGTGTCCGGCAAGCTCCCATTCACACTCCTCGTGTGGAAAGTGTTGAGCGTTTGAGTCGGGAAGTGTCTGGCGCGCTTGTGCGTGTCCAGAGGCGAGGGCGTGGGTTCGGGTTCTCCCGTGCGGCGGCCCATCGGTCGTCGCCCCCCCAAGGAGAATCTGGCCCACGTCCTTCTCCTTGCTTTTTTATACTGACACTTTACAATCTTTTTTTAGAAACTGTTTTTCCTCAAAAGGAGGGGGAGTCATGGACCCCATCAAACTTACACGCGAAGGTGACCGTCTTGTACAAGGAGATCATCTTCGTTGGCAGAGACTGCACGAACGATCAATCCTTCCCGAAGATTCTCCGATCGGAGTGCATCAGACGGACGGCGCGGAATCGTGCAACGGAGACCTGATTCGCTTCCTAGACGAGGAAGGTCTCCAGATCGTCTGCAAGCGATGTGCCTTCACGATCGATCTTCCGGGTGGAGTTTCCTCCTACAGGTCTCTCCGCCAGGATCGAGAGCAAGCGGTGGGGAAGTAAGACCCCACAAAAAGAGCCCCTAAGAGAGTCTTGGGGGCTTTTTTGTATCTTTATATTTAGTTTGTTATACACACGTTTCATTAGACATATATTTGTATAAAAAAATAAAAAGCGTATAGTAAAAACGAGGCCACGGCCTGGTTGCGAAAGCTTCATGGGCCGATGGTCATTCACTCCTCAGGATTCAGGATTCCAGGGCACCCGGGGCCCCCGACGGTTGGTCAAGCAACCAGAGGGGGTCCCTTATTTTTGTATAGGTATTCTAAGCTTAACGTCGCAAAAGATATATTGTGCGACGTTATTATATTTTAATACTTATACTCAAACCTTTCCTTCCCTCGCAAAGGAAAAGCGAGGACCGTAGTCCTCGCTAGTGAAGCTTTTCTCTCTCCTCCTGTGTTTCTTCTTCGCACTCTTCAGAAAGAGATTGGATGAGCCTGTCGTAGACGGGCATGTCCTGGACCGGGTGCGCGTTTTGAGTTACATAGGCAGTTACCTCCCCCATGATGGACTGTCTCTGCCTGTGTGTGAATCCGAGCTCCCGCAGCGATCGCTCGATCTCTGTGATCGACCCAACCGTGCGACATGCTTCGCGCGTGATCCTCTGGTCATCCTCCCGTCTTGTTCTGCGTGCATGGCGTACTCGCATTCTTTGCCGTGAAGGGCTCTTTGAGACCCTTCTTCTCCCGCGTGCCATGTCTCACCTCCGGATTGTCTACCGTTAGTATAGTCTTGTAACAAAAGAGTGCAATGTCACAATCCCCTAACGCGCAAAAAAGGTATACGAGATATTTTCGAGGGGGAGGTCTTTAGTGAAATCAAAAATGTCATCACCATCATCATTGTGTAAGAGTACATAGTATCTATTTCCCGCCTCTGTTCCTCTCAAAAGAGTTACTATTTGATCGTTATGGCTCCCCTCTTGTAGTCGTCTTGCTCCTAGGATATTTCCCTTATCACCATCGCGTTCTTCGTACACTACTACCCACAAACGATCGGAAAGAGTTAACTCTTTTACTAAAACTGATTCTCCTGCCACCTGACTCTCTACCGTAACCGAATTACTATTAGAGACACTTCCTGTGTCTCCGGCGCCAGGAGCACTTGCCTGGTTTTTAACTAAAACCGTTACCCCTACCAATATCAAAATAATAAGTATTGTTCCAAGAACATACTTTTGTGTCTCTGTTAGGTTTTTATGTTCAAACATCATGGTCGTATAATCGGAGTATATCACAAACCAGGGCAATTCCCGGCGGGGCTATAACCTCGATTTTTGGCCTCTTCTATTGAAGCAAACCATATCTTATTTCCCTCTTTTATACGTTGGGCTCCCCCACACCAAGGGTAATGATATTTTGATCCATTAACTGAACCCACAAGGAGGCCTGATCGAGCAAAATCTGAGCTATTTTGAGCGGTAATACTGGTGTCTCCTTGATATACCTGAACAGGCTCTCTATCGTCTAAAATAAGGCTCATTTGAGCTATTCCATAGAGAAATAAGGGTAGTAAAATGGCCAAAATCACCCAGAAAAGCTCTGTTTCCCTATCCCTTATAAAAACCTTGATTTTTCGGGCTCTTTCTCCTATACTATCCATCACGTAATTAAGTATACCAATAAGCGAGTATGTCAAAAACGAAGGCCGGCGGGTCAACAAAAAACCTACGCGATTCAAAGCCAAAGTATCTTGGAACCAAGCTCTATGATGGCGAAAAGGCCCAAATCGGGAGCGTTTTAGTACGACAAAGAGGTACTAAGATTTTGCCTGGTAAAAATACTCGTGCCGGCAAAGACCACACTATTTTTGCAACCAAAGAAGGGACCGTAAAATATACCGAAAAAAGAAAGACCGGATTCAATAGTCAAACCAGACGTTTTAAAGTAGCAAACGTCGAGTAAACTACTTACTCTTCTAAAGGAGTGATTGAGAGGGTGACACTACCCTCTTTTTCGTTTATACGAATAGGAACAACATGCTCTCCTACCGTTTTAATTGGCTTTTCGAGCCCAATTACTTCTTCGCTAAACGTAACTCGTTTTTGTTCTTCTAAAATTCCAACGATTTCTTTCTTTCCAATTCCACGAAAAAGGTGTCCCTCAGCATTTGCCTTCTCGTGAACCGATAGCACGGTGTCTTTAAGAGACTCTAAGCTCTTTTCTAAAAGTTCTGCATTAAGAGCTTTTTCTTTGTCTCCTTTTTCTTTAAGTGCTTCATATCGTTTTAAATTCTCTTTTGTTGCGGGTACTGCCTTGTTGTGCGGGAAAAGCATGTTTCGTGCAAACCCAGGTTTTACTTCTCGTGTTTCAAATCGCTTCCCTATCTTTCCCACATCTTCAAGTAAAATAATTTTCATACTAGTTAAATAAATCTAATGCTTTTTGTAATTGAATCGATCCATCGTCTTCTCGTTCAATAGGAACATCAATTTTTACACCATTTTCTTCAATTGAACGTCCATCTGGAGTAAGCCACCTGGCAATCGTAATTTTAACAAAGGTGTCACGAGTTAACGGGACAAGTTCTTGAACAGATCCTTTTCCAAACGTTCTCTCTCCTACAACGGTCGCCAAGCCGTGCTCTTGGAGAGCCGCTGCTAAAATTTCTGATGCCGATGCGCTCCCTCCGTCTACCAGAATAATGATTTCTGGGGTTCTGTCAAAAAAGTCATAGCCTTTGCTTCTATGAACAACTTCTTCTCTCCCCTCGCCCATGTCCTCCCGAACAATTACTTTTCCTTCTGACAAAAAGAGGCTTGCCATTTCAATTGATGCTTCAAGAAATCCTCCCGGGTTACCCCGAAGATCAATAAGCAGATTATCCAAACCGCTCTTTTTAAAATCATTAAGTGCTCCTTCAAAAAGAGTCGGAGATTGTGCACCGAAGTTATAAAGCTCTACAACATATGCCTCCCCACTTTGGTAGAAGTTAATGGTTGGGATCTCAATGTTTCCACGAGTAATCGTTACCTCAAATGTCTCTCCAATTTCAGCAATGTCTTCTGCTTCGCGGAAAACAGTAAGTGTCACATTAGTACCAATTTCTCCACGGATACGGGATGCCGCTTGATCTACATTGAGCCCCGAAGTTGTTTCTCCATCAACCTCAATAATGGCATCTCCTGGTTGGAGACCTGCGCTCTCTCCTGGTGAGCCCTTGAGAGGAGCTACCACTGTTAAAACTCCCCCACGTGTAGAGATCTCTATCCCTACCCCACCAAAGTTTCCATTAATATCTTCCTCAAAAACAGACGCTTCTTCAGGCGGCAAAAAGCCTGTGTAAGGGTCTGGAACACTTCCTACAAGACCACTAATTGCACCCAAAAGTCTTGTTTGATTGTCTGGCTTGTCGGGGAATACATATTTTTCATCAATAAGGTCCCATGCTTCCCACAATGGTGTTAAGTCAATATCAGGAGCTTGGACAGCTCTCTCACCAAACACTTGAGAGATTGTGTCTGCATGGATTCGTTTTGCATATCCCCACGTCACGCCAAACGAAAACGCTCCTGCCCCAATAAGAATGGCAAGAACAATCAATACAATAAGTGTTCTCCTCGAGAGCTCTTTCATGTCATAGCATTATCGCAAACTATCCACTTGTGGTCAAACAAGCTAAAAAGCTATACTTTTAAATAACGCGCATACTTTATTATGGTAAAAAATTTTGCATACAAAGACATTAAATGGGTAGATCTTGAAAATCCTAAGATCGATGAAATTGAAGACCTTATAGAAGAATTCGAACTTCAAGTAACCGCAAGTGAAATATCTGAACCTGCGGTTCGACCCAAGGTGGATCTTTACGACAACCATATTTTTTTGATACTCAACTTCCCTATTCTTGATCCTCGCAGTGGCAAAATTACCTCAAGAGAAATTGATTTTATTATTGGAAAATACTTTTTAATTACTACTCACTATAAAAATGTTCCCGCGCTTCATAACCTTCAAGAAATCTTTAAATATGAGTCTCTTTTAACGTCCACCAAAAAGAAGCTTCATGCAGGATACTTGTTCTTCCTTATTATGCGTCATTTGTATGCATCGCTTGAGGATGAGATTGACTACCTAACACAGCATTTGGAAAAAATAGAAGACTCTATTTTTCGTGGCAAGCAGCACGAAATGGTTACTCACCTTTCGGTTTTAGGACGACAAATTATTGACCTTCGTCGTGCTATTAAAAATCATAGCCAAATCCTAAACTCCTTCCAAACTGCAGCAATTGAATTTTATGGAAAAGAATTTTACCACTACACTTCTTCCATCTTAGGAGAGTTCAATAAAATGTGGGACACTACCGAGCTCTTAAAAGACTCTTTAATTGAGCTTCGTGTTACTAACGACTCACTACTGACAACACGCACCAACGACATTATGAAGTTTTTAACGATTATGGCGTTTGTTACCTTCCCTCTTTCTTTGATTGCAGGAATCTTTGGAATGAATACCATAAACACACCGATTGTTGGTCAGCCTCTCGATTTTTGGATGATTATAGGAATTATGTTTACCCTGACTCTTGTTTTCTTCCTCTTCTTTAAATACAAAAAATGGCTATAGATCTAAAACTCTATAACTCTCTTTCTAACAAAAAAGAGGTTTTTAGACCCTTACAAAAAGGCTCTGCGTCGGTGTACACTTGTGGCCCTACCGTCTACGACAGGGCTCATTTAGGGAATTTCAGGTCATATATCTTTTCAGATATCTTGATAAGGGCTCTCCACTTTAACGGGTTTACTACAAAACACATTATAAATATTACTGATGTTGGGCACTTAACTGATGATGCCGATCAAGGAGAAGATAAGTTAGAGCGCCGAGCCAAAAAAGACAATAAAAAAGCACAAGATATCAGCAAAGAATACACTGATTTTTTTATAGAAGATTCAAAAAAACTAAACCTTCTCCCCCCTAACAAATATCCACGAGCAACTGATCATATTGACGAGCAAATTGTTATGATCCAAAAGCTCGAGGGTGCCGGTTTTACCTACAAAACAAGTAACGGAATTTATTTTGACACAAGCAAACTAAAAGATTATGGAAAACTCGCTAATCTTAATCTTGAATCCTTAAAAGAAGGCGCACGTGTCGAAAAAAATCTAGAGAAAAAGAATCCAACTGATTTTGCTCTGTGGAAGTTTTCAAAAAAAGAAGAGAATCGCCACATGGAGTGGGACTCGCCTTGGGGTACCGGCTTCCCTGGATGGCACATTGAATGTAGTGCCATGAGTAAAAAATATTTAGGATTCCCTTTTGATATTCATACAGGAGGAATTGATCATAAGCCCGTACACCATACAAACGAAATTGCACAAAACGAAGCGCTTGTTGGAAGAGAAACAGTAAATTACTGGCTCCACAATGGTTTTATGACCATAGATGAAGAAAGAATGGCAAAATCACTGGGAAACATGTTCACGGTCAGAGATTTGGAAGATAGAGGCACCACACCCATTGCCTTCCGATATTTTATGTTGGGAGCACACTACCGGTCACCCATTAACTTTACGTGGCAAGCACTTAAAGGAGCGGAGCAAGCATACACAAACCTTATTTTAGAGATCCGGAGGCTTACAGCACAAGTTCA
Organism: Patescibacteria group bacterium UBA3531; assembly: GCA_002376885.1. Taxonomy (GTDB): domain Bacteria; phylum Patescibacteriota; class Minisyncoccia; order Phycocordibacterales; family UBA3531; genus UBA3531. Next base: position 8,554 of record DFOW01000001.1, on the reverse strand, counting down.
TACTGGAACTGTTTTTGATCAGATTAAAAACTTTTTTATCACCACCCCACCAAAACCAGATTGGAAAAAACGTTTTACGCTTGCGATAAACGATGACCTCAACACTCCTGCAGCGCTTGCTGTATTGTGGGACACTCTAAAAGATAAAGATCTTACCCCAAAAGAAAAGCTTTCTCTTTTAATAACCTATGACACTATTTTTGGACTAAACCTAAAAGAAGAGACTCGGCCTGTTTCTGTCCCCTCTTCAATCAAGGAACTTGTAAAAAAACGGGAAGAATTTAGGAATGACGGAAACTGGAATGGCGCAGATCACTTGCGTGATGAAATAAACGAAAAGGGCTTTATTGTTGAAGATGGAGAGAAAGGCCCTATCGTTTTCAAGAGCCTCTAGACTGTTCTATTACCGTCATATCTAAAATATTGACAAATAACCTATCTTGTGGTAGACTATTTATGGTTGTGGTGAAATGTAAGTAACCACACAAAACTAGCAGCGCGTCTTTTTTAGGGCATGTTGCAAGGAGTTCTTCACAGATGTCAGACGAATTCGGCAAAGACTTCGGTCTCGTTCATCAGGCGGTCATGATGGGTCGCCGAGCGGGAGCAGAACGCTCCTTCTGGGTTGCTCTCGCGACCAATGAGAACCTCTTCAAGACGCTCATCGAGCTCGTGGAAGAGGAGGTGCGTCCCAACGCCTCCGACAAGGAGGATGTGGGAGCATGGCTCTCGGAGGTTGCCAACGCCGAGTGGCCCTACCCCGAGAACGAGTCGTACTATTCCCGAAGCTCGCATAGCGAGCACAGTCGTTGGCTCTACAGGGTGCAGGACGATGCGTACCTGAAGGATCTCTTCCAGAGGGCTCTCGCCAACGAGAGCGTGCGTGAGATCGCGAGTCAGGTGGAGTGCTACTTCCAGCTCTCCTACGTGTACTCGTCGGTCTACGCCGCGAAGCACCACAGGGACAGGGACTGGTTCCATCCGCCTCTCTGGGGGCTGAACGTCACGTTCGACGATCTCCTGGATGGAGATAGTCGTGTTCCTCGCGGGAACTTCCTTTCACACAGGCAGTTCCTCGAGAACGAGAACGTCCAGATCATGGAGCGTGCTCTTGCGCGACTCGTGGAGCTGGGGGAAGACGGCCCGTCCGAAAAGGATCTCGATGAGATCCTCGACCTGTGCACCCAGGCACGGGAGGGGCAGCACCAGAAGCTCCTCGACCTGTTCAGCGGCATCTAGGTTTACGAGAAGCTACCTTCAAACGCTCCTCACAAAAAGGTCCCGCTCGAGCGCCTTTAAGTCTCGAGCAGCGTGCCCCCTTGTAGAAATACATCGGGGCATTTCTTATTTCTATACAGCTGCATTAGGAATATGCAATCCTCCAAGAAACCACGTTTGGGAGCGTCCGCAGGTGTTTTTGCTTGGTTTAAAAAACACAACAGGCACCTCCCTACCTGTTGTAAGTGGTGCCTGATTAGCGTACCAGAGACTCGTTCAGAGCCTCTTGTGCGCTCACGGAATCTGCGCGCAGTTGCTGAATGAGCTTGTCGAGGTCTTCCTCGCTCCAAATGACTGCCCGGAATCGCTCCTCCTTGGGAATCCCCTCCGGAGAAGTGATCTCGAGAGGATATTTCTCAATCTCACTCAAGAGAGTGTCCCGTTTCTTTTCCAGAGCATCCGCGGAATCGCTTCGATGACTCATCTATTTCCTCCTGAGGGCAAGGTTAGCATACTATCCCCATCTTAGCCACATTTTGCTATTTTTTGCCCAACAAAGGGTCCTTGCCTGCTATGGTAAAATCTATCCATGGCAGAGGAATACTCTAAAAAAACAACACTTCGTCTTCCTCCTCAAGATGTAGAGGCAGAGCAAGCGCTCCTGGGCTCACTCATGCTCAAACCCCAAGGAATGGATGACATTATTGATCACATTAGTGAGGATTCTTTTTATGCAGAAAAACATAAGCTCATCTTCCGCACTATGCTTGAGCTCCACACTAAAAGTGACCCTATTGATCTTTTGTCACTCTCCGCACGTCTTAAAGATAAAAAGCAATTAGAGCAAATTGGTGGTGCAAGTTATTTAAGTTCCCTTGTTGAATTAGTCCCTTCTGCGTCTAACCTCAAGCACTACGGACACATTGTTGAGAGGAAGGCTGCACTCCGACATCTTATAGAATCTGCTGAAGATGTTCTTGAAATGGGTTATGACGGAGAAGATGAGATTGATGAGATTTTTGATAAAGCAGAAAAAAGAATCTTTGGTATTAAAAATGTTTCGTTAAAACAAAAGTTTATTTCACTGAAGGACGGACTCTCTGAGGCATGGGAACGGTTGGATAAACTGCACAAATCAAAAGGAGAAATTAGAGGTGTAGAGACTGGCTACAGTGAACTCGACGCAAAACTTGCAGGGCTCCAAAAATCAGATCTTATTATTTTGGCAGCACGTCCTTCTATGGGTAAAACCTCCCTTGCTCTTGATATTGCCAGGCAAACTGCCACCAAACATGGAAACACCGTGGGGGTCTTCTCTCTTGAAATGAGCTCGCAACAGCTTGTAGACCGTATGCTTGCAGGAGAAGCGCATGTAGACTCATGGAAGCTCCGAACCGGACAAATAAACAATGACAGCGATTTTACACAAATTAGTGAGGCGCTCGACAGACTCTCTCGTGCCCCTATTTTTATTGATGACGAAGCAAGCAACAATATTATTAAAATGCGTGCCATGGCAAGACGCCTTAAGAGTGAACACGACTTAAAACTTATTATTGTCGACTATTTGCAGCTCATGGTTCCCAATAAAAATAGTGACTCTTTGGTGCAGCAAGTGACCGAAATCTCCAGGTCTCTAAAAGGGCTCGCTCGTGAGCTTGATGTACCGGTACTTGCCATCTCACAGCTTTCTCGTGCTGTTGAACAAAGGCGTGGACAACCAAGGCTTTCTGACCTTCGCGACTCTGGATCAATTGAGCAAGATGCCGATGTGGTGATGTTTATTCACCGAGAAGATAAATTTAACGAGGAAGCAGAAAAGAATAATATTGCAAAAATTATTATTGCTAAACACCGTAACGGACCGACCGGAGAAATCGATCTCTACTTTGATGAAAAACGAGCCTCATTTACCAGTATTGAAAAAAATAACCTGAGCGAATTTTAAATGTCAGACGATCAGATTGAGAAATTAACAGAACTCTTTAAAAAGTTCCCTGGAGTTGGCCCTCGCCAAGCCAGGCGTTTTGTGTACTACCTTATTCATAAAGATAACTCGTATCTAAATGATCTTACTGAAAGCATGAAGAACTTGCGTGGTTCTGTGCTCCAATGTAGCGACTGCAAGCGTTTTTATGCGCCACGGCACGAAAACGACAAAAAGGGCACGTGCATGTATTGTATTGACGAGAATAGAGAGGCAACCCTTTTGATTGTTGAAAAAGATGCAGACCTAGAAAATATAGAAAAAACTGACACCTATAAGGGTCACTATTTTGTACTTGGAGGGCTTGTGCCCGTTCTTGAGAAAGAACCTGAAAAGCGCGTGCGTATTAAGCATTTAAAGAGTTTGTTGGGGCGTAAAAAAATGGATGAAGTTATTGTTGCTCTTGCGGCCCACATGGATGGAGACCATACTGCAGAATACTTAAAAAAAGAACTCTCTTCCCTATCAAGTAAAGTAACACTTCTTGGACGAGGACTCTCGACAGGAACAGAACTTGAATACTCAGACTCCGATACTCTCAAAAATGCATTAAAGAATAGAGGATAAAAAAATAACCCCACATCCAGGGGCTATTTTTTTGCTACTTTTTTGGTGGTCTTTTTTGTGGTTGTTTTCTTGGTTGTGGCTTTTTTTGTAGTTGTTTTTGGTTTTGCTTCTTTTCCTCCTGCTACTTTGATTTTAGTAAATGGTTGCCGGTGACCTTTTTTAACTCGGTACCGTACCTTTCGTTTATATTTCAAAACAGTAACTTTTTTGCCTCGTCCCATTTCAGTAACCTCTGCCTCTACCTTTGCTCCTGATACGTAGGGAGCTCCAACTTTTACCGATTTTCCATCTGAGAGCAAAAGCACTTTATCGAAGGTAATTTTACCCCCCTCTTTAGCCTTAGGAAGCTTTTCAACAGATAAAGAAGCACCTGGTGCTACCACGTACTGCTTGCCTCCTGTTTCTATAACAGCAAAATTCATGGCCTCTAATACTACCTAAATACGTGGAAAAATCAAGGGATTTGACTACAAACCCCTGTTTGGCGTATAGTAGGCCTCTATCGAGAGCAGGTGACCCTACTTGTGATCACCAGGACCCGACGTTCGGGGCCTGGATGGAGGGTCCGAGCAGGTATGTAGCAAGTCCGACCCAGCTGCATTTACGGCAATCGATACAAGTCCTTGAACACCCCCTTCGGAGGGAAGAGAGGCAGCCCAGAGGTAGTCGGACTTCCTCTGGGTTTTTTCTATTGAAAGAAAAAGATAACAAGAATATACTAAGAACAGAGCGCGAGGTGGGTTCGTGGTCGCCACACGGAGTGGCGTGCACGTAGGAACCGGGCACTAGGCCACGGACCAAGCCCCAGAGGACGAAGGTAGCCTAGGGAGCGCTGCCGGAGTCCTCTGGGGCCCCTTTTTTTAATTTTTCTTACTTTTATTCCTCGGTGTCGGGGCGCTCTAAAAGCTCTACTTCTATGTCAGAAGATTCTCCTGTGATTTTTAGGACATCTTTATCTACTTTTCCAAGTTCCTTTCTGGAGAAGTTGTATTGGTTTACCGTTGTGGCAAGCGAGTTACCGAGCTTTCTATGATACTCCTCATACTTATCAATATGACGACGGAGCTTTCCAACATTTTTAATAATGTCTTTTGCCTTCTCTTCAATCTCCATGGCATTGAGTCCTTGGAGAACCGTCTGGAGATACGCCAAAAATGAAGTTGGAGAAACAATAATTACCTTATACTCCCGGGCGGCACGTTGCATAATGCTTTCGTCGCCTGCTCCTACTTGATTCGCTAGAAGGTCATAATAAATCCCCTCTGACGGGATAAACATAAAAGCAAAGTCGGTTGTTCCCTCTTCTGGCTTTATATATTTTGAAGTCTCTTGGATTCTTAACTTTAAGTCATTTAAAAAGAGCTTCCGAACCTTTTCCTTTTCTTCTCCATTGGGTAACCCTGCCATTCGGTTATAGTTTTCGAGTGAAAATTTTGAGTCCACAGGAACAATCTTCTCTTTTACAATTACTACTGCATCAACAATGTCTCCATTTTTAAACGGATACTGCATTTTAAAACTTCCTGTTGGAAGAACATTTTGTAACACTGATTCAAGATAATATTCACCCAAAATTCCTCTTTGTTTTGGGTTTTGAAGAACGTCTTGCAGTTTTTGTAACTGATCGGCAAAAGAGACAACCTGTTTATTAGTTTCTTTTATGCTCGTAAGCTCTTCGGTGATGTCCCGAATCATGTTTTTTGATTCGGTAAATTGCCGGTGGGTTGCCTCTTGAATCTTTTTATCTGACTCTCCTAGTTTTGTATCAAGTGTACGTGATAGCTCATTTAATTGTTGCAATAAAAGGCTTCCTTCCTCTTTATTGTCTCCTTTTTGATTTCGTATAAATAAATAGCCGACGGCACCGGCCCCCAAAACTCCCCCTAAAATTCCCGCTAAAACAAAGAAGATTTCTTCCATGAATGACATTGTATCATAAGGAGAGAGGCCCCAGGATCGCTGTCCTGGGGCCCCTGATGCGCCTGGAGACTACTCACCCCCGCGCTGGGTGTAGTTCTGGACGAACTGCTCGGCATTCTCCTCGAGAACCTCGTCGATCTCGTCGACCAGTGCGTCCATCTCCTCCTTGAGTTCTTCGCCGCGCTTGGTGATCGGCTCCTTCCTGCCACTCCCCTCCTTGGGCATTGCCGTTTCCTTGGGCGGTTTGTGCGTTTTAGGGCTGTACACCATGTGATCCCCCGTATTAGTCCTTCTATATAACACTATGCCTCTTTATTGTAGTTTTTCAAGCTTATGGTGTTATTGTCAATATTTTAATTATTTGTTATATTTCCCCCGGAACAAATTCCTCGGGTGGGGTCCGTCGCTACCTCTCGTCATAGGTTACCGTGCTTTCTCGCTCCCCCAGAGCCAGAGCCGAGCCCTTGACACTACGGGCCCCACCCGACCACACTCCAAGCAGCACTACATGTGCTGCTTTTTCTTTTTTAAAATATTTACGTTACAGATTTTTTTTGCTACTATACTAGCGGTACACGGCTGTTTTGAAGGAGTGCCCACACAGCGTCTTGCGCTGTTTTTCTATCGCTCAATTACTGATCACACCGAATGGATTTCGTTAAATTATTTAAAAAAATATTATTTGTTTTGCTCTCACCACTTTATGTGATGGTTGCTATCATTGGCCAAACATGGGATTGGTGGCAAGAGTTGTGGGGGTAAACTTTCTTTAGATAATACGCTATACTCAACTACGTTTAATGGTTTACCCGCTTGCAAGGCGAAGCCATTTGCAACAGGGCCCTATCGTCCCTGTCTGCCGACAGGCAGGTAGCCTGGGGTCTGCATAATTATGTACTGCGTATACCTTATAAAAAGTCTTCGTGAAAATTGGGTGTATGTTGGTTCTACAGGCAACCTGGATAAAAGAGTTACGCAACACAACAAAGGAAAGGTAACTTCGACAAAATTTAGAACTCCCTACAAGTTAATCTATTTTGAAGAATATCCTACCGCAAAAGAAGCACGAGAAAGAGAGAAAGAACTAAAGCTTTCACGAAGCAAGAAGGAAGACATACTAAAAAAATTAGTATAGTCTAAACTAATGGCCCTATCGTCTAGCCTGGTCTAGGACGCAAGGTTCTCATCCTTGAAACCCGGGTTCAAATCCCGGTAGGGTCACAATTTAGAACTTTTTTTACCGCGCGTTGCTTCGCAACGAATTGAGATGGACCCGACGCGCCGAAGCGCGCGGATTTGTCACGAACCGAAGGGTTCGTTCCAATCTTTTTGACGAAGGAGCTGATTTCCTCTAAATCTGCGGATGATGTCAAAAAGTTGGCTTGTTTCGTATCTAAAATCCACTCCCGCAGGGGTTCGACCCAATTATTTCCCTTACATTCAAAGTCTTTCATCTTTTCTTTCAAAGCAAGCTTCTCTCGCATAAGCTCGTCCTTTTTCTTGATGTACAATTGCTTTGGTATATCACCATCAAGATACATTGATACGAGCTTATCCAATTTCTCCTCGCTTGCTTTGTGTTTTTCAGAAAGATTTTGAATGTAACTTTGCGATGAGTGATTTTTCTCTTGCTCAAACTCCTCAACCTTTTTGAGCATATAATCCGTATCCTCATCGCAAAGTGAAATTGATTGAAGACGTTCCTTTATCTGAAAGACAAGAGTGTCCTCTCGCAAATATCCCTGACCACATGTTCCTTTCTTTTTCGTACAGCGATAGTAGCGATACCTGCCACCGCTTTTTCCTGTAGCCCATTGTGCAGTGATCATGCTCTCGCACTCTCCACAGCGAAAAATCCCAGTGAAAGGAAAATTATGACTCGCTTTTGGTTTGCGTGGTCTTTCTCTTGTCGCAAGTACCTTTTGTACGGCTTCAAACAATTTCGGGGAAATAATTGGCGTAAAGCTTCCTTCAAACCATTCTTCTTTATGCTTTACAAAACCCAAGTAAGCTCTATTTGTGAGCATTCGTTTGATGGAAGCTTTGCCAAGTGGCGTACCTTTGGAAGTAGTTACTCCGTGGAGAGCCAAAAAGTCGGCGAGAGATACGAGAGTGTGCGTTCCTTTTGCATACTCTCGATATGCGCGAACAATAATCTTGGAATGAGTGGGATGTGGTTCAATATTACGAGTTTTAGGATTATTCACATACCCAAATGGCGCTTTTGTGAGCCACTCTCCTCGCCGTACTTTTTGGCGCATACCTCGCTTGGTGTTCTCCGCCAAGTTGTCGGAGTAATACTTCGACTGGCCGAACGCCACTTGCAACATAAACAACCCCTGCGGGGTAGGTTCAAACCAAAACGTCGGAAAGCGCAAAGATGTGATTTTCTTCTGATCAACAAGATAAATGATGCGACCACCATCTACGCTATTTCTCGCAAGTCTGTCTGGATGCCATGCGAGAATACCCACATTCTCCATCTCCTCAATCTTCGCCATCATTTTATTAAAAACGCTTCTCCCTGGAGTTTTTGCGCTTTTTGACTCTTGAAATGTCTCAACAATTTCAAGATCTTCTTTGCGAGCAAATTCACGAAGCTCAAAGAGTTGCGCTTCAATACTCATGACTTGCTTATCATCATCCTCGGTACTCTTGCGAGCGTAGAGAAAATATTTTGGTTTGGACATATGTATTTTAGATATTTAAAACAAGGACAAGTCCGCGCGCCTGCCGGTCGCGCCTCCGAGTGATTTCGTGGCTGCGCAGCAGCGTATTCTGTCTCCCTATATTTCGCGCCGCAGGCGCGCTCTGGTGCTAACTTCCGAAGAAGTTTCAATTTGTGATCCCACGGGGAATCGA